>CALEKY010000152.1 GCA_937902995.1 uncultured Sinobacteraceae bacterium
GGCGGGTTTTTTCGTTACTTGATCTTCGCTTCCTTGTAGATCACGTGCTTCCGGGCTTTGGGGTCGAATTTCTTGACCTCCATCTTGTCCGGATGCAGACGCTTGTTCTTGGTCGTCGTATAGAAATGTCCCGTACCGGCGGTCGAGACCAGCTTGATCTTTTCGCGCATGACTTAGCTCTCCTCTCGACGCGGTTAGACGCGGACGCCTTGCGCGCGCAGCTCGGCAACGACCTTGTCGATGCCCTTCTTCTCGATCGTGCGCAGACCGCGCGTCGAAACGCGCAGGGTCACGAAGCGGCGCTCGCTTTCGAGCCAGAAGCGTTGCGTGTGCAGGTTCGGCAGGAAGCGTCGGCGACGCTTGTTGTTCGCGTGCGAAACGCGATTTCCCGTCATCGGGCGCTTGCCGGTGATCTGACAGACTCTGGACATGGCGATTCCTCGAGAAGGTCCGCGCCCGTAACTATCGAGGGCGGGCCCAAAAAATGAGCCGCGCTTTATACCAGAGGACGGGCGGGGAGCCAAGGACCGAATGCAAGCCCTGCGGGCCGGCTACCGGCCACAGGCGACAGGCCACAGCTATGTTCGTGACTCGTGACACGCAATCGGGATCGTCGTTCGCACGTGTCCGCGCGCGCCCACCGTCCGCTGCCTCGAGCCCCTGGGGATCAGGGGGCAGCCGCGCGAGCGTGGGATTACTACAGCCTAGAGCCTGCAGCCTACAGCCTAAACTCAGATCAGCCCGCGCTCCGCAAAGGACTCGCAGGTGCCGTCCCCGACGATGAGGTGGTCCAGGAGCCGGATGTCCACGAGAGCCAGCGCTTCCTTGAGGCGGCGGGTAATCAGCTCATCGGCTTGGCTGGGTTCTGCGATACCCGACGGGTGGTTGTGCGCCAGGATGACGGCCGCGGCATTGCGTGCCAAGGCCTCCTTGACCACCTCCCGCGGATGGACGCTGGCGCCGTCGATCGTGCCTCGAAACAGCTCCTCGAACCCGATGACTCGATGCCGATTGTCCAGATAGACGCAGCAGAACACCTCATGGGGGAGGTCGCGTAGTCGCATTCGCAGGAACTCCCGCGTGGCTCTGGGGTTCGTGAGCGTCGATCCGGCCGTCATGAGCTGCTGGTAATGCCGCCGAGCGAGCTCGAGTGCTGCCTGTAGCGCCACATATCGCGCCGGGCCGAGGCCCTCCGCCTGGCAAAGCCGATCCCGATCCGCGGTGAGCAGTGCTCGCAGGGAACCGAAGCGCGTCAACAAGTTGCGCGCGACGTCCAGCGCCGTCCGCCCCCGCGTTCCGGTGCGGATCAGAATGGCCAGCAGCTCCGCCTCCGTGAGCGCCTGCGGACCCAGCTCGAGCAGCTTCTCCCGCGGCCGTTCGCTGACCGGCCATTCCCGAATCGACATGACGACGTTCCTGTCTTCTGTGGGCAGGACGAATTGTGCGGAAGCCGACTTGCCTGGAGTCGGCGCATATTTGCGCGAATTGCGTCGTTATCCGCACGGGATCGGCCGACAGCGAGTCGCCGACGCGCCATTCCCGGACGGCATGGCGCTATCGCCCCTTCGGTTTGCTGGCCTGCCTGACGGCGGACCATAATCCTCGCCATGAGTGCCTCGCAACCACGCAAGATCCTGCTCGGCGTCACTGGCGGGATTGCTGCGTACAAAAGTCCCGATCTCGTCCGGCGTTTGCAGGATCACGGCGCGGAAGTGCAAGTCGTGATGTCGCGCGGCGCCCAGCAATTCGTGACGCCGCTGACCTTCCAAGCCGTTTCCGGCAAACCGGTGCGCACGGATCTGTGGGACGAGTCTGCCGAAGCCGCGATGGGTCACATCGAGCTGGCTCGTTGGGCGGACCAAGTGCTCGTGGCGCCGGCGACGGCCGATTTCATTGCGCGTCTCGCGCATGGCTTTGCGGACGATTTGCTGACGACGATTGCGCTTGCGACGACTGCTCCGATTGCGATCGCGCCGGCGATGAACCGTCAGATGTGGGCAAATCCCGCCACACAAGCGAACGTGAAAATCTTGAAGGAGCGCGGCATTCGCATCCTCGGTCCTGGAACTGGCGAGCAGGCGTGCGGCGAAGTCGGTCCGGGTCGCATGCTCGAGCCCAGCGAGATCGCTGCCGAATTGTTCGTTGCTGCGCCGACGAGCAACGCCTTGCAAGGGCTGAAAGTCGTCGTGACGGCAGGACCGACGCGCGAGCGCATCGATCCCGTGCGATTCATCAGCAATCGCAGCTCCGGAAAGATGGGGTATGCGGTCGCGGAGGCCGCGCGCGATGCAGGTGCGAAGGTCGTGCTCGTCAGCGGGCCAGTGCAGATTCCTGCGCCGCACGGTATCGAACGCATCGATGTCGAAAGCGCCGAGCAGATGCTGAATGCGGTTCAGCAAGCGATCGTCGACGCCGACATTTTCGTGTCTGCAGCTGCCGTTTCCGATTATCGCTGTCGCGAAGTTGCGCCCGAGAAGATCAAGAAGACGAGCGACACGATGACGTTGGCGCTCACCCGCGCGCCCGATGTGCTCGCCACCGTCGCGAAGAGCTCCAAGCCGCCGTTCCTGGTCGGCTTCGCGGCCGAGACCGAGAACGTCGAACGCAACGCGCTCGCCAAGCTCACCGGCAAGAATCTGGACATGATCGCCGCGAACAGAGTCGGCGAAAGTCTCGGTTTCGACAAAGATGAAAACGCGCTCACGGTGTACTGGCATGGCGGCAAGCGCGAGCTGTCGCTGACCAGCAAGACCGCATTGGCGCGTCAGCTCGTCGAAGTGATTGCCGAGCGCTATCACGCCCGCCAGGCCGGTTCCGACAAAACTGCAACGACCACGCCTCTACATGCCACCCGCTGACGGCGCGGGAGCCGCACCCGTACAAAAGCGGCAGCGATTGAAAGTACGTGTGCTCGATCCGCGGATCGGCCGCGAGTTCCCCTTGCCGCAATATGCGACTTCCGGTTCGGCCGGCGTCGATTTGCGAGCGTGCATCGATGCACCGATCGAGCTGCGTCCGGGCGACACACATCTGATTCCATCCGGAGTCGCGATTCATCTCGCCGATCCGAATCTCGCAGCGATCGTGCTGCCGCGTTCGGGGCTCGGCCACAAGCACGGCATCGTGCTCGGCAATTTGGTCGGCTTGATCGATTCCGACTACCAGGGACAGATCTTCGTATCCGTCTGGAACCGCGGCCAGACGACGTTCACGATCCAGCCCGGCGAACGCATCGCCCAACTCGTCGTCGTTCCCGTCGTGCAAGTCGAATTCGAAGTCGTCGACGAATTCGAAGCGAGCGAGCGGGGAGCGGGGGGATTTGGGAGCACAGGAAAGAGTTGATAGTTGACAGTGGATAGTTGAGCGAAGAGGGTCACGCGAATGCGACACCAACCCCTCTTAGCTGATAGTCAAAGAGAAATTCAGAGCTAGCCGACTCGGTTGGTCAGCCGGTAAGCAAGCTCAGCTCAACTTGAGTTCGGTGTTCGAGGGAGCGACGAAGTCGTTCCCTTCGCTATCAACTGTCAACTGCAAGCGGCGACTCCGCCGCTCACTTGATCCCTTTCAGTTCCTTGAACCGCTTGATGTCCTCTTCGAAGGCGGCCTTGAGCTCGGCTTGCTCCTGTTTGTTGCGGGCGAGCTCTTCTTCGTAGACACGGATACCGTTGACGGTGTTGACCATCTCTTCGGCCAGATGATCGGGGAGGGGCGGGGCGTTCGACTTCTCGTTGTAGGGTCTGAACCGCGCGATCTGTTGCTGGAGTCGCACTTGGCGCTCGCGCAAGTTCTTGATGTTCTGTTCGGTCACGCGGTACTTCGATACGAGCTCGTCGAGTCGCTGATCGCGCAAACGCTCGATATCGGCGACCGACAAATAGGTATCGATGAGCATGCGATCGCGCTGTTCGCGCGCGATCTGCTCCTTGCGGGCTTTTTGTTCGGCGGCTTCGCGGGCAAGACGCTCTTCTTTCGACTTGGTCCCTTCGATGATTCGGATCACCATGCCGCGTTCGTTGAGAACTTCCGTATCCAAGCCGACGCATTCCGGCGGCATGCGGTCGCCGAAGCGCGTTTGGCCGGACGCATCCTTGCAGCGAAAGAACGAGTCCTGGTCCTTGCTGCTCTTCCCTCGGCTTTGAGCATGGGCGGCCGCCGCTGCGAGCAACGCAACTGCGATCGCAGCAAGCCCGACGTACGGTCGTCTAAACATGTACTTGGGTGTCCAACAGCCGAACGCTCCCCGAAAGGCGGTCCTATTGTGCAGTAGGAGCCTGACCGGTCAACGGCTGGCAGCTCAAGAACGTGAACCGCGTTCAGTCTTGCACGCCGTATTGGGCACGGTAGGCGCGCAATGCGGCGAGTTGCTCCGTATTCCCTTGCGCCTCGACGTGGGCGATGAGATCCGTCAGCTTGATGACGCTCGTTACCGGCAGCCCAAGGTCCTGTTCGACCTCCTGAACGGCCGATCTCGATCCCTGGCCGCGCTCCTGCCGATCGAGCGCGATCACCACGCCGACCGGTGTCGCGCCGGCGCGGCGGATGATGTCCACCGATTCGCGAATCGCGGTGCCCGCAGTGATGACATCGTCGACGATCAGCACCCGACCTGCGAGCGGCGTGCCGACGATCGTGCCGCCTTCGCCATGATCCTTGGCTTCCTTGCGATTGAAGGCCCACGGCGTGTCGCGCCCGTGCCGATCGGCGAGTGCGATTGCGGTCGTCGTAACGAGCGGAATGCCTTTGTAAGCCGGGCCGAACAGCATGTCGTGAGCGGGCGCGCAGTCGGCGATCGCTTGCGCGTAATGCCGGCCGAGTTCGGCCAACGCGCGGCCCGTGTTGAACAGGCCTGCATTAAAGAAGTAAGGGCTCATACGTCCCGACTTGAGCTGAAATTGCCCGAAGCGCAGCACGCCGAGCTCGAGACAGAGATCGATGAAGGATGCGGACATACGGAAATCGCTTGGCTGGACCGGGCGGGGATAGTAAGGCAACACGCGGTTTGCACGTTAGCGATTGGGGCGTCGCCGCCTGTTCGCCGTCCGCTTCCTTCGGCATGATCCATTCTTTCCTTCGTCGATGATGCGGAGAGTCGATTGAGCGCAGCGGCAGGATCCACAGCTCTCGGGTGGCGACGCTACGTCCCATTGTCCGTGCGTCCTTACACCGAACCGGCGCCGCTCGCCGCCTTCTTTCTCGGAGTTTCCTCCGGTGCGCCGTACGCGATGATCGCGGCGACGCTCACGACGCGCTTGGCCCAGGACGGCATCGACAAGCGCGCCATCACGGCGTTCTCGCTCGCGTTCTTGGTCTACAACCTCAAATGGCTTTGGGCGTGGGTTGTCGATAGCGTCCGGTTGCCCATCTTGGGCCGGCTCGGCCAACGCGTCTCGTGGCTCATCTTCACGGGCGCGCTCGCCATCGCGGCCATCGTCAATCTCGGACTCGTCGATCCGAAAACGAGCTTGATGGCCACCGCTCAGGCAGCGATTCTCGTTGCGATTGCCGGCGCGACGTACGACATCGTCATCGACGGCTATCGCATCGAGCTGCTCGAGCCCGAGCAATTGGGCGTCGGCGCCGGCATGTCGCAATACGGATGGAGAATCGGCTCGGTGGTCGCTGCGGCGCTTGCGCTTGCGCTCGCTGCGCGCATCGGCTGGCAGTACGCGTACATCATCTGCGCCTTCCTTGCGCTGCCGGCGATGCTCACCGGGCTCGTCATGGGTGAGCCGAAGCGCCACCGCGAGCCCATCAAGCGCCAAGGATTGGCTGCGCTCATGAGCTCGGTTGCCGCACCGATCGTGGAGTTCTTTCAACGGCAGGGCGCATGGCTCGTGTTGTTGTTCATCTTGCTGCACAAGATCGGCGACACGCTCGGCATGCTCACGTTCCGATTGCTGGCGCAGGATCTCCAATACACCAACGACGAAATCGCGATCTACGACGTCGGATTCGGCTTTTGGGGATACCTCGGCGGTATCTTTCTCGGCGGCATTCTGTATTCCCGTCTCGGCATGAAACGCTCGGTGTTGCTGAGTTTGTGGCTCATGGCGGTTTCCAATTTGAGCTTCGCCGGGTTGGCCGCGATGGGGCATTCGAATTGGGCGCTCGCGGCTGCGATGGGATTCGAGAACATTGCGAGCGGAATCGGCGGCGTGACCGTGGTCGCGTACTTCTCCGCGCTCTGCGATCTGCGTTTCACTGCGAGCCAATACGCCTTGATCTCGGCAGCTTCGAGCGTCGTGGGTCGTATCTTGACCGGCACGAGCGCAGGCGCGCTCATCGAGCATCTCGGCTACATCAATTTCTACTTGTTTACGTTCGTGATTGCGCTGCCCGGCATCGTGTTGTTCTGGTTGATGACCCGCGCCGGGTTGATCGATACATCGATCGGCTCTGCGGCCACGCAGCGCAGCAGCGAATCCACGGGCGGTACGACGTAGTGTCCGCGCAAGAACGTGTTGCCATCTGTCGCCTGGATGAATTGAGCGATCCGGGCTCCCGTGCGTTTTCGATCGGCGACGGCGATTGGCCGCTGCGCGGCTTCATCGTGCGCATCGGCGAGCAAGCGTTCGCTTACGTCAACCGCTGCCCGCACGCCGGTCATCCGCTCAATTGGCGGCCGGATGAATTCTTGACGCTCGATGGCTCCGCAATCATGTGCCGATCGCACGGCGCGCTCTTCGACCGAACGACGGGCGAATGCTTTGCTGGTCCGTGTGCAGGCCGAGCGTTACGCGCGTTGCCGGTGCGAGTGGAACAAGGGAGGGTAGTCGTCGAAGTCGACGACGAGCTGTTGAAGTAAGGCTCTGGACTCCGGGTTCTGGTCAGAAGCTTGCGCGCGTGAGCGCGCTGGAATCGCCTCTCCCTTGGTAGAGGCAGCGCAGAGCGAAGCGTGCCGGTGAGGGGATCATCATCGAAACGTAAGCGTCTTAATTGAAGCGCTGTGAACTTCTTGGCCCGAAGTCCCAAGCCCGCACCCCTCAGAAGTCTCCCGGCGCTGGCCACTCCGAGTATCCGGACGCCTCGCTGCGATCGAGACTCGTCAGCGGATCCGTCCACATGTTGCTCATGATGAGCTCGCGTTCACTGTCGTAGTCTTCGGGCTCGACGTCCACTGAGCCCGTCCAGTCTTCTGGCGGTTCCGCCTCTTCGAATTCCAGCTCTTCCCAGGAATCGAGATCGAACTCTTCCAACGTGCCGTCGAAGTGTTGAACCTCTACGGTTCCATCGTCGCGATCGATCGCTACGACTTCGAAGTGCGATCCATCTGCTCGGCGATACCACTCGCCTACGACAGGGCTCGGCGACGTCATGATTCCCTCCATATTGATGCTGCTGCGCGCATTCCTTGCGCGAACTGCTTCCTAGTCACTTCGCTCGATTCGGCTTTGTTTATGCTCCTGCACGCGTGCGGATTCAAGAGGCATTTTTTGCGCACAGCATCATGAGATCGAGTGTCGATCATTCGGCGCAGATGCAACACGACCGCATGCAGCGATCGCGCCAACTCGCCATCACACTCTGATGTATTCGAGATCCCAGACTTGATGCCCGAGTCGTTGGCCGCGCCGTTCGAACTTGGTCAACGGACGCACCTCGCTTCGCGGCACGAAGCCTCGTTCGTCTGCGACATTGCGAAACGCGGGCGATGAATCCAAGACGTCGCGCATCTGCAATGCGTAGTTTTCCCAATCGGTTGCCAGTCGAAGCGTCGCACCTGGCTCGAGCACGCGCGCGAGCAATTCGACGAACGGGGGTTGGATGAGGCGTCGTTTGTGATGACGTTTCTTGTGCCAAGGATCCGGAAAAAAGATGTGCGCGACGGCAATGGAGGCGGTCGGAACCTCGTGTTGCAAGACTTCGACAGCATCGCGATCTATCACGCGTACGTTCGTCAGTCCTGCGGCCTCCACACCGAGCAACAAGTGGCCGATGCCCGGCCGATGCACTTCGATGCCGATGCAGTCCATCTCGGGATGGGACTGCGCAAACGCGAGCAGTGCTTCCCCGGCGCCGAAACCGATCTCCAGCATGCGCGGTGCACGGCGGGAGAAAATGGCATCGAAGTCGAGTAACGCGTCTTGTCGCGGGATGCCGTACTTCGGCCATAACTGCTCCAGCGCCCGCTGCTGTGCGGCGGTCGCGCGGCCCGAGCGCAGCACGAAGCTGCGAATCGTGCGGCGGTGCGTCGAAGCGTTCGATTGATCGGCAGAGTCGGTCATGGGCGATGAATGACGAATCGGGTTGATTGAAAAATGTACGCGCTCGGCAAGGGCGCGCGGGGCAAGCTTACGCTTGCGTTCGCAGATGCTCGAAGAGCAGCCGGGCGGAGGAGGGCAGTTCGGCGCCGGTACGCGAGCACAGGAACAATTGTCGCCGTGCCCAAGGGTTCGTGAGCGGCACGACGGCAAGTGCAAGCGACCGGATGTACGCGGTCGTCGCGGCACGGGGCATGATGCTCACGCCCAAACCCGCAGCGACCATGGCGCAGGCCGCATCGAAACTGGTGACTTGAATCCGCCAGTTGATCGAAGTGCCGGCTTCGGTTGCGGCTTGGGTCAACAACCGATGCAGCGAGCTGCTCGCGTGCAGTCCGACGAACGGTCGCTGTGCCACTTCGTTGAAATCGATCGAAGCGTGCGATGCGAGCGGATCGTCGTGTTTGAGGATCAAGACGAGCTCGTCGGTGCGAAACGGCAGCGTCGTCAAACCGTCGATCACCGGCAGCTCGCTGACGATCCCGAAATCGGCAGTGCCGTCCGCGACCGCTGCCGCCGTATCGGAGCTCACGTGCTCTTCCAGATGCACATGAATATCCGGATGCGCCTCGGCGAACGTGGCGAGCGCGCGCGGCAGGAATTCCACGATCGCGGAGATGTTCGCGAACACGCGCACGTAGCCATGAGCGCCGCTTGCGTGACGGCGCATTTCGGCGTCGAGTTGCGTGGCGTGATGTAAGAGCACGCGCGCCCGGGCCAACAACGCATGGCCGGCAGCGGTCAATTCGACGCCTTTGGCACCGCGCACGAGCAGCGCCGTGCCGAAGTTCTCTTCGAGGTCGGAAATGCGCTTACTGACCGCGGAGGCCACGGTATGCGACCGCTCCGCCGCACGGGCGATGCTCCCGGCTTCGGCCACGGCTACGAACAACTCCAAGTCTCTCAGGTCAAAGCGCACAAATACTCCTCCGCCGTCCAAGCGTGCGGTTGCCGCTCCGCGGCGGGCATGAATAGAATCTGCTCCGATGCGGGTGTAGTTCAATGGTAGAACAGTAGCTTCCCAAGCTACGAACGTGGGTTCGATTCCCATCACCCGCTCCACGTCAGGCTGTAGGCGCTAGGCCGTAGGTTGTAGAAAGGAAGCTTGCCATACCGCGCCTCCACGTCCGCAGCGGCAACACTTAAAGTCTCCCGTATCGGCCACCCAAGCGCCCAGCTTAATTGTCGCCGCCGGCTCGCCCAGGCTGCTTTGGCTCCTGATTTGCTTCGTGCTCGGCGAGGGCCCTGCGGCTAAAATGCGCGCCTTCCCGCGACTTACGCTCGATATCCCGTGAATACAGAGCCGATTCTCGTGGCCACGACCGGTGGCACGATCGATAAAGCGTATTTCGATGCGCTGAGCGAGTATCAGGTCGGCGATAGCGTCGTTGCCAAGCTGTTGCAGATCGCGCGCGTCACGCATGCTTATCGAGTGGAGGAAATCTTTCGCAAGGACAGCCTGGATCTCACCGACGCCGATCGCGAGCAGCTTCGCCAACGCATTGCTGCCGCGCCAGAAACCCGTGTGGTCGTGACGCACGGGACCGATACGATGACTCAGAGTGCCGAAGTGCTGAGCTCGATCGCCGGCAAGACGATCGTATTCACGGGCGCCCTCGCACCGGCGCGGTTCGCGGAAAGCGATGCGGCGTTCAATCTCGGGATGGCTTTCGGCGTCGCTCAAGTCGCCCCGCCGGGGGTGTACATCGCCATGAACGGGCAGGTCTTCAAGGCAGGTGAGGTACGAAAAGATCGCGCTGCGGGAACGTTCGTACGCATTTGACCGCTTTCCGGACCAGCGCACTTGAAGCCCCACGCGCATTTCTCCATGCTCGTTTTCTAGCTTTCAGCCTTTTGGCCCCGACATGAAACCGACCGCGACCGACAAGACGGATAAACCCGCCCATTTCATCCGCAAGATCATTGCCGACGATGTGGCTGCAGGGCTGGCGGAGGTCCGTACGCGTTTTCCGCCCGAGCCGAACGGGTATTTGCACATCGGCCACGCGAAATCGATCTGCCTCAATTTCTCGATGGCGGAGGAATTCGGCGGCAAGTGCAATCTGCGCTTCGACGACACGAATCCCGAAAAAGAGGAAGACGAGTTCATCGAAGCGATCAAGCGCGACGTCGAGTGGCTCGGTTTCAAGTGGGACGGCGAGGTGCGCTTCGCTTCCGATTACTTCGATCAGCTCTACGAGTGGGCCGTCTACCTGATCAAGCAGGGCAAGGCTTACGTCTGTCACTTGTCTGCTGAGGAAACGCGCGAGTATCGAGGCACGCTGACCGAGCCTGGGAAGGACAGTCCGTACCGCAATCGTTCGGTCGACGAGAACCTGGCGCTGTTCGAGCAGATGCGCCGCGGCGAGTTGCCGGAAGGCACGTGCGTGCTGCGCGCGAAAATCGACATGGCCGCGCCGAACATCAATTTGCGCGACCCGACGATGTATCGCATCCGGCACGCGACGCATCATCAGACCGGCGACAAGTGGAAGATCTATCCGACGTACGACTATGCGCACGGCCAGTCGGATGCGATCGAAGGCATCACGCATTCGATCTGCACGCTCGAGTTCGAAGACCACCGGCCGTTGTACGAATGGTTCTTGAACAACTTGCCCGTGCCGTCCAAGCCGCGACAGTACGAATTCGCGCGGTTGAATCTCACGTACACCGTTCTGAGCAAGCGAAAGCTCAAGCAGCTCGTCGACGAAAAATATGTGACCGGCTGGGACGATCCGCGCATGCCGACGTTGTCGGGTTTGCGCCGCCGCGGTTACACGCCGGCATCCATTCGCGCGTTCTGCGAAATGATCGGCGTGACGCGCAGCCCCGGCATGGTGGATATCGGGCTGCTCGAATTCGCGATTCGCGACGATCTCGACAAGCATGCGCCGCGCGCGATGTGCGTGTTGTCGCCGCTCAAGGTGACGATCACGAACTACGATGAGAACGTCGTCGAGTACTTCACTGCGCCGCTGCATCCTCAGAAGCCGGAGATGGGTACGCGTGAGCTCCCCTTCTGCCGGGAGATCTACATCGACCGCAAGGATTTCCGCGAAGTGCCGGAGAAGGATTTCAAACGGCTCGTGTTAGGTCAGGAAGTGCGGTTGCGCAATGCCTACGTCATCCGCGCGAACGAAGTGGTGCGCGACGAGAAAGGCGAAATCGTCGAGCTCAAGTGCACCTACGATCCGGAAACGCGCGGCAAGAATCCGCCCGACGGTCGCAAGGTGAAAGGCGTGATTCATTGGGTGTCGGCGAGACACTGTCTGGATGTCGAAGTGCGTTTGTACGACCGGTTGTTCACGGTCGAAGCGCCGGAAGAAGACAAGACCAAGTCGTTCCTGGAGTTCATCAACCCGAATTCGCTCGTCGTGCTGGAGCATTGCAAGGCCGAGCCGTCGCTGGCGAATGCAACGCCGGAGATTCGCTACCAGTTCGAGCGCGAAGGCTATTTCTGCGCCGACAGCAAGGACTCGAAGCCGGGCCAGCTCGTCTTCAACCGCACCGTCAGCTTGCGCGACTCTTACGGCAAATAAATCCATGGCGGCGCGCGCTACTGTCGAACTGCTTGACAGTTACTCCATAGCTGAGCTCGACGATTGCGGCGCTTTTTTGTGATCCGCCTCACGCTTTCGGGGGGCTCCCGATCCCCGCTTAGGGTGTTCCCTGGGCGGTCGATGTGGCTGCACGAGCGGAGAGGCACGCTCGGACGGGAACACTGACGAGGTTTCTTACACCTACTCGCGGCACTCTTGAGGGGGAGGCCGTTCTCCTGCGGTTGTGTGGCGTAAGTTGCTGTTCATAAAGGAAAAAGTTTTCTCGGCAAGCAACTTGCTTATAGAACGGCGTCCGCTTTCTTTTTCAACACTCCTGGGAGATTCAATGAAAACTCTGGTAACCGCAGCAGCCTGCGCACTGTTGGCTAGTGCGGTGTACGTCAATGAAGCCGGCGCTGTGCCGGTAACGGACGGGATGTCCAGGGAAGGTATCTGCAATCTCAACGATGTCACGACGGACGCGTACGGAGCAGCCAACGACTGCTACGGCCTGGTTAGCGGGAACATCGAGACCTCCGGCGCAAAGAGCTATGAAACGCTGCTCGCCGGTTGGGACTCGTTCGCCGGCGGCGGTTGGACGGTGATCAAGGAGGACATTACTTTCGACTCCGACCACACGTGGACGATGGAAGGTCTTTACGAGGAAGTGATCATCGTGCTCAAGCAAGCCACCCTGTGGGGCGCTTGGTACTTCAATCCGGCCGACGATGCGGGTACGTGGTCGACGAGCTGGGTGTTCAAGGGCGGGAACACGAATCAAAGTGGCGGATTGTCGCACGGCTTTGCATTGGGTCGTGGACAGGTCGTATCCGTGCCTGAGCCGGGTATGCTCGGGTTGTTCGGACTCGGCTTGCTCGCCTTGGGATTGCGCCGTCGTAAGCACGCGTAAAAGTCGTCATTGATGATGCTCGAGAAGACCCGCCTCATGGCGGGTCTTTTCGTTTGGGACGGTTGCATCGACGACCGTTCGGTCTGTGGTCGCGTCGTATTCCACCTGTCGCGAACACTGGGCCGGCGGGCACGCTGCTTTAGTAGCGGATCGAAAGAAGTATTGAGCTTGTGCAGTGTCTTCTCTAGGCTCTTTTGCAGGACCCGATTGATCGATCGTGTGTGAGAACATTTCGATCCGATCGTCGTACCCTGGGTGGAATCCAGCTCGAGCGGCCGACTGGCCGATAGCGGTCACGAAGCTGTATCACGGATGAGTAAGTCATCATGAACACGGAATCGGCACCCCGCACTTGCCTGTTGGTTCTAGCGCGAAAACGCAGCGTCATTCCTGAGAGAACTAAGGCATTCGGCGGCGCTCAGGCGACCCGCAGTCAGCCTGCCAAGTACGTAGGCGCACTCGTGATCGACAGAGATGGAACCGTCCGAAGAATCGAGAGCATCCGAAGTGCTCCGTATTCCGCCACCGCAAGATGCGCTCGATGTGCCGTGAGTCAGCGCCGTCAACGCCAAGACTTACGGACGCGAAGCTGATCTAACTGTTCTGGTACCTGATCGTGCGAGCCAAGCGTCGAGAATTGATCGATGCACTGCGCAGGCAATTGGTCCCGGCGCTCGAGCAGCGAGGATATGCAACGGTCGACTTGTCGGATGCGGAGCGGCGAACGGAAATTGGCGCGGCGTTTCCGTTCGGTCGGTTGCGCAGGAGAACGCCGAACGGTTTCGATCTCGTCGAGATTCAGCTCGACAAGTATGGCCATCCTGCGTTTCGGTTGAATGTGGGTAAGGTGCCCGGCGACGGTATCCAGCACGGGCTCAGCCACATTGCGGCAGAGGACGTGTGGGTGCATTACCTCGATCACTTCGCGACGCTCTATGCGGGTAGATTCCTGCGTCGCTGGTTTCGCATGCCCAGAGATGCGACTCGCGAGGACATGGATTCGCTCGTTGCGCGTTCAGTGACGTTGCTTTCGCAAGTCGATGAATACCTGGCGTCCGGTCGATGCGGTCGTAACCTGCGTTGCGTGTGAGCTTTGGGCTTGCTGGCTTCGATCGCCGTGCATCTCGATGTGCGGCTTGTGTGGCCAACTCACGAGCGGCAATATGCGCCGTCGACGCGAATGCTTCGTCAACGGAGCTCGAGAAAAAGGATGAATAGGATCCATTCGGCCGTTGCGTTGTTGGTTGGGCTCGCTTGCGCGATGAGCGTGACGACCACATGGTCACAAGAGAGTGCTGGGCGAGGCGATGCAGCGTCGCGCGCAACAGCGCCCGCGAATCCGCAGGCGAATTTCGGTTTGGGTTCAGGGGGTCCGCCGACGCCGCGTCGTCTCGCTGCTTCGCAAGCCGCGACGCGTGCCGTCGCGTTGTGCAGCGGTTTGTGGGACGGCGGGCGCACGGTCGAGCAGATCAACGAAGACAATGGCGGACTCGGCGGCACCGAGTCGATGGAAACGACGATCGATTGGGAGCGCAGGATCGTCAAGATCAAATATTCGGATGTGATGCCGCCGCGCATCGTTGCGTGGCGTCCGGTGCTCGGCTGCGTGCAATTGCCGATCGGTGCCACCGAAGACGCCATCCAATACATGCCGCAGGTCGATCCCGATGTCGTGCGGCCGAACTACGATGCGCTGCCATGGCCGATGGGCGATCAGAACGCGCACGGGCGTTTGCCGAAAGCAAAGCAGCAAGCGCTCGATGCGATCGTGGAGAAGGGATTCGACGGTACGACTTACGGCGGTCGCACGTGGGGCATCATCGTCGTCAAGAACGGCAAGATCGTCGCCGAGCGTTATGCGATGGGCTTCGACATGCATCACGCCGCGCAGACGCATTCCGCTGCGAAGAGTTTCGCCTCGACGCTCGTCGGCATTGCGCATTGGAAATACGGCCTCGAGCTGGATCGACCCGGTGCGCTCGTCGAGTGGCGCACGCCCGGCGATCCGCGCGGTGCGATCACTGTGCGGCATCTGTTGCACATGACGAGCGGGCTTTACGGCGAAGGCAACGGCAGTCCGCAAGCCGATATCTATGCAGGCGGTGCAACGGTTGCAGGCCGCGCGGTCACGAACATTCTGGATACGCTCCCCGGCACGCGGTTCTTGTACAACCCGCCGGATACGATGCTGCTCTTGCGTGCCATTCGTCAGGCGATCGGCGACGACAAGAAGTTCTGGGCCATGCCGTTCAAAGAGCTGTTCTGGAAGATCGGCATGACGCGCACGACGCCGGCGAGCGATTGGAACGGCGATTTCCTGATGTCCGGGCAAACGTATTCGAGCGCCCGCGACTTTGCACGCTTCGGCTTGCTTTATCTAAACGACGGCGTGTGGAACGGCGAACGCATCCTGCCGGAAGGCTGGGCGAAATACGTTGCGACGCCAGGCCCCGTGCAGCCTTCCGGAAACGGTCCCCGCTACGGCGCGCAGTTCTGGATTCACGGCGGTATCGACGGACTTCCCGAGGACGCCTATACGCCGTCCGGAGGGCAGGGGCAGTACGCGATGATCGTACCGTCGCACAACACCGTGATCGTGCGCCGCGGATTCGACGCACCGGGGGGCGGTTTCAGGATCGCGAAGTTCTCCGCCGACGTGCTCGGTGCGTTGAAGTGACCGGTCGCGCTGCCGTCCGCGATCGAGCGCAGTTCGAACGGCTCGTGTAAACGATGTACCTGGACCGAATCGCAGTCTGACGCACGCACAAAAAAAAGAGGTGATCTGAGCGACGAATCGCAACAGATCACCAAAGGGGGGAACTGGTTGTCTATTCGGTGCGCGCTGCCGTCACGCGACATTCGCCTCTGATTCAGGCGCTGAGGTGCGGATCAAGTAATCGAACGCGCTCAAGGCAGCCTTCGAGCCTTCGCCCATTGCGATGACGATCTGTTTGTAAGGCACCGTCGTCGCATCGCCGGCGGCAAACACGCCAGGCAGCGAAGTCTGGCCGCGCGCGTCGATCTCGATCTCGCCGCGCGGCGTCAGTGCGAGCGTGCCTTTCAGCCATTCCGTGTTGGGCAGCAAGCCGATCTGCACGAACACGCCTTCCAAGTCGATGCGGTGCAGCTCGCCCGTGCCGCGATCCTTGTACGTGAGCCCGCTCACCTTGCCGTTCTCGCCGTGCACTTCCGTCGTCTGGGCGGAGACGATGATGCGCACGTTCGGCAAGCTTCGGAGCTTGCGTTGCAGGATCTCGTCGGCACGCAACCGGCTGTCGAACTCGATCAGCGTGACGTGAGCGACGATGCCCGCCAAGTCGATCGCGGCTTCGACACCGGAGTTGCCGCCGCCGATGACGGCGACGCGCTTGCCCTTGAACAGCGGACCGTCGCAATGCGGGCAATAAGCCACGCCGCGCCCGCGATACTCGCGTTCGCCGGGCACGTTCATTTCGCGCCAACGCGCACCCGTCGCGATGATGACCGTACGGCTGCGCAGCGCGGCACCGTTCGCAAGCTTCACCGTATAGAGGCCGTTCTCGTCAGCCGGAACGAGCGCTTCGGCACGCTGCAGGTTCATCACATCGACGTCGTAGCTCTTCACATGCTCTTCGAGAGCTGCCGCGAGTTTCGGACCTTCGGTGTGCTTGACCGAGATGAAGTTCTCGATGCCGAGCGTGTCGAGCACCTGACCGCCGAATCGCTCGGCGACGACGCCCGTGCGAATGCCCTTGCGTGCTGCATAGATCGCAGCCGATGCGCCGGCCGGGCCACCGCCTACGACCAAGACATCGAAGGGTTCCTTCGCATTCAATTGCTCGGCTTGCCGCTGACCGGCGCTGGAATCGAGCTTCGCGAGAATCTCTTCGACCGTCATGCGGCCCTGGCCGAACAACTCGCCGTTCAAGTAGACCGTCGGCACGGCCATGATCTGACGTGCCTCGACTTCTTGCTGGAACAGCGCGCCGTCGATCATCGTGTGACTGACGTTCGGATTCACGACGGCCATCAAGTTGAGCGCCTGAACGACGTCGGGACAGTTCTGGCACGACAGCGAGATGTACGTTTCGAACTTGAGCTCGCCGGGCAGCGCGCGGATCTGTTCGATCACCGCAGCATCGACCTTCGGCGGATAGCCGCCGGCCTGCAGCAGTGCGAGCACGAGCGACGTGAATTCGTGACCGAGCGGAATGCCGGCAAAGCGGATGCCCATGTTCTCGCCCTTGCGGGTGACTCGGAACGAGGGCGTGCGCTCGGCCGCATCCGTCTTCTGCTCGAGCGCGATCAGCGGCGACAGAGTCGCGATTTCTTGCAGCAGCTCCAGCATCTCCCGCGACGCATCGCTTGCGTCCAGGAAGGCCGTGATCTCGACCGGTTGAGTGACGCGTTCGAGATAACCCTGTAGCTGTTGCTTCAAATTGGCGTCGAGCATGTCGTGTTTCGTGCGTAGTGAGTAGTGAGTATCGAGTCGTCGTGATTCGCGACTCGTGACTCGTTAGAAGTGCCTGCTTCGGCCGTCAAGTCACGAGTCACTAGTCACCAGTCACGGAAGAGACGGCCTTCTGGCCGTCTCTCCCGAAGCGGCTTAGATCTTGCCGACCAGGTCCAACGACGGGGCGAGCGTCTTCTGACCAGGCGTCCACTTCGCCGGGCAAACCTCACCCGGGTGGGAAGCGACGTACTGAGCAGCCTGCACCTTGCGGAGCAGCTCGCGTGCATCGCGGCCGATGCCGTTGTCGTGAATCTCGGCAGCCTTGATCACGCCTTCCGGATTGACGACGAACGTGCCGCGCAGGGCCAGACCCTCTTCCTCGATCAGCACGCCGAAGTTGCGCGAGATCTGCTGGGTCGGATCGCCGAGCATCGGGAACTTGATCTTCTTGATCGTCTCCGACGCGTCATGCCACGCCTTGTGCGTGAAGTGCGTGTCGGTGGAAACCGAGTAGACTTCCACGCCGAGCTTCTGGAATTCCGGGTACAGATCGGCAACATCGCCGAGCTCCGTCGGACACACGAACGTGAAGTCCGCCGGGTAGAAGAAGAAGATCGACCACTTGCCTTTCACGTCCGCGTCGGACACCGGAATGAACTTCCCGTTGTGATACGCGGTCGTCTTGAAGGGCTTGATGGTCGTGTTGATGATTGAGCTCATTTAGATGGATCTCCTGACTAGTCTTACGAATCCGCAACTGCGTTCTTGATGCAGTCGGCACGGTGAAGAATACAGGGTCCGATCTAGGTGCGCTGACGATTGTTTCAACAGCTTCCATAGACAATGCCTATGACATGGGGGGTCGCGAGCTGTGCACCTTGCGGGTCACGTGCGTCGCTTCACACTTCGTCCGCTCGGCTGTTACAGTCGATTCACGATTCCTTACGACCAGACGGCAAATGCGCCCGCTCTTTCTCGGCTTTTTCATGCTGTTTCTTGCCGCGAGCGCGCAGGCGCTCGACAGCGCCGCGCGAGCGGGCGTGGATTTGCAGGGACGCTGGGTACTGAATTCCCAGGCGAGCGATGACGCCGAGGCCATCTTGGCGCGCCGTATGGAAGAGCAAAGGAAGCGAGCGCAGCGCATCGAGGAACAGAGGCGGCGCCGGATGGAACGAGATCCGTACGCGTGGGAGCCCGAATTCACACCGCCGGAGCGTACTCCGCAAAACCTCGCGGCCATGGAAGAGAGACGCCGCGCTGTGCGTCAGATGCTCGGCATGACCAAGCTCCTCGAAATCGAACAGAGCGCAGGCGGCTCGAAACTAACGATCCGCTCCGATTTCGACACCCGTCGTTTCGATGCGGGATCGCGCAGCCAGGTCTCGCTGCCAGCAGGCCCGCTGGCGGATCAGCGTTGCGGCTGGGATGGGGAGTGGTTCGTGATCGAGCGCAGCGCACGTCAAGGGCCACGCATCACCGAACGCTATCGGAGGCTTGCGAAAACCGATCAGCTCGAGCTGCAGGTCGCCATCAAAGGCAACACGCCATTGGCCGGCATCAAATTGCGCCGAATTTTCGATCGTGCGTCGGCTGCCGCCACCACCACTCCGGTGGAAGTGATGGGGCCGGTGAGGTAGGGGAAAGGGGAAAAGGGAAAAGGGAAAGGGGAAAGGGAATGGAGCCGCGGTCACGGCGACTAGCGGCAACAACAGGGGCAACACGGGAATGCGCGTTTACGAACCCCACTTTGCGCTAGCGAGGGGAAAAGGGTGCAAGCGCTGTCCCAGGCGCGGCACTTTGTGAGTCTCGCCGCATCACTCGCCATCTCCTTTCCCCTTTCCCTTTTCCCCTTTCCCCTTTCCCTAGCTGGGCGGGTCAGCCCGCCCAGCGTTTACGCGCCGTAACCCATGATCGCCTTCGTCTCGAGGAATTCCTTCAACCCTTCGCGGCCCCATTCGCGGCCGTTGCCGGATTGCTTGTAACCGCCGAACGGGGCATTCACATCGGTCGGTGCGCCGTTCAAGTGAACCATGCCGGTGCGCAGACGACGCGCGACTCGACGGGCATTCTCGATGTTGCCGGAATAGACATAGCCCGAGAGGCCATAAATGGTGTCGTTGGCGATGCGCACGGCGTCTTCCTCGTCCTTGTACGGAATCATCACCAGCACCGGACCGAAGATTTCTTCGCGTGCGATCGTCATGTTGTTGTTGACGTTCGCGAAGATCGTCGGCTTGACGAAGTAACCCTTTTCGATGCCGTCCGGACGGCCGGGGCCACCGGCGACCACCGTCGCACCTTCCTCGATGCCTTTCTTGATCAGCGACTGAACCTTCTCGAACTGGTTCCTGTTCGCGAGCGGTCCCATCGTGACGCCCTCGGCTTTCGGATCGCCGACGACCGGCTTCTGTGCCGCCGCTTTCGCAATCTGTACCGCTTGGTCGTAGAGCTTCTCCGGCACGAGCATGCGCGAAGGCGCATTACACGACTGACCGGTGTTTGACATCATCGACAACACGCCGTGCGTCACTGCCGCATTCAAATCGGCATCTTCGAGGATGATATTCGCCGACTTACCGCCGAGCTCTTGCGCGACACGCTTGACCGTATCCGCCGCCGCTTTCGCAACGAGCACGCCGGCACGTGTCGAGCCCGTGAAGGACACCATGTCGATCTGCGGATGACTCGAGAGCGCTGCGCCCACGGTCGGACCGTCGCCGTCGACGAGATTGAAGACGCCCTTCGGCACACCCGCCTGCTCGAGGATCTCGGCGAAAACGTGCGCGCTCAGCGGAGCAAGCTCGCTAGGCTTCAACACCATCGTGCAACCCGTCGCAAGCGCGGGCGCCACCTTGCAGGTGATCTGATTGATCGGCCAGTTCCACGGCGTGATCATGCCGCAGACGCCGACCGGCTCGCGGCGAATCTGCGTCTTGCCGATCATCTCCTCGAACTCGAAGTCCTTGAGCGCGGCGAGCGTGGCATGGAAATGACCGAGTCCGCTGGCCGCTTGCGCATTCAGCGCGAACTTCATCGGCGCACCCATTTCGTCGGAGATCGCTTGCGCGAGCCGCGGCATGTTCTCCTTGAACACTTTGATGATTCGTTGCAGCAGCTCCATGCGCTCTTCGCGCGTCGTCTGCGAGAACGTCTCGAAGGCGGCGCGAGCTGCGCTCACGGCTGCATCGACGTCTTCGGCCGTACCGAGCAGGATCTTGCCGATGGGTTCCTCCGTCGCCGGATTGATGACGTCGAATTCGCGGCGCCCTTGAGGCTGCACCCAAGCGCCGTCGATGAAAAACTTGCGGAAGTCGTACATTGAAATCTCCGAACCAGTGATCGCCGTTGAGCGGTACCGCGGACCGGCGATGATACTCGCACCCAGGCTTTAAACCGTAGGCTGTCGGCTGTAGCGATGGGCGCACGTTGTGCGCTACGCCTGCTATGCGGGATTGGGTCGATCACACGGACGCCAGAGCGAGACCCGACCTTCAGCCTTCAGCCTTCAGCCTTCAGTCTCGCATCAGCGCCTGACATCCATCTGCGCCTCCGACAGCAGCGCTTCGATGTCGGCCAATCCGACCAGATTGAAATCGCCCGGGACGGAATGTTTGAGCACGGCCGCGGCAGTGGCGAAATCGACAGTCCGTTGAGGCGAATAACCGTTCAGCAGTCCATGAAGGATGCCTGCTGCGTAGGCGTCGCCGGCACCGATGCGATCGACGATGCCTTGTAGCGAATACGGCTTGCTCGTATAGGTCGATTGCCGATCGTGCAGCGTGCCGACGAGTTGTTGGACGTCTGCCGCGTGACGTACGCGCGCGGTCGAGGCGATCCACTTCAGATCGGTAAAGGCGGCAAAGGCGTGTTCCGCAGCCCGACGCCCGCGCTGTTCGGCAGGGCCAGAGCCCCCATCGAAGCCGAACATGAATGCGATATCGCGTTCCTCGCCGAAAATCAGCGTCGCGTAGCTGCAGAGCTCGCGTAGCAGTGTCGGTGCTTCGCTCGCACGCTCGCCCCACAAGCGAGCGCGGAAATTGCAGTCGTACGACACGCTCACGCCGAGCGTGCGTGCTGCCTGCACGGCCTTCAATGCTGCCTGTGCGCCGTTCGCGCTGACGGCCGGTGTAATGCCCGAAACGTGCAACCATTCCGCACCGCGCAAAATTTCCGGCCAATCGATCGTTTCCGGCGGCGCGGCGGCAAATGCCGAACCCGCCCGGTCGTACAGCACTTCGGCCGGCCGCTGTCCCGCGCCGTGCGTCAGGAAATAAAGACCCATGCGCCCGTCGCGAAAAACGATGCCGCGCGTGTCGACGCCGTGGCGACGGAGCTCGCCGGCGCAGGCTTCGCCGAGCGCATTGTGCGGCAGAACGGACACTACGGCCGACGCATTGCCCAGTTTCGCTAGTGCAACTGCAACATTCGCTTCCGCACCGCCTACGTGCGCGGCGAATTTCGGGGATTGCAGGAGCAATTCCTTTCCAGGTGCCGACAGGCGCAGCAGGACCTCACCGAAACAGATGACCTTGGGCATGCGTACTCACGACCTCGAGAAGATGCGGGACAAGTCAACCGCCAAGATAAACGGTATTGCCGTGCCGGAGCACGCTCTGCGGTGGCTTGCCCCCGCGTATGGTGCTCTGCTAGCCTCCAATTGTCACCGGTGTCATTGGCACGGTTGCCACCGGTGTCACCTAGCCTGAAAAGGGTGGTCACTGGTGGAGCCGGTGGACTTCCTGAATACAGCGCAGCAACCGGTTCTTGCGTATTGGGGGAAATCACGCATGTCCGCTTTCAATCTGAGCGTTCGCTCGGCCGTTAGGGCCGCGCTGTTCACGGCTGCTTTCGGAGTCGCTGGCTCGGCACTCGCGCAGCAGGCCACCGATGGGGTCGTCGAGGAAATCATCGTTACTGGCTTCCGCGGCAGCTTGAATGCCGCGCTCGACGTGAAGCGCGACGCCGTCGGCGCCGTCGATGCGATCGTCGCCGAAGACATCGCCGACTTCCCGGACCTCAACTTGGCCGAATCGTTGCAACGCATCCCTGGCGTATCGATCGCCCGCGATGCCGGCGAAGGTCGCACGATCACGGTTCGCGGTCTCAGTCCCGAGTTCACGCGTGTGCGTCTGAACGGCATGGAAGCGATGTCCGCGAACGGCGGTACCGATGCCGCGGGCGGAACGAATAGAGGTCGCGGATTCGACTTCAACACTTTCGCCTCCGAGATCTTCAATTCGATCACGGTTCGCAAGACATCGACTGCGGACATCGACGAGGGCTCGCTCGGTGCGACCGTCGAGCTTCGTACTGCGCGTCCGTTCGACTACGAAGGTGCGACGCTCGTGACCTCCGTACAGGGCATGTACAACGATCTTTCGGACAATCTCGATCCGCGCGCGGCGTTCCTGATCAGCAACACGTTTGCCGACGGACGGTTCGGCGCGTTGCTCTCCGTCGCCTACACCGAGCGCGAGCTTCAAGATGTAGGCGCAAGCACGGTACGGTGGGGCCGTCCGTCAGGCGGTTTCGGCGGCCTAGCGCCGGGCTACAGCGGTTCGGCGACGCTTGCCGAGCTCAATCAAGCCTTCGTGCCGCGCATTCCGCGTTTCGATGCCTACGAGCATCAACAGGATCGTCTCGGCATCACGGCGTCCTTCCAATTCGCGCCGACGGAACGCACTCGCATCAACGTCGACGCGTTGTACGCCGAGTTCAATGCCGAGCGTACCGAGATCTTCCTCGAGATTCCCAACTTCTCGAGTGCGGCGAACGGCATACTCGTCGCCGATGCCATACTGCGCAACGACGGCACCCTGGCGAACGGCGCGCCGAAGAACACGTTGGTCTACGGCGTGTTCAACAACGTGGATATTCGGTCGGAACAGCGGTTCGACGAGCTGACGACCGAATTCACGCAGTTCTCCATCGACGGTACGCACGAGATCACCGATTCCCTGCGTCTCGGCTGGTATGCGGGCTACTCGAAGGCGGATCACGACAATCCGACGCAAACGACGCTGCTCTTCGACTGGAACAACATTCCGTCGGTGACGTACGACTATCGCTCCGGCCGAACGCCCCTCATTTCGTACGGCGGAGTCGATCTAACCTCCACAGTCAACGGCACGCCGCAAACGGGTGCTACATCCACCGTGGATTCCGGCGGATGGTACCTGTCACAGGTTCGTCTGCGCCCGCAAGCGACGGTGAACGAGTTCAAGAGTTATCAAGCCGATCTCGAGTGGGATCTGAACGACACGTTCACGTTGAAGGGCGGCGTTCAGTTCAAGCAGTTCGAGTTCGAAACGTCCGAGAAGCGCATCGA
>CALEKY010000153.1 GCA_937902995.1 uncultured Sinobacteraceae bacterium
GCAGTGCCCACAGGTGCCGCAGCCCGCGGCAATGTCCGCCGATCGACGCGAAAGAAATTGCATCTCCACGAACGGCTCGGGCTACGGCCCGGCGACGCGCTGTTGGTCATCGACGTGCAGCGCGATTACTTGCCCGGCGGCAGCCGACCTGTGCCGGGCGCGGACGAAATCGTCGAGCCGCTCAATGCCTACATCGCGGCGTTCGAAGCCAAAGGCTTGCCTATCCTCATGACGCGGGACTGGCATCCCCCGAATCATTGTTCGTTCAAGAGCGAAGGCGGTCCGTGGCCGCCGCACTGCGTGCAGGACACGGACGGAGCGGATTGGGCAGACGGACTCAGAATCGTCGCCGATGCGAGGATCATCTCGAAGTCCACGGAGCCGACCGTCGAGGCACACTCCGGATTTTCGGGAACCTCGCTGCTCGTCGTGCTTCGCGAGCTCGAAGTGCGCCGACTCTTCGTCGGCGGTCTTGCGACGGACGATTGCGTGTGCGCCACTGTGCTCGACGCGCGTGCTCACGGATTCGACGTCGTCGTGCTTGCCGATGCGATTCGCGGAATCAATGCGCATCCGGGCGACGAGACGCGCGCTCTCTGCGACATGCTCGCAAGCGGCGCAACATTGTTTCATCCGCTGCCCATGCGTCATCCCACGGCGCTTCCGGTCGAGCCGCCTCCGCGCGAGTACGAGACGATCGGTCAGTACGGCTTCTGCAGAACGCTGACCGTGCCGTTCGAGCGGGCCGTCGAACGCGTCATTCAGGCACTGCGCAACGAAGGATTCGACGTTCTCGCCGACATCGACTTCGCGGCTGCATTGAAGCAAACGCTAGGCAGCGAAATTCCGCCCTACCGCATTCTCGATGCGTGCCACGTGGCGCTCGCACAAAGCGCTCTTCAAATCGAGCGGACGATCGGGCTACTCCTGCCCTGCAATGTCGTTGTTCGCGAAGACCTTGCCGGCAAAGTGCACATCGAGTTCTTCGATCCGGATGTGCTCGGCGATCTCGCAGAAAACGACGAAGTCGCAGACATCGCCGCGAACATCAAGGAGAAATTGCTGCGCGTCATGGACGCGGTGTGAGGGAAAAGGGAACAGGGAAGCCTTCAATTCTCAATTCCCTTTTCTCTTACATCTCCACCGGCTCCGCCGGAGATTTCTTCTTCTCCGGAATCTCGGTCATCGTCGCTTCGGTCAGCAGCAGTACGCTCGCCACGGAAACCGCATTTTCGAGCGCGACGCGAACGACCTTCGTCGGGTCGATGATGCCGGCCTCGAACAGATCCACGTAGCGCTTGCGCGCGGCATCGAAGCCGACATTCGAAGCGGACTCGAGCATCTTGCTGACGACGACTCCGCCGTCCACCGCAGAATTCAGCGCGATCTGCCGCGCGGGAGCTTCTAGAGCGCGCTTGAGGATCTGAACGCCGGTTCGCTCATCGCCTTCACACTCCGATTCGGCGCGCTCGACGGCTTCAATACACTTCAACAGCGCGAGCCCTCCGCCTGGAACGATGCCTTCCTGGACTGCAGCCTTCGTGGCGCTGATCGCATCGTCGAGCGCATCCTTCTTCGCCTTCATCTCCGACTCGGACGGCGCGCCCACGCGAATCACTGCAACACCGCCTGCGAGCTTCGCCAGCCGTTCCTCCAGCTTTTCCTTGTCGTAATCGCTGGTCGCTTTCTCGATCTCGCGGCGGATTTGCGCCATGCGTGCCTCGATCGATTTGCGGTCGCCGGCGCCGCCGATGATCGTCGTGTAGTCCTTATCGACGACGACGCGTTTGGCGCGTCCCAATTGCTCGATCGTCGTATCCTCCAGTTTGAATCCCAGCTCGTCGGAGATGAGCTGTCCGTCCGTGAGAACGGCGATGTCTTGCAGCATCGCCTTGCGGCGGTCGCCGTAACCTGGTGCCTTCACTGCGACGCTCTTCAGCACGCCGCGAATTTGATTGACGATCAACGTTGCAAGAGCTTCGCTTTCGATGTCATCCGCGACCACCAAGATCGGCCGGCCGCTCTTGGCCACCTGCTCGAGCAAGCCGATCAAGTCCTTCATGATGTTGATCTTGCGGTCGGTAAGCAGGATGTACGCATCTTCGAGAACGGCCTCCATTTTCTCCGTGTCCGTGACGAAGTACGGCGACAAGTAACCGCGGTCGAAGCGCATACCTTCGACCACTTCGAGCGCCGTCTCGGTCGTCTTCGATTCTTCGACCGTAATGACGCCCTCGCCGCCGACCTTTTCCATGGCCTCCGCAACCAGCTCGCCGATGCTCTCGTCGTTGTGCGCGGAGATCGTTGCGACCTGCGCCTTTTCCTTGCGGCTCACGACCGGCTTGGACATGCGCCTCAACGCTTCGAACGCAGCCTTTGCACCGCGATCCAATCCGCGCTTGATGTCGATCGCGCTGGCACCCGCTGTGACGTTGCGAACGCCGTCTGCAAAGATCGCCTGCGCGAGTATCGTGGACGTGCTCGTGCCGTCTCCGACGACGTCGCCGGTCTTCTCGGCGGCCTGACGCAACATTTGCGCGCCGAGGTTCTCCTCCGGATCCTCGAGGTCGATTTCCTTCGCGATCGTCACGCCATCGTTGCAAACGACCGGCGCGCCCCATGATTTCTGGATCAGGACCGACTTGGACTTGGGACCCAGCGTGATGCGGACCGCATCCGCAAGCTGTGTTGCTCCGCGCAGAATTTTCTCGCGTGCGACGGACCCGAACATCATGTGCTTGTGCGCCATAAATCCTTTTCCTAGCTTGATCGAGAAGTGCCTCTAGTCTGCATCGACGATGAACCGATGAATCTACGGAAAACCTGAATGCAACTTGTGAAACCCCACGTCAGCATCGACGACGACCCGCGCGGTGCATCTTCGTGAACAGCTGGACGCACGAGCGCAGGCAACGAGAAGTCGTCGTCCGATCGTCGCTCGCGATTCCGTTCGCTTACGATGCGGGAAAAGTTGCGTCGATCGTCTTACCGTCGGAAAGTTGGCACGTGCCTGCGCCCCCGCCCGCCATCCCTGCGGATGGACGAATGAGTCGGAAACGACAACGCATGTATTCATTGCCATCCGCCGAACGAAGATTCGCAAGCACGCGGCCGCTGTAGTGCTTCACGAACCTCGGCCCTGGGTCCGGATGCCAATGAGGCCAACCGCGCCAATGATGATGCCAGCCGTCCCACAACGGACCGAGTCGATCGACACGTGTATCGCTCGTGATCTGGAAGTAGTTTCCGGTAAAGGTACGTCCGTCGGCGAACGTCGCCGACATCGTCCCTGAAACGCTATCCGTGCTGCGCCACTGAAAGGTGACGCCCTCATCGACGCCGTTGTGCAGTGTTCCATGACCGGCACCTGTCGTCGTGCAACCCGCCACGAACAATGCGAGCAGGCCGCCGAATACCGAAAGCATTCGTACGCGCATGAATGACTCCTCGTGACAAACGATCGCGCACGATGGTCGACGACGAGCAACGACTCGAAAATCAGAGGATCAGGAAGGCCCGCATGGAGTTGCCCGTAGAGACTGAAGGCTGAAGGCTGAAGACTGAAGGCGAAGCGCGCTGTCGCGCGTCGACTGTTGCTTGTCGCGTGTAGCCCGTACCTGTTCTCGTAGCTGATACGCCCCGAGCCCCACGCCCGAAGCCCCGTCCCCCGTGCCCCACGCCCTCTGTCGCCAGCTCCCGTTACGAGTATTTACCGATTCCTTACCGGGATGATCGAGTGTCTTCGGCTCGATCGACCTGGGATGATAGGTACCGATATGGGGAACACCACCAATGAGCCTCGCGGCAAGCCGGACCGTCCCGATGGATTGCGCATGGGCAAGCTAAAGATCTGGGACGTACTGTTCGTACTCGCCCTGCTAGCGGCGGTGTACTCCCTCACGTCGATCCGTCCGACCGGCACGCTGTCGTACAGCGAGTTCAAGGCGCTATTGGCTGCAGGGCGGGTGGCCGAAGTCACGCTGAGCGGCGAACAAATCACGGGCAAGATCAAGGCCGGTCCGCTCGAAGACATCCTGCCTGCAGAAACCATTTCCAGGCTGGCAGCAGACGACAAAGGAGAACGGGCGTTCACGACCGTCGCAGTCAACGATCCCGATCTCGTCAAACAGCTAGATGCCGCACAAGTTCGCTACACCGGCACTCGCAGCACCAACTGGTTCATGACACTGCTTTCCTGGGTCCTGCCGATACTGATCTTCATCGCCTTCTGGAGCTTCCTGTTGAAGCGCATGGGCACCGGCTTGGGTCCGGGCAGCGGACTGCTCGACGTCAGCAAGAGCAAAGCCCGGCTCTACATGGAAAACGTCGTGAACGTCACGTTCGCGGATGTGGCTGGTGTTGACGAAGCAAAGGAAGAGCTTCAAGAAATCATCACTTTCTTGCGAGACCCGAAAGAGTACGGACGCTTGGGTGCACGCATCCCCAAGGGCATTCTCCTCGTGGGACCGCCGGGAACGGGTAAGACGTTGCTTGCGCGCGCAGTTGCCGGCGAAGCCGGCGTGCCGTTCTTCTCCATCAGCGGTTCCGAATTCGTCGAGATGTTCGTCGGCGTGGGGGCCGCGCGAGTGCGCGACTTATTCGCGCAGGCGCGCGCCAAGGCGCCCTGCATCATTTTCATCGACGAGCTCGATGCGCTCGGACGGGCACGAGGCATAGGTCCGGCGGGCGGCGGTCACGACGAGAAGGAGCAGACACTGAACCAGTTGCTCGCCGAGCTCGACGGCTTCGATCCGAGCTCCGGCGTCGTGCTGCTCGCCGCCACGAACCGTCCCGAGATCCTCGATCCGGCGCTGCTGCGCGCAGGACGTTTCGACAGACAGATTCTCGTCGACCGGCCCGACAAGAACGGCCGCGTGCAGATTCTCAACGTGCACTTGCGCAAGATCCGTACCGATGCGGACGTGAAAGCCGAAGACATCGCAGCGCTGACGCCTGGATTTACGGGAGCAGATCTGGCCAATCTGGTCAACGAAGCCGCGCTCCTTGCAACGCGCCGAAAGGCTCAATCGGTAACGATGCAAGACATCACCAACGCGCTCGAACGCATCGTCGCCGGCCTCGAGAAGCGCAATCGGCTGATGAACGAAAACGAACGTCGCACCGTGGCCTATCACGAGTGCGGGCATGCAATCGTGTCGATGCTCACGCCCGGTTCCGATCCGGTGCAGAAGATATCGATCATTCCGCGCGGCATCGGCGCTTTGGGCTATACGCTGCAGCGTCCTCTCGAGGATCGCTTCCTCATGACGCGGCACGAGCTGCTCGATCGGATGACGATCCTGCTCGGCGGTCGTGCGGCCGAGCAAGTCTTGTGCGCCGAAGTCTCCACCGGCGCCGCAGATGATTTGGCGAAAGCGACGGACATCGCGCGTCACATGGTCAAGCGCTACGGCATGAGCGAAGCACTGGGTCCGGTCAGCTACGAAAGCGCAGCGACGCCGCTCCTGGGCCCAACGGCGGACTATTACCGTCCGCGCGATTACGCCGAATCCACTGCTGGCCGCATCGATACCGAAGTACGTCAACTGATCGAGGAAGCGGCGCGGCGCGCCCGCGAGCTGCTGCTCGCGCATCGCGATACGCTCGAAGCGATGGCGAACGAGCTGCTCGCACGCGAAACGCTCGATGCGGCAGCGATCGAGAGATACCGCACGGAGCTGACCCGTTCTACAGCACTCGTGAAAACGGCTTAGCGTTTAGCTCGCTTGCGGACCCGCCCGCGCTCGCCCCGCGTCAGCGCAAAGACGCGACCGCGCCAGTCGGCGCGGTTTCCTGCGGGCGCGCAGTAGTTTTGAGACAGGTTCTAACCTTTGACGACGATCAGCGGCTGTGTTCTAGCCACCTTGCGCGCAAGACCTGCTGCATCTGCTGCGTCGACGACTGCGGACACATCCTTGTAAGCATCCGGCGCCTCTTCCGCCACACCGCGCATCGAGGGAGCACGAATCAGGATGCCGCGTGCGGCCAGCTCATCGACGAGCTGCCGACCTTTCCAGGTCCGCGAAGCTTGATGCCGGCTCATGGCCCGACCGGCTCCGTGACATGCAGAGCTAAACGCCAACGATTCGGATTCGGCCGTCCCCGCAAGGATGTACGAACCCGTACCCATCGAGCCGCCGATCAACACGGGCTGACCGTAAGGGCGCAAGCTTTCCGGAATGTCGGGATGGCCTGGCCCGAAGGCACGCGTGGCGCCCTTGCGATGCACGAACACCTTCCGCTTCTCGCCGTTCACCCGATGCTCTTCGACCTTGCACGTGTTGTGCGAAACGTCGTAGAGCAGTTTCAGCTGCGCTTTCGGGAGAATCTCTGCGAATGTTTCGCGAACGAGATGCGTGAGGATCTGCCGGTTCGCGAGCGCGCAGTTGATCGCTGCGCGCATGGCGCCCAGGTACCTCTGTCCGACTTCGGATTCGATCGGCGCACAGGCAAGCTCGCGATCCGGTAAACGAATGCCGTGCTCGCTGGCCGAGACCGCCATTTCCTTGAGGAACTCGCTGCCGATCTGATGGCCGAGGCCGCGCGAACCGCAATGAATCATCACCACTATGTCGCCGACTTTGAGCCCAAAGGCATTGGCGATCGTTTCATCGAAGACCGACGTGACCTCCTGCACCTCGAGATAGTGATTACCGCTGCCGAGCGTGCCCATCTCGTCGCGCTGGCGCTTTTTCGCCTGTTGCGAGACGCATTCCGGTCTTGCATCCGACACTCGCCCGCCCTCCTCGATGCGCTCGAGATCCTCCGGCAAGCCCCAGCCTGAGCGCACGGCCCACTGCGCGCCGCCGCTGAGCATTGCATCCATCTTCTCGTCATCGAGGCGAATCAGACCCGTGCTTCCGACACCGGCCGGAATCCGATCGAAGAGCAGGTCGGCCAGCTCTTTTTGCACAGCCACGATTTCGGGGCGTGTCAGTCCGGTCAGCAGGCAACGCACGCCGCAGGAAATGTCGAAGCCGACCCCGCCGGCCGAGACCACGCCGCCCGCGTCGGGATCGAACGCGGCCACGCCCCCGATCGGGAATCCGTAACCCCAGTGCGCATCCGGCATCGCATACGACGCTTTCACGATGCCCGGGAGCGTCGCGACATTGACCGCTTGCTCGTAGACCTTCTGGTCCATGCCGCGGATGAGCGCTTCGCTCGCATAGATCACTGCCGGCACGCGCATGGCTCCGTGCGGCTCGATCTCCCACACGTATTCGGAACGACGATTGAAGAGTGCGATATCCACGAGCGGAACTGAAATCTCGCCAGTTGCAAGAAGCAGCCGTCAGGCATTCGACTGACGGACGATCAAGACCGAACAAGGCGCGTGGCGCGCAACCTGTAACGCGACGCTGCCGAGCGGCCACCCTGCAGGGCTCTTGATGCCGCGCGAACCGAGGACGATCAAGCGTGCCTCGACGCGCCTCGCCTCCTCGATGATGGCGGCTGCCGGTCGACCGCGCACTGCGCGCGCTTGCGGCCGCACGCCCGGACGCGCGAGCCAGGTCTTCGCGGTCCGCGCCCAATGTACTGCGGTCTGATCCAGTTGCTCGAGCAGCCGTCTGCGATCGGCGGAATCCATCCCGGCCAACGCTGCACGATCCGGTCCGTCTGCCACCGACACTGCGAACGGTTGGAGGTGAGGTGCGTCGAACATTTCGTAGAACGTTCGTGCAGCCGATTCCGTGCGCGAAGATCCGTCGACGGCGAATATGGCATTGAAGGGCCGCATTCGGCTCGTGGTCTGCTTCTTCCTCCGCAGCTCGCGTTCGCGCACGAGAAGAACGTGTGCGGCCGTATCCTGTTCCAACACTGCAAGCGCCACGCTGCCCAGTGGGAGCGCCGGCGTGTCGCTCCGCCCTTTCGCGCCGGCGACGACGATATCGTAACGTCCTTTGACCGCAAGCGCCGGAACGACCTGGGTAGGCAGACCTCGCCGCACGAGTGTGCCCACTTTGAAGCCCTGCGCTTCGAGACGCTCGACCGCTCGATCGAGCCACGCACGAACGTCTGCAGGAACACGCACGACGTTCCTTTGATGTCTCGGGAATGCTTCTTCCTGGCGCTTCGGGAGCTCGCGGCCTGCTGTCGCTACGGCCGGAAGCACGTGTACGACGTCCACTCGCCTCCCAGGGTGCGCAAGATATGCGCACACGAAGCGCGTCGCTGCAAGCGAGTATCGAGAGCCATCGATGGCTAGCAAGATCTTCATTTAGCAGCAAATTCGATGCGCACTATCAGCTTCTTATTGAAGGCTCGACGAACAGCTGCGACAACCTGAGGTATCCCCTATTGAGCACGCATAGTTGGCATCTCGGAAAGCACGCATGCTCGCGCTGTGAAAGTGCGCGCAGACGTCTGCGAGCGAAAGTCAGACGTCGACGACGGTCTGCGCAACCCAGTGCGACGATTCGTTTGCAACGCGTAAGCCCGTAAAGGTCGCGCCTTTGACTTCGACCGCCGGATGATGGCGCCGCGCATCGACGCGTTCTCCCCACGCGTCGGCTCGCAGACGATCCCCTTCGATGCTCACGGCGAATTTGCCAAAGATCATGTGTCGAACAGCCATCTCGTATACGAGGCTGTTCAACCATTCTGCGAAGAGCAGCTCGACGTCAGGCGCGGTGCACTCGAGCGTCACTCGTTCGCGGGACTCGATAGTCGATGGATCGGTGATGAGTGCCGTCATGGCAATCGCGCCCTGCTCGAACGCCTCTGCGAGGCTGGAACCGATGCCCCGCACCCCCATGTCCGCTTCGTGCGGAAAGTGTTCCCAACGCGGCACGCTTGTATGACCGGCAGCTTCCATCAAAGCACTGCAATTGCGACGCGGACCTTGGTCTCGAGTGTCCCGCAGGTGAAGGCGGCGTTGAACGAGGACATTCCCGTAGCACCGAAACGCGACCAGCGACCGCTCATAAGGTCTCGAGACGGGTTCTAGCCGCTAACCGCAAGCGACCCGAATCGAACGTGTCGGAGCACGTCGATCATGTACGACCGCCGCGCCGCACCTCGCCATCCAATACTCGGATTGCGTACCGTCGAGCGCGCTGCAAGTAGTCCTCCGCTTTCTCAGGCCAGTTATTGCGTTTTCCGTAGTCGGGGTCGCGTACGTTCCACGCCATCAGCTTGGCGCGCACGACAGCGCGACGGCTGCGGTAGAAATCGAGCAGTTGCGTCGTAATCGGGTCGTTCGATTCGCCACGATAGACGCTCAAGATTTCTTCTGCCGGCGAGCCGTCGCCGAGACGCTCGCATTCGACCGACAAGAATGCCAGCTCCTCGCCCGGGTCGAGCGCGCGCAAATCCAAAGAGAATTCGAGACAATCGATGATGCAGGGCGGATCGGTCAGACAGATGTGCTCCGGGCGTAGGTCGCCGTGACCTTCGACGATGCGCCGCTCTCGTGCGCGCTGCATCAACTGCGGTTCGACTCTGTCGCAGGCAGCGATTTGCGCGGCCGCGACTGACTCGACGAGTCTTGCATCAAGGCGAAGATCCTGGGCGAGCAACTCGGCGCGATCCTGCTCGATCTGCGAACGTATGCGTGCCGCGTAATCGCGCGGCTCGAGCTCCACGCTCTGCTGCTCGCGGTAGAAGCCCGCCAGCAAACGTCCCACCGCGTCCAATCGCCCCGCGGGAGCTCGATTTTCAGCGATCGCGCGGTCGAGCATCTGTTCCGACGGCAAACGTCGCATTTTCACGAGCCAATCAACGACGACTCCGTCGCCGCCGATGCGAAGCGTGCCTTCCGTATTCATCTTCAACGGCACGACATCGAGGTAAACGTCCCGCGCCAACCGCCGATTGAGGCGCAGCTCCTCTGAGCAATTGTGGTGCCGCAACGCCACATCGGAGAGATCCAGATCCGGCATGCGCATCGGTTTCTTGAGCTTGTATGCGTGATCGTCGGTGAGAAAGACCCACGCATGATGCGTTTCGATCGCGCTTACGGTTGCGGTCCGTTCGTCGTAGGCGAGCGGTGAGCGAAGCGCGGAAACTTTGGCCTCCGAACTGATGGCGGCAAGATTCGATTCGTCATTCGCTTCGGGAGCAATCACAACGCGAGGCTACAGCGCGAATTGAGAATTGAGAATGGACAATTGAGACTTGGTTGAACTGGGGTGGCGCACGTTGTGCGCGGACCAGCACTCCCCTCACCGGCACGCTTCGCTCTGCACTGCCTTGACGTGCAGGGGTTTAGCCCCGAGCCCTTGCTGTCGCCTGTAGCCTGTAGCCTATTTCGTCGGCTCCAGCACCAACTTGTACACCAGCGCATCCTCGCGCCCGCCCGGTGCTTGGTAATAGCCTTTGCGCAAGCCGACGCGCGTAAAGCCTAGATGCTCGTACAAGCGGATTGCGATGGTGTTCGACGGCCGCACTTCCAAGAACACTTCCTGCATTTGCAGCTCGCGCGCACGGTTGAGCAGATATTCCATCAACCGCCGACCGATGCCGGCGGATCGCAGATCGCTGCGCACGCAGATATTGAGAATGTGCGCCTCTCCGGCGCCGCAAGACATGATGCCGTAGCCGCCGATCTCCCCGGCCGCTTCGATCACGCGGCAGAAATAGCCCACTCGCACGCAGTCGCGAAACACGCCCTCGCTCCACGGGAACGCGTACGAGGCGCGCTCGACCATGGCGACGGCCGGAACGTCCGCCAGGCTCATCGGTCGGAAGCGCACGCTTTGGAAAATTTTCGAGCGATCGAGCTCTGCACTCACGTCGAGGTGCCTCCCAGCCGCTCGAATGTCTGCATCGCCAACACGAGGTCACTCCACGCCTTGCGCTTTTCCGCCGGGCTGCGCAGCAGGTAGGCCGGATGGTACGTGACGACCATCGGTCGCGGCTGTCCGCCGGGCAGCAATGCCGGCAGATGGTGCAGCTTCCCGCGCAATTTACCAATCGGAGTATCCGTACCCAGCAGCGTCTGTGCCGCAATGCGCCCGACGCACAGAATGAGCTTCGGATTCACGAGCTCGATCTGCCGGTACAAGTACGGAATACACTCGCGAACCTCCTCCGGGCGCGGATCGCGATTATTGGGCGGCCGCGATTTGAGGATGTTGGCGATATACACCTCTTCGCGGGCCAGACCGATGGCCTTCAGCATCGAGTTCAAGAGCTGACCCGCCCGCCCGACGAACGGCTCGCCTTGGCGATCTTCGTCTGCGCCGGGCGCCTCGCCGATGACCATCCACTCGGCCTGGCGATTGCCGACGCCG
>CALEKY010000154.1 GCA_937902995.1 uncultured Sinobacteraceae bacterium
ACTCGGCGCTGGACACCCACCAGCGTTAGGCGGGGACTGCCATACACGCTCATCCGGATACCCGATACCGGCTTCAATTTGGACACCCATCCATCGGTAACACCGACGTGGGGGTCCAAAACCTGCGTCCGCGTCTCAGAAGACACGATCTGGACGCCCGGATCTGAGCGATCGGTGGGTGTCCAAGGAGTCAGGCGAGCGGAGGACCGACGAAGCCTTTGGAGGACTACCGATTGGTGGGTGTCCAAAGCTGGAGGGGGCATTCCGGACGCGCCCACAGTTGGGTAATGTACGCGTCCGCCGAGCACAACACGCCGCTACGTCTGCGGTCATTCAAAAGTCTCGGCGCACACCCATGGGCGAGCGAAAGAACATCTGGGGCAATCCCTGCCTGCGGTGTGGCGCTTGCTGCGCCACATATCGAGTTTCTTTTTATTGGGCCGAAGCCGAGGAGCTCGGACTCCCCGACTCACTCATTGAGCAAGTCAGTCCCTGGCACGCTTGCTTGGCTGGCACCGGGCAACCCGAGCCGCGATGCCAGGCACTCGACGGCACCATCGGGAAGTCCGTGTCCTGCCGCGTCTACTCGCAACGACCCTCGCCATGCCGAGAGCTGCAACCCGGCGAGAGCAAATGTAATCGGGCACGCATTAAGCACGGCCTCGGATTGCTCGACGACGAAGAGACTCCGACCGCTGCCTAGGCGGCATGCCTTTTGGGCGAAACCGAAAACTCGGCCATGGCGACCGCACTCGCTGCTAGCAATGCAAGTCGTCTCTTGTTGGGGCTGGATCACTAGAGCAAAGACTTCGATTCACGGCCAGCGTCGCGGCAGCACGGTAGCATCGCGCACACGGTCGTGGCCGCTATTACTCAGGTCGAGGTTAATCGACAGACGGGTAAGGCTCGGACAAAGCGCTTTGTATGCGCGCGTGACTGCGGATTAGCGAATAATCCGGGCGATCGGCGTAATACGGGTTAAGTCGCCTTCAGTCTCGCGTCTCAATGCGCGAAGATGGAGGCATGCAAGACGATCGCGACGAATATGAGCCGATCATTGCGACCCGCCCGCATCGGCAGCCTTTGCGCGAAGAATCGCAACCGCTGTGGCCATTGGTGCTTGCACTGAGCGGCGGGCTCGCGATAGTGCTGTTGGGTGCGTGGTGGCTCTTCGGCAGACCTGCAGATCGCAGTGATCCTGCGCCGACTCGAGCAGAGAGCCCGCTGCCCGAGACGCATGTCGAACAAGAGGAGTTACCTCCTGCGGTCGATCTGGATGAGGATGCCGACGTGGCGCAAGCTCCGGCACCGGCGCCATCTCCCGGCGAAGTCGAGCCTTCGGCGAGCCCCGAGCCGGACACGATCCCTCAAAGCGCCGAACTGAGCACTCCGGAACTGGGCACTCCTGAAGCGGGCGCTTCTGAAGTGAGATCCGCTGAAGCGACTACTCCGGAAGCCGAGCCTGACGAGGCAACCCAAACGCCTTCTCCGCCAGTCACCGTATCCTTGCGATTGGCGAGCCCTGATACGCAAGTGCAGTTCGAAATACGCGATTCGCTCGACTCGTGGACTCGCCAAACGGCCAAGGTCGGCGACATTGTCGATCTCGAACCCGGAACGTATCGCGTAGTGGCGTCTGGTCCAGGATTAGAAGCGATGGAGCGAGAGCTCGAGCTCTTAGGGGGTCAACCTGCCGAATACAGTGTCGAGCTGTGCAGGCAGCCTCAGAAAGAAACTGAAAGCCTTGCGGGAGAAATCCTCGAACGACGAACCTGCACGAGCACCGTCGAATGCGAATCCACGTTCATGATCTTGAGCGAGTACGCCGAGCAGCTCGTGAAAGACGCAGCGTTTCGACGCGAACAATGTACAAAGTGGCGCGCGGCGGCCGTACCCGAAGGCAAATGGACGTTGGATACCAAGTGCGACGGCGAGGTGTCGGCAACGACTTGCCGCGTAGAGATTGCCGAAGGCGCTTGTACCGTTACGGGGCCGCGTCGAACCGTGCGCGGAGAGCCGTGCCCGCGGGCAGAGCTCCGCTAGCGATCAGCAGCTAAGACCGATCGCCCTAACCTGCGACACATTTGCGACACATTTGGACACCCACCACCTCACGACTCATGTGGACACCCACTGAGCCGCTCTTTGCACTCTTCTGCACTTTTCGGACACCCACTGAATTTCTGCGTGTTTCGGCCAGTAATTCGATGACTCACGCTTCGCTAAATGCATTACGGTGCGTACGCATGGCCGAACACGCGCATTCATGGGTTACGCACGCAAAAATTTGATCTGCTTGGACGATACACCGTACTACCACGTCGTCTCGCGGTGCGTACGTCGCGCCTGGCTATGGGGATTCGATGCCTATGCGCAACGTGACTACTCGCATCGCAAGAACTGGGTGCTCGAGCGGCTCGAGCTTCTGGCAAGCATCTTTGCAATCGATGTCTGTGCCTACGCGGTGATGTCCAATCACTATCACGTCGTACTGCACGTGGATCGCAAACGCGCTCGAAAGTGGTCAGATCAAGAGGTGATCGATCGCTGGTTACGATTGTTTAGGGCACCTCCACTCGTCCGGCGATGGCAAGACGGCGAAGCGACCGAGGTCGAAGTCGAGATCGCTCAGCGAATCGTGGCGAGCTGGCGTCAGCGGCTCATCGACGTAAGCTGGTTTATGCGTTGCATGAACGAATACTTGGCCCGTCGTGCGAACGCCGAAGATGAGTGCACGGGTCGGTTCTGGCAAGGGCGCTTCAAGTCACAGGCCCTGCTCGATGAAGCGGGACTGCTCACGGCGATGGCGTACGTCGACCTAAACCCCCTGCGTGCAGGGATCTCGGAAACTCCTGAAGAGGCGGAGTTCACCTCCATCTATGCGCGCATTCGGACGATGCACGAGGCAACCAAGAAAAGCGCCGGGTTCCGACGACCAAAGCTGTTGCCTTTTCGTGATCAAGCGACGTCCGATGCACCGGCCTTGCCGATGCGCTTTCAGGACTATCTGGAGCTTCTCGACTGGTCGGGCCGCAGAGTGAGGGATGCCAAGGCTGTCGCAATCGACCCCCGAGCTCCGCCGATCCTCGAGCGTCTCAACGTCGATGCCGACGTGTGGAGCATCGCCATGCGCATACGCGGCAATGTATTCGGCCGCGCGATGGGCAAGCTCGACCGCCTACGCTTGCATGCACGAACGCTTGGCCAGACGAGAGTCCGAGGACTGAGCCAAGCCAAGCAGCTATATCCCGCCGTTTAATCCGGCATAGCATTTTCTGCTTAAAGAACCTTCGCAGGCTCAACTCCCGCCTGCGTGCTCCTTCAGCGATCGCCAACTTCTCATCGATCGATGGTCGCGACGCCATCTCCGCAACAGCCACGTGACGTCGACATCCAAAAATCATTTCTTTTGCATTTCTTTGGACACCCACCCTTTGGTGCACACAACCGAGGTACGTAGCCATCTGCGAAACGATGGGTGTCCAAAAAGAGGAAGAGGAGCGGTCGATCAAGGAGCGGGTAACGACGAAGACCGAATGGTGGGTGTCCAATCCGAGGGTGGGTGTCCAACCGAAGCGAAGAGCAAGGTGGAGCGCGGGCTACTTACGGAGGATTTTGTCCATCGCCTTGCCTTTGGCGAGTTCGTCGATGAGCTTGTCGAGGTAGCGGATGTTGCGCATGAGGGGGTCGTCGATGTTTTCGACGCGGACGCCGCAGACGACGCCTTTAATCAGTGAGGCGTTCGGGTTCATGGCGGGGGCTTGGGCGAAGAAGGCTGCTAAATCGGTTTCTTGATCGAGCTGTCGTTGGAGACCGACGCGGTCGTATCCGGTCAGCCAACAGATGATCTGGTCGACCTCGTCCTTCGTGCGTCCCTTGCGTTCGGCCTTTTGAACGTACATGGGATACACACGCGCGAAAGGCATTTTGTAGATGCGATGCCCGGTCATTCTGTTACTGAAGACGAACCATAGACTCTGGGCTGTGGACCACCAATGTCTTTTGTGCCTTTTGGACATCCATCTTAGGATGAATTTTCTGGACACCCATCTCTAGCCGCATGCGAGTCGTGGCCATCTGCGAAAACGATGGGTGTCCAATCAAGGAGAGTCTCGTCGCACGGACTCGCCATCCATCGCTGCGCACCATGGGCGCTAACCGCACGATCGCCCAGCGATGTCAGACCTCACAGCGAACGCAAGAACTCGAGGATCGCCGCGTTCGTCTCTTCCGGCCGCTCCTGCTGCACCCAGTGCCCGGTATTGAGAAACAGTTTCACGTCGCGCAAGCCCGGTACCGCATTCTTCATCATCGCCCGCAATGCATCCGCCGACGCGCCGCGAATGACCGTATCCTTCTCGCCCGCAATGAACAGCACGGGCTTCTCGACCTTCGCATCGGCAAGCTGCGGCGTCGTTTCCCAGTTGCGATGGAAGTTTCGATACCAATTGATACCGCCGCGGAAGCCGGCTTCCTTGAACTCGTTGACGTAATAATCGAGATCGGCCTGCGTCAGCCAATACGGCAATCCCTTGGGCTTGCCCAATCTCGGAATCCAACCGCCGGCTGCACGTTTGCGGTCCGTAATCTCCGGCGGATCGCGCGGCGAGTCGGGCGACAGATACAAGCGGCTCAAGATCGCGTGCGGATCGGCATCGAATTCCTTCTCCGCAACGCCCGGCTCCTGGAAATACAGGATGTAATAGAAGTTGTCGCCCATCGCTTGCTGCAAGCTTTGCACTAGCGATTGGGGACCACGCCCACTATAGGGCACGCTCATCGCGACGAGCGCAGTGAAACGCTCCGGATGCAGCAACATCGCATGCCACGCAACGATCGCGCCCCAGTCGTGCCCGACGAGAATCGCGGTCTTCTCGCCGAGCGCATCGAGAATGCCGACAACATCGCCCGTCAGATGATGAATGTCGTACGCCTCGACCGGCTCCGGCTTGTCCGTCTTTCCATAGCCGCGCATGTCCGGCGCGACGGCGCGATAGCCCGCCGCAGCCAGCGCACGCAACTGATGACGCCACGAATACCAAGACTCCGGCCAGCCATGCACGAGCACGACGAGCGGGCCCTTCCCCATCTCGGCGATGCGCATGCGGATGCCGTTCGATTCGATGAACCGCAGCGTCGGTTGATCTGAAGAACTCACTTGTGCCTCCGATGGCGTAAGAGAAAACAAGGCAAGGACCGCAACGATCGCCGCAACACAACGAGTTGCGCGTGAGCGGATACAAGACATCGCCGGCCTCCAAAATTACGCGCGAGCAGCCCGCTTCGCCCAGTACTCGCGGAATTGCCGCCGCGGGTCGTTGACCGGATTGGTCGGATGGCCGAACACCATCGTCGTGCGATTCGTCGTGTCGTACGGCGCCCAATGCGGCAGGTAGCGATTGTTCGGATTGCCGTTCGCCGCCATCGACACCCACACCGAAGCCATCTGATCCGCGAGCCGCAAGTTATCCGCAGTCGGACCCACCAACGGCAGGCGAATGTCGTGCATCGACGGCGACACATCGATGCCATGCGTTGCGCCCCAGCGTCCGCCGAACGCCGGACTCGGCGCCGTCCACAGATACATCCATACCGGCGCACCGCCCGCTGCGGCTTGCGCCGCCTTGCGTTCGGCCATCGCGTACGCGCTGCGGCGGAAGCTCGTATCGGTGATGATGCGCGCATTGATGATGAATGGCGTCGCCTTTGGATCTTCGTTGCGATACATCTCCAGCACTTCGTCGGTCTCGTTGCCGACGAGACGCTTGAGCATCGTTTTCACGTCGTCCCAGGTCATGTCGAATCTCGATTCGCGATAGGTGCGCTCATCGAGCGTCGTGCTGACGACGAGCGGAATGTTCGCGGACATCGCCGGTGCATCGGGCTCGAACGGATGACGCGGAATCGCCTTGCCGAGCACCGGCGCAAACGAGCGCGGCGCCTCGCCGCGCGAACGCTCGTTCGCTTCGACTTCGGCCTGCGCTGCAAGAATCGTCGTAAACGGAAGCTGTTGCAGCTTGCGAATGTCCTTGCGCGTGAGTCCGAGCTTCTGCAGCAGTTTTTCCGCAGGCTCCTGCGCCGCTTCGCGCGTCATTGCCGTGAGGCGCGAGCCGCTCATCACGCCGGCCGCACTGTACAGACCTTGCGCATCGGGCATCGCGAGCAAGTGACTGACTTTCGCACCGCCGCCCGATTGACCGAAGATCAGCACACGCTTCGGATCGCCGCCGAATGCTTCGACATTGTTTCGGACCCAGCGCAGCGCGGCGACAAGATCCTGCATGCCGACAGAACCGGAATCCGCGAACTCGCCTTCATCGCCGAGATACAAATAGCCGAGCGCGCTCAAACGATGGTTCACGGTGATGACGACGCAGTCGCCGAAGCGCGCAAGCATTTCTCCGTCGCCGCCAGGCGAGTTGCTCGATCCGCCGTAAAAACCGCCGCCGTGGAATCGCACGATGACTGGACGCTTGCCGCTCCGATTGGGCTGCGGCGTCCAGAGGTTGAGCACCAAACAGTCTTCGCCCATACCCCCCGGCTGCAAGTCGTTCAGAATCAGATCTGCGTACGTGCGGCGTCGATCGGCAGGAATCTGCGGCGCGATGTTGCCGTAGTCGAGCGCATCGCGAACCCCGGCCCACTTCTTCACGGGCTGCGGCGGCATGAATCGATTGCGACCGCTCGTATCCGCGCCGTAACGCAGTCCTTTGAATACGGCGATACCCCCGGACATGACACCGCGCACTTTGCCATGCTCGGTCTCGACGATCGGAAATAGATCCGCTTCGCCTGCGCGCGCAATGCGCGTGAACTGCATGGCCGCAAGTGCGCCTGCGCCGAAAAGGAAATCTCTGCGTTGCATTCGATGCCCCCTCAATAGGCTGAAGACTGAAGTCTGAAGGCTGAAGGTAGAGCGCGCACTCGCGCCCACTACTCACAAATCACTGCTTTCAGCACCGTAGCGCTGCTGCTCGAGCACCTCTTACCTAACCCTTCCCCCGCTTCAAAGCGGAAGGATGCGTTGTTCGTTCGCGTAGTCCCCTCACCGCGACGCTTTCGCTCTCGCCGCCTCTCCACTAGGGAGAGGCGGTTCGGAGCGTTCTTCTCCCGTGAGACCCTCACCCGCTCGCTTCGCTCGAGAGCATGCGCGCTTCGCGCGCTCCTATCTGTCGCCTGTCACCTGTCACCTGCGTCGCGCGACGCCAACTTCACACTCAGGCCATCCCGCTCGAGCAACGGCGGATCCGGAAAATCTTTGAACAGTTTTCCGCCGACGGCGTCGAGCAGTTGATCCGCAGCGGTCTTCGCTTCGCCCTCCAGGCTCAGATAGAACCTCCGCGCTCGCTGCAACATCCACAAACTATACGGTCGCACGATGCGTTGTCCGACCGCGCCCTCGAGCTCGAAACGATGCGTGCCGATCGCACGCGGAATGCGTTCGTTCGGATGCTGCGCGATCCATTCGGCCAATAGACGCGCGCTGTCGACGAGGACGGGGAGCTGCTCGCGCATCATTCGCGCAAGCACCGGCAACAGCGTCTCCGGAATCTGGTCGCCCGCGAGAAATTCTCCCGCGCGTGGCGTCTCAGGTTGCTGCATGCGCTCGACCCAGCGCACCACGTTCGGCGCGAGCCTGCGCATCAACTCGCCGCTCTTCGGATCGCGGTACTGATGTGCATAGAGCGGACCGATCAGACCGAAATCGCCGATCGACGGCCGTGTACCGAGCAGGTACGGCAGTTTCTCGAAATGCGCGTCGAGCTCGTGCAACAGAGCCTCGTACGACGCCTCGATGGCAGCGTGCATGTGCCGCTCCGCACCGAGCAACACGGCAGCCTTCGCGAAGGGTTCCGCGCGTTTCGCGCCGACGGCGAGCTGCTCCTCCGGGGTTGCATTCGGCGCATTGAACGCCCCGAACTCGCGAATCGCCCAATCGCGATTGTGATGCCAGCGATAGTGCATCGCCGGAATGACGAGCCACTCATCGCCATAGACTTCGAACAGCAACGCGGCCAACTGCTGCACGGGCGTCGACGGGTACACCGACGGCTCGCCGAAGCGCCGTTCGAGCGCATCGATGATGTCGGTCGTATCTTGTAGAGTCTCGCCTTCGGGTGTGACGACGACCGGAATGACGGCGAAGCCGACGCGCGGCAGGATGATTTCGCGATAGACGTTCGCGTCGGCCTGCACTTCGGTAAACGGAATGCCCTTCCAACGAAAGTAAGCGCGTGCCTTGCCGGTGTAATAACTGAGCTGGCCGCCGTACAGCAAGTACGGTCGGGCGCTGTTTTCATTCAGCGCGCCCGCGCCGACGTTTCCGGATTCGATATTCGAGCTCACTAGGGTTACTCGCTCCGTCTTCTCTTTACTAAGCTCTCGTCCTCTCGGCGGTGCAGATCGTTCGGAGCGCTCAAGATACTGCGATTAATGGCCACGCTGAAGATGCAAGCGGGCTGCACCGGTTGCCGGAGCAGCCCGCAGTGTCATCTCAACAAGAAAGCTCAGCTTCCGACGCTCGCCGGACGCGGCGGACCGTCCGGGATCGTCTTGGACTTCACGATTTGCGCCTTGTCCGTGAATTGCATGACATCATCGCCGGCCTCCGTGAACGCAGGCCAGGTCACGCCGTTCGCGCACGTAAACGACTTCGCCTTCGGGTCCATCTTGTAGAACGCGATCCAGCACGAGTGGACCAGCTTCGCGACAGCGCGATCGGCGTCGTCCGCTTTGCCGCTCTTGCTGACCGCCCAGCTCGAGGTGTCGATGGAGTCGAACGTGAACATCAGCTCGGCGGAATGAATCGCGCCGTTCTTCCATTCGTTCTGACGGAACTTCGGCACGTACGCAAAGTGGTACAGCCATGCAGCCGCACCGCGAGCGCCGGCGAGCTTGGCAAGCGTGCGTGCAGCGCTGAACCCGGGTTCGCCGTTGTTCGATCCGACCAACACGGGCACGTCGATTTCGGTACCTTGATTGAATGCATCGGGCGTCGAGATCGTGCGGAAACGTCCGTCGATCGGCGAGGTTACGCCGCGCCGCGTCGCCTCATTCGCAACCAAGGTTTGAGCGGACACGGCACGCAGTTGCTCGGCCGTCGCATTCTCAGGCAAGCCCAATGCCTTCGCGGCCTCGACACCACGCTTCTCCGCTTCTTCCATCGTCTGACCGCGACGCAAGAGCGCGCCGGATTGCACGATGGCCTTGTGATACAGACCCTTCGCGGACGGAATCGACAACAGATTCACGACCATCGCGCCGCCGGCGGATTGACCGGCGATCGTCACGTTGTTGGGATCGCCGCCGAAGGCAGCGATGTTGCGCTGAATCCACTGAAGCGCGGCAACCGCATCCGTGAGCGCAAAGTTGCCGAGCGGATCGTTCGGTCCTGCTTCCTTCGTGAGCGCGGGATGCGAGAAATTCGCGAGCGCGCCGAGACGATAATTGATGGCGACCGTGATCACACCGTTCTTGGCGTTCGACGTGCCATTGTACGAGCCAAGATGTCCCGCACCGAGAAATGCACCGCCGCCGTAGAACCAAAGCACGACGGGTGCCTTGCTCGCATTTGCCGGAGCGAACAACGTCAGATACAGACAATCTTCCGATTGCACGCCAGACACGCCGCCGCCGTTGGACGTGCCGTCCAAGTTCACCGGCTGCGGACACGGCGGTTCGTGCGCCACGGCAGCGCGTTCGCCAGGCCATTTGTCCGGCTTCTGCGCGGCCTTCCACCGCAGCTCGCCGATCGGCGGCTTCGCATACGGCACGCCTCTGAACACGTTCACGCCGTCGACGGTTTCGCCGACGAGCACGCCCGTATCGATCGCGACTTTGACGGGTGTCGGTTTCGGGGCGGTTTGCGCCAGCGCGGCGCCGGCAATCATGGCCGCCGCGGCCAACAGAACTCCACGATGCTTCATGATCCATTCCCCCTGTGTTCTTGTGCGAGCACGCAAGAGCGTGACTCGCGAACGGTCTGACGGTCAATCAAGAAAGGTCCACGACGCGCGCCGCACGAGTCATCGCGTATATTCCGCACACCTTCACACGCTGGAACTGCACGATGAACTACGAAACGCTGCGTTACGAAGTCGCCGATCGAATCCTGACGCTCACGATCAATCGCCCGGATCGCATGAATGCCTTCAACGGCCGCATGGCGGATGAGCTCATCGACGCGTTCGACCGGGCCGATGCCGACGACGACATCAAAGTCGTGATCGTCACGGGTGCGGGCCGCGCGTTTTGCGCCGGTTCCGATTTGGAGAAAGGCGGCGACACCTGGAGCAAACACGCGGAGCACATCGCCGCTCAATCCACTGCGCAGAAATATGTCGGCGACGGAGGCGGACGCGTCACACGTCGAATCTACGATTTCAACAAACCGGTCATTGCCGCGATCAACGGCGCGGCCGTCGGCGTGGGACTGACGATGACATTGGCCATGGACATCCGCATGGCCGTGACTGGCGCAAAGCTCGGCTTCGTGTTTGCGGCGCGCGGCATCGTCCCGGAGGCGTGCTCGAGCTGGTTCCTGCCGCGCATCGTCGGTATCAGCAAGGCGCTCGAGTGGTGTTACTCGGCACGCATCTTCCGCTCGGAAGAGGCGCTCGAAGCCGGGCTTCTGCGCAGCATTCACGAGCCCGACGATCTGCTTCCGGCGGCTCGTGCGCTGGCAAGAGAGTTCATCGACAACGCCTCGGCCGTTTCGATCGCATTCGTTCGGCACATGATGTGGCGCATGATGAGCGCGCCTCATCCGATCGACGCGCACGAGATCGACACTGCTGCGATTGCCGCGCTCGGCAAGTCTGCCGACGCAAAGGAAGGCATCTCGGCGTTTCTCGAGAAGCGGCCCGCGAAGTTCACGGACCGCGTCAGCAAGGACATGCCGAGCTTCTTTCCGTGGTGGACGGATCGCGAGTTCCGCAAGCTGTAAGAACCTATCCAAAACTGCTGCGCGACCGCAGGAAACCGCGCTGCCTCGCGCGATCGCGTCTTTGCGGTGCTCGGATTCCTCATGTATCCACATACACTGCGGATCCTGCGCTCCTCAAAACGCGACCTGCGGCCGCTCATGACGTTTTGAGATAGGTTCTAACGACTTCGCAGCCGCCTGCCAGGGACGCACTCGCATGGCCACGGGTGCGTTCACCGCTTCTGCGGCGTCGGACGCTGGTAGAGCTCGATGAGATATCCGTCCGGATCGCGCACGAAGTTCGTGCCGT
>CALEKY010000155.1 GCA_937902995.1 uncultured Sinobacteraceae bacterium
GCTCGGGGCTCGGGGCTCGGGGCTCGGGGCTCGGGGCTCGGGGCTCGGGGCTCGGCAAGAGGCAAGACCTACCCGCGCCGCCAGTCAAGTGAGCCGACACAGCGATTGCTGGTCTTAGCCGCTCCGCGTGAGCAATTCAAAGGCCCACAGCGCGAATCTTCTCCCCAGTGCCCCCAGCAAGCGCCCCCTACATCCCCGGCAACCTTCCCCCGAATGCCCGCATCATGCGGGCGAGTCCGCCGCCCTTGGTCATGGTCTTCATGACCTTCTGCATTTGCAGGTAGTTCTTCAGAAGCTTATTGACCTCCGATACATGGACGCCGGATCCGGCAGCAATGCGCCGCTTGCGCGAGGCGTCGATGGTCTTGGGATAGCGGCGTTCGCTCGGCGTCATCGAACGGATGATCGCCACTTGACGCTTGATCTCCTTGTCGTTCGCCTGCGGCAATTGCCCGGCTTTACCGACCAGTTGCGCGGGAAGCTTGTCCAGTAACGAAGACAGCCCGCCCATCTTCTCGACCTGCAACAATTGGTCGTGCAAGTCCTCCAGGTCGAAGTCCTTGCCCTTTTTCAGCTTGCGAGCAAGTTTCTCGGCCTGTTCGCGATCGACGGTGCGCGTGACGTTCTCGACGAGCGAGAGCACATCGCCCATGCCGAGAATGCGCGAGGCCACGCGTTCGGCGTGGAACGGCTCGAGCGCGTCGGTCTTCTCGCCCGTGCCCATGAACAGAATCGGCTTGCCCGTCACTTGCCGCACGGACAGCGCGGCGCCGCCGCGTGCATCGCCGTCTGTCTTCGTGAGCACGACGCCCGTCAGATTCAACGCCGAGCCGAAAGCGCGAGCGGCATTCACCGCATCCTGACCGGCCATGCTGTCCACGACGAACAATGTTTCGGTCGGCGAGACGACGGCTGCGATCTCGCGCACCTCGTTCATCATTTCGTCGTCGACGTGCAAGCGACCGGCGGTGTCGACGATCAGCACATCGAACAAAGCACGGCGCGCTTCCTCGAGCGCTTCCTTGGCAAGCGTGACTGCGCTCTTTTGCGGATCGGAAGGATAAAAAGCGATCCCGAGTTGCTCGGCGAGACGTTGCAGCTGCAGGATGGCTGCCGGACGGTAGACGTCGGTGCTCGCGAGCAACACACGTTTGCGCTCGTTCTCTTTCAACCACTTCGCGAGCTTGGCGGCCGAGGTCGTCTTACCCGCACCCTGAAGCCCCGCAAGCAGGATCACTACCGGCGGCTGAGCGCGTAAGTTGAGCGGACGCACGCCCTCGCCCATCAGCGCGATCAACTCCTGATGAATCAGGCTGATGAGCGCCTGGCCCGGTGTGAGACTCTTCTCGATCTCCTGCCCGATCGCCTTGGTCTTGATGGATTCGACGAACGTTTTAACGACGGGCAACGCAACGTCCGCCTCGAGCAGCGCCATACGCACCTGACGCAGCGTGTCGGCGATATTGTCTTCGGTGAGCCGTCCGCGGCCGCGCAGACTGTCGACGACGCCCTGCAGACGCTCGGTCAGCTTGTCGAACATGCGAAACTCAATAGATTGGAACTGGACGAAGACATCCAGGCTACAGTGTCAGCGGGTGTTGCGAAAGCAGGCAAGGCTGAAGGGCAAGACCGACCATCCGGTTGCCGAAGCTCTTCCCCACGCCCTTCGGCGCTGCTGCCGCAACGCCGAAGTCGCTAGCCGGCGGGCATCGGTTGCTTGTAGCCTTGGGTCCGGTGTTTTCCTAAGTGACGGCACGTGTTAGCGCTTCTCTCAACCGCTTGTTACCTCGCCAGCGCGCTGTGGCTGGGCTCGAGCGTGTACCGAATTCATGAAACCGGTGCGCGAGGCCGGCGAATTGCCGGGCTGGCGCTGGGTTTCGTGGCGGTTGGGCTCCACATCGCGTTGCTCTGGCAGAGCCTGTTCGCGCGGACGGCGCCTGCCTTCACGATCACTGAAACAGCCTCGCTCATCGGCCTGCCGATTGGCGCCATCGCATTGATACTCGCATGGCGCAAACCGCGGTTTGCGGGCATCGCAGCCATTCTCGTCTCGATCGCGGCCGTGGTCGCCGCCATCACGAACGGAGGCCCGGGCAATTTCACGCTCGAGCGGCACAACTGGGAAATCGCTGCCCACATCGTGCTCTCGACGTTCGCCTATGCGTTGCTCACGATCGCCGCTGCCATGTCGGTTGCGTTGGCGCTGCTCGATCGGCGTCTTCGCAGCCGTAAGCCTTTGGGAAGTTTGGCGATCCTGCCTTCTGTCGAGGCGCTCGAGTCGGGCACGTTTTACGCGCTCGGCGCCGGATTTGCAGTTCTGACGCTCGCACTCTTCAGCGGCTTCATTTTCGTCGAGGACATGTTCGCCCAGGACTTGAGCCGCAAGACGATCTTGTCGTGCCTCGCCTGGGTCGTTTTTGCCGTCCTTTTGTTCGGTCGCTGGCGCTTCGGCTGGCGCGGGCGGACTGCGATGCGCTGGACGCTGAGCGGATTTGCGCTGCTCGGGCTCGCCTATTTCGGATCGAAGCTCGTGCTCGAATCCATTCTCGGTCGTCATTGGGGATAACACTGCGTCGGTCGATGCAAACGAAGAACTTCGAGGACTGACGCATGGACGCGGTCGTGTCCGAAACTCCATTGCGAGCATGGCTCGCGATCGTGCTGCTGCTCGCGATCCAAGCCCTTCTGGCCAGCACGGAAGCGGCGTTTCTCAGCGTCAACCGTTATCGTCTGCGCCACAACGCGCGCGTCGGCAACCGCAGCGCGCGACTTGCCGAACGACTCCTGGCCGAACCGGAGCGGCTGTTCGGCGTCATTCTCGTCTGCAAGACGATCGTGCTCCTGATCACGGCATCGCTGACGGCGATGGTCGTGCTTCGCGACGGCGCCGAGTGGCAGCTCCTGCCCGCCATCGCGGTGTTGGCCGTCATCATCCTCGTCGGCGGCGAGGTCGTACCCAAGTCCATCGGCTCGCGCTATGCGGATCAGATCGCACTTCCCGCTGCGTGGGTGATGAGCGGACTCGTGCGTTTGTTTCTGCCGCTCACCGCACTTGCGAATCTGATTTCGAAACGGCTCCTCCAGCTCCTCGACGGACAGGGCGAACCCAAAGTGAGCTCTGAGCAGCTTCGTACCGCCGCGAGCACGGTCGTCCCTTACTCGCAGCAGCGGTTGCTCGGAACGTTGCTCGATCTCGAAAGCGCAACGGTCGAAGACATCATGATTCCTCGCAACGAGATCGCGAGCATCGATCTCTCGGACGATTGGGACACGATCCTCGACACGCTGCGCACGACGCCTCATACGCGATTGCCGGTATGCATGGGCAATCTCGATAACATCGTGGGTATCCTGCACATGAAGAAGGTTGCCCACACACTCGCGCGCGGCGAGCTCACGCGCGAATTCATCGAAAAACTGGCGCGCGAACGAGACGCCTACTTCGTACCGGAAGGCACGACGCTCAGCATGCAGCTTCACAACTTTCGGCGCGATCGGCGCCGGATCGCGCTCGTCGTGGACGAGTACGGCGACATCCGCGGGCTCGTCACGCTCGAAGACATTCTCGAAGAGATCGTCGGCGAATTCACGAGCGATCCCGGCACGCTACACAAAGATATCCATCGCGACTCGGACGGCAGCTTCGTGATCAACGGCGCAATCAACGTGCGCGTTCTGAATCGCACCTTGGGCTGGGGGCTGCCGACCGACGGCCCGCGCACGCTCAACGGCTTGATCCTCGAGATGCTGGAAACGATCCCCGAACCGGGCACGACGCTGCGCATCGACAATCTATCTGTCGAGATCCTGCAAGTCTCGGACAACGCAGTGAAGACGGTGCGGATGCGGCCGTTGCCTGAGGCGGAAGACTAGGGCTTGGGGCATGGGGCTCGGGCAAGAATCAGCACGAGCGCATGTTCGACTTTACCCACTCGCTCAGAGCGTTTGCGGACGCAGAACGAACCTCGATGCAGTAGCACGCGTTGGTTCCTGCCCAAGCCCCGAGTCCCAAGCCCAAGCCCTATCGCGCAAACGCTGCCTTCAACGCCTCCCCCAACCGTTCGACTCCGATGACTTCGAGTCCTTCGATCGGACGGCGCGGCACGTTGGCGGTCGGGACGATCGCACGATCGAATCCGTGCTTGGCCGCTTCGCGCAAGCGTTCTTCGCCGTAAGGGACGGGACGCACTTCGCCGGCAAGTCCGAGCTCGCCGAAACAGACGAGCTTTCCGGCAAGCGGCTCATCGCGCACTGAGGACACCGTGGCCAACACAGCAGGCAAATCGGCGCCGGTTTCCGAAATGCGCACGCCGCCAACGACGTTCAAGAACACATCGCGGCCGGCGCTCGATACGCCACCATGGCGATGGAGAACCGCCAGCAGCAAAGCCAATCGATTCGACTCCAAACCGACGGCAACACGGCGCGGATTCATGCCTTGCGCTTCGTCCGTCAACGCCTGAACTTCGATCAGCATCGGCCGGCTTCCTTCGCGAGCAACCATGATCGCACTGCCGGCAATCGGTTCGCGATGATGAGAAAGAAAGATCGCCGACGGATTCTTTACTTCGCGCAACCCTTGCTCCGTCATGGCGAACACGCCCACTTCGTTCGCGGCACCGAAACGATTCTTCACGGCACGAATGAGACGGAACCGGCTGCCGGCATCGCTTTCGAAATACAGCACCGTGTCGACCATGTGCTCGAGAATGCGCGGACCCGCGATCAACCCTTCCTTCGTCACATGGCCGATGATGAGCACCGAGACGCCGGTCGATTTCGCGAATCGCACGAGTGCCGCAGCAGTCTCGCGCACTTGCGTTGCGGATCCCGGCGAGGATTCGATCTGCGCGTCGTGCATGGTCTGGATGGAATCGATGATGAGCACGCGTGCGCCGCTCGTCTGCGCATGCTCGAGAATCGTTTCGATGCTCGTCTCGGCAAGCAGCTGTAACGACTTGCCCTCAACGCCCAGACGTCGCGCGCGCAAGCTGACTTGCCGCAGCGATTCTTCGCCCGTCACATACAGAGTGGGCACGGCGAGACTCAAAGCATCGGCCGCCTGCAACAACAGCGTCGATTTACCGATACCCGGATCGCCGCCGAGAAGCGTGACCGACCCGAGCACGAGCCCGCCGCCCAATACGCGGTCGAGCTCGCCGAGACCCGTGCGAATGCGGGGCTCGTCCGCTTCGACGACTTCCGCCAATTTGCGAGGCGCTTCAGAGCGCGCGGCAAACGATTTGTGCTGCGGTTTCGCTTTCGCAACTGTGACAGGCTTCAACGTGTCGCCGGCACCGCACGATGGGCAAAGACCCTGCCACTGCAAGCTCTCATTGCCGCACTGATCGCAAACGTAGATCTGACGAGACTTGGCCATGGAAGGCAGCTTACAGGCGCATCGGGGATAACCCAATGCATCCGGGGTGTGACGGCCCCAACAATTTGGGTTGTAGGCGTTGGCTATACTCGACTCGCTTTAGAGTACGGAATCGTAAGTGGCTTCCAAACTGGCGCGTTTTTCCTGGCTTCCCGGCGGTCTTGCTGCGACCGTGGTGTTAGCCATTGGCCGACTCATCGCGCCCGATTCCGGACTCGCCCTCGAGACGAAGCTTTACGACCGCATTCATCGGTCCGCAAAGGTCGCGCCTTCGGCCGACATCGTCGTCGTCTCCATCGATCGGGCGAGCATCGACAAGCTCGGCAAGTGGCCTTGGGGCTTCGACGTTCATGCCACTGCAATCGAGCGTCTGCGGGAGGCGGGCGCCAGTGTCATCGGCTGGGCGGTACCGTTCGGCTCGGTAGCGAACAGCGCCGACTTGCAGCGCATCCGCGATGCACTGTCGCTGCTCGAATCGTCGGGTTTCGGCAACGCCGAGAAGGCGCAGGAGCTTCGGCAGCTCTTGCGAGCAGCCGCCGCAGGCAGCAGCGCGAGTGCCGAGAGTCGACTCGCGAAAGCCATACAGACGCATGGCCGCGTTGTACTGCCCGTCGAGTTGCGGCTGACTCGCGAGGCGACGACCAACAGCGAGCTCCCGACTTCGTTGCTCATCGGTACGAACAACGCGCCGCGGACGATGCAAGCCATGCAGCTTCGCCTACCGGAAGAAAGTTTCCTGCGCGCGGCGAGCGCCGTCGGCCATCTCGCCTTTGCCGCCGATGCCGATGGCACGGTCCGCTCCGACACCGTCGCCGTTCGCAGCGGATACGACTCCATTCCTTCGCTTGCCGCCGCCGTTGCGACCGAAGCGCTCGGCTTGGCACCGAACGACATCGTCGTGAACGCAACCTCGTTACGAATCGGCGATCGTGCGATTCCTCTGGATTCGCAGCAACGCATGCTGCCGCAATACTTTCCTCGCGCGGCATTCAAAGAGTTGCCCTTCTGGCGCGTGTGGTCCGGCGAAGTGTCGAGCGACGAGCTGCGCGGCAAGATCGTCTTGATAGGTTTCCCGGATGCAGAGATCTCAGAAGCGGCGACGCTGGCGACGCCGATCGGCGCGCACCTGCCCGATGTCCTTGCAATCGCCAGTTCGACGTCGAGCATCCTGGATGCGACCTACTACTCGCGGCCGACTTCCGCCACCGCAATCGAATGGTTCGCGATGCTCGCGGTCGTCTTGGCGGCAGCCTTTCTGCTGCCTGCTACCGGTATTGCGATCGGTGCAGTTGCCAGCGCTGTCATCGTGGCAGCGCTCGGCATCACTGAAATCGGTCTGCTGAGCTCCGTGAGGATTTGGCCCCAGCTCGCCTTGCCGGCGGCGGCGATGGTCGGCGGCTACTTCTTATACGTCGTCGGCGAGCTGATCCGCCGTGCCAATGTGCGTTCGAGCGCGCAGTCGAAAGACTCGACGGCAAGCCTGCGCACGCTCGGCCAGACGTTTCAAAGGCAGGGTCAGCTCGATCTCGCCTTCGAGACCTACCGTCGCTGCCCGCTCGACGCGCCGACGATGGAGCTTCTGTATCAGCTTGGCCTGGATTTCGAGCGTCGTCGCCAGAACCAAAGGGCCGCAGCCGTCTACGGTTACATTGCGACGCGAGACCCGAACTACCGCGACCTACGCATGCGGCGGGCGCGAGTCAAAGAGGACGTCGAGCGCGAGGTGCCGCGACCCAGAATCGAGACTCCCGCGGCAGACCCGGAACCGGTACGGCCCCAGACGCGTCCGCCGGCCACAAGCTCCAGGCCCGGCACGCGAACCCTGGGCCGCTACGAAATCGAACGCGAGCTCGGCAAGGGGGCCATGGGCGTCGTGTACTTAGGACGCGATCCCAAGATCAATCGCGTCGTTGCGATCAAAGCGATCCCTCTGGCCGAGGAATTCGAGGAAGACGATCTGGAGGAGGCACGTGCCCGCTTCTTCCGCGAGGCCGAAATGGCCGGACGCCTCAATCATCCGGCGATCGTCACGGTGTACGATGCTGGCGAAGATCAGGGATTGGCTTACATCGCAATGGAGTACCTGCGCGGCCAGCATCTCAGCTACTACACCGATCCGGCACGGCTGCTGCCGCCTGGAACGGTGCTCTCACTGATTGCCCGGGTAGCCGACGCTCTGCACTATGCGCACCGGCAGAACGTCGTTCATCGCGACATCAAACCCGCTAATATAATGTTCAATTCCGACACGGACGAATTGAAGATCACAGATTTCGGCATCGCGCGACTCACCGATACGAGCCGAACGAAAACGGGAATCGTCCTGGGCACACCGTCATTCATGTCGCCAGAGCAATTGGAAGGACGTAGCCTCGATGGACGCTCCGATCAATTCGCCTTGGCGGTCAGTTTGTATCAACTGCTCTGCGGTCAATTACCGTTCCGCGCCGAATCGATGCCGCGCTTGATGCAAAAAATCGCCACGGAGCCGCATCCCCCGATCCGATCCGTCCGGCCTGAATTGCCCGAGTGCATCGAGCCGATTCTGGATCGCGCGCTCGCCAAGTCGGCCGACGATCGTTACCCGACCTGTGCCGAGTTCGCTGCCGCGTTGCGAGCCTGCGCGCAACAATTGGCACCGCCGAAACGAGCCCAGGCAGAGCACGAATGGTTGCTACCATGAATCATCCTCTTTCCGCAGTCGTGCCAGGGAGTAAGCGCTAGTGCGAGGCAAGATCCGCTCGGTCGGCCTTAGCGACGTCGGTCGAGTCCGCGAGCACAACGAGGACACGATCGGCGTCGACGCGGACATCGGTCTGCTCGTGCTGGCCGATGGCATGGGCGGCTACAACGCAGGGGAGGTCGCTAGCGGCATCGCGGTCAAGACGATCATGAGCCTCGTGAAAGAGGCGGTCGAACATCAGGACATGACCATCCCCGACCCGGAGACGGGTCTGTCTCGACCGGCCATCGTGCTGCGCGATGCAATCCAGCGGGCGAACCGCATCATCTACCAGACCGCCAAGACGCAGCCGCAATGCGAGGGGATGGGGACGACGATCGTGTCGTGCTTGTTCCACGACAACCGGGTTGCGGTTGCCCACGTGGGAGACTCCCGCCTCTACCGGCTACGGCAGAACCGGTTCGAGCAAATGACCCTCGATCACTCCCTGCTCCAGGAACTGGTCGATCGGGGGTTCTACTCGCAGGCCGAGGCCCAGCGGGCCACGAACAAGAACTACGTCACCAGAGCTTTGGGCGTCGAGCCGACGGTCGAGGTCGAGATCCACGAGCATCCGGTCGAGAAGGGAGATTTCTACGTCCTGTGCTCGGACGGTCTATCCGACATGGTCGAGGACGACGATATTCACTTAACCATAAGCACCTTTAGTGCTAGTCTTGAAACCGTCGCTAAGCAATTGATTCAGTTATCGAACGATAACGGCGGACGCGACAATGTTTCGATTATTGTTGCGCAAGTTGTCGATTCGTTCGCAGCAAAGAAGGGCGTAGTGGACAAAATCTTGCGCTGGTTCGGCTAACGAAAGTTCGGCTCCTGGGACGAGGCAAACGACATGGCAAGGTTGATCCTAAGCCTGGATGGTCAGGTTCTGGCCGAGTACAACATGACCAAGGAGCGGTACACGATCGGTCGTCTGCCGGACAACGATATCCGCATCGATAACCCAGCGGTCAGCGGCCACCACTCACAGATCATCAACATCCTGAACGATTCGTTCCTGGAAGACCTGAACAGCACCAACGGCACTTACGTCAACGGTAAGCTGATCAAGAAGCATGCGCTGCAGCATGGCGATGTCGTGACGGTCGGCCACCATCAGCTGCGCTTCGTCGAGAGCCAAGGCGACGACGAGCAGGACGAATTCGAAAAGACGATGATCATCACGCCGGGGTCGGCCGTAGCTGCCGTCGCCGCGAAGAAGGCATCCGTTGCCACCACGGCCATTCGGCAGGGACCCGGCATCCGAACCGCTCCCCCTGGCGCGAACGGCGAAGCCACCGCCTTGCCGAAGGCGAAGCTGCAAGTGTTGAGCGGCGCTTTCGCGGGTCGGGAGCTGGAACTGACGAAGGCGTTGACGACGCTCGGCCGGCCGGGCGTGCAGGTCGCTGCCATTTCGCGCCGCTCGGACGGCTACTTCATCGTCCATGTCGACAGCGGCAAGCCCAACGACTATCCGCTCGTGAACGGAACGCCGATCGGCGAGCAGGCCCGCAAGCTCAACGACAACGATGTCATCGTGCTTGCCGGCGTGAAGATGGGATTCTTCGAGGACTGACCTCAGCCGGTCGAGGCGGCGGAACGCGCGGTCAGCGAGCGCCGCCGCTCTGCTCTTTCCACTCGACTGCCACGCGCTGACTGATCCCGCAGACGAGCTCGTACGCGATCGTGTCCGCGAACGCGGCGACACGTTCGACCGGCAATCCTTCTCCCCATAGCGTCACCGGATCGCCGACCTTCGCATCGACTTTCTGCAGGTCGACGGCCGTCATATCCATCGACACGCGTCCGAGCACCTGCGTTTCGCGTCCGTTGACGAGCACCGGACAGCCCGAGCGCAGATTGCGCGGATAACCGTCGCCGTAGCCGACGGCGGCGATGCCAACGCGAGTTTCCTGCTCTGCGCGCCAGATGCCGTTGTACCCGACAGTTTCGCCTGCAGGCACGTGCCGGATCGCAATGAGCTGCGTGGTCAACGTCATCGCCGGCTTCAATCCCAGCTCGGCGGCAGAGACGCCGGGAATCGGGGAGATGCCATACAACATCAGGCCGGGTCGAACCCACTCGAGCCGCGCCTGCTCCGACAGGATCAATCCGGCAGAATTCGCCACGCTGCGCTCCGTCCCGGCAGCGATCGTCAAGCTCGAAAATCTTGCGAGCTGAGCGACCGTCGCCTCGCCATTGCGGACTTCCGCGGCAGCCAAGTGCGTCATCACGCGCAAAGCTCTCGGATCGAGCGCACGCAACCGTTGCCACGCCGGCTCGAATTGCTCGAGACGAAAGCCGAGCCGGTTCATGCCGGTATCGACCTTCAGCCAAATCTCGAACTCGCGCCCTGCCCCGCTTTGCTCGAGCATCGCGATTTGCTCCGGGCTGTGCACGACGATCTGTAGCGACGCCCGGCGCGCTTGTTCGAGCTCGTCGGCATTGAAGACGCCTTCGAGCAGCACGATCGGCGTTGCGATGCCGGCTGAGCGCAGCGCGAGCCCTTCTTCGAGACGAGCAACACCGAAAGCCTCGACGCCTTCGAGCGCGAGCGCCGCTGCGACGAGCCCGTGGCCGTACGCATTCGCCTTGATGATGGCCATGACCTTCGACGCAGGCGCATAGCGGCGCACAGCCGCCAAATTGTGGCGAAGCGCCGAGACGTCGATCGTCGCGCAGGGAACTTTCACGGTCACCGAAACGGGACGTCCTCGTACGCCGATTCGGGAACGAAGTTTTCGAACTTCGTGTACTTGCCGAGGAAGGTGAGCGGGAACTCGCCGATCTCGCCATTACGCTGCTTGGCGATGATGATGTCGGCAATGCCTTTGCGAGTGGTGTTCTTGTCGTACACCTCTTCGCGGTAAATCATCATGATGAGGTCGGCGTCTTGCTCGATGGCGCCCGACTCGCGCAGGTCCGACATCACCGGTTTCTTGTCCTGGCGTTGCTCCACCGAGCGGTTGAGCTGCGACAGGGCAATGACCGGCACCGAAAGCTCCTTGGCGAGCGCTTTGAGCGAGCGCGAGATCTCCGAGATTTCCGTGGCGCGGTTCTCCTTCGTGCCGGGCACCTGCATGAGCTGCAAGTAGTCGACCACGATCAAGTCGAGACCATGCTCGCGTTTCAAGCGACGTGCGCGCGCTCGCACTTCGGTCGGCGTCAGCGCGCCCGTGTCGTCGATATAGATGTGCGAGTTCTTCATCATCTCGATCGCCGCCGTGATACGCGCCCATTCCTCGTCGCCGACGTTACCGACACGAAGATGCGTCTGATCGACACGGCCGAGCGACGAGACCATACGGAAGGCCAGCTGCTCGCGCGACATTTCCATACTGAACACGCCCACCTTGGCCTTCTGCGGCCCGAAGGCCGCGTTCTCGGCGATGTTGAGCGCGAACGTCGTCTTACCCATCGAGGGCCGGCCGGCAACCACGATCAGGTCGCCCTTTTGGAGCCCGGCCGTCATTTCGTCGAGACGCGTGAAGCCGGTGCTCAAGCCGGTAAGTTGGCCCTTGTTCTGAGCCAGCATGTCGAGCCGGTCGATCACCGCACCCAGATCGTCGCGCAACGGTACGAACCCGGAGCCCGTCTTATTGCGGCTTTCGGCGATCTCGAAGACGCGACGCTCGGCTTCGTCGAGGATTTCTCCGGCCTCGCGTCCTTCCGGGTTGTAAGCGCTCGCCGCGATCTCGCCGCCGACCGTAATCAATTGGCGAAGCGTCGAACGTTCGCGAACGATTTCGGCGTAAGCGCGAACGTTGGCCGCGCTCGGCGTGTCACGTACGAGACTTGCGAGATAAGCCAGTCCGCCGGTCTGGTCGGCCAGCCCCTTGCGCTCGAGCCACTCGGAGAGAGTTACGGCATCGAACGGTTCGCCGCGCGCAGCGAGCTCGGCGATGGCTTCGAAGATGAGCTGATGGTCGCGACGGTAGAAATCGTTCGCGACGAGCCGGTCGGCAATCGCATCCCACATGCGATTGTCGAGCATGAGTCCGCCGAGTACCGCCTGCTCCGCCTCGACGGAGTGAGGCGGTACTCGAACTTCATCTACCGCTGCCCTATCGCGGGCGCGTCTGCCGCCTGCGATTGAAACCATTGAGTCGGCTTCAGGCATCGGCGTTCAGTCGGGCGGCTATTCTTCCCCGACGACGACGACAGACAGATCGACGGTGACGTCGGTGTGCAGGTGCAACTGCACGACGTGCTCGCCGGCCACACGGATCGGACCGTTCGGCAGGCGCACTTCGGAGCGTTCGATGTCGTGGCCGGCGCGCTTAATGCCATCGGCGATGTCGGCCGTGCCGATCGAACCGAACAGCTTGCCCTCGCCGCCGGCCTTGGCCGTCAGCGTGAGCTTGAAGCCTTCGAGCTTCTTCGCGCGTGCTTGAGCGCTCTCGAGCTCAGCCTGAGCCTTGCGCTCGAGCTCGGCACGCTGTGCCTCGAACTTCGCGATGTTCTCCGGCGTTGCGAGAGTCGCCTTGCCCTTCGGCAGCAGGAAATTGCGCGCGTAGCCGGACTTCACCTTCACTCGATCGCCGATGTTGCCGAGGTTGGCGACCTTCTGTAGCAGGATGATTTCCATGACGAATACCTAGTATCTATGAGCCTCGAGCGCAATCAGTGCTGATCGGTGTACGGCAGCAGCGCAAGGTAGCGCGCGCGCTTGATCGCAGTGGCGAGCTGACGCTGGTAATGCGACTTCGTACCGGTGATGCGGCTCGGAACGATCTTGCCGGTCTCGGTGATATAACTCTTCAGCATGCCGAGATCTTTGTAATCGATCTGCTCGATGCCTTCGGCCGTGAAGCGGCAGAACTTGCGGCGACGAAAAAAGCGGGCCATGACGTAATCCTCGAATCCTGGGGTGAAGCTTAAGCCGATTGCGACAGTTCTTCGTCGTCGTCGAAGTTGACGCGAGCCGCCTCGTCGCCCGACTTCGCCATGGGCGAAGGCTCGGTGACCGGTCCGTCCATCTTGATGACGAGGTGACGCAGCACGGCGTCGCTGAAGCGGAACGCGCCGGTCAACTCGTTCAAGGTCTTCTGGTCGCACTCGATGTTCATCAGAACATAGTGCGCCTTGTGGACTTTCGCGATCGGGTAGGCAAGCTGGCGACGACCCCAGTCTTCCAGGCGATGGATCGTGCCGTTCCCGGCCGCGATCATGCTCTTGTAGCGTTCCAGCATGGCCGGAACCTGTTCGCTCTGGTCGGGGTGGACCAGAAAGACAATCTCGTAATGACGCATTGATGCTCCTTATGGGAAATGCCACCCGGTTCGAGACAGCCGGTGCAGCAAGGAGATGACACAAAAACCGCCGGACCAGCCCGGCGGGGCCGCGCATACTAGCTGAAAGGGCCCTCAGAGGCTACAGGCGACAGGCTACGGGCGGCAGTGGGGCGCGGAGCGCCACTTTGGGCTCAGGGCGTGGGGCTTGGGAAGTGGGCGCGCGAACGCGCGCTTAACCTTCAGCCCTCAGCCTTCAGTCTTCAGCCTCTAGCCCGCCGTTGTCGGACCGCCTCGTACAACACGACCCCCGCCGCCACCGACACGTTCAGGCTCTCCACGGTGCCGAACATTGGAATCTTGGTCAGCACGTCGCAGGTCTCCTTGGTCAAGCGGCGAAGTCCTGGCCCTTCGGCCCCCAGCACCAAGCCGAGCGGGCCGTCGAGCCGGGTCCCGTAAAGGTCGTTTTCGGCCTGATCGTCCAGGCCCACGAGCCAAATATTGCGCTCCTTGAGCTGCCTGAGGGTCCGGGCGAGGTTGACGACCTGGAACAGCGGCACGGTCTCTGCGGCACCCGAAGCCACCTTGCGCACGACCGGCGACAAGCCCGCCGCCCGGTCCCTTGGCACAACGACCCCCGTCACCCCTGCGGCATCGGCCGTCCTCAGACAGGCCCCCAGGTTGTGAGGATCCTGGACGCCATCCAGGATCAGCAAGAAAGGGGGCTCGGTCGATCGATCGAGCACCTCGTCGAGCGCGCCCTCCCCCAACATCCCGGCCGGCTTCACGAACAGACAGACGCCCTGATGGCGCTCGGCGCCCGCCAACCGATCTAGCTCCTTCGGGTCGCGCATCGCGACCGCAATCTTGAGGTCGCGCGCAAGCTGCAGGATCTCGGCAAGACGCGCATCGTCGCGACCCTTTTGCACGAACAGCCGAACGGCGCGCTCAGGCCGTTGTGCGAGCACGGCGCGCACGGCATGCAACCCGAAGACCGTTTCTTCGCTCATCGGCGGCCTCCGCGACGCGCCCAGGGACCGCGAACCATGCGCTCGCTCCCGCGCACATCCGCCAATTCGAAGTCGATCTTGCGTTCGTCGATCACGACATTGACGAGACGTACCCGTAAATGATCGCCGAGTCGGAACGTTCGCCCGCTACGCGCGCCGATCATGCGGAAGCCACTGCGATCGCGCGAAAAATAATCGGCTCCGAGCGAGCTCACGTGCACCAGCCCGTCGATCTGCAAACCCTTCACTTGCACGAACAATCCGAAATCGACGACGCCCGTAACGATCGCATCGAACTCCTCGCCGATGTGTCGCTGCATGTACTCGCACTTGAGCCACGACAGCGCGTCGCGCGTGGCTTCGTCCGCCCGACGTTCCGTGAACGAGCTTTGCTGGCCGATCTCTGCCACACGCGCCAGCGACCAGGGGAAATCCTGAGCGGTACCGCCGCGCAACACGTGGCGAATGCCGCGATGAACCATCAGATCCGGATAACGGCGGATCGGCGAAGTGAAGTGCGCATATTCGGGTAGCGCGAGCCCGAAGTGTCCGATGTTCTCGGGCTGATACACGGCTTGCGGCAGCGAGCGCACGACGACGGTCTGAATCAATTGCGCCTCTTCGTTGCCGACGACCTTGTCCAGCACGGCGCTGAGATCTTTCGGAGACAAATCGCGATCGACGGGAAGCTGGATGCCGAAGCCTTGCAGGAATTGACGAAGCTGCTGCAGCTTTTCCTCCTCCGGCTGGCCGTGCACGCGATAGAGCGTCGGGATGCGATGTTTCTTCAAGAAACGCGCCGCTTCGACGTTCGCGGCGATCATGCACTCTTCGATCAAACGGTGCGCATCGTTGCGCGGTTGCTCGACGAGCGCGGCAATCCGCCCGTCGCTGTCGAAATGCACTTTGAGCTCAGGAACATCGAAATCGAGCGCACCTCGCCGCAACCGTGCACCTGCGAGCGCCTTGTACAGCGCATGCAGATTCCGCAGGAGCTCGCCCGCCGATTCGACTTGCGAATCGTGGGCGGCCGCAGGATTCGCGAGATAGGCAGCGACTTTCGTGTACGTCAGTCGCGCCGAAGAGCGCATCACGCCTTCGAAGAATCGCGACCGCGTCACTTTGCCGTGCGAGTCGACGCGCATTTCGCAGGCGAGACACAGACGATCCACGTGGGGATTCAGCGAACACAATCCGTTCGAAAGCGCTTCCGGCAACATCGGCAGCACTCGATTCGGGAAGTACACCGACGTGCCGCGATGGAACGCCTCCCGATCGAGCGCGGAATCCGGCTCAACGTAGTGCGCCACATCGGCAATCGCGACGATCAAACGCCAGCCGTTGCGAGTGGGCTCGCACCATACGGCATCGTCGAAGTCGCGGGCGTCTTCGCCGTCGATCGTCACCAGCGGCAATTCCCGCAAATCTTCGCGTCCGCGCTTTGCGGCTGCGCTCACCGTCTGCCCGAAACGTTCGGCCTCGCGGACCGCTTCTTCAGGGAATTCGAACGGCAAGCCATGCGAATGGATGGCAATCTCGGTTTCCATGCCCGGCGCAGCATGTTCGCCGAGCACGCGCGCGACGTGCCCAAGCGGTTGCGCCGTGCGACTCGGCGGCTCGATGAGCTTCACCAGCACGACCTGACCGGCCTTGGCCCCGTGCAGCCGATCGCGAGGAATGAGCACGCGATGACTGATACGCGGATTGTCGGGAATGACGAAATAGATCTGCGCTTCTTCGTACAAGCGCCCGACGATCTCCTGCGTCGTGCGTTCGAGCACTTTGACGACGGCACCCTCGAGACGCCCGCGATGATCTTTGCCGCTCACGCGCACGGCGACTCGGTCGCCATGCATGATCTCGCGCATTTGCCGATAAGGCAGGATCACGGGTGCCGAACGATCGTCGGGATGAAGAATCCCGTATCCATCGCGATGCCCCGTGACCGTTCCGACGATGAGCGGTACGCGTTCACGCAAGATCAGCTCATCGCGGCGATTGCGAACGATCTCGCCGTTTTGCAGCAGCGCCTCGACCTCCTCGGCCAAGCGCCTGCGCGCCGCGGGCGATGTCGCATTGAGCAACTGCTGCAGCTCTTCGAAACGCAGCGGCCGGCCGGCCTCACGCAGCGTTTCCGTAACACGCAGAGGCGTTCGCTCACGCGCGCGCCGCGCGCCGCCCGAGCGCACCGCGGTGCGTTTGCCTTTCCTGGTTTTCGTTGTTCGTCTCATCTTTCGATCCTATTGCGGTCGCATACGACTGCGATTGACACCCTATAGAGCGGCCGGTACATTTGCGCGCCTTGCGGAACCCCTGGGCAACCATGTGCTTCCGCGTTCCCCTCTTGCCCAGGTGGCGGAACTGGTAGACGCGCTGGTTTCAGGTACCAGTGGAGCGATCCGTGGAGGTTCGAGTCCTCTCCTGGGCACCAAGCGATTCATCCCATCGCCTTTAACGTAACACCGCGAGCAGCATAAAGCCCTTCTAAAAGGGCTTTATCGCTCACGGGGTCGTGCTCGCATGCGCGATCCATGCGAGCAGATGATTCTTACGCCGCAGCTTGGGAACGGCTCAATCGAACGGATGCTTCAGAACGATCGTTTCCAGGCGTTCGGGCCCGGTCGAAATGATTGCGATGGGGGCACCGACCAGTACTTCCAGACGGCGCAGGTAAGCCTGCGCGGCTTTCGGTAGATCGTCGAAGCTCTTGACGCCGACGGTGCTCTCCTTCCATCCGGCATGTTCTTCGTAAATCGGTTCGCAGATGGACATGGCCTCTGCACCGACCGGAAGGATGTCGCGACGCTCGCCGCGAACCTTGTAGCCGACCGCCACGCGAACGGTATCCAGTCCGTCGAGCACGTCGAGCTTCGTGATGCACAGACCCGAAATGCCGTTGATTTCGACGACGCGCTTCAAGCTCGCCGCATCGAACCAGCCGCAGCGACGCGGCCGGCCGGTCACGGAGCCGTATTCGTTGCCCTTCACACGCAAATGCTCGCCAATCTCGTCATCGAGCTCCGTCGGAAACGGCCCGCTACCGACACGGGTGGCATATGCCTTGGCGACGCCGAGTACGTAACCGAGATGCTGCGGTCCGACACCGACGCCGGCGGATGCCTGCCCTGCAACGCAGTTACTCGAAGTCACGAACGGGTATGTGCCGTGATCCACATCGAGCAACGCCGCTTGCGCACCTTCGAACAACAGCCGCTTACCTGCGCGAATCATCGCATTGACTTCGGCTGAGACGTCGGCCGCCATCGGACGCAAGCGCTCGGCGAGTTCCAAGGTTTCGTCGAGCGTCTGTTGGAAGTCGACGGGCTTGGCTTTGAAATAGTTGCGCAGTACGAAGTTGTGGTAATCGAGCACTTCACCCAACTTTGCCGCGAACCGTTCGCGTGCAAACAAGTCCTGCACACGAATCGCGCGGCGTGCCACTTTGTCTTCGTAGGCCGGTCCGATGCCGCGACCCGTGGTGCCGATCTTCGCGGCCCCCATGGCAGCCTCGCGCGCCTGATCGAGCGCGATGTGGTGAGGAAGAATCAGCGGACAGGCCTCGGAGATACGCAGTCGTTTCGTCACGTCGACGCCGGCGCGCTCGAGCTCGTCGATTTCCTGGAACAGCGCCTTGGGCGAGAGCACGACACCGTTGCCGATGAAGCACGTGACGTGCTCGTGCAGGATGCCGGATGGAATCAAACGCAGAATCGTCTTGCGGCCGTTGATGACGAGCGTATGGCCGGCATTGTGACCGCCTTGAAAGCGCACGACGCCCGAAACCCTGTCGGTCAACAAATCGACGATCTTTCCCTTGCCTTCGTCGCCCCACTGGGCGCCGATGACGACAACGTTCTTGCTCATGATGTGAATTGAGATCGCGTCAGCCGCGAGCGAGATAGAGTAGGACGAGCCCCGCCATCATGCTGCCGAAACCGGTGAGGCGCAGCTGTCGATCCGGTGACTGCGCCAGGGTCAGCATGACACGTTTCATCATTTCGGGATTGAGAAAGGGCATCATGCCTTCGAGCACCAGGTACAGAGCGAATGCGGCGAGCAAATCCGACCACTGCATGCGATTCGCCCGTTACCTGGCCGTCGAACGATTCAGATACTTGAAGAACTCGCTGTCGGGAGAAATCACCAGCACATCGCTCTGCGTGCCCAACGAGTTCCTATACGCCTCCAAGCTACGGTAGAACGCGTAGAACTCGGGATTACGCGAATACGCCTTCGCATAGATCTCGGCTGCTTTCGCGTCGCCCTCGCCGCGGATGATCTGCGCTTCGCGATCGGCCTCGGCCAGGATTTCCGTCCGCTGGCGGTCCGCCTCGGCACGCAGCTTCTCGGCGCTCTCCTCGCCCTCGGCGCGCAGCTGCTTGGCTTGACGCGCGAAGTCCTGGCGCATACGGCTGTACACCGAATCGCTGACTTCCTCGGGCAAGTCGATCTTCTTGACGCGCACGTCGATCAATTGCAGGCCGAGCCCGCTCGTGCCGGCTTCGGCCACCTTCAAGATCTCCCCGGTGAACTCGTTACGTTCGGCCGCAACGACCTGCTGAATCGTGCGCCGCGCGATGACGCCCTTGATGCCGTCCTTGACGATACTGCCGAGACGTCCTGCTGCGATTTCGTCGTCGCCTTGCGTCGCTTGATAGTAGCGGGCCACGTCGGCGATTCGATACTTCACGTAGAAGTCGATGCGCAGAATCTTGCCCTCGCTCGTCAGGAATTGCTCGGAGGGATACGTCCGCGATTGAATGCGCTTGTCGAATTTGCGGACGTTGTTGATGACCGGAATCATGAAATGCAATCCGGGCGAGTAATCCGAATTGACGATCCTGCCGAAACTGAACTTGATCGCCAGCTCAGTCTCGCGAACGGTAAATGCCGCCATTGCAGCGATGATGACCGCCGCAGCTGCGGCAACGAGAACCATCACTCCACGCCCAGCCATTAGCGTGACCCTCTCGTACGATTCTGAGAAGCCGGCGTAGTCGTCACCGACGGACGCTCGACCGTCACCGCGGACTCCATTTGCTCGCCGGTCGATGTGCGACGCTGCTGCTGCTCGAGCAGCTTGTCGATTGGGAGATAGAGCAGATTGCCGCTGCCTCGAGAGTCGATCACGACCTTCTTGCTCGAGGCCAGCACCTGTTCGATCGTCTCCAAGTACAACCGTTCGCGCGTGACCGCCGGCGCCCGCTCGTATTCGGCGAGAAGCTTCAAGAACCGCTGCGACTCACCTTCGGCCTCGGCGATCTTCGCGGCGCGGTAGGCCTGCGCGTCCTGAATACGGCGCACTGCTTCGCCGCGAGCGCGCGGGATTCGGTCGTTCGCATAGGCCTGAGCCTCGCTCGAAGCCCGCTCACGGTCTTCGCGTGCACGAATCGCATCTTCCTGGGCGGGTCTCACTTCCCCCGGCACTCTCACGTCTTGCAGGTTGACCGTCGTCACTTCGATGCCGGTCTTATAAGCATCGAGCGTGCGTTGGATGAGATCCTTGGTGCGCTCGGCAATTTCCTGGCGACCCGACTCGAGCACGTGGTCCAAAGTGCTCCGACCGACGACTTCGCGAATGGCGCTCTCGCTCACCTCTTCCAGAGTCTTGTCCGGACTGCGCACATTGAAGGCGTAATCGAGCGGATTCGTCCGCCGGTATTGAACTTCCATGTCGATCTCGACCAGGTTCTCGTCCGCCGTGAGCATGCGCGTCTTGTCGTTGTAGCTCGAGATCGATTGCACGTTGACGACTTGCTTGGTCTCGATCGGCCATGGCAGGTGCCAGCGCGGACCAGGCATCGTCGTCTCCACGTGCTTGCCGAAACGGAAGACGAGGCCGCGCTCGGCTGCATCGACTTGGTAGAACCCGGTGAGCGCCCAAACGACAACCAGGATGATCACGATCGTGCCGAGCCCAAAGCCGCGGCTGCCGCCGCTGCCCGACGTGCTCGTAGGACCGCGCCCTCCGGAACCGCCGAACAATGCGGAAAGGCGCCGCTGCAAATTGCGGAGCACTTCGTCCAGATCGGGCGGCCCCTGATCCGGACGGTTACCGCCCCAGGGATTGCGCTTGCCGCCAGAATTTCCGCCGGGCTCGTTCC
>CALEKY010000156.1 GCA_937902995.1 uncultured Sinobacteraceae bacterium
TCACGAAAACCGATACCCATGGCACTCTCCCGCTTGTTGAGCCGGCGGATGATACCCCACGCGTGCTGCGTGAAGGTCGTCGAACGATCGATAGTACTGCGATGTGACGCGCTATTCGGACGGCGCAACTTCGAGCCAGAACGTCACCGGCCCGTCGTTCACCAACGCGACTTGCATGTTCGCACCGAATACGCCGGTTTCGACCGTGGAATGCCGCCGAAGTGCTTGCGATGTGATGTAGTCGAACAGCCGGCGTCCTTCTGCGGGCTCTGCCGCACGGCTGAATCCGGGACGGGTACCCTTACGCGTGTCGGCCGCGAGCGTGAATTGAGGCACCAGCAATAACCCCCCGCCGATATCGAGAAGGCTCCGGTTCATGCGCTCCTCGTCGTCAGGAAACACCCGGTAAGTCAGCAGCCGCTCGAGCAGCCTGTCTGCTTCGCGCTCGCTATCGCCTCTTTGGACACCCACCAGAACCAACAGGCCTCGCCCAATGCGCCCGACGGCTTGCCCATTTACGGTCACGGAGGCTTCGGAAACGCGCTGGAGCAGACCGATCATGCGCGCGGGTCCCACTTTGAGGATGTATCGATACTGTGAGAATCCCTCGAATCCCACAAATATCCACTAGGTTGGCCAGGACGTCCGCGAGGGCGACAGGCTGCTAGCAATGGGCTACAGATCGCAATCTCTCCGGTCATTCCGCGGCTGTTTATTGAGAGAAGTGGGCTGGAGCGACCAATTGTCCTACGAATCGTGCAGGAAGTGGCGATTGGTTAGCGCCGCATCTGGTCGGCGCGGGTTTGGGCTTCCTGGGCTTGGACGTTCTTGCCTTGGGCGCGGAGCGATTCGGCGACCAGCTCCCAGGCGGCGGCCTGAGTCTTCGGCGCATTCACGGCCATCGAGGCCGCTTTGCGGCCCATGTTCTCAGCCTGCTGATAATTGCCCTCGGCCTGACGCACTTTGCCGAGCTCGATCCACAGCAATGGATTGTCCGGCTCGATGCGCAGCGCGCGCTCAATGGTGGCTGCGGCCATGGCGAAGTTCTGTGCGGCCGCTTGCTGCTGAGCCTGGCTGACCAGCGCGCGCGAGGCGGCGCCCAACGCCGGTTCGCGCACGACAGGCGGCGGCAGCGGTGTCGGTTCTTCGATGGGCGGCGGCGGAGGCACGGGCTGCGTCTCGACCGGCGTGCCGCCGGGTGTCGGTGCAGGCTCAGGTGTGGGCCGAGGCGGCTCATAGGGCTGCGGCACTGTGCAAGCTGCCAGCGTCGCGGCGATGACCAGGATCGAAAAACGAGCTTTGTTCACGATTCGAGACTAGCTTTCAGGGTCGTATCGCAGGCCCGCGAGGATAACGCACGAGGTCGGTCCTCCGTGCCTTCGGTCCAGCTCACCTCACTGATCGCTGCCAGTGAAGCGCTGCCACCATTCTTTGAAGGAATTGATAACGCCGGGTTCGCAGCCCGGTGCCATCGGCAGTTCCACCGACGCCGGAATCGCCACTGCCACCGGCTCATCGACGCAACCTGGTTTTGCGCCGAGCCCGGTTGGATATTCGATCCAAGTTTCTTTGAGACCTTCCGGCAGCGGAACGCTCCACGGGGTCGTGCCGATCGAAGCCATCAAGCGCGCCCAAACGGCGAGCGATCCCGAAGAGCCGGTGAGTCCGGTCGGCGCATTGTCGTCGTAACCGATCCATACGACGGCGAGATGGCCGCCGGAGAATCCGGCGAACCAGCTATCGCGATAATCCGACGACGTACCGCTCTTGCCTGCGACGACGAGACCCGGCGGCAGATACGCGCGTGCGCCCGCACCCGTGCCGCGCTCCATCACCTCGACCATCATGCGATTCACTTGATAGACGGCGTTCGGATCGGCGACCGGCGTGACTTCGAGCGCGAAGGACTTGAGCGGCTTGCCTTCGGCGTCGACAACAGCGCGCACCGCGCGCAATTGAGTGTTGAAGCCGCCATTGGCGAAGGCGTTGTAGATCTGCGCAACCTCGAGCGGCGATACGTCGAGCGCGCCGAGCAAGACCGACGGCAATTGCGGCGGCTCTCGGTCGAGTCCGAGTGCGCGAAATTCGCGTGTCACCTCGGGCAGGCCGACTTGCAGGCCCAAATTCACGGTCGCGAGATTCAGCGATTGCGCGAGCGCGCGGACGAGCGGCACGGGTCCATAGAGCTCCTTGGAAATGTTTTGTGGTTTCCAGACCTGCCCGTTCGGCAGCTTCAGCTCGATCGCTGCATCGTCGACGATCGATGCGGCATGGAAACGGCCGGACTCGATCGCTGCGAGATAGATCACCGGCTTGACGAGCGAGCCGATCGAACGCTTCGCATCGAGCGCCCGATTGAATCCTGCGAAGTTCGTTTCGCGCCCGCCGACCATGGCGATCACTTCGCCGTTCTGCGGCGTCGTCACGACGACGACGCCTTCGAGCTTGGCGTCCTTGCGTTTGCGGCTCTTGTCGAGACGCTCGAGCTCCTGCTTGAGCACGGTTTCGGCGCGGCTCTGCACGAGCGGATTGAGCGTCGAGAAGATCTTCAAGCCCGCCTCGGTCAGATCTTCTTCGCGATAGTCACGGCGTAACGTGCGTCGCACCAGATCCAAGAACGCCGGGTAATAGCCGCCGCCGTGCCCACCGATGTCCACGACGCCGAGCGGCCGAGCGAGCGCCACTTTCATCTGGCCGGCGTCGATCAGCCCGTACTCGTGCATGAGCTTCAAGATGAGATCGCGGCGTGCTTGCACGCGCTCGGGCCGGCGGCGCGGATCGTAGTACGAAGGACCGCGCACGATCGCAACGAGCGTGGCGATTTCGTGAAGCTGCAACTCGGCAAGCGGCTTGCCGAAATAGAACTGGCTTGCAAGACCGAAGCCGTGAATCGCGCGCTGGCCGTCCTGACCGAGATAGATCTCGTTGATGTACGCGTTCATGATGTCCTGCTTCTCGAAATGCAGCTCGAGCAGCATGGCCATGAATGCTTCTTCGATCTTGCGGCCGAGCGTACGGCGGTTGTCGAGGAAGTAGCTCTTGACGAGCTGTTGCGTGAGCGTCGAACCGCCTTGCTCGATCTGTCCGGCGCGCAAGTTCACCCACGCCGCGCGCAGGATCGCGCTCACGTTGATGCCATGATGCGTGTCGAACTTGCGGTCTTCGACGACCTTCAGTGCCGCCGGCAGCAAGTCCGGTACTTCGTCGGGCGTCACGATGATCCGGTCCTCGCCGTGGATCGGAAAAATGCTGCCGATCAGCAGCGGATCGAGCCGGAAAATCGGCACATCGACGCCTTGTGCGTCTTGCAGGCGCGTGATGGCGTTTCTCGACGTCGTCACCGACAGCGCCTGCGATTCCTGCACCTCATCCCAAAACGCAAATCGTCGTGTGACGAGGTCGATACGCTCGCCCCGCCGGCGATACGTTCCGGGCGACTTGGGCGCGGTATCGATGCGCGTATAGCCCAGCCGCTGCAATTCGTGCTCGAGCGCATCGGCGCCCAATGCCTGTCCGACATAGAGCTCGAGCGGCTCGGCATACACCTGCGCTGGCAGCGTCCAGCGGCGGCCTTCGAACTGCTGGGTGATGATGCGGTCGAGGTAGAAGAGCCAGGCGAGCAGCGCAAGTATGCCGATGCCCAGCACGAGGGCGCCGCCGGCGAGGAGCTGTTTCTTCAGTTTCTTGGTCACGTATCGAAGGGCTGACGGTTAGGGCCGCAATCTAAGCCAATAGGTGTCGGGAATGTTCCGAACGTGAGCTTTCATTCTGCAACTTGAGATCGGGTTGTGCCCGACGAGTTCAGGCAAGATCGATTAGCAGAAGATTCTGGCAAACCTGTGGCGCGTTGGGCGTGCGCTTCAGCGGCGCCAGAAAGTCGGCGACACCAGCACGAGCAGCGGAAAGACCTCCAGGCGGCCGAGCAACATGGCCAGGATGCAGATCCATTTGCCGGTATCGGTCAACGTGGTGAAGCTCTGCGCGACATTGCCGAGCCCCGTGCCCGAATTCGTCATGCACGCCGCGATGGCCGAGAACGCAGTGACCTGATCCTCGCCGGTGGCGAGCAGCAGGATCATGAGCACCGCAAAGGCAAAGACATAGACCGCGAAGAATCCCCACACCGCATCGATCACGCGCATCTCGATCGGTTTGGTGCCGAGCTTGACCGGCAGCTCCGCACTCGGATGCACGAGCTGCGTCACCTCGCGTTGCCCCTGTTTCCACAACAACAGCCAACGCACCACCTTCATGCCGCCCGACGTCGATCCCGCGCACCCGCCGATGAATGCCGAGAGAACCAGAATGACCGGCAGCGCGCCCGGCCACAGCGAAAAGTTCTCGGTTACGAAGCCCGACGTCGTCTGCATCGACGTGGCGTGAAAAAGCGCGACTCTGAGCGCACGCAACGGATCGTCGTGATCGCGCGTAATCCACAACACGAGTGCGTATAGCAGGATGCTTGCGCCTAGCAGTTGCGCATAGGTCTTGAACTCGGGATCCCGCAAGTAGTTCGCGATGCGTCGATGCCGCCAAGCGAGAAAATGCAGCGAGAAGTTCATGCCGCCGATGAACATGAACACCACGGCGATGAGCTCGATCGCGAGGCTGTCGAAATGCCCGATGCTGGCATCGTGCGTAGAGTTGCCGCCCGTCGAAACGGTCGTGAAGCTGTGCGTGATCGCCTCGAACGGCGACATCCCCGCGATCCAATACGCGAGCGCGCACGCAGCCGTGATCGCAACATAGATGATCCAAAGTGCTTTGGCGGTCTCGGTGATGCGCGGCGTCAACTTGGCGTCCTTCACCGGGCCTGGCGTCTCCGCGCGCAAGAGCTGCATGCCGCCGACGCCCAGCATCGGCAGCAGAGCGACTGCAAGCACGACGATACCGATGCCGCCGAACCATTCGATCTGACTGCGGTAGTACTGCACCGACGCTGGCAAGCCGTCGAGCGACGGAAAAATGATCGCTCCGGTCGTCGTGAAACCTGACACCGACTCGAAGATGGCATCGGTGAAGGACATCTCGAAGTGCCGCGACAACAGCAACGGCGCAGCGCCCGCGACGCCGAGCACGACCCAAAACAAAGCGACAACGAGGAAGCCGTCGCGCACGCGCAGGTCGCGGATCTTGTGGCGCACCGGGTACCACACGATCAAACCGAGAACGAGCAAGGCAAAAAACGCGTCGACGAACGGCGCCCAATTGCCATCCGCGAAATACAGCGACACGCCGAGCGGCGGCAGCATCGTCAGGCTGAACAGCATCAAGAGCAGCCCCAGGATGCGTTGGACGACGGCGAAATTCATGAGCGTTCGCTGGCTACAGGCTACAGACGACAGTGAGAGCCATTCCCTCCCTCGCGCAGCGGGGGAGGGTTGGGGTGGGGGCATCGAACGCGTTGGCTAAACGCATGGACCTCGTGCTCATTTCGCGAATGCTCTGCAGCTTGGTCGTCTCGTCCGGCCGTCGCCTGTGGACAGTAGCCTGTTGCCCGAGGGCGCGTTAGCGCCCTCGCCTCCTCGGCACCTCGAACAGCCGCTCGACCACCTCGACGTGGCGCCGGTCGGTGAGGAACAGGATCACGTGATCGTCGCGCTGAATCAGCGTGTCGTGATGCGCAATCAGCACTTCTTCGCCGCGCACGACCGCAGCGATCGTCGTGCCTTCGGGCAGAGGAATTTCCTCGACGCGTTTGCCGATGACGCGACTCTCGCCTTGGACGCCGTGCGCGATCGCTTCGATCGCTTCGGCTGCGCCGCGCCGCAACGAGTGCACGCGCACGACGTCGCCTCGCCGGACGTGAGCGAGCAGCGAGCCGATCGTGACCTGTTGCGGCGAGAGCGCAACGTCGATCGTCCCGCTTTCGACGAGCTCGGCATAGGCCGGACGATTGATGAGCGCCATGACCTTGTGGCAGCCGAGGCGCTTGGCGAGCATCGACGAAAGAATGTTCGCTTCCTCGGCATTCGTGACGGCGACGAACACGTCGGCGCTGTCGATGTTTTCCTCGAGCAAGAGCTCTTCGTCCGCGGCATCGCCGTTCAGGACGATCGCGCTGCTCAATTGCTCGGAGATTCTCCGCGCGCGCCGCTGGTCGCGCTCGATAACCTTCACTTGATGCTCCACTTCGAGCCGTTGCGCGAGCCGGAAGCCGATGTTGCCGCCGCCGGCGATCACGATGCGCCGCACCGGTCCTTCGAGCTGCTGCATCTCGTTCATGACGAGACGAATGTCCTCGCGGGCGGCGATGAAGAACACTTCGTCGCCGTGCTCGATCGTCGTATCGCCGGTCGGCTTCACGCTGCGGCCGCCGCGGTAGATGGCCGCCACTCGCGCGTCGCGGCCGGGAATGTGCTGCGACAATTGCTTGAGTTGCTGTCCGACGAGCGCGCCGCCCTGCGTGGCTTTCACGCCGACCAGCCGTACGCGGCCGTCGGCGAAATCCAATACCTGTAGCGCACCCGGATAACGGATGAGCTGAACGACATGATCGGTGACCAGCTGCTCGGGACTGATCGTGACGTCGATGGCAAAGGCGCGATCCTCGCCGCCGAACAAATCTTGCTGACGCGTGTACTCCGCCGAGCGGATGCGCGCGATGCGCGTGGCGTTCTTGTTGAACATCTTCCACACGATCTGGCACGCCACCATGTTCACTTCGTCGCTGTTGGTCAGTGCGATGAAGATGTCGACGTTGCGCGCGCCCGCCGCTTCGAGCGTGGAAGGGTACGAGCCGTTACCGACGAGCGCGCGAATGTCGAGGCGGTCCTGCAGATCGCGCAACACCTCGTCGTTGGTATCGACGACCGTGACCTCGTTGTCCTCTTCGCGAGCGAGGTGATAAGCCGCTGTCCGGCCGACTTGGCCGGCGCCGAGAATGATGATCCTCATAAGGGCATGGGGCTTGGCGCCTGGGGCTCGGGTGAGTAGGAGAGCGACGGAATCCTTGAAGCTGCGTCGCTCGGCGCGAAGTTCCTCACTTGATCGTCCTGATTCAGGTGCG
>CALEKY010000157.1 GCA_937902995.1 uncultured Sinobacteraceae bacterium
TTTGTTCGCTGCCGCGCACAGCCCCTCACCGGCACGCTCCGCTCTGCCAGCCTCTTCCCAAGGAGAGGCGAATATTTGTTCGCTGTCGCGTCCTTTGTCCCGTCGCCTGCGGTCTGCGTCAGCTCCGCTAACGTGCGGCCACTTCAATCTGTCCTGCCGCCGACCGTCCCACGATGCTGCGGTCGTACATCGCCTCGCCGTAAGCGGGCGGAATGACATATGTGCCGGCGTTCGTGGCCTTGATGCGGTAGACGATCTCGGCGGCTTCCTTCGTTGCGTTCACGTAGAACACGACTCGGTCTTCGCGCAGGTCGGCGTACTGGAGCGACGCGTTGGTTCTGACGCACCACGTGCATTCCCAGCCTCGATAAGCACCGCGTGCGCCCATGCCTCGGCTCGATTCGCTGGCTTCGATCAATTGGTCCTCGGTCGTCGCTTGCGGAACGACGAGCTCGAAGCCGCCGGGCAAGAGGTCGACGAGCGCGACGCTCGGAATGAAATCGCGTTGCAGGGAGCGCAATTTCACGCGCACTTGAATTTCATCGCCCATGCCGATGCGTGTGATGGGCTTGCCGCTCGCATCGAGGTAGTCGCGCGTCACTTCGATGCCGTTCTTGATCGCCGCGGTCGGCGGATTGCGGTCGAAGCCGGAAACTTCGATGAGATAGTACGCATTGAGCTCGCTGCGATTCGTGAAACGCAACGCGGTGGCTTGTTCGCTGAACTCCGTCTTCGGCAACAAACCGCTCGGCAGCGTCAATGCTCGAACGCTGCGGTCGCGTAGAACTTCGGCGATGCCTAGCGCCGCCTCGGCACCCGTCGTGGCGCCCGCATAGGTTTCGAGCGCAAGCAACGTCGTTCCTGCGGACAAGGAATGATAGGAGCCGCGCGTGATCCGGTCGGCCATCGTCGTCAGCACCGTGGGCGGCAGCGAGCCCAACCGCTCTGGGAAATGACGCGCATTGATGAACAGCAAGAAGGCATCGCGCGTCATCGCATCGTTGTAGAGCTCGTCCGTCTCGACGCCGAAACGCACGTTACGAATCAGCAGCTCGGCATCCTGTGCCTGGCGCATGAGCTTGTGTGCCGCGGCGAGCCATGCGGCCGTCAGGTCCTGCTCCCAAACGCCGCGATAGCGCTCGTTCAAACGAGCGCGTTGTCGTGCGATCTCTGCAGTCGTGCGCTGACCCTGACGCGTCAAGAGATAAATCGCATAGGCCGTCTGCCGCTCCTCGGTGAGGTTGTTGCCATCGCGCACGGCAAGCTGTTGTAGAAACCGATTGCCGTTCGCGAGCACATCGCCTGCGATCGGATAACCGCGCTCGCCGGCTTCGATCAGCAAGTGCTGTGCGTACACCGAAACGAACTCCACGACTTCATCGCCGCCCGGCCAGAGCTTGTACGCACCGGCATCGTTCTGGCGGGCACGCAGCTCGCCGATGAGCACGTTGAGATCCGCACCGTTCTGGCTTTTCACTTGACCGAACTCGGGGCGTGCGCCGAGCATCACGGCCGGCATCGCCTGGCTCACGATTTGTTCCGTGCACGCGTACGGATAGTTCTCGAGATAGCTCACGAAGCCGTGCGCAAGCTGCAGCGGTAGCACCGAGATACCGGCTTCGAGCTTGCGATGATGCGGATACAGCGTGCGGTCGATCGCAACCGTCGTTTCGCCGCGATCGACGACGCCGGCCTTGAGTTGCGTCATGTACGGCGTTGCGGGACGAATGCTCAGATCGGTCTTGCGCTGCGCCGAGCCGTTACCCGTCCGCGCCGAGAACGTGAGATCGCTCGCGCCGAGCACATCGCGTGCTCGCAGTCGGAACCGTGCCACGCCTTCGCGCCCTTCGCCGATCGCGAGCTGCTGCTGCGCCGGACCGACGATCTCGAGTGCGCGATCCGTTGCAAGTGCGACGACGACTTGGGCATTGCTGCCCGAGCCTTCGACATTGTTCGCGACGCCGACGCTCACATCGAATTCGTCGCCCGGCGTGACCGTCGTCGGCACGTTCGGCGACAACACGAAGTCGCCGCGCACGAACGTACGGCCCTCGAACACGCCAATGCGCTCGTCGTTCACCGCCACGGCCATGACGCGCAGCGTGCCGTTGAAGTAATCGGGCACCGTGTATTCGACGGTGCGCGGCGTCGCATCCGCATCGACGATGCCGGACCAGAATGCGACCGGAGGCTCGCCCTTGCGGCGGAACGGATTCAAGTGTTTGCCGAGCAGCCCTTCGGCATCGCCGCCCGGTGCGGCGCCGAGTCCGAGATGTTTGAACTCCGGCAGGATCAGATCGAGGATCTGCATCGTCGAGACTTCGAGCGCGCGTTTCTGGAAGAAGAAGCCGAGCGGGTCGGGCGTGCGATAGCCCGCCACTTGCAGAATGCCCTCGTCGATCGCGAACAGGACGATGCGCGCAGGACGCTCGGTGCGATATTCGAGCTTGAGCGTTTCGCCGGGCTTCACGCGGCTCGGTGTGGAAACGGTCAGCGCATTGCGCCGTGCCGCAATGTCGATCGCAAACGGCTGCACGCCGTAGGACAGCGGGCTCATGTAAATCTCGGACGAGCCCGGATCGCGAACGAACGTCACGGTGACGTACGCGTGTCCCTCGAGACCTGCGGGCACCTTGATGCGTTGAATCGAGCTCGTCGTCGTGGTCTTGAACCACTGCGTGGCGTACACGCGCTCGCGCTCGATGGCGATCAGACCGGCACCGGCATACGGTGCGCGAATGGAAATCTCGATCTCCTCGCCGGGCGCGTAATCCTTCTTATCGAGCACCAGCTCGAGCTCGGCGTTCTTTTCGAGCTGGCGCGTGACATTGCCCTCTCCGGCCACTTGGTACTCGATGCGCGTCAACGATTCGCCGCTACGATCGCGCACGACGTAGACGAAGTTGCCCGGCTGGTCGGTGGCAAGCCGCAGCATGTAGCCGTCGGCGCCGATGGTCAGCGGCGCTTCTTCGACCGGCGTCTCCTTGCGCCTCGACTCATATTTATATGTGCCGTTCGGTTGGCGCATGAGCACCGAAACGTAGCGCGCCTCCATGCGGACCAACGTGAGGTCGCGAACCTCCGTGCGCTGCGCGGCGGGATCGATGGCGATCACGTGCACTTGGCGCGGCGAGTTACGCGACACGAACGACAAGTCGCCGTCGGGCTTGTAGCCGATGAGGTAAGGCATGTTCGACACGAGCTGCGCCGCTTCTGCCGTAACACCGCGGCCGCCATCCGCTTCGAATCCTTGCGCGATGACGTGCACACGATAAGTCGCACGCTCGAAGCGTTGCAGGTTGAGCGGCAGCGTTGCTCTTCCTTCTGCATCGGTACGCGTTTCGGGCAGCGTTTCGTTGAAGCCCTCGCGTGCGTATTGCGGATCGTGGAACGTGTAATCGGGGAATGTGCGGAACGACGGAATCGCCGGGCTCAGCGTCATCTGCGCCGTGACTCGCCGATTCTCTGCAGGTGTGCCCGTCAGGTTGTCCAATTGAACGTGTGCGGCAAGTTGATCCGGCGATACCCAACCTTCGGCGGACTGCGCCGAGAACCGCACTTGCATGCGCAAGCGATCGGGCAGGAAGTCGCGTACTTGCACCGTCGTCGCACCGATCAAGTCGGCGCGCCGCTCGTTGCGAACGATCGACAGCGCGAGCGTGTACGTGCCGGTCGGCGACGTCACATGCGTTTGATGGCGGATTTCGCCGAAGCCGCCCGCACCCGGCGTGAAGTTTTCGCGACGGACGACCGTGCCGCGCGGATCGATGATTTCGAGCCGCAGCGGTACACCGGCGAAACTGCGCGACCAATCCTGACTGCGCACGATGGCTGCCGCACGGATTTCCTCTCCGGGACGGTACAGGCCGCGGTCCGAGAACAAATACGCCGCCGTTGCGCCGCGATCCGCATTGCTGTAGACGCCGCCGACATCGAACCGCGACATATCGAGCAGGCGGTCGTATCTGTCGATCGGCAGGAAGGAGCTGTCCGCACCCAGGCGCGCTGAGTAGAGCACCGGATAGCGCTCGCTCTCGAAACCTTTCAGATCGGGGAAGCGCACGTGGCCGTTCGCATCCGTCGTGGCCGTCAGCACGGGCAGACCGTTGCGGCCGACGACATCGACCGTCACGCCGGCGACCGGCGAACCTGTGGCGATCGATTGCACGAACACATCTTGCGTGCCGTCGACCGAGCGCTTCACGAGTAAGCCGAGATCGGTGATGACGATGAGCCGCGCATCGCTCAGCTGTCCGCGCGCCGAATTCCAGTGATCGCCTATGTCGATGATCGGACGGTTGTTCTGCGGATCCCATGCCTGCACGCGCAGCATGAACACGCCGCGCCGTTCGCCGCTGGCATCTCGCGTCAAATACTCGCTCAAATCGAGCGCTTCGTAATGAGCCTCCGCAGAATTTGCGCCTGCGCTCGTCTGCAGACGCACGATCTTCTCGAACCGCTCGGTGATGTTCGACGCCTCGAAGCTCCACGAGTTGAAGTGCGGTACGTCGAATCTGTCGCCCGTCTGTGTGACGAGGTGATGCAGTTGCCGAGGCAGGAGCCGTCCGACCTCGACGCGTATGGCGGGCACATTGCGGGCGAACAGCGACAGCGTCTTGTCGCCCGACAGCGAGAGCAGCGCGCCTTCGGACAAGATACGAAGCTCGCGCGGAAATTCCGGCACGGCGAGCACGCGCTCGACCGATTGATCGAGCACATAGCCGCCGAACGAAGTCAGACCGGCATCGATCTTGACGTACAAACGACGGCCTGGCTCGGCGCGATAACGGAAGCTGTGCAGCTCATAGTGGTCGCGCTCGCCCGGAATGGGCGTGAGCTCGAGTCGGTTCGCCTCCGTGAGCATTTCCGGCCGCACAGTGGTGTTCGACCAAGGAAACGGTTGCGAGCCATACGGCTGCTGCAATCGTGCGTCGGGATGCTGGAGCGGCAACAGCCAAGCATGCACTTTCGGCGGCATCTCGCTTTCGCGGACCGAGAACGAGCTTTGCACCAGCAGCACTTGGTTCGGCTCGTTGCGCTCGTCGCTTGCGACATCGAGCGTCACGGAGGCAATGCGCAGACTGTTGATGCCCGGAATCTCGACGTCCGCCTGCAGCGTCGTCTCGGTTGCCTTGCCTGCGCGCGTAGCACGTACGCCGGGCTCGATCGTGATCTGCAAGCGTCCGGATTTCTGCGGAACTTCGAGCGATTCCGTGTGGATGTGCGCGTTGAGCTTCGGCTTGTCGTAGACGATCGTGAATTTCGGTGCGGCGAGCTCTTTCTCGCGTGTATCGGTGAGCCGATCGAACATCTTCAGACGCACACGGCGCTCGAAACTCTCGCTGTCGACCGGATGAGTGAACGAAATCGTCGCAACGACTTTCTTGTTCGCGGCAACGACGGGATCCTGATGAAACTCGGTCGCGGCGATCTGGGCGGTGAAGGCGGGTGTCGCAAATTCCGCGCTATAGCTGCTCAAGCGCACATGCGAGGCGACTGCGCCTTTGCGCGCGAATTTCAACTTCATCGTCTCGCCGATCGGCCAGTCCTGTGCCGGCTGGAATTGCAGCGTCTTGTCGTCGATCCATGACCACGTGCCGTCGAAGGCGGGCGAGAGCGAGATGAGTGTTTGATTCGGATCCAGCTCGCTTCCGACGAGCTCGAGCGGCGCGGCTGAGCCGTCGAATCTGACGATCAACGGATAGGGCGGCTGCGGCGGATCGCACGCGTAACACGTAATGGGCGGCGGCTCGATCGTGTAGGCAACCTCGACCGGTTTCGGTTGGCGCTGGTACCAGGCCCAGCCTTGCCAGGCAGCGATACCGAGCACGAGCAAGGCGACGATGGCGACACCGGCGGCTTTCGGATTCGAGCGCAGCGCTCGAGCGGTGCGCGAGCCGCGATCCCGCACGAAAGCGGTGCTGCGCACGGCCCAGGCGGGCGGGCGCCAGTCGATCTCGCCGAATACCGCGCGCGCGAGCGAACCGAGCGCCGTACGGAGTCGTGCAAGCGTTGAGCGAGGTGAGGTCATCATTCTGCGGACGTCCAAACGATATGCACGAGCCTAGCGCGGGAGCCGGGCGTGCGAGCTCAGCTCTTCGCGGGGATTCGAGGTGTAGATTTGCTGACAATTGTGCCGGTTGTGGGGCGGAATTGTGGCGAAGTGCGCTGAACCTAGGCTGTAGGCTGTGAGGCTGGAGGCTGAAGACTGAAGGCTGAAAACTGAAGTAAGCGCGGTCGCGCCCTTTCGGCTTTTGGCACATAGGCTTGCGCATGCCATGAGCAGGATGCCAAACGCCTACGGGACAGTAATGCTGCGCAATGCGCCGTGGCCCCCTTCGGCCTTCAGCCTTCAGCCTACAGCCTCCAGCCTTCAGTCTTCAGTCTTCAGCCTACAGCCAGCCTGGACCCAGCGGCGACTTGAACCGCGGTTACCGAACGGGCAGTCTGCGGGCTTACTCCGCGTTGTCAGTCGAAACCTCGAACGAATGATTCAAGCGAAATTCTTGACCCGTATCTTGCCGATCGGGCTGTGCTTGGGCCTCGCCGCTTGCGGCGGTGCGGACCGTATCTGCGAGGACTCGCAGCAGCCTTATCTGAGTGCACGCAACAATCCGCCGCTCACGATTCCCGAAGGGATGACCTCGCCTGACCGTTCGTCGGCGCTGCCCATCCCGTCCGAGAATCAGATTTCGACCGAACGCCGCTCCGGCGGGTGCCTCGCAGATCCGCCGTCTTATTTCCAATCCTCGGGTACCGTCGCGCGTTCGCCCGAAGAAGTGATCGCAAGTTGGGCGCAGGCATGGGCGAATCGCGAAGCCGAAGGCGTGATGGCGTTGTATTCGGCGAAGTTCGTGGCACCGACGGATTCGGCCGGTAGCGCCGCATGGTTGGAGCAGCGTCGCGAGCAAGTCGCCGTCGGACCGGTACCCGCCTCGCGCGTCGAGGAATTGAGTATCGAGCCCGATGGCCCCGACCGCCGCATCGCGACCTTCAAACAGCGCTTCGGCACAAATGTGGTGCAAAGGGAGCTCGTGCTCATCCGCGAAGCAGGCTCCTGGCGCATCGTTGAAGAGAAGGTCGTCGAGGTCAGGTAGCACGGATCTTGAATGGTTGTAGGGTGGGGTAAGGTGCGAATCACGAGTCACCAGTCACGAACGTAAGTCCATGCTCGCTCGTACAACCGCCATTTCTCCTTCCATCGCATTGCGCCGTGGCGCTGTGCGCGAGGCGATCATCGATCGCTTGCAACGCACGCTCGGCAAGTCGGTGGAGGACGCCACTTGCCGCGATTTCTACGACGCATTGTCGATCGCGGTGCGCGAAGAGCTTTCGGAACGCTGGGTGGCGACGTGCAATCGCGTCGCGCATGCGCGCGTCAAGCGCGTGTGTTATCTGTCGATGGAGTTTCTGCTCGGACGTAGCTTGGTCAATGCGTTGTCATCGTTCGACGATGGGCTGATCGACGAAGTCCGCGAGACGCTGCAGGATTTCGGTTACGACCTGGAGAAAGTCGCAGCGGAGGAAGAAGACCCAGGGCTCGGTAACGGCGGCCTCGGTCGGTTGGCGGCGTGCTTCCTCGATTCGCTGGCAACGCTCGGGTATGCCGCGACCGGCTACGGCATTCGTTACGACTACGGCATTTTCACGCAGATCATCGATCAATCGGGCGCGCAGCGCGAAGTCGCGAGCTCCTGGCTGCGATTCCACAACTTCTGGGAGAGCGGCAACGGCGGTGTGCGCTATCGCGTGCGTTTCGGCGGACACGTGCGCTCGACGCGCGACGCTTCAGGCCGCGTGCGCTACGAGTGGTACGACACTCAGGATGTGTGGGCGGTCGCTTATGACTTGCTGATTCCCGGCAATCGTAGCCCGACCGTGAACCATCTGCGCTTGTGGTCGGGACGTGCGATCACGCCCTTCAAGATCGAGGCGTTCAACGAAGGCAACTATGCCGCGGCCGTCGCCGAACAAATCGATGCGAAGAACCTGTCGCGCGTGCTGTATCCCGACGATTCGACGCCGCAGGGCAAGGAGCTGCGTTTCCGTCAGCAATATTTCTTCGTGAGCGCATCGCTTCAGGACATTCTCGCGGAGCATCTTGCCGAAGGACGCGACCTGTCGGAGCTGCCCAACGCCATCGCCATTCAGCTCAACGATACGCATCCGGCGCTCACGATCGTCGAGCTGATGCGTCTGTTGCTCGACGAGCATGGATTGGAGTGGGGCGAGGCGTGGAACATGACGCGCGCGATGTGCGGCTACACGAATCACACGCTGTTGCCCGAGGCGCTCGAGACCTGGCCGGTGTCGTACTTCGAGCGCTACCTGCCGCGTCACTTGCAGATCATTTATCAGATCAACCGCGATTTTCTCGAAGAGGTCAGCGCGAAGTATCCGGGCGACATGGATCGCCGTCGCCGCATGTCGCTGATCCACGAGGAAGGCGACCGGCGCGTGCGCATGGCGTATCTGTCGGTGGTTGGCAGCCATCGCGTGAATGGCGTCGCGAAGCTCCATTCGCAGCTCATGCGCGAAACGATCTTCGCGGATTTCGCCGAGCTCTGGCCGGATCGATTCACGAACGTCACGAACGGCATCGCCGTGCGGCGTTGGTTGAAACAAGCGAACCCCGGCCTGGCGCAACTCATCACCGAGCGCCTGGGCTTTGCGTGGGAAAACGATCTCGAGGACCTGGAGCGTCTGAAATGGGCGGTCGAGGACCCGGAGTTCCGTCGACGGTTTCGCGAAGTCAAACGCGCGAACAAAGTACGGCTCGCGAACACGATCGAACACTTGCTCAACACGAAGGTCGATGTGGATGCGATGTTCGACGTGCAAGTCAAGCGCATCCACGAGTACAAGCGTCAGCTCTTGAATCTGCTGTACGTCGTCGTGCGCTACTTGCGCATTCTCGACAATCCGAACGCCGACGTCGTGCCGCGCGTCGTGATCTTCGCGGGCAAGGCGGCGCCCGGCTACTGGATGGCGAAATCGATCATCAAGCTCATCAACAACGTCGCGCGCGTCGTGAACAACGATCCGCGGGTCGGCGACAAGCTCAAAGTCGTGTTCCTGCCGGATTACGACGTCTCGCTCGCGCAGGAGATCATGCCTGCTGCCGATTTGTCGCAACAGATTTCGACGGCGGGCATGGAGGCGTCCGGCACCGGCAACATGAAGCTTGCGCTCAACGGCGCGCTCACGATCGGCACGCTCGACGGCGCGAACATCGAGATCAAGGAAGCGGTGGGCGCCGACAACATCTTCATTTTCGGTCTCACGGCGCAGGAAGTGACTGCATTGCGCGCGTCCGGCTACTCGCCGGCGGCGTACGTGCGCGAGAACCCGGAGCTCAAGCGCGCGATCGAGGCCATCGAGTCGGGTTTGTTCACACCGGAGAACATTTCCGATTCGCAAGTCGTCGTCGATCGTTTGATGAGCGACGGCGAGCACTTCCTCGTGCTCGCGGATTTCACCTCTTATGCGCAAGCGCAGGATCGCGTCGACGCGCTGTTTCGTAATCAAGAAGAGTGGTCGCGCAAGGCGGTGATCAATGCACTCAGCATGGGACCGTTCTCGAGCGATCGCAGCATCCGCGAGTATGCGGAGAAGATCTGGGGAATAAATCCTGTCATCTGACGAGTCAGAGTAGTGAGCGGTGAGTGGTAAGGCGCCGGCGCTTCCCTTCTCCCGCTCCTCACTCCCTCACCGCGACGCATTCGCTCTCGCTGCTTTTCCCGCTGGGAGAGGCAAACGCGCGCCGCGCGCATCTTCTTTCAGCCTTCAGCCTGCGGTCTTCAGTCTTCAGCCTTCAGCCTCGCCCGGCGCGCACCGCGCGCCCGGAACCTTTACACTCTCTTCTCATTCCTCATGTGCCGAACGGTGTACGGCCTTGCTGCTCATCTTCGGCGCGCTCGAGGGGTTCATCGCACCAATGCGGCGCATTGTTTCTGAGGGAATTGCTCGAGGGCGTGCATGTCTCGATTATCGGATCGCGATATCGCTGCGCTGATTTCGGCGACGCACCCTGCACCGCGTTCCGTGCTGGGCTATCACGAGTTTCCGCGCGAGAGCGAGACGCCCGAGTGCGCGGTCCGCGTGCTCGAGCCCGATGCAGAATCCGTCGCGGTGTATTGGGAGGACGAGTCGCCGGAGCAGGCGCGGCCTTTGACGATGCGTCATCCGAGCGGCGTGTTCGAAGGCACGATCGATTTTCGCCGGCCGATCGTGCCGTACCGCTTGCACATCAAATACCGCAACGGCGCCGAAGCCACGAAGTACGATCCCTACTACTTTGCGCCGCAGCTCACCGAATACGACCTGCACCTGTTCGGCGAAGGCAATCATCATCAGATCTATCGCAAGCTCGGCGCGCATCCGATGACGCGCGACGGGCTCGCCGGCACTCGCTTTGCAGTGTGGGCACCGAATGCAAAGCGCGTGAGCGTCGTCGGCGATTTCAATTTCTGGGACGGACGGCGCCATCCGATGCATCTGCTGGGCAGCTCCGGCATTTGGGAGCTGTTCATTCCGGGCGTCGGCGTCGGTGCGCTGTACAAATACGAGATTCTCACGGAGCACGGCGGCCTGATGTTGAAGGCGGATCCGTACGGATTTCAGATGCAGCTGCGGCCGGACAACGCCTCGATCGTTGCCGAGCTCGACGGTTACGAATGGGGCGACGGCGAGTGGATGGAGCGGCGGCGTCATTGGGATCCGCTTCGCGCACCGATCTCGATCTACGAAGTGCATCCGGGATCGTGGCGGCGTTCATGGCATCGCAAGCCGGCGTTCCTCACTTGGGACGAGCTAGCGGATCAATTGATTCCGTATGTGCACGATCTCGGCTACACCCACATCGAGCTCATCGGCGTCGCCGAGCATCCCTTCGACGGATCGTGGGGCTATCAAGTGCTCGGACACTACGCGCCGACGGCGCGTCACGGCACGCCGAAAGATTTCATGCGCTTCGTCGATCGCATGCACCAGGCGGGCATCGGGGTGTTCATGGATTGGGTGCCGGCGCACTTTCCGAAAGATGCACACGGACTACGCGAGTTCGATGGAACGGCGCTCTACGAGCACGAAGATCCGCGGCTCGGCGAGCACAGCGAGTGGGGCACGAAGATCTTCAATTACGGCCGTCACGAGGTGCGCAATTTCCTCGTCGCGAATGCGCTCTTTTGGCTCGAGCAATATCACATCGATGGGCTACGCGTGGATGCCGTGGCCTCGATGCTCTATCTCGATTACGCCCGCAAACCAGGCGAGTGGGTGCCGAACAAGTACGGCGGCCGCGAGAATCTGGAAGCGATCGAATTTCTCAAACAATTGAACTGGACGGTCGGACACTACTTTCCCGGCGCGCTGATGATGGCCGAGGAATCGACGGCATTTCCCGGCGTGAGCCGGCCGGTGCACCTGGGTGGCCTCGGCTTTCATTTCAAGTGGAACATGGGCTGGATGAACGACACGTTGCGGTACATGTCCACCGATCCGGTGCATCGCCGCCATCATCACGGCTTGATCACCTTCTCGCTCGTTTATGCCTTCTCTGAGCATTTCATCCTGCCGCTGTCGCACGACGAAGTCGTGCACGGAAAACGGTCGTTGCTCGACAAGATGCCGGGCGACGAATGGAGAAAGCGGGCGAACTACCGCTTGCTGCTCGGTTACATGATGACGCATCCGGGCAAGAAGCTCCTGTTCATGGGCGGCGAGTTCGGCCAGTGGCACGAATGGCGCGACTATGAGGATTTGGCCTGGGCCTCGTTGGAGCATCCGTCTCATCGTCAATTGCAGGATTGGAATCGCGCGTTGAATCTCCTGTACCGCCAATATCCGGAATTGCATGCGAGCGACGATTCGTGGGAAGGATTCCGCTGGATCGATGCGGACAATCGTGACGAAAGCGTGTTCGCCTTTCTGCGCCAGCGGTTGCCGAACGAAGGCGGCACGCACCTCATCGTCGCGTTCAACGCGACGCCCGTGCCGCGCGACGGCTACGTTCTCGGCGTGTTGCGGCACGGACGGTATCGGAAGATTCTCGACAGCGACGACCCCGCGTTCGGCGGTTCCGGCTATGCGCCTCAAGTCGAAGTTCATACCGAAGAGCACGGCTGGCGCGATTTTCCGGCGCGTATCCGCGTGAATCTGCCGCCGCTCGCGATGGTCGTATGGGAGCATCAGAGCCACTGACGTACAGCAGACATCCGGAACGGAAGACCGCACACTTTACCAATGACAGCCATCGAGCCTTTGATGACCGATTTCAGCAATGCGGCGCTGCAGCCAGGGTCGCCGTTTCCGCTCGGCGCGACCTGGACTGGCGAGGGCGTGAACTTCGCCGTGTATTCGAGCGGCGCGCAGAAAGTCGAGCTGTGTCTGTTCGATCCGAGCGGCGAGCGCGAGCTCCGGCGTCTGCCGCTCACCGAGCGTCGCGAGAACATTTGGTATGGCTTCTTGCCGGCGCCCTACGGCATTCCGGGTCTCGTTTACGGATTTCGTGTGCACGGTCCGTACGATCCGACCTACGGTCTGCGCTACAACCCGAACAAGCTGCTCATCGATCCGTATGCGCGCGATCTGGCGGGCAGGTTCACGTGGGACGATGCATTGCTCGGCTACGACAAAGAGCAGGGCGACGATCATCCGGATCCGCGGGACAGCGCGCCGTTTACTTATAAATCCCGCGTGATCGACGGGCGGTTCGATTGGGGCGAAGATCGACCGCCCGCAGTGCCTTGGCGCGATACGGTCATCTACGAGCTTCACGTCAAAGGCTTCACGAAGCTCCATCCGAAAATTCCGGAACACATTCGCGGCACCTATCTCGGACTCGCGCATCCGGCCGCGATCGAGTATCTGAAATATCTCGGCATCACTTCGGTCGAGCTGCTGCCCGTTCAAGCGTTCGTGCCCGAGCGGTTTCTGGTCGAGAAAGGGCTCGTCAACTATTGGGGCTACAGCACGCTGGCGTGGTTTGCGCCCGCACGCGAGTACGCGGTCGCCGATCCGGTCAACGAGTTCAAGACCATGGTCAAGGCGCTGCACGCCGCGGGCATCGAGGTGATCATCGACGTCGTGTTCAATCACACGGTCGAAGGCAACGAGCTCGGCCCGACGTTGAGCTTTCGCGGGCTCGACAATGCGGCGTACTACAAGCTCGACCCGGCGAACTTGCGCCACTACATCAACCGAACCGGCACGGGCAACACGATTGCCATCGGTCACTTCGCCGTACGCAAGCTCATCATCGACTGCATGAAATACTGGGTCGAAGAGATGCACGTCGACGGTTTTCGCTTCGATCTGGCGGCCGTGCTCGGCCGCGAGAACGGCCGCTTCCGTCCCGATGCGGGTTTTTTCAAGGCCGTCGCTGCAGAGCCGACCCTGCGTTACGTGAAGCTGATCGCCGAGCCTTGGGACATCGGTGTCGAGGGCTATCAGCTCGGGCATTTCCCGCCTGCATGGGCCGAATGGAACGATCTGTATCGCGACACCATGCGAGGCTTCTGGCGCGGCAATCCGGGCATCATCGGCAACTTCGCCGAGCGATTCGCCGGCTCGAGCGACCTGTTTCGTGCAAGCGGTCGGCGACCGACGTCGAGCATCAACTACATCGCCTGTCACGACGGCTTCACGCTCTACGACGCGACTGCTTACGAGCACAAACACAACGAAGCGAATCTCGAGGGCAACCAGGACGGTCACAACCACAATCTGAGCTGGAACTGCGGCGTCGAGGGTCCGACCGACGATCCGCGCGTGAACGAGCTGCGCGAACGTCAGATGCGCAATCTCCTGGCGACACTTCTGTTGTCGCAAGGCGTGCCGATGCTGCTCGCCGGAGATGAATTCGGCCGCACTCAGCGCGGCAACAACAATGCGTACTGTCAGGACAACGAAATCAGTTGGATCGATTGGAATCTCGCCGAGCAGCGCAAATGGCTGACGACGTTCGTCAGACAGTTGCTGATCCTGCGCAAGGTGGCGCCGGGGCTCAGGCGCGACACCTTCTTGAAGGGTGCGCGTCAGGTCGACGGCGAGCACAAAGATGTCAGTTGGCGTCATCCCGCCGGTCATGAAATGACCGCCTCGGACTGGCACGACAGCAACTCTCGCGCGCTCGGCGTGTTGATCGGTCAGGCGTTTCGCGACCCTTACGGAACTCCGCGGGGTCACCTGCTATTTCTTTGCAACGCGAGCGACCAACCGGTCGAGTTCCGTCTGCCGGCGCCGACGTCGAATGCCGTGTGGCAGTACGTTTTCGATACCGCGCGTTGGCGCGCCAACGATCTCGGTGCGCACATGGCGGCAGGCGAGACCTGCCTGGTGGCCGAGCACAGTTGCGTGCTGCTCGTCGACGACGATGCGCCGCTCAGTGTGCGCGCCGGATGGACCGGTCAGCCGCGCGAGAAACCCTCCGAAACTGCCTGAGCCCAAGATCTCCCGTTGCAATCCATGAGCCGCGAGCAGCAAACGCCGAACGCCGCTTCAGATAGGTTCGAGCGTCTCGCGGCTCTCAACGGGATCGGCGCCTCGTATTTCGATTTCAAAGGCGAGCTGAAACATATCGCGCAGCCGAGCAAGGCGGCGATTCTCGCGGCATTGGGCGTCGATGCGAACGACGATGCAGCCGTCGATGCCGCGATCGCGCAGCGCGAAACCGTGCATTGGATGCGGATGTTGCCGCCAACGGTCGTCGCTACCGTCGGGGCACAGGTCGCCGTTCCGATCTCGATTCCGCTTGCGCTCGGCGCCAAGCGCGCCAGCTGGACGATCGCCCTCGAGTATGGCGCATCTCGCTCGGGCTCGGTCGATATCGAGACCCTTGCCATACAAGAGCGCGGCGCGCTCGATCAACGCGAGTTCGCGCGCGTTCAGCTCGAGCTGCCTGCCGACTTGCCGCTCGGATATCACGCGCTCGAAGTCACGCTCGATACGGGACTTGCCGGCGAGGCGCGTTTGATCGTCGCACCGGAACGAGCCTTCGAGCCTGAAGCCATCCAACGCGGCGAGCGCGTGTGGGGCATTGCCGTGCAGCTCTACTCGCTGCGTTCGTCGCGCAATTGGGGAATGGGCGATTTCCGCGATCTGCGCGAGCTCGTCGAGCTCGCTGCACCGCTCGGTTGCGGCATCGTCGGCGTCAATCCATTGCACGCGCTGATGCCGGCGAATCCGGCACACATTAGCCCGTATAGTCCGTCGAATCGCGAGTTCTTGAACGTTCTGTACATCGCCGTGGAAGACGTGCCGGAATTCGCCGAGTGCGCGCCGGCGCGCGAGCTCGTCGCGAGCGAAGAATTCCAGGCGACGCTACGGAAGCTGCGCGCGACCGACAACGTCGATTACGTGCAGGTCGCCGCTGCGAAGTTTGCGGTGCTGCCGCTGCTCTACGAGCACTTCCGCTCGCACCATTTGGCGAACGACACGGCGCGCGCGCAGGCGTTTAGGCACTACCTCGACGAGCGCGGCGAACCGTTGATGCGGCATGCATTGTTCGATGCGCTCGATGCCCATTGGCGGTTGCAAGGTCCGCAATATTGGGGATGGCCGAGCTGGCCCGAGGAATATCGCGATCCGACTTCGCTCGCCGTCAATCGCTTTGCGCGCGAGCGCGCGCAGGATGTCGAGTACTACGCATATCTGCAATGGATCGCCGAAGAGCAGCTCATGGCGGTACAGCGGCTTGCACGAGAGCTCGGCATGCCGATCGGGCTTTACGGCGATGTGGCCGTCGGTGCGAATCCTGCGGGATCCGAGACGTGGTCGAATCGTCGTCTGTACGTTCAAGACGCGTCCGTCGGCGCACCGCCGGACAAGCTTGCGCTGAAAGGACAGGACTGGGGTGTCCCTCCCCAGCATCCCGACGAGCTGCGCGCACAGCGCTACGAACCGTTCATCGTCATGATTCGCAATAACATGCGGCCGGTCGCAGCATTGCGCCTCGATCATGCCATGACGCTGTTTCGGCTGTGGTGGGTGCCGCGCGGCATGAGCTCGGCGGAAGGCGCATACGTTCACTATCCGCTCGACGACTTGATCGCGATTCTTGCCCTCGAAAGCCACCGCAACGAGTGCGTCGTGATCGGCGAGGATCTGGGTACGGTGCCCGACGAAGTGCGTCTCGCGATGGAGCGATACGGCATCTATCACTACAAGGTGCTGTTCTTCGAGCGGGAATTCGATGGGCGTTTCAAGCCGCCGAATGCCTATGTCAGAAACGCGCTCGCCACGGTGACCACGCACGACCTGCCGACGCTGCGCGGTTGGTGGGAGAGCTGCGACATCGAGCTGCGCGACCGCTTGAATCTTTATCCGAGCGAAGAGATCAAGGCAGAAGTGCACGAGAGCCGTATCGGCGAGCGCGTGAGCATGATGCAGGCGCTGCACGAGCAACGACTCTGGTACTGGCCGCCGAACGAACCGTTGCCGGAGTACTCGCCGGCGCTATCGCGGGCGATCCACGCCTATCTCGGCCTGTCGAACGCCAATATCGCCATGGTGCAAATCGAGGATTTGATCGGTATGACCGACGCGGTCAATGTGCCGGGCACCGATCAGGAGCACGCGAATTGGCAGCGCAAAGTTGCACTCGAAACGGCCGAGATCTTCGCGCGCGCGGACGTGAGAGACATTCTCGCCGCGATGAACACCGCACGTCGCGGCATCAATCCCAACGCCTGATCGAGAAAGTCAGCCCTCGCTGAAACCGCGACAACTGCTGACACATTTGGTGTCTATCGTGATCCGTGATTCGTGTGTGACTCCGTCACGCGCTTCTTGGGGCTAGCAGGCTTCTTCGCTCTCCGAATCACGAATCACGAATCACGAGGACACACACCATGCACAAATCCCGCTTGGCCGGCTTCATCATCGACTGTCGTACCGACGACTTGGAAAGCGCGGCGCAATTCTGGAGCGCGGCGCTCGGATATCCGCTCAAAGATCCGGCGATGGAACCGAGCTCCATGTATCGCCAATTCGATACCGGTCCGACGGGGCTGCACATCGAAGTGCAGAAGGTTTCGCACGAAAGCCGAGTCCATCTCGACATCGAAGCCGACGACATCGAAGCCGAAGTTGCGCGGCTCGAGTCGCTCGGCGCCAAACGCGTTCAGAAAGTTCACACGTGGTGGGTGATGGAGGCCCCGACGGGACAGCGTTTTTGCGTTGTGCGCGTACAACGTGCGGGCTTTGCGGAAAACGCGAATGTCTGGAAATGATGAGGAAGGGACTCGTTGGGACGAGTAACGTGGCAGTAACGGCACGTGTCATCGGCACTTAGGGCGCGTACGTGAAGCGGCTCGCGAGCATGGCAGTCGGCGGATCCGTATCGAGGGCTCGGGCGTTATCGACGCCGCTTGGACCGCGGACGCGACAGAGCGCGCGCGGACGAGCACACAAGATAAGGACCGTTAGGGGTACGCCATGTTCTTCAGATGGAAATCGACTGATCCGTCGTTCGTGCGTCTACGCGTGACACCCGATCCCGAGCAAGCCGCCTTGCTCGAACGGAAGATGAGCGCGCTCAACTACTACCCAACGAATGGGTTTCACAGAGATCTCAAGCAAGGCCGACAGACGCGAGCCATGGGACGGCGCGCGGCTGTGAGTCGTGTGTGGTGATTGGGGAAGGGAAAAAGGGAAAAGGGAAAAGGGAAAAGGGAAAGGAGAAAAGGGAAAGGAGGGTGAGTGGTGAGCCGCTCGCCGGCTACTCACCACTCATTACTCACCACTCACTACTCACGACTCACATACCAAACAATGAGTGCAGCGATGGCTGCGCCGGGGAGAACTCGCCACATCGACACGAGCTTGGTGGCGGCGGCGACTGCATCGGCCGGGCGGCGACCGGTGAACATTGCGCCGATCAAATTGTTCTTTCGAACGAGCAGATAAAAAAGCACGGCGGCAATGTGCAGAGCGATGAAGCCGAGCAGCACGTTGAACACGACTTCGTGCACATCGGCCAGCACGCGACTGGTTTCGAAGCTCACGAGATACGACAGCGGGCCGGATTCCAGGCCGTCGATGTCGGTCACGAACAAACCCAATGTCACCTGCGTCGCGAGCAGCGCGAGCAGCACGACGACGCTCCAACCGCCGAGCGGATTGTGGCCCGGCGGCGGCGGAACGGGCGGATTGCGCAAATAGTCGGCGACCGCCTTCGGTCCGCGCACGAACTGAGCGAAACGCGCAGTGGTGCTGCCGGCAAATCCCCAGTAGATCCTGAAGAGAACGAGCCCGAGCAGCGCATATCCGCTGTAGCGATGCACGTCCATCTTGTGCTCCTCGGCGGACCACCAGGAGATCGCTACGCAGAGCACGAACAGCCAGTGCACGAGGCGGACAGGCCAGTCCCAAACGACTACGGTACGTGAAGGCTCGCTATTCATTCGCTATTCATCCGCTCGCTCGCAGAGTCGCATCGAGAGACAAGTTTGCCCATCGCCGAGCCTTCCTGCATCTACCGAGCAGGCAGAATTTCGATAATTGCCGGCGCTGCGTTTTCGATTCTTTACATCTCAGCGCACGTGGACGACTGCGAGCTGGTCAAGTAAAACGGTAACAAGTCGTCGGCCGATGTCGGCTCCAGCTTCTGGTTATTTTTTCGTCACAGGAGAGATCGATCGCTATGGTTCATCGCAAGACCTCGAAAAAGCTTTACTTGGCCGGCATCGCCGCGATCGTGAGCGTTGCAACTGGCGTCGCGTTCGCCAGCGCCGTCGAGGAGACGATCAAGACGCGGCAAACGCATTTGAAGGATCTTGGCGCCGCATTCAAGGAGGTCCGCGATCAGCTTCGCAAGTCGCAGCCCGATATGGCGCAAATCAAGACTTCGTCGGATCAGATTGCGAGCCTTGCGACGCAACTGCCGAGCTGGTTCCCGAAGGGCAGCGGTCCGGAATCGAAGGTCAAGACCGACGCCAAACCCGAGATCTGGGCGGATCCTGCACGCTTCGAACAGGCCGTGAAGCTGTTCCAGGAAGAGGCGCCGAAACTGCAGCAGCTCGCTGCCGCGAACGATTTGGGCGGCATCAAGGCTCAGGTCGGCAAGCTCGGCGGTGCATGCAAGAACTGCCACGATAGTTTCCGAGTGCCCCGGGATTAGGAAAGGGAAAGGGGAAAGGGGAAAGGCGCGATCCCTCCCCTGCGATCGAGCGGGGGAGGGTCGGAGAGGGGCTTCGACTCGTGATCCGCGATCCGTGATTCGAAGTCGGTCTTGGAGCCTTCCCCTCCTCCTTCTCGTTCGCGCGTATCCCGCCTCTTGCCCTGTCGGAGCCCCTTCTTCCGTATCCTTCGCTCGCGGCCGCCGAGCGAGTCGCGTCCGCGCATTCGGCGAATCACGGATCAAGGCCTCACCCTCTCCCCCGCTTGAAACTATCCGCTGCCAACTCTCAACTCATTCTTGCGAAGACGCGCAAGTCGGTCCCTGTATTTGCAATGATCCCCTCCTACCAATTGCGACTCGGGGCTTCCCCTAGGCGCGATTGAGTGGTCTACGCGAAAGCTGACTGCATACAATCGGTTTAGATTTCTTTGCTCCAGTCGCCGGACGATCTTGGGTCGTATCGGACGCGGGCAAGGTTATCTTTCGTTGGCGGGCGCTTGCGCAACGCGGCGTTTGCGCGACGAATCGTCGTAGATCCGCAAGAAGGTCGAGCACGTACATGTCAACCCCGTTACAGCAACACGAGCTTTCAACATCTTCAGCACCTGTCGGGCGCAGACACGAACGTGTACTCGACGAGGCAGCACGCCAACTCAATGCCAAGGGCGTCTCTCTGACTTCGTTGACCGAGATCGCCGAAAAACTCGGGATCTCGCGCGCAGCGATGTACTACTACGTCGAAGATCGAGAGGATCTGGTCTTTCAGTGCTATCGGCGTTCGTGCGAGATCACCGCGCGTCATCTGAACGAAGCGACGCGGGATCCCGGCACGGCGATCGAGATGATCACGCGCTTCGTCACGCGGATGCTCGATCCGAACGAGCCCGAGCTCGCGGCACGCGCAGAGATCGCGATGATGACGCAAGCGCAGCGCGACACGATTCAAGGGTTGTACGACGCCATCGCTTCGCGCGTCGCTCATCTGCTCGCGACGGGTCAGAGCGAAGGCCTGATCCGCCCGTGCGACGTCGAGGTGAATGCGCGCATCATTCTGAGTCTCGTCACTTGGGCGCCGCTCGCACGGCACTGGGCATGGAACGGCGAGACTGTAACTAACGACGCGTTGCGATCGGCCGTGCTTGCGACGATCTTCGACGGTCTCGGCCGCGAGCGAAACGCTCCGGAGTTCGTGCAGTTCGATCTATCGCCGCTCTGTATGCGCAACAGCGCGGTGTTCGACCGCGATGCGATCTCGGAAGCAAAGCGCGAAACGTTGGTTGCAGTCGCGTCGCGTTTGTTCAATCGCAAGGGCATCGACGCCACCTCGCTCGAAGAAATCGCAGCGCAGGTCGGCGCGACGAAGCGAACGCTGCACCGTCATCTCGGCAGCAAGCAGGATCTGGTCGGCGCCTGCTACGACCGTGCATTCAAGATCTTCCTGTACATCAAAGATGCGATGTGCGCACATCCGGGCACGCGCCTGTCGGCCGTCGCCTCCGCGATGTATGCGCTGGCGGTTGCGTATCCGCGCGAGGATCTGTCGCCGTTGTCGCCGCTCGTCGGGTTCTATGCGCTTTCGCCTGTGGCCCAAGAGAAGTTCATGCAGCACTCGCTCGAGCTCGCGAAGGGCTATCACGACACGCTACGCGCGGGCATGTCGGAAGGCAGCATCGCACCCGACATCGACGTCGAAGCCCGCGTGCTGGTCTTGCCCGGCCTGCTGAGCTGGCTCGTCAAAGAGGACGTGCCCACCGACGAGTCGGCACGCAAGCACATCGCCGGCGAGATCGCCAAGCTCGTCGCCGTCGGGCTCAGGGCGAATTAGCGGGGTACGGTCGCGCGAGATCCCCTTCGCAGCGCGATCGTCCCTCTTCCTCGAAAGAACGCCTCAAACGAAAAGCGGCAGGCCGGTTGATCCGACCTGCCGCTTTGGCTCGATGCTCGATCCGCTTCTTTGGCAGTGCCTGCTGCCGCGATCCGAGCCGGTGGCCATCCCCAAACTCGATCAGTTCTCCTTGGCGAACTTGAGGCGGATCATCGCACGTTGCGAGACCTTTTCGCCATTGCGAACGACAGGCTCGAATCGCCACTGACGCACAGCGCGAATCGCAGCATCTTCGAAGACGCCGGTCGGGCTCGCATTGCGCACTTCGACGTCCTCCACGCTGCCGCTCGGCGTGACCGTGAAGACGACTTCGACCCAGCCTTCGATGCCGCGCTTGCGGGCGGATTCCGGATACTGTGGCGGAGTCATCTTGACTCGCTTCAACGTCGCAGCAGAGACGATGTTCGATGCTTCGCGAGCTGCTGCGAGATCGCGTTCGGCCTGGGCAATCGCCGCTTCGTTGTAACGCGCACCGACTGCACGTGCACCCGCAATGAGCTGAGCCGCACGATCGTAGGCTTTCGCGTTCATCGCTTGCTTGCTCACGTCGAGCAAGCGAGTCGTGAGCGCGCGCGACAGCTCTTCGACTGCCGGATGATTCGGTGCCTGAGCCTGCAAGCTTGCGATGCCGTCTTTGGCGCTGCTGCCCGGAGGATCGATCAGCTTGCCTTCGCTGATGCGCTGGCGAATGTCCGCGATCAGCGGATCGACGTTCGGTTCGGCCGACGGAGCAGGTGTGGGAGCCGTCTGTTGCGGCGCGCGGCGTGCCGGCGCTGCAGAAGCAGTCGTCGCAGCCGACGGAGCGCTCGACGAACGTGTCGCATCGGCGATGGCGCGTTCGACCTGAGTCAAGGCAGCGCCCGCCGAACCGAGCGAACGTGCCGCATTCACGTAGTTCTGAGCTTCGTCGGTGTTGCCTGCCGCGAGCGACTTACGCGCTGCATCTGCAAGCTGATTGCTCAACTCGCGAATGGCTTGCGCAACGCCGGGATCCGTCGGATCGAGCCGGCGCGCTTCGATCAGGGCATCGCGCGCATTGGGGCCCGGGCCGATCAGCCGGCCGCTCGCCATGCGATCGTTCGCCTGCACGAGGAGCTGGTTGACGCGGCGGACCACTTCTTGCGCCTGCGTGAGCTTCAAGCGCTCGCGTTCGCGCGCAATCTGCGTATCCAGAAACGCCAGACGGGGATGCGACGCGTCGATGTCGCGCGCCGTCTCGATGTTGCGGATCGCCTCTTCGAGACGCTCTGCCGTGAGGGCGGCCTCGGCGCGCTCGAGGATCTTGTCGGCGACGGCGCGGATACCGGCCTTCGCCGCTTCGCTGTTCGGATCGAGCGCGAGCGCGCTGCGGTAGAAGTCGAGTGCGCTCTCGCCCGCGGGCTCGAGCAGCTTGCCTTGGTCGAAGGCCTCTTTCGCAAACGCGAGCTCGGCCTGGACCGGATCGGGCCGCTCAGCCAGGGTCGATTGGGTGCCCGGACCGTTTGATTGCGCAACTGGCGGCGGGGTCGAGTCGCCGGTCAGCTTCGTCACGCCGAACCAGATGCCGCCGATCACGAGCAGCAAGCCGGCCGCCAACGCACCGTAGGTCACCACATAGTTCTTGCTTTCGCCGCCCGTGCTTCCGCCGGCGACGAGGCGCTGGCCCGAGGCCTTCAGTTCCTCGTGCTGCGCGATGGCCGCTTCCAACGCAAGGCGCGTCTGGCCGTGCGAAAGCGGCGTCAACAGGAAACGGAAGATCCGGCCGGCAGCCGTCAGCTGCATCAGCGCCGCGCTGTCCTCGCGCTTACCGGCGACGACCACGACGAGCTCGGGAAAATGCTGCGTGAGCTGGGCCACCATCGCAGCGACGTCCGCGGTGGAGGCCGTGTCGACGAGCAGCACGCCAGGTTTGAGCGACGGCAATCGATCTGCGATGTGATCCAGATCGGGGCTGTGTGTCACGGGTGTGCCGCGCGGAGCCGCCTTGCGAACCGTCTCGACGAGATTGGCATCGCGGCTGAGCACGAGCAGCGGGGGGTGATGCGCGTCGTCCTCGAGCGCACGGACGGCGGCCGTATCGTCGATCTCCAGGTTGACCTCGTCGCTCGGGCTCGACACGGAACGAATGTTGTGCGCGTTGGCCATGGACCCACTCCTGGGGTTTTTCATCGTTTGTCTGACCAATACTACTTATGCGCCAGATTCCTACTGAGAACTGGATCTGGCTTTGGCTGACTTTTCGCGTGAACTGCCCCCCAAATCGCCCCCGGCGTGCGCGCTGCGCTGCCGATGTCGGATCGCGCATCGAACCGCCGGAGCGATCCTACTGCACGCAAACGTAAAACAGCGTCTATTCCCTAGCAAAACTGGTGCGATGCGGGATCCAAGCTGCGCCGCTGCGGATTTACGCACGGTTCAACGGCGGGTATAAGCCGCCTAATTTTGCGCACTGCATCAAATTCCGATCCCTGTGGACGCGCCGTTGCACCGATCGTCGATCCCGAATCCGCCGCGCCCAGCAAAGCGCACGCATTTCGTGCAAGCGCCAGGAGGCACGCGCGAGGATCCCTACTACTGGCTGCGCGACGATTCGCGGAGCGACGCCGAAGTGCGCGCGCATCTGCACGCAGAGAACGCCTATACGGAGGCCGTGCTGGCCCCCGTGCAGCCGCTCATGGACACGCTTTACGCGGAGATGCTCGGCCGCCTGAAACAGGACGACGCGAGCGTTCCCGTGCGTCATCGCGGCTATTGGTATCAGTCGCATTACGAGCCGGGAAAGCAATACCCGATCTACACGCGACGGGTCGATGTGCACGGCATGCCGGGTCCGGATGCGCAGCTCCTGCTCGACTGCAACGTGTTGGCAGCGGGCTATGCGTTCTTTCAACTCGGCAGCTACGAGGTGAGCCCCGACAACCGGTTGCTCGCGTATACGGTCGACACGGTCGGTCGTCGCCAATACGCCTTGCGCGTTTTGAATCTGGTCACCGGCGAGCTGTTGCCGGATTCGATCGAGAACATCGAGCCCGGCGTGGCGTGGACCGATGACCTTCGCATTCTGTACGTCGAGAAGGACCCGGTGACATTGCTCGGACGGCGCGTGCGCGTACACCGCCTCGGCACCGAGGCCGTCGCCGATGAGCTGATTTACGAGGAGCCCGACGAGAGCTTCGATCTGGTCGTCGAACGCAGCAAGTCGGAACGCTTTCTGTACATCGGCGCAGAGAGCACGACGAGCTCGGAATGGCTCTATGCGCCCGCGGACGCCTCGCGGCTCGATTTCAAGGTGTTCCTTCCTCGATCACCCGATCACGAATACGAGATCGAGCATGTCGGCGACGAGTTCATCGTGCGCACGAACTGGCAGGCCGAGAACTTTCGCATCATGTCCGTGCCGATCGGCGAAGAGCAGGACCGAAGCCGCTGGCGGGACGTCGTTCCCCACGATCCGGAAGTCTTCATTCACGACTTCGAGATCTTCAACGAATTCCTGGCGGTCAGCGAGCGCTCCGGCGGCTTGCGCAAGATTCTGATTCGCGAGTGGCAAGGCCGTTCGTATCACATCGCTGCGGAGGATCCCGCCTACACGATGCATCTCGCGGCGAATCCCGAAATGGATACGCGGGTGCTGCGTTATACATACAGCTCGCTTACGACGCCGACGACCGTGTATGCGCACGACACGACGACGCAGCGCGACACGCTGCTCAAGCGCGAACCCGTGCTCGGCGACTTCGATCCGAAGCGTTATCGAAGCGAGTTCGTTTGGGCCACGGCGCGAGACGGCGAGCGCATTCCGGTCTCGATCGTCTATCGCAAGGACGTGCCGATCGACGGTACCGCGCCGCTGTTCTTGTATGGTTACGGCTCGTACGGGATCTGTATCGATCCGACGTTCAGCTCGACGAGGCTATCGCTGCTCGACCGCGGCTTCGTCTACGCCATCGCGCACGTGCGCGGCGGCCAGGAGCTCGGCCGGCGTTGGTACGACGCCGGACGACTCCTCAAGAAATGGAACACGTTCAACGACTTCATCGACGTCACCGACTTTCTGGTCGAGCGCGGTTACGGCCATCGCACGAAGGTGTTCGCATCCGGCGGCAGCGCCGGCGGGTTGTTGATGGGTGTCGTGCTCAATACGGCGCCCGAGAAATATGCGGGCGTCGTCGCGAACGTGCCGTTCGTCGATTGTGTGACGACGATGCTCGATGAGACCATTCCGCTCACGACGCTCGAATACGACGAATGGGGCAACCCCAACGATCCGCAGTACTACGAGTACATGCTGTCGTACTCTCCGTACGACAACGTGCGCGAGCAGGCTTATCCGCCAGTGCTCGTAACCGCCGGATATTGGGACAGTCAGGTACAGTATTTCGAGCCGGCAAAGTGGGTCGCCAAGCTGCGCGACCTCAATGCCGGCCAGAACGTCATACTCCTGCACACGAATCTCGAAGCGGGTCACGGCGGCAAGTCCGGCCGTTACGAGCACTTGCGCGAGATCGCGCGCGAATACGCGTTCGTCATCGGGCTCGTCGAAGGATTGTTGTCCCCCTCAATGCGTGCTTGAGTGCTGCGCAAAATGTTTACGGAGTCATATGTCCGCTTCTCTCGTGTCACTTCAGGCAACGCCCTCCGAATCCGTGCTCGAAGAGCTCGCAGCGCTCAACGGCGATTTCGTCTTGCTCGCCGACGACAACTCGACCGATGCCGAATTGACGGCACGTGCGCTCGAAGTCGGCGGCGTGAGTAAAACCGTCGTCTGGGTCCAGGACGGCGAGACGGCGCTGCACTTCGTGTTTCGCACCGGTCCCTATGCGCAGCGTGCGCCGCGCCACCCGCGTCTCATGCTGCTCGATCTGCACATGCCGAAGATCGACGGCCTCGATGTGCTCGAGCGCATCAAAGCCGACGCCCAAACCCGTTCCATTCCCATCGTCATCATGTCCTCGTCCGACCAGCCCTCCGATATGCAGCGCAGCTATGCGCGTTATGCGAACAGCTACATCGTCAAGCCGGTCGATTTCCGCGAGTTCACCGACCAGGTCGGCGCGATCGGGAAGTATTGGATGAAGGTCAATCGCGCGCTCTAGCGAAGGGGGGAAAAGGGTGGGCTTCCCCCGTTTCTTCGGACACGTAGCTAAGCGGCATTAGC
>CALEKY010000158.1 GCA_937902995.1 uncultured Sinobacteraceae bacterium
ATCCGCCGCTCTCCTGATACGTGAAGTTGCCGATGAAACCGAATCCGGACGCAAAACCGAGCACATCTTCCCACGCCGACAGATCGTGCTGGAACGCAACCTCCACGCCTGTTTGCGTCGTGGATCCGCCCACGTTGAAGATCGAAGCCAGCGGCACGCAGATGCCGATACCTTGAATCGGATTGTTGATGTTGCGGTTCGCAATCGGGTTGTAGATACCGCCCTCCTCGCAAGGCGGCGTGATGTCGATATTGAGCTGACCGTCGATCAGATTCGGCGCCGGATCCTCCTGCCGGGCTGCGAAGAGGTTCGTACGCTTCTTGTGGAACACGCCGATGCTGATGACGCTCGACGGCGTGAAGTAATACTCGCCCGAAAGATCGAACGACCATACGACCTCCGGGACGAGATCCGGATTGCCGACATTGACGGGCGCGTTCGGCGACGTGCCGAAGGACACCGACGTCGACAGCATGTCGAAGTCCGGACGGCGGATGTCCCGCGCGATGCCTGCACGAATGAGGAAGCTGTCGGTCGGGTGCACCGTCAGATTGAAGCGCGGCAAGAAGAAGTCGTACGAGCTCTTCTTGACGATTCGCTCGGCGGCGACCCCGTTCGAGACGTTGTTGCCGATCGAGGAGAGCGACGTTCTCAGCCAGCGAACGCCCAGATTGCCGCGCACCGGCCACCCGGCGATCTCTGTCGCGAAGTTCCCTTGGAGATAGGCAGCGTTCGTCTCTTCGTCGATCGAGAAGAATCCGGAAGCTGACTCTGTGGGCGCCACGAGCAGCGCCAAGGGAGGACCCTCGGTCGCGACTGCGTTGCTCGCCGCGATTGCGTCGTTGAGCGTGCTCAGAACGGCCCGCGGATTCTTGTAAGCCAGAGCGCCGTCGATGACGAGGAAATCGGGGAAGTACAGTCGGCGGTTATCCGCTGCATTGAAGTTGTTCGGACCGGCGATCAGGATGCCGGCGAACAAGTCGCCGGCCGGCCTGTTCCAATGCGTCGTGGCATTGGTGAACGTCACGTTGTTCGTGGCTTCGCGATGGGTCGAAGAGTTCTTGTTCCAGCGATAACCGAAGTCCACCGACGTCAAGAAGGAGATGCGGTCCGAGGTGTCGTAGGAAAGATCGATGCGTCCCGCCTTCTCCTCGTTATCGGTTCGGTCTGCGCCTTGCGTGACTTGTTGAAGCCGGTAATTCGCCGGATCCAGCATCTCCGCCGAGGTCGGCGCGAACGGACTCGAGTGATCGAGACCGAATTGGAGCGTGCCGCCGCGCAAATCGAATGCCGTCGGCACGCCGTTGTCGAGGCTCGCACCGAACGCCGGCTGAGGTCCGTGCGGATTGATGAAATCCAGCGTCGTCGAAAAGTTCGGGAAATCCGAATCGGACGTCGACAGCGATGCCTCTGCGCGCACGACGAGCCGATCGGTCGCATTCCACTCGGTACCGAGCGCAAAGACCCGACTCATCGTTTCGCGCGCACCGGTGTTGCTCGAGGTACGCAGATTCGGATCGATGACACCTCGAGAATCGACGCCGATGCCCAACGTTCCGGTCAGAGCCGCCTGCACAGTGCCGAGATGGATCGGACCGTTGGGACCGTCGAGCGTACCGAGGTTGACCGTTTCGAACGACGTGTTGTTCGTCGTATCGACGACCGCCTGCGACGCCACGCCCGAGATCTGCACGCGCGTGCTCTCCTGCGCACGCTGCTGATCGTTGACGGTCGCATCGAAATACAACCGCAGATCGTCGTTCGGCTTCCACTCGAGACCGGCGGTGAAATTCTTCGTCTCGTACTCGAAGTTCTCGAGCTCCTGGTCGAAGAACTGGATCCGCAGGAACGGAAAGTCCTGAGAGCTTGGCCCTTCGCCCGGCATGACGACCGCGTCGCGATCGACGCGCGGCCGAAACGCAGCAACGTCCTGGCGTGCGTAGCTGCCGCTCACGACCACGCCGAACTCGCCGGCATCCGTGGACCACACATTGCCCAGCGTTGCAGAAACTCTCGGCAACGTTTCGTCGGCGAGATCGCTGTTCTCCATTTGAGCGCGCACAGCGATCAGCGGGTCGGTCAGCGAGAGAGGACGAATCGTCCGCAAATTGATCGTGCCGCCGACGGATCCTTCGATCGTTCTGGCTTCCGGCACCTTGATCACTTCCACGGAGGAGATGAGCGCGGCCGGTAGATCCTCGAAGCTGATACCGGTGCGGCCGGAGCCCGATCCCACCGTCGAGACGCCGTTGATTTCGGTCCTGTTCGCATCGGTGCCGCGGATCTGCACGCCGCGGCCGACGCCGGCTTCGCGAGTGATCTGAATGCCGGTGATGTTCTCCAGCACCTCAGCAAGGTTCTGATCGGGCAACTTGCCGATGTCCTCGGCTTGAATGACTTCGATGAGATTGTCGGCTTCGCGCTTTTCGGTGAGCGCCGTCGCAAGCGAGCTGCGGATGCCCGTCACGACGATTTCTTCGAGCGCCTCTGACCTGCCCTCGTTTGACGACTGTGCCCACGCCGGCGTGGAGACAGCTCCGATCAACAGAAGAAGCGGTAGCGACCCACTAAAAATAGTGTCGTTGTATGCACGCACGTTCGGATCCCCCATCCCATTAATTGGTCCTACCAATCTGCCGCGGCCTCGGCAGAATTGTGTGTTAAAGACGGTGCCACTGGACTGCGTAACTTGTCAATTCGGGTAATAAGACAAGTTTTATTATTGGTCCTACCAATCTGGCAGCCGAGACGGGGCGGACCGCACAGGTTTCGCCCATCTGAGCGACTAGTTAGGTTTCGACTGATTTGGGCTTACAGCATCCTGAAAGTTGACTGCAGAATTGGTATAACTCATTGGCTTGGATACAGGCCGCTTGCAAGGAAATGGGATGAGCGACGAGCGTCTCTATCAGCTGATCGCCCGCAAGATCGAAGCGCTGATCGATAGCGGGAAGTACCCGCCTGGCAGCCGGTTGCCGCCGGAGCGCGAGCTTGCGGAGCAATTCGGTGTCAGCCGTGTCGCCGTACGCGAGGCGCAAATCGCCTTGCAGGCAGTCGGACGCATCAAGATCAAGACGGGATCGGGCGCATACGTGCTCGAGCCTCACGCGGAATCTACGAACAAGCTACCGAACATCAGCGCCTTCGAGCTCACTGAAGCTCGTGCGCTGTTCGAAGCCGAAGCGGCCGCCCTCGCCGCGATCCAGATCGACGATGCGGCGCTGGATCAGCTCGAGCGATACATCGAGATCATGAAGGAAGCCGGCCCGGACGATAAGGCCGCCGAGCTCGCCGACAGAAACTTCCATCGCGCGATCGCGACTGCATCGGGCAACGCCGCCATTTCTTACGTGATCGAGACCTTGTGGAGCCTGAGGACCGATCTCGAACCCGTGAAAGCAGTCTACGAGTCCGTGTGCAGCACCGATGCAAGCGCAAGAGTCGCTGAGCACGCAGCCATTCTGGATGCGTTGCGCGCACATGATCCTGCCGCGGCGCGCGTCGCGATGCGTAAGCACTTCGCACGCTTGATCAATTCCATGCTGGACGTCACCGAACAGCGCGCGCTCGAGGAATTGCGCAACCAAGTGAGCAAGAGCCGTCAGCGCTACTTGAAGAGTGCAACGCTGTAAGCGAGCGCACGAGCCGATCTCTGTCCCGCATCGTCATTCCTCGTCCGGAAATTTCACGACGGCCGTCGTCACCGGCGTCCCGGGC
>CALEKY010000159.1 GCA_937902995.1 uncultured Sinobacteraceae bacterium
TTCCCCTTTCCCTTTTCCCCTTTCCCTTCCCACCGCACATTGACAGCCTCACCTCTCTCCCCTAACGTGCGCGGCACCGACAGGTGAGCGCCTCCCGAACCGGGAAGCGCGAACGGGAAGCCGGTGAGAGGCATCGAGCCTCAATTCCGGCGCTGCCCCCGCAACGGTAATCGAGTCCAAGCTCGCATCTGAGATTCGATCTCGACCACTGCGCCGCTTCGGCGTGGGAAGGTGATGCGAACGAGCGGATTCTCGCTCGCTCGAGAGCCCGGAGACCGGCCTGTCGGCCGGATCGCAGCATGCCTGCGATCGTGCGGCGTCGCGGCGGGCGATGGGCGTACGTGCACTCCACGCGCCTCCTCTCTGCGCACGCCATTTCACGGACTTTCAGCCATGCGGGCGTGCATGGGGAGGTTGATGACATGTTCCATTGCAAACCGGCGCATGCCGGTATCCTCTTTGCGTTTGCTTTCACTGCTGCGGGTGCCGCCGAACACGATCATTCAAGCGTGCTCGGCACGATGATCGTCACGGCGACGCGCTATCCTGTCCCGCTCGACGAAGTTCTACCGGCAAGCGTCGTGATCGAGCGCGACGAGCTCGAACGCAGTCTCTCGTCCGACATCACGGACATCCTGCGCTTTCGCACCGGTCTCGAAATCGGCCGCTACGGCGGTCCAGGTCAGACGAGCTCGCTGTTCTTACGCGGCACCGACAGCAATCATACGCTGGTGCTCGTCGATGGCGTGCGCATCAATCCAGGAACGGTCGGCGGCGCAGCGCTACAGAATCTCTCGCCTCAGCTCGTCGAACGCATCGAAGTCGTCAAAGGACCGCGCTCGACGTTGTACGGCACGGATGCGATCGGCGGTGTCATCCACGTGTTCACGCACGCGAGTCACGCGCAAGACTTCAGCACCTCGGTCGCCTACGGCAGCAATGCGACGATGAACGGCAGCGCAACGGCCGGATGGCGCGGCGAACGCGCGCGCGTGGGTTTCGGCGTCAACTACACCGAAACCGATGGCTTTCCGCCGCGCCTCAACGACCCTCGCGGCGGAGCTTACGATGAGCTGAGCTTCAACATCGCCGGCTCGATCGATGTGGGCAACGGTTCGCTCGGCGCCTCGCTCTGGCGTGCGGAAGGCTCGGTCGACTACATCGGTTTCTCGGCACGCGACTTCGGCAATGCCCATCTCACTCAGGACTTCCTCAACGAAGCCGCAGTCGTGCACTACGAATGGCACATCGGCCGCTGGCAATCGCGCGTCGAGGTCGGCCGCATGGTGGACGACATCGACCAAGGACTCGTTCGCGATTCGCTGGGATCGTTCGAATCGACCGACTATTCGACGACGAATCGGACGACGCTCGGCTGGCAGAACGATTTCGATCTATCCGACTGGCAGCGCCTTTCGATGGGCGTCTCGTTCGCCGACGAGAAGGCACGCAACGAAACCTTCGGCGAGATCGACACGGGCGTCACGAATCTCTATGTGCAGGATCGGTTGAATCTCGGTCGTCACGATGTCGCGCTCGCACTGGGTTACGTCGATCACGAAACTGCCGGAGGTCACGCGACCTGGAACGCGGAGTACGGATTCGAGCTGACTCCTGCGTGGCGACTGGTGGCGAGCGCAGGAACGGCATTTCGGGCACCGGACGCGACGGATCGATTCGGATTCGGCGGCAACGTCGATCTCGAGCCCGAAGAATCCAGCCACTACGAAATCGGCGTGCGCTATGCACCCGCACGCGATCAACGCGTGAGCCTGAGCGCATTTCAGAACGAGATCGACAAGCTGATCACGTACGTCATCACCGATCCGGTGACGTTCGATGGGCAGCTCCAGAATCTGGATCGCGCACGCATTCGCGGTGTCGAGCTTTCGTATCAGATTGCACGAAATGCATGGCAATTCACAGCCGAAGCGCTCTATCAAGATCCCAAAGATCTCGCCACGGGCGAACAGCTGCTACGGCGCCCAAAAGAGAATTTCACGCTCAACTATTGGCACCGTTTCGGTCGTCTCGAGCTCGGCTTGCAGCTACTTGCCGCGGGCGACCGGAAGGATTTCGGCGGGATCGAGCTCGATTCGTACGTGCTCGCGAATTTCACTGGCCGTGTGGATCTCGGCGCTGGATGGTCGGCGACCGCGCAAATCGAAAACCTGCTGGACGAAGACTATGAGCTCGTGAGCGGATACCGAACGCAGGATCGGGCGGTGTTCGTGGGGATTGCGTATCGGGGAGCCAAGTCGCCTGACTGACCAAGGGCTCGGGGTTTGGGGCGTGGGACTTGGGCCGAAGATCACGAGGCGGCTGCGGCAACAGCAAGGGCACTGGGCTCTGGCAAGAATGGAGCGCGCATGCAGTCGACTCCCTCCCCTGCGATTCAGCGGTGAAGGGTT
>CALEKY010000160.1 GCA_937902995.1 uncultured Sinobacteraceae bacterium
ATCCCGACATGAGCGGCGTATGCAGAATCGCCGGCACGCGCCCGATGATCTCGTATCCCGTGAAGGCCGCGAGCATGAAGATGTACAGCGCGACGAAACCTGTAAGAACGGTGTTGAATTCCATGGATCGTTCTCTGCTAGTTGATAGTTGACAGTTGTTAGTTGATAGCGCGAACCCTCAACAACTGCGCATCGGCCGAGAGTCCGCAGTTCGACAGTCGACAACCAGGAGTAGCGCACTCGACGAGGAGTGTTCGCCCGAAGCTGGACACCCCGTTCGCTGTCAACTGTCAGCTATCAACTCTCAACTGCCTTCTTTGCTGCCTCGTTCTTTATCTCTCCCGCGTGCGTGAGCGCCGTCTTCGCGAGCACCTCGTCGCTCCAATCGATCTGAATCGTCTTGTCTTTCACGAACAGCTCGATGAGGTTGTATTGGTTCTTCGCGTACAGCTCGCTCGCGTGCTCGCCGAGCATGCTGGGAACGTTGAGCGGACCGCAGATCGTCACCTGTCCGACCCGCACTGTTTCGCCGGGCTTGGTGTACTCGCAGTTGCCGCCGCCTTCGGCCGCCAAATCGACGATGACGCTGCCCGCCTTCATGCCTTCGACTTGCGCCTTGCTGATCAGCTTCGGAGCCGGCCGACCCGGAATTGCCGCCGTCGTGACGATCATGTCGGCCGCTTGAATGTGCTTGGTGAGAACGGCCGCAACTTTGTCTTTCTCTTCTTGCGTGAGCTCGCGCGCATAGCCGCCTGCGCCGCGCGCATCGACGCCGGTATCGACGAACTTGGCGCCCAGCGATTCGGCTTGCTCCTTGGTTTCCGGACGAACGTCGTAGCCTTCGGTCATCGCGCCGAGCCGGCGTGCGGTCGCCAGCGCCTGCAGTCCCGCGACGCCCAATCCCATGACGAGCACCTTCTGCGGCCGAATGGAACCGACCGCCGTCGTCATCATGGGCAGCATGCGGGCGATATTCGTCGCGCCGATCAGGACGGCGTAATAGCCGGCGAGCGCCGCTTGACTCGACAAGGCATCCATCGCCTGGGCACGCGTGATACGCGGCACGAGCTCCATTGCGAAGGTCGTGATCTTACGGTCGCGCAGGGTTTTCACGAGCTCGATTTCTTTGTGGGCGTAAATGAAGGAAATGAGTATCGAACCTTCCTTCATCATGTTCGCCACTTCCACCGACGGCGCCTGAACGCCGAGCACGATGTCTGCGTCGGCAACGAGCTCGCGAACATCCGAGGCGAACGTCACGTTCTTGTACGCGCTGTCCGGGAGCATCACGGCATCGCCAGCGCCGGACTGCATGACGATCTGCGCGCCGAGCTTGACGAGCTTGTCGACAACCGACGGGACCAGGGCGACCCGACGTTCGTGCGGTCGGGTTTCTTTCAATACGGCGATCTTCACGGTCATGCCAGCTCCTGACGAGCGAAAGGTGCGACGAGCGCGCCGGGCAGGACTGGCGACGAAAGGGTCGGCACTTCTATTCTCATAGAGTTCTCAAGCTAAACGACGGTGCAGGGGAAGGACCGTCGTCCCGCCCCTGCATCCCCTTGCGCGCGCGGATTCTAGTGCATTGCGATCGATTGCGGGTGGGCAATGGCAGGTTCGGCGCCCGGGACCCTCATTACCCGTAGCTTCCCGAGTCACCTAGAGCTTGACGACGGTTCCGCGTAGCGCGACACCGCCCATGATCTTGCCTGCGCCGCACTCGTACTCGGTCTCGCTGTGAAACGGCACGTTCTTGTAGACGCTGTGGATGTTGACCACAGCATTGCCGCCCTCCCGCAGAGCGCGATCGCGCAGCGAGATCATCGCGGAGAGAAAGGCGATTCGGCAGCCCTCTTCATCCGACTTGTTGGCGAAGTTCGTCTTCTTGTTGGCGGTGAACGTACCGAACGTCCTAGTGGGCTTGGGCGCTGCCTGCGAGCCGAAGAAGAATTTCACTTCGTCCCCCAACTTGGCCTTGGCTTCCTCGTGCTCCATCGCAGCTTGGATCGGCATCTTCAGGCGCTCGTCGCGTGCATCGGCACTCGAAATTCCCAATACGGCAAGGACCGCGCATCCAACGATTCGTAATGCGGACATGGGTCACCTCCATACAGCCTGGTCGCGTGACTGCGCGATCTCGCCGCAGTCTCATGGCGCAGTCTACCGCTCCGTGAGGCAATGCTCACGGAATCGGCGGAACATCGTCCATCGATATGCAGGATCGCCGAGGAAAATTCCGGACGACGCAATTTCAAGCGACCCGCTTGAAGACCAGCGAGGTGTTGACGCCCCCGAAGGCGAAGTTGTTGTTCATGACGTATTCGACGTCGAGATTACGGCCGCCGTTCATGATGTAGTCGAGCTCGCCGCATTTCTCGTCGACGTTCTTGAGGTTGAGCGTCGGCGTGAACCAGCCGTGGCGCATCATCTCGATGGCAAACCAGCTCTCGATTGCGCCGCAGGCGCCGAGCGTGTGTCCCAAGTGCCCCTTTACCGAGCTGACCGGGACGCGGCTGCCGAACAACCGATTCATCGCTTGCGACTCGGCGACATCGCCCTGATCGGTCGCCGTGGCGTGTGCGTTCACATAACCGATCGCGCTCGGCGGCAATTGCGCATCCTCGAGCGCCAGGCGCATCGCTATTTCCATCGTATTGGTATTGGGATGCGTCGGGTGATCGCCGTCCGAATTGCTCCCGAACCCGACGACTTCGGCATAGATCTTCGCGCCGCGGGCCTTGGCGTGCTCATACTCTTCTAGCACCAGCGTGCACGCACCTTCGCCGATGACGAGACCGTCGCGGTCGCGGTCGAAGGGGCTCGGCGTTTCCGACGGCGTATCGTTGCGCGTGCTCGTCGCGTACAACGTATCGAACACGGCCGCTTCGCTCGCGCACAACTCTTCCGCACCGCCTGCGACCATGAGCGTCGAGCGGCCGTACTTGATCGCTTCGTACGCGTAGCCGATGCTCTGGCTGCCGGACGTGCATGCGCTGCATGCAGGGATGACGCGGCCCTTGATGCCGAAGAACACGCCGATGTTCGCCGCTGCCGTGTGCGGCATGAGACGCAGATACGTGGTCGCGTTGATTCCGCTGACATCGCCCGTTTCGATCATCGAGCCGAATTCGCGAATCGCGTCGGTGCTGCCGGTGCACGAACCGTACGCAACGCCCATCTTGCCGCTCTGAACGATCGGATCGTCCTTCAGGCCGGCATCTTCCAGCGCCATCTCGGTCGCGCGCGTGGCGAGCAGCGCAACGCGCCCCATGGTGCGCGTGACTTTGCGCGTGTAATGCGGAGGGAGCTCGAAATTCTTCACCGGCCCGCCGAGGCGCGTATTGAGATCGACATAGCGATCCCACTCCGACATCCGTACGATGCCGCTCACGTTGTTGCGTAGCGCGCGCTCGATCGTCGGCCAATCCTGACCCAGCGCGGTAATGCCGCCGAAGCCCGTCACGACGACGCGTTTGATCGCTTGCTGAGTCATCAGATCATCCCGCCATTCACGCCGATGACTTGCCGCGTGATGTAGGCGGCGCCATCGGACATCAGAAACTCTACGACTGCCGCGACTTCATGCGGCTCTCCCACTCGACCGGCCGGTACGCTCTTCAGCACTTCCTCGACCGGCGCTTCGCTCATCATGTCCGTGCGGATCAAGCCCGGCGCCACACAATTCACGGTGATCTTGCGGCTCGCGAGCTCGACCGCCAGTGCCTTTGTCGCGCCGATGATACCCGCCTTGGAAGCACTGTAATTGACCTGACCGCGGTTGCCCATGACACCTGAGACCGATGACAACGTCACGATCCGTCCGCCGGCCCGGCGTCGCACCATCGGCATGATGGTCGGATGCAACACATTATAGAAACCGTCCAGATTGGTTCGGAGCACTGCATCCCAGTCCTCGCCGCTCAACGCCGGAAAGGCGCCGTCGCGCGTCAAACCGGCATTGCACACGACGCCGTAGTACGCCCCATGTGCCTCGATGTCCGCCGTGATCGCGTCGCGGCATGCGTCGCGGTCGGACACGTCGAACTGCAGGACGCGCGGCGCAAGACCGCCTGCAGCGACGATTGCGTTACAAACTTCGTCGGCGGCCGCACGTTGCGCACGGCAATGCAGGATCACCTGATAGCCGGCGCGAGCCAGCCGTTCGGCGATCGCCCGCCCGATGCCGCGGCTCGAGCCCGTGACGAGAACGCTCTTCGCAGTCGTTGAAGTGCTCACAGACATTCGTTCGCAATAGAAAAGTGAAAGGTGGGTCGACCGCAGCCGCACAACGCTGCGACAGCGATGCCAGGCGTGTTTAGTCTCCGCGCGCTGGGCGGCGCATTCAAATCCTCTCGCCGCGGACGACGGCGAACACGTCTTTCGGGCGGTACGCCTTCACGTCGCCGCGCGCAAGGACGCGTTCGCCGTCGAGAATCTTGCAATCGAAGGCAACGAGATCGTTCTCGTCCCGAAACAAGAGGTCGGCTTCGATACGCAGCCGTGCACCGATCGGAAAATGAGTGACCTCGCTCTTGTAGCTGCGCGATCCGAGCAGCAGTCCGATACTGGGCCGCAGGCCGCGCCGCGCTTCGTCGATGCCTGAATACGTAGAGACGGTCTGAGCCATGTACTCCAAACCGACCCAGGACGGGACGCCTTTGTCGCCGTCGCAAAACATGCTGTCGGGCCGGATCGTGACGGCGCACACCACTTGATCCTCGCTCGCATCGAGTAGCTCATCGAGCAGCAGCATGCGGCCCTCGTGGGGCAGCACTTCCGTCATCTCGAATTTTCGTTCCAACGGCATTCGCGACCTCGGCCTCGCCGCGCGAGCGGCGAAGAACTCACATTGCTTTCGACTCGATGTTCAAGGTGTAACCGTACTCTAGATTCACGAGCCAGCTTCGACCCTGCCACGGATCGGCGCCGGCATAGTGAACTTCGGCGATCAAACGCTCGCCCTGGCGCAGGCGGCGCGTGCCCGGGGCTGGTTCGCTGAGCTCCCAGCCGTCCCCGCGCAACGCCGCTTGCAACGGACGCAACGGCCAATGCACGAGCTGCAAATCGGCGAGCAAGCGTTCCGGCGTGAGCTGCGCGGGCACCGGCAGGCTATTGTCCACGGTCGTCGTCGTGCCGTCATAGCGGATCGTGAACAAGCGCACGCCCATCGCGTTCAAACCGACCACGGTCATGACGCCGTCTTTGACCGTGACGACGCAATTCATGGTCATCTCGCGCGGTCCGAACGCGCCGCGAACCACTTGCGTGACGCTGCGTTCCTCGCCAAGGCTCGCCGGCGCGAGCAACGGTCGCGCGAGCCCGCCGCCGGTCTGCACGCGCTGAGTTGCGCAACCCGCAAGCGCGAGCAGCATGAGCACGCCGATGCGGCCGACAACACGCATCTTCACGCTCAGCTCGCTCCCATCCTGCACATCTGTGCCAACGCTCGCAGCCGGCGTCCCGATTGCGGACCGGTATATGGATTCTTCGTATCCCACACGTAACCTGCGAGCACCGAACAGATCATGCGGCGAATCTGCGGATCCTGTTTCTGGAAGAAAATGACGTCCTGCAAGCTGCCGTCGTACCAGCCCGTGACGAAGCTGCGGAACGTTTCGACCCCGTAGGACAGCGGCTCGGCAAACTCGCCCTGCCAGTCGACGCGTTCGCCCTTGAATTGGCGGTCGAGTACGTCCGCCGCCAGCATCGCCGATTTCATGGCGATCGTGACGCCCGATGAGAACACCGGATCGAGAAATTCCGCGGCGTTACCGAGCAAAGCGAACCCAGGACCGTGCATGGCTTTGACTTTCGCCGAGTAGCCCCGCAACTCGCCGACCGGTCGCACTTGCTCGGCATTGCGTAACAGGTGCGCAAGCTTCGGTTCGTCAGCGACGAGCTTCCACAACCGCTCATCGAGCGTGCCTTGGAATTTGGCGTGATGTTCCGGCGTCGCCACTACACCGAGCGAAGAGTGTCCGTTCGAAAAGGGAATCAGCCAGGACCAGACCTCGCGATTCGTCGGATGGACTCCGACGCGGATCTTCTGGCGATCGAATTCGCCGGCGACGGTGTTGTCCTTGATGTGGCAGAACAGCGCAGACCGCACCGGAAAATCGGATGGTCGGTCGAGATCGAGCAGGCGCGGCAACGTACGGCCGAAGCCGCTCGCGTCGAGCACGAAACGAAGCCGATGGGTCGCAAGCTCCTCGCCCTTCTTGCTGGTGACGACCGGCCGTTCGCCGGAGACATCGATCGCGGTGATTTCCACTTCGTACTCGATGTGCGCACCGCGCCGTTCGGCTTCGTCGGCCAGAACCTTGTCGAATTGCGCGCGCGGCACTTGGAACGTGAATCCCAAACCTTCCGAGAATTTCTGGGAGAAGTTGTATTCGGAATAGTGGTCGTTGTGCACGAACGCCGCGCCGTTCTTGAACTGGAAACCTTGCGCCATCACGACGTCCAGCATGCCCGCCTCTTCGAGCATCTGCGTGCTGTTCGCGAGCAGACTCTCGCCGATGGAGAACCGCGGAAACTTCTGTTTCTCGAGCACGAGCACTTCGTAACCGCGACTCGCAAGCAATGCGGCCGACATCGATCCCGAAGGGCCCGCGCCGATGATCAATACGTCAACCATGTTGTGTTCCCATCTCGACGGAGGGTCGAGGCAAAGCAGTGAGACAAGTGAACAGGACGATGCCCCAAGACAGCGTGATCGCCACGAGCAACGTCAACCCGATGCTACGAATGAATGGCGTTGCGCTGAAGGCGAGCAGACCGAACGCGAGCAACGTCATGCACGCAGACAACGTCACGCTCAGAATCGCGGTCGGGCGATTATCCAAACCATGCCGTAAGAAGATTCCGTAATCGATGCCGAGGCCGAGGACGAGCCACAAGGCGAGCATCGTAAAGAGATTGATCGGCACGCCGAACCAACCGAAGAGCCCGAGCGTCGTGACCGTCGCCAGAATCGACGGCAACAGAATGCGCGGTGCGACGCGAATCCCGAAACGCACGGTCAGGACGACGCCGGCGACCACATAGATGAGTGCGAGCAGGCCGGACAAAGCCTTGCGATAGCTCGAGAGCACAGCCGTCGTCTCCGCGACCCGATCGATGAGCGTGACGTTCGGCATTTCTGCTGCAACTTGCTGCAACGCACCGACGTCGCGTATGCCGCCGAGCGAAACGACGGTCGCATAGCGATCGCCGACTTTGCCGAGCCAAAGATGCCGGGTTGCTTGCGACGCGGGGCTCGCCAGCCATGTCGTCGGCGCGAGCGGGCCGGACGCCGACTCGAACTCGGCACGGCGTTTGGCGATCGCATCCTGCGGGAATCCGAGCGTCGACATCGCCTGCTCGAGCAAGCCGCCGTTCGAGTACACGTATGCGCTCAACAGCTCGTGCGTGCGTTCTTGTTTGGCACGCGAAGGCAGACTCGTGCTCACAGCCTGATAAGAGCTCAAGGCTTGCGAAGCAATCAGCCCGTCGAGCGCCTCGGCCAGTCGCTCTTCGTGCTCGAGCACCGCATCCTCGGAGTCGCCCGTCACGAGGAAGTAGCGCGTCTCGACGCTGCTGCCGAGCAATGCCCTGACCTGCTGCTCGTTTTCCAGCAACTCGGCAGGCGATTCCTGCAATGCGCGAATGTCATCTTGAATCTGCGCGCGTCCGAGGCCGGCCAGCGCAATCGCAAACACTGCTGCTACGGCAACGCCGCGAACCGGGGTCCAACGCCAGCGGCGTAGGAACCGATCGATGACCGCCCCCAGCCGCGGTCCGAATTGCGGGGCGCGTCGACTTGCCGGTGTGAAGATCGGGTACAAGCAGAGCACGCAACCGCAGCCGACGACGAGGCCGACCATGCAGAAGAGCGCGATCTGCTTCAAGCCGGGAAACGGCACGAATGCCAGCACGAGATAGCTGATCAGCGTCGTCGTAAGTCCCAACAAGATCGCCGGGCCGACATGGGAGACGGCCGAGATCGGCGACCAGCGGCCGGGCTCGCGGAATCGATCGGCGAAGAAATGGATCGAGTAATCGATGATGCTGCCGATCAGGCTCGAGCCGAACACCAGCGCGAGCAGGTGCACTTTGTCGAACACGAAATGCACGACGGTGAACGCCGTCATCACGGCAAGCGACAGCGTGAGCATCGCGAGCACCAACGGCCGGATCCCGCCGAACATCGTCCAGAGCAGTATCAGCACCGCAATGGTTTCCACCGTGCCGAATGTCGACACTTCCTGCGTCGCACGAGTCGTTGCCGCCGCCGCGTGCTGAATCGTTCCGGAGGCGAGAATCGAGATCGCGGCCGGCACGGCACGGCTTGCCGCCCGCGAGGCTTCTTCGATCGCAGGCATCACGCGTTCTTGCACGGCCGACGCAAACGGACTGCCGGCGGATTCGGCGAGCACGAGCACGTACGAGCCGGCTTCGGCATCGATGACGAGCACGGCGCCATCGAGGCGCGCCGTGCCGAACGAAGGAATCTGTTCGCGTAGGAAATTGTTCAGCAGCCCGAGCGGATCCTGTGCAACGCCGAGCGGCTGCATCAATCCGGCCGGCGTGAACGCCGCGCGCACGGCCTTGTTGACGAGCTCGGCACCGCGACCTTCTTCGAGAGCTCGTGCATCGGCATCGGCAAGCAAGTAGCCGCGATGCGCAAGGAACACGTCGAAACGCTCGCTGGCATTCGCATCGAGCTCGAGCGTGACGTTGGCGAAGGCGCCCGATTCGGCCAATGCCCGCGCGAAGCTCGCGGCAGCAAGCTTTGCATCGGCAAGATCGTTCGCACCGATCAGAAAAATTTGGCGACGCGCGAGCTTCGACGAGAACTCCTCCAATGCGTCGTCCATGGCCGCATCGCGCTGCGAGCTCGGCAGCAGCGCGAGAATGTCGGTTTCGACCTTGAGATGCGGTAAGACGCGGGCGACGAACAGCACCAGCGTCACGAGCATCAACACGCTCCAGCCGATGAAGCGTGCCCGGACAGCGGGAGGAGCCGCACTCAATTTCATATCGACCGCACCTTTGCGGCGGACGCGCGCGGTGCACCGGCCTTGTCGTTCATGATCGGCATATCACTGCGCGAACAGCGCCCGTACGCTCGCGTCCGGCTCGGTCGCCGAGTATCGAATGTCTTGCAATTGAATGACCGTGCGGTCGCCGTGCGCGTCCGAAAGGACTACTTGTTCGACGTCCTTGGCGCCCTTGATCGTCGCTTCTTTGAATACCGAACCGATCGTCTCCGTCCTCGGCCGCAAGCCGACGATCCAGCGTTCGCCCTGGCTCCTACCGTACAGATCGAAACTTGCGTTCAAGCTCGTCACATCGAGCGTGAACAGCGCCAAGAAAATCTCCGCGATGACGCGCACGGCCGGTTGCTCTTGTGCCGACAAGCGCAGCGTTTCGGTCCCTTCGTCGCGCTGGAGAATGCCCTCTTGCGTGAGCACGAACTCCGAATCGAAGGGCCGCTTCGTGTGCCAATGCACGCCGAGCCCGCGCACGTAAGTGAATTCGCCCTCGGACTTGAGCGGCTGCGGGATCTCGGACAAATGTTTCTCGTGAACGAACTTGCCTCGCAGCACCTGCGCTTCGGCGAGATTGCGAGCGGGCGCCGCGAGAATCGTTTCGAGAAGCGATTTGCCGGTCGTCGGATACTGGAACGGATCGACTTCGGCCCGCACGGACGACGCAAACAGGAGCAATGCGAGTACGGCTGCAGCGAACGATCTCATCGCGTAACCCCCAGCCGTTCGAACAGGATCGGCGGCGAAACCAGGCACATCTCCCCGGTTTGCATATCGACCGCGACCTGGGTCGTGGAGCCCTTCGTGAGCCGCTGCCCGGTGTCCGCATCCGTCAGCAGGTAGTCGATCAGCAGCCGGTACTCCCATTCGCGCAGCGTCGCGCGGACGATCACGCGCTGACCGAAACGCATCGGTTTGATGTAGCGGATGCGCATGTCGATGACCGGCCACATGAAACCCGATTCGCGCATCGCATCGTAGCCGTAGCCGAACCGCTCGAGCAGCGCGCAACGCGCCACTTCGAAATACTTCGCGTAATTGCCGTGCCAAACGACGCCGATCATGTCGACGTCGTGAAACGGCACCGTGAACGGCACGTCGATCTGGAAACGATCGCTCATGCGACGGTTCTCGTCGTCAGCATGCGGGCGAACCTGCGGCCCAGGATCAGTGGCAGGCGCCACAGCATTCCGAGCAACAAGCGCGCATGCATGAGACTGATGAACACATTGTCCCGCAGCATCCGAAAATGCGAGACGCCGTCCTTCGGATAAGTGACGTGAGTTGGAATGTTCACGATCGGCACGCCGCGCCAGCTCATGCGCACCATGATCTCGGTATCGAAATCCATCCGACGCCCGACGTAACCATGACGCCAGACCTCACATGCGGCCTGGAGAGGATAGACGCGCAGACCGCACATGGAATCCTTGATCTCGAACGACAATGTATTGATCCAGACCCAAACGTGAGTGATGTAACGGCCGTACAAGCGCGACAACGGCACGGTCTCGTCGTAAACGGCTTGTCCGCTCACGAGCGCATCCGGCTGGCGCCGCGCCGCTTCGAGCAATCGCGGAACGTCTTCGACACGGTGTTGCCCGTCGGCATCGATCTGAACGGCATGCGTGAATCCCGCGGCGAGCGCCGCCTCGCAACCGGTCATGACGGCGACGCCTTTGCCCCGATTGACGGGCAAGCGATGCAGAGTGACCCAGCTGCCTTCGGTCGCGACGATACGATCGAGCGCGGCTTGCGATTCTTCATCCGAGCCGTCGTCGACGATCAAACACGGCAGACCCAACGGCCGCAACGCAGCGACGACGTCGCCGATCGCTCGACCGTGGTTGTAGTGCGGAATGACGATGCACGCTCTCATCGTCAATCGGCTGCGAACAGCACAGTCCCGTTGGAACAGACGCGGCCGTCGAGCTCGTAGGCGAATTCGAGCGCGCGCGTACCGTCCGCGTAATCGAGCCGCAATGCGACAGTCGCGCCGGGCAGGATGACGCGCGTGAATTTCACGCCGGTAAGCGCCCGAAAGCGCCCAGCGACCGGTATGTGAGCGCGTCCGAGCTCGATAGCCCAACTGATCTGCACGACACCCGGCAAGAGCGGACAGCCGGGAAAATGTCCGTTGAAATAGCTCAGGTCGGCAGGAACCTCGAGCGCAAGCCTCGCTCCGCGCGCAGTGCGGTCGATGGCACGAATCTTCGGTAGGACGATCACGGTCAATCGACGCGGAGCCGGATCAAGCTCGCTTTCTCCTCGGTCCGGAGGAGATTGCGGGAGACGATGCGTTGCTGCGTTTCGAGGCGGTACCCCGCGTTCATGGGCAAGTTATGCCGTTGGGCTCTCGGCCATGACGGACTGGATCGCCTCGATGACGTCATTGATCGTACGGACGTGCTTGAACTGCTGCGGCTGAATCTTGCGGCCGGTCAGCTCCTTCAGCTTCAAGATCAAGTCGACCGCATCGATGCTGTCGATGTCGAGATCCTCGTAGAGGTTCGCCTCCGGCACCACTTGCTCGGGCTTGACCTCGAACAGCTCGACCAAGACCTCGCGGAGGTATTCGAGGATCTCTTCTCGCGATTTGACGTTCACTGACATCGTTGGCTTTCTCTAACAAGCGCCGCCCAATTCGGCAGCGTGATTTGTCTCTAGCTCATGCCCGTCGAAACGGCTTCCGGACGGACCTCACGACACAGCCGGTGCGATCGGTGCCGCCGAAGCGGCGGAGTTCGCTCGCTGCTGATCCTGGTTCGAGTGCTCGCCTTCGCTGGCACCGTAATAGGCAAGCAACCATTGCGTCAGACGCCGCGCCGCACGCGTGGACGCTTCGCCTTCGCGGCGAAACCGGCTCGAGGACACGGGGTCGCCCACGGTCACCTTCATATGAAAAGGCCGCTCCGGCACCCGATACCACGGATTGCCCTTGAACAGTGTCGGCGGATCGCAGTCGATCGTCACGGGCAGGATGTCCGCGTCGGCGGCGAGCGCAATGTGCGCTGCACCGCGTTGCATGCGTATCGGCCTTCCGGGCACGGTCCGCGTCCCCTCGGGGAACACGAGCAAGGAATGACCGCGCTGCAGAGTCGCCGCGCAGCGCTCGATCAGTTCCTCGCCCTCCGAATTCGGAATGTACGAGGCCCATATTACCGGCCAGCGCAGAAACGGATTGCGCCACAGGCCACGTTTTACGATGCAGTCGACCTCCGGGATCAACGACACGAGCATCACGACGTCGATCAATGTCGGATGATTGGCCACAATCAGCCGCCCCGGCTCGCGCAGCCGTTCCACGCCGTGCAGCTCGTACGTCATGATTCCGAGCATGCGCATCAGCTCGATGTACACCCGGAACGTGCGCTGCATGCCGCGCTGAATGCGACGACGGGCAACGTCCGCATGGAGGGTCGAAAGCCTGAGCAGCGGGAAGATCGTCAAGCTGATGAACAGTGCGCCGAGGCCGAACAGCACGAACACCAATCCCGTGGCGAATACTCGCCAAACGTGATTGATGCTGCGCCCGATTCTGCTCATTACCCCGCCCCGCCTGCCAAAGTCTTCTTGTCGCGCGCGGATCTTGAAAACACCCGCGATCGAGGCACGACGCCGACAGCTTACCGATCGGGCTGCCGTGCTCGCGTCGGGCTCGTTTGCGAAACCGTGCGACCTCGAATCGCCCGAGCCCGCGCTGGACCCCTGCTCTACGGCATACGGGGCACTGTCTCGGCTTGAGACAAAACCTGGATCGACGCAAATGCGTCAGGTCCGTCGCGACTTCTCAGCCTCAACGTAGTATAGACTTTCGGTTCGCATCGGGGAGAGCCGGTCGGCACTCCTACACGGGTCAGAAAACGACGGCGAGCGAGCTCAAGCAGACCGCGGCTGATCCGTCTCAGCGGCATTGGCTGATTTCGGAGTTTCAAAAAGCATGTCCGGACAGACGGCGGAAGAATCGCTTATGGCAAAGCGCCTCGTCGAAGCGCTCGCCCTGGATCACATCGCACCGGAGGCGATTGCACCCACGGCGCCCTTGTTCGGCAGCTCGGACGACGGGATCGGTCTCGATTCGATCGACGCGCTCGAGATCGCGCTCATGATTCAACAGCACTACGGCGTGGAGCTGCGCTCGGAAGACCCCAACACCAAGGCCGCCTTTGCATCGCTGCGTTCGCTGACGCAGCACGTGTTGGAACGGCAAGCTGCGCATTAGGAACGTTCGCGCCCGTCGCGGACGAACCAGCGAAGCGCGCGGCCAGGATCGCAACCTCGCAGCGTTTTGCGCTTCGCACCATGTTCTGGCTCGCGCTCGGATATCCGCTTCTGGCTCACCTGGCAGTCGTGTTCCAGGAACCGCGACTGCAATGGGCTGCGCTCGTATGGCTGACCGCGGTCTCGCTGTGGAGTGCCTTGGTATCGCGCCGGCTATGGGCGTGGAGCGCCCTGGCGATCAGTGCGGTCGTTCTGTATGCGCTCGTATTGGCGGGCGGCGGTTTGTACGCCTTGTACGTGCCGCCGGCTGCGATTCCGGCGGCATTCTTGGTCGTATTCGCCCGATCGCTGCGACCTGGCGAGACGCCATTGATCCATCGATTCGCCGAGGCGATACGGGGCGAGCCTCTGCCGGCCGTCCTGCAGGTTTACGCACGTCAAGTCACGCAACTGTGGTGCGGCGTGTTCGTCGCGATGTTCGTCTCCGCGGTCGCATGCGCCGCATGGGCCGATCCGCAGCTTTGGTCGATCATGACGAACTTCGTGCACTACCTCGTGCTGGCTGCGGTGTTCGTGCTCGAATTCGCGTATCGACGTCGTCGCTTTCGCGATTTGGAAAGTTTCGGACTGCTGGAATACTTGCGCCGCCTCGCGGGCACGAACATCAGGAATTGAATGGCTGAGCTGCTGGCTTTACTGCGGACCGAATCGCTCGATGCGACGATCGCGACCTATCGCGGCCGTCGTATTGCGGCAGGCGAATTCGTTGCCGCTGCTGCCGCGCTCGGTGCCGAGTTGCCCGACGTCGCCAATGTCGTGAACCTGTGCGAAAACCGCTACCACTTCGCGCTGGCTTTGACGGCGGCCTGTTTGCGATCGCGGCTTACGCTGTTGCCGCCGAGCACGGCGCCCGGTGTCCTCGATGAGCTCGCCGAGCGCTATCCCAGCCAATACGCCTGCACCGACGAAGGGATCGCAGCGTTCCTCGCCGATCGAACGTTCGACTCTGTCTCGGCGCTTCCGGAAGATTGGCGGATTCCAGCCGATCGCATCGTCGCGCTCACGTTCACCTCGGGCTCGACCGGGATGCCTCAAGCGCATCCCAAGCTCTGGGGAACGCTGGTCCGCAATGCACAGCTCGCCTGTGAGGAGATTCTCGGCGGCCGCGGTTCGAATCTCGTTGCCACCGTACCGGCACAGCACGTCTACGGCCTCGAAACCTCGCTGATCTCGGCGCTCGTTGCGGAATGCCCCGTGTACGACGGCAAACCGTTCTTTCCGCAGGATGTGCACGATGCGCTGTCCGCCGTACCTGCACCGCGCACACTGGTCACGACGCCGACGCATTTGAAGGCCTTGCTCGAAGCTCGGGTGCAGTTGCCGACGCTCAATCGCATCGTTTCCGCGACGGCACCGCTGCCTGCGGAAGTGGCCGAGCGTTGCGAACGCGCTTGGTCGACACAGGTCCACGAAATTTACGGCTGTACAGAAGCGGGCGTGATGGCGCGCCGACGCACGACGAATGGACCGCTTTGGGAAACCTTCACCGGCGGCGAAGTCGTGCAGACCGAACACGGGCCGCAATACCGAGCACCGCAACACCCCGAGCCCATCCCGCTGCAGGATGTCATCGAAGCGCTGAGCCCCACGCAATTTCAGTTGCGCGGTCGTTCGTCGGACATGATCAAGGTCGCCGGCAAGCGCACCTCGCTGCAAGAGATTACGCGTCACTTGCTCGCCGTGCCCGGAGTGCAGGATGCCGCCGTGTTCGTTCCGGCAGAAGATGCGCGTCCCGCGGCATTCGTCGTCGCCCCCGGACTGACGCCGCGACACGTCATGGCAGCTCTTGCGGGACGGCTCGAACCGGTGTTCATTCCGCGCCCCATCGTTCTCGTCGAGCGCTTGCCGCGCAACGAGCTCGGCAAACTGCCGCGGGAAGCGCTGGTGGCGCTTTGGTCACGCCGACGCGAATCATGAACGATCTCGACACGCGCATCGTCGTAGCCGCCGACCATCCGAGCCTGCCCGGTCATTTCCCGGGACGGCCGATCGTGCCCGGCGTCGTTCTGCTCGATGAGGTGTGGAACGCGATCCGTTCGACGTGCGATTCGAATCTGCGGCTGCAAGCCATCGTCAGCACCAAGTTCCTGCAGGCAGTTGCGCCAGAGACGCCCGTGGACGTCCAAGTCAAGTTCGTCGCCGAAACGCCGGACCGCTGGAAGGCGCGCTTCGTCGCAAGCTGCCAAGGCGCTACGGCGCTCGAGGGCAGCTTCTTGATTGTCAGCGCCTCGGACGGTGTCGCATGAAGAAGCAGGATTGGCGCAGTCAAAGAGAACGCAGCACCCTGTTCTGGCTGCGGCTCATCGTCTGGCTCGCGATGCACCTGCCGCGTCACGTGGTTCGATTCTTTCTTTATCCAACGGTCGCCTATTTCATCCTGACGAGCGGCCAGGCACGCAAGGCTTCGCGCGATTACTTGCGGCGTACGCTCGGGCACGAACCTTCGTGGCTCGACCATTGGCGGCACTTTTTCGCGTTCGCCAGCTGCACGCTCGACCGCATCTATCTTCTGGCCGAGAAATTCGACGCCATCGACATCGACATCCATCGACCCGAGCAAGTGCGTGCGACGGTAGCGCGCCACCCGGGATGTCTGTTGTTCGTCGCACACTTCGGCAGTGCGGAAGCGCTGCGCGTGACCGCGATCAAGAAGCGCGGGCTTCCGCTATCGATCCTGCTCGACCGCAACCACGGAAGAATGCTCACGCAGCTCCTCGAGCAAGTGAACCCCGGGCTTGCGCGCTCGGTGATCGATGCTTCCGAACGCGGTCCGAACCTCGTGCTCAAGCTGAAGGAAGCGCTGGAAGAGGGACGAATGATCGGCATCATGGCCGATCGTGCGCTGGCAACGGATCGTGCCGTGGAAGTCGAGCTCCTCGGCGGCAAGGCACGCTTGCCGGTCGGGCCATGGCAGCTCGCTCACTCGCTGCAGGTTCCCGTGATTCTCGGATTCGGCTGCTATCTCGGCGACAATCGCTACGCCGCCCATTTCGAGCTGTTCGCCGAATCGATCAAATTGCCGCGCGCAAATAGGGAAGCCGCGATCCAGCAGCTCGCACAGCGCTATGCTCAGCGCCTCGAGTACTACGCGCATCTCGCGCCGTACAACTGGTTCAACTTCTACGATTTCTGGCTGGACACGGAATCAGCGAGCGCAGCCGACGCACCTCGGCCGCAAGACGCTGCTTCGCACGACCGACGCGCGCGTGCCGATGGAATGCGCGCAGGAAATTCCACATGAAACCGCTTCCCGTCAGCGCATTTACGGTGACTTCGGCGCTCGGTGCCGGGCGCGACGCCCATTGGCGCGCCTTGAGCACGGGCACGACCGGCTTGCGCAAAGTGCAGTTCGACACGAACACGCTGGATTGCTGGCTCGGCGAAGTCGCCGACTTCGACGAACCGTTGCCCGAGCAGTGGTCGGATTGGGACTGCCGTAACAACCGACTTGCGTTGTTCGGGTTGCAGCAAGACGGTTTTCTCGATGCGGTTGCAAAGTTACGCGCCCGGTACGGCGGCGATCGGATCGGCGTCTTCATCGGCACGAGCACTTCGGGCGTGCATCAGACCGAGCTCGCCTATCGCGCGCGCGATCCCGAAAGCGGACGTCTGCCCGACTGGTTCAAACATCGATATACCCAGAACATTTTCTCGATCGCCGATTTCGTCGCGCGGCTGCTCGAGCTGAGCGGCCCGACAATCGCCATTTCGACGGCCTGCTCTTCGAGCGCCAAGGTGTTCGCCTCCGCATGGCGTGCCATCCGCGTCGGCGCGTGCGATGCAGCACTCGTCGGCGGCGTCGACAGCCTCTGCCTGACGACGCTCTACGGCTTCAATTCCTTGCAACTGGTCTCGACGGATATCTGCCGGCCGGCGGACGTTGCCCGCACCGGTATTTCCATTGGTGAAGCGGCCGGATTCGCTTTACTAGACCCGAATGCCGATGCACCGATGGCTTTGCTCGGTTACGGCGAGACGAGCGATGCCTATCACATGTCGTCGCCCGATCCGGAAGGCCAGGGTGCCGCCGCCGCGATGCAGGCAGCGCTTGCGTGCGCCAACGTCCAAGCCGCGGAAGTCGATTACATCAACCTGCACGGCACGGGCACGATGGCAAACGACAGCGCGGAATCGCGTGCCGTGTGCACCGTGTTCGGCACACAGACGCCTTGCAGCTCGACGAAAGGCTGGACGGGCCACACGCTCGGCGCTGCCGGTATCGTCGAAGCGGCGATCTCGATGCTTTGTATCGAGCATGGTTTCATGCCTCGCAGCCTCAACACACGCACGAAAGATCCGAACATCGCCTCGGCCGTGCTTCTCGAGGACCGCCATGCGCCGGTACGCAAAGTCATGAGCAATTCGTTCGGCTTCGGCGGCAGCAACTGCACGCTGCTATTCGGTGCAAGAGCATGAGCGCTAGCGAACAGGTTTGGGTCGAAGCGGTCGGGATCACCGCGCCCGGTCTTGCCAACTGGGAAGCGGCGCGCGCGATCCTGCGCGGCGAATCGCCGTATGCAGCCGCGGACATGCCCTTGCCGGCACCGCAGCTCCTGCCGCCCAACGAACGGCGCCGCGCGACACCGACCGTGCGCGTTGCGTTTCAGGCCGCAGAAGATGCGATGCGTGCAACGGAGCTAGCTCCATCCGCTCTTGCAACGGTATTCGCATCCTCGGACGCCGACCTGAACATCATTCATCGGATCTCGAGCGCGCTGACGCAGACACCGAGACTCGTCTCGCCGACCGACTTTCACAATTCCGTGCACAACGCGGCCGCGGGCTACTGGAGCATTGCCGTGGGCGCACGCGCGCCTTCGACGACCTTGTCCGCGTACGACTTCTCGTTTGCCGCCGGACTCGAGGAGGCATTTGCGCTCGTTTTGGCCGACGGCTTCGACACCCTGCTCGTCGCCTTCGATCTGCCGCCGCCGCAGCCGCTGTACGAAAAGCGACCGATCGCTTGCAGCGCGGGCGTCGGGGTGATCCTGACACGTGAACGTCGGTCTGCATCGCTCGCCGCGTTGCGCTGTGCTCAGGTACGCGAGTCGGACACGCCTCTCTCGAATCCCGAGCTGGAGAAACTGCGCCGTGCCAATCCCGCCTTGGCGGCGTTACCGCTGTTCGAGTTGTTGGCGCTCGGCCGCTCGGGACGCATCGTTCTTCCGCGCGGTTCGGATGCGGGACTCGCGGTCGTTGTCGAAACGCTCTCATGATCGGCAAGACCGAGCTCGCGGCGCTCATTCCCCACGCCGGATCGATGTGCCTGCTCGATGCAGTCGAGGAATGGACTGCAGAGTGGATTCGATGCACATCGTCCACGCATCGCAGCGCAGCGAACCCGCTTCGGCGAGGCGATACGCTTTCAGCACTCCACCTCGTCGAGTACGCGGCTCAAGCGATGGCGGTGCATGGCGCACTGCTCGCGAATTCCGGTCCGCAACCCGGCATGCTAGGCGTCCTACGGGATATCCGGCTGTACGTGGATCGAATCGACGACTTGCCGGACTCTTTGGTCATTACCGCCACCCGCCGGCTCGCGAGAAGCGATGGATTGATTTACGACTTCGCCGTCGAGTTGCACGGCTCGGCCAAACGTCTATTGGGCGAAGGTCGCATTTCGATCGTGCTCCACGCGTGACATCGCAGACAATCGTTCAATTTAGGTCGTCGCGACCGCAGGCCCGCATGGCATAATTTTCGAACCATAGACGCTTACCGGCTCTCCTGGCTTGTGCGAGCGGCACGAGGCAGAGCTGAAACAGCGCAGGCGAAAGGCTCACCCGGATCGAGCCGACGAGCTCCCGTGTCGCGGGAGTCCTTTCCCCGATAAGGCACGTACTGAAGCAGCGGTGATGAAAAGGGTCCTGGTCGTCCATTACTCGCAAACGGGTCAGCTCCGCGACATCGTCGATTCGATCACCGGTCCGCTGGAAGAATCGCCGAACATCGAAGTCACGAAAGTCACGCTCAAACCCGTCGAGCCCTATCCGTTTCCGTGGCCGTTCTGGCGGTTCTTCGATACGTTCCCGGAGTGCGTGTACGAAGATCCGGATCCGATCGAGCCTTTGTCGCTGCCGCCGGATGCGGATTTCGATCTGATCGTCATTGCCTACACGGTGTGGTTCGTTTCCCCGAACCTGCCGACCATGGCTTTCCTCAAAAGCGCCGAAGCCGAACGCCTAATTCGCGGTAAGCCCGTCATTACGGTGATCGGTTGCCGCAACATGTGGCTGATGGCCCAGGAGCGCATGAAGGAACATATTGCGCGTCTCGGCGGTCGTCTCATCGACAATGTCGCGCTCATCGATCTCGCGCACATGGCTGCGACGTTCGTTTCGACGCCGATGTGGATGCTCACGGGCAACCGCGGCCCGTTCCTCGGCGGACGCATCCCGCGCGCGGGCATCCCTGCCGAGGAAATCGCGCGCGCCCGGCACTTCGGCGAAGCGATTGCACGTCAGCTTCCCGAGCGCCAGCCGGATGATTTCAGGCCAATGCTGCAAGGACTCGGAGCGGTTTCCATCAACGAAGGCTTGATTGCGTCGGAAACCATCGCACGCCGCAGCTTTCGTATCTGGGGCGGATTGTTGCGCGCCCTCGGAAACCGGCAGTCGATCACACGCCGACTCGTGCTCGGCCTGTATGTTCTCTTTTTGATTACGTTGATTCTTACCGTCGTGCCGATCAGCGCTGTTCTGAAGCGACTGTTGCGACCGCTGATGCGAGCCCGCATGCAACGCCTGCGCGCCTATTTCGCGGCGCCGTCGGGAGAATCCGTCGAACACTTGGACCAACGCGCATGACCGGTAGATCCGTTTACATCACGAACACCTCTTCGTTCCTTCCCAATCCGCCCGTCGACAACGACAACATGGAACGGATTCTCGGGCAGGTCGGCGACCGCCCGTCGCGTGCGCGCCGCGTCATTCTGCGAAGCAACGGGATCCAGTTTCGTCACTATGCGATCGATCCGCAGACCTTGCAGCCGACGCATACGAATGCCTCGATGACTGCGGAGGCGATTCGGAAATTGGCCGACGAACATTTCGCGCTCGAGCGGTTGGAATGTCTCGCGTGCGGCACCTCGATCGCCGATCAGCTCATGCCGAACCACGCGTCGATGGTGCACGGCGAGCTGAAGCTGCCGCCGCTCGAAGCGGTTGCTACGTCAGGTGTGTGCTTGAGCGGCGTCGCCGCAATCAATTACGCCTTCATGGCCGTCGCGTCGGGACTGCGCCGCAATGCCGTAGCCGCAGGCTCGGAGCTGTCTTCGGTGATGATGCGTGCGCACAATTTCACCGCGGAAACCGACGCACAGATCGCGGAGCTGGAAAGCCGTCCGGAGCTTGCGTTCGAAAAAGACTTCCTGCGCTGGATGCTGTCGGACGGCGCGGGCGCACTGCTCCTCGAACCGGAGCCGCGTCCGGGTCAGACGAGCCTGCGCATTGACTGGATCGATTTGTTCTCGTATGCGGGCGAGATCGAAACCTGCATGTACGCCGGCGCGATCAAGCGCGAAGACGGCTCGATTCAAGGCTGGTCGACCATGCCGAGCAGCGAGCGCGAACGCAATTCCGTCATGTGCGTGAAACAGGACGTGAAGCTGCTGAACGAAAACATCGTGCGTTACAGCGTCGAGAAGCCGCTCGGCTCGATCATCGAGAAACGCAAGATCAAGGCCGAAGACTATGCGTGGTTCTTGCCGCACTACTCGTCAGCGTTCTTCCGCGACAAGATCTACGAGGGCATGAAACGCATCGGCTTCGATATTCCGCAGGAACGCTGGTTCACGAACCTCACGGTGCGCGGCAACTCTGGCTCGGCCTCGATCTACATCATCATCGACGAGCTACGCCGCTCCGGCCGGCTCCGCCCCGGCGAGAAGCTCCTGTGCTACATCCCCGAAAGCGGCCGCTTCGCCGCCGGCTACATGCAGCTCACGGTGATACCGTGAGCTGCTGCAATTGAGAATCGACAATTGAGGATGGAGAATTAAGAGCGGTGCTTGCGCAGGAAGGATGCTGACAAGCCAAGCCAATTCTCACTGTCCACTCTCAATTCTCCATTCAAATGGACGTTTCCTCCGTTCCCCAAGAGCCCTCGCCGACCTACGAAGGTCAGCGCAAGCTCCTGTACGCCGTCGACGAAAAGGGCGAATACACGGGTGTGAAGTCGGCCGGGTGGGAGCCGGAAACGTTCGCGACGCTGACGGCCATTGCCGAGCTCGATCGTCTGCGTAACGAGGCGTGGGATCGCGCGCTCGCCGGCAAGACATCGCCGCTCGAGTTCCATATGTTCGATCGCCGCATGGAGCTCGACACGTTGGCGGCGACGAGCAGGATCTGGAAATGGCGCATTCGCCGTCACTTCGACGTGAAACGATTTGCGCGTTTACCGGACCGCATTCTGCAGCGTTATGCCGACGCCATGGGAATCAGCGTCGAGCGATTGAAGTCGGTACCGCCGCGAGACAATCCATCATGAGCCATTCCTCAGTCGCCGCATTGTCGCCGGAGCTGGCCGACGTTCGCGACGCCACCGCGGCGGACACGGGCAAGCCCGCGTTCACGCATCGGCAATCGGCACACTGCGAAAGCGGCGTCGTCTCCGCGATGATGACGCACTACGGCGTACCGATGAGCGAGCCCATGGCCTTCGGGCTCGCCAGCGCGCTCACGTTTGCGTACATCCCGTTCGTCAAGCTCGCAGGCATGCCGCTCATCGCCTATCGCATGCCGCCGGGCACGATCATCGCCGCCATGTCGAAACGGCTCGGCGCGAAGATCGAACGCCGCCGTTTCAGCGATCCCAAAGCCGGCATGGCCGCGCTCGACGAGCAGCTCGCTCAAGGACGCATCGTCGGCTTACAGACATGCGTGTACTGGCTGCCGTATTTCCCGGAAGCCATGCGCTTTCATTTCAACATGCACAACTTGATCGTCTTCGGCAAAGAAGGCGACGAGTACCTGATCAGCGATCCGGTGTTCGAGGTCACGACGCGTTGCCCGGCCGATGCGCTCGAGAAAGCGCGCTTTGCCAAAGGCGCGATGGCGGCGAAGGGACTGATGTATTACCCGACGCGCATGCCGCGCGAGGTCGATTACGCCAAGCTCATTCCAGCCGCGATCAAGCGCAACTTCCACACGATGACGAAGGCGCCGCTGCCGATCGTCGGCATCCGTGGCATTCGTTATCTGGCGAAGAACGTCGTCAAGCTCGGCGAACGCAACGACAAGAATCTGATCCTCTACCTCACGCACATCGTGCGCATGCAGGAAGAGATCGGCACGGGCGGCGCCGGTTTCCGCTTTCTCTACGGCTCGTTTTTACAAGAATCGGGCAAGCTGCTCGGCAATGACGGCCTGATCGAAGCCTCGAAAAAGATCACCGCCGCCGGCGACGAGTGGCGCCGCTTCGCGCTCAATGCAACGAAGATGTGCCGCGGCCGCATGCCGATGGACGTTCACGCCCTCGCCGACATCATCAACCGCTGCGCGGACAAGGAGCTGGAGGCGTGGCAGGAAGCGCGGAAAGCGCTTGATAGTTGACAGCGAGCGGTAGCATCGAAGCGAAAATCGCGTCCGCGTCTCACTTCAAGGAATAGTGGTCACGATCGAGAAAAACCGGACGCCTTCCGGCGTGCTATACACGGCGCTGACGTAGCACGCCCCCTCTTCTTCGCGTTGAATATAGGTTACGGCAGCGCCTGTTTTCGGATTCCGCGCTGCCATCCGGCCGCTGTGGAGAAGCCGCGCGACAGCGTGCTTCACGTCAGACTTGAGGATCCGCAGCTCCATTCGGTACAGCGCCCATTTCTCCGATCGTCGCGTTTCCGGTTCGTCGGGCACGGGAGGGCTTGCCCGCTCGATGAGCTCCTCCACCGTGACATCCGCTTCTAATGGCTCATTCAGCACACGGGCAAGCGGCGACTCTCGACCGCCAGGCGAAGCACCGAGCAAGTCGCGCGGACGGATGTACAGCGTGAGCGCATCGGTTTTGTAGACCACTGCGGGTTCGCCCAAATACGGTTCGAGTTGAATCACGACCGGCGGACGCAGTGGAGGCGGCGTTTCGGTTGCCGGGCAGACGACCGCCCATGCCGACGTCATCGAAGCCAGCCCGGTTGCGAAGAGACAGACCGCGGCCGCCGCTAATCGACCTGCGCCATTCCATTGATTGCGGAGCTGCACGACAACGCTCTTCCGAACACCCGGGGACCTCGACGTCCCGCAACATCCCTTCGGCCGAATTGCCGGATGGTTTAATTTTCTTCTTATTGCGCTGTCAATACATCTATCAGCCCAACGCAGTATCGACCAGCATTTCCAATCCTAATGCGCACTGCGCGCGATCTACGATCGCGCCCCCGTTCTCGCTGTCAACCATCCACTGTCAACTCTCCACTGCAACGAGCATCGCCTGGTACCTGCCGCTCGGATCTCGATTGAGATGGAGCAGCGTTCCCTTTTCTCGCCGCAAGAACTCGCCGATCGCCGCGCCGCTTTGGCTGTCGTAATAAGGGCGTCCGGTCAGGTAATCGAAGACTTCGAGCCCGAGCGCGCGTTGCCATTCGTCGGCTTCCGCGCGCGGCATGAATTGGCCCGTGGCCAGTTTCCACTGTGCATCGATCGTCTGGTCTGACAGCCAGACTCGCAACGCTTTCGCGTCCGTGAAATGTCCCGCCGCAAGCAGCCGCCCTAGCGGCGTGGACGATGGCTGCGTCTGCAACAGCAGCCAATGACTGGCGTCGGCGACCGGCGTGTCCGCATCGAGGCCGAGACGCATTCGATGCGCGGCGAGCGGCGGAACGACGACATCGACGGTGCCTACGAGCGCGCTGGTAACGACGCCTTGCTCGAGATCGAGCTTTGCGAGCTGCAGCATCGTCTCGAACGCAAAGTAGCGGTTGCAGACAAAGGTGCTCTGACTCGTGAGCTTCAAGCTCTGCGCAACGTAGAAGCTCGCGGCGTTGCTCACCGTATTGATGAAGCTCAAAGGCTTCGGCGCGCGCCCATCGCGAACGATCGAATGCATGACTTCGATCGTCACTTCCAAGTCGCCGCGCCCCGAGCCGAGATAAACCGCCGCATCTTCAGGTAACGCAGCTTGCTTGGCGCAGCGGCCCGCACCGATCAACGCGAGCTGGATGAACCGCCCGATACGGCGCACGGGCGTGCCGATCGCTTCGGCGACGAGCGCCTTCAAATCGACGGCAGAATCATCGGATTCGATGCGCTCGAAATAGTCGCCGCAGCTAGCGATGTAGATGGGCTTCATCGGCTTCGCGCTCCGTCGTTGGCGACGATCAACGAAGTATTGCTGCCGCCGAAGCCGAAATAATTGAGCATGAACTTGCCGGGCGGTTGAGCGCGTAGCGTCTGATTGAGCGTCACATCCAAGTCGCTGTCGCCCGCCGCAATGCCCGGCGTTCCCGGCAGCATTCCGCGTTCGACCGCAGAACAAAACAGCGCCAGCTCGGCGACGCCGCACGCGCCGAACGTGTGACCGAGGTACGGCTTCAATGCACACACGGCAGGCGCCTTGCTGAATACGCGGCGCAAACCGGCGGCTTCGGCTTCATCGTTGAGCAGGCTCGCCGTACCGTGCATCTTGAGCGCGGCAATCTCGCCAGCTTCGACCTCACTACGTTCGAGCGCTTGCTGGATCACTGCCGCGATCGCCGAACCGTCCGGATTCGTCGCCGAAATGCTGTGCGTGTCGCACAGGTTCGCACCGCCCAACAACGTCCAATTCGAATCGCGCGCCTCCGTACCGATCACCACTGCAGCACATGCTTCTCCCGGGACCAAGCCGCTACGCCGGCGATCGAACGGACGCATCACGTCGCGAGTGATGAGTTGCAGACCGCTGAACCCGAGCGCCGTGACGGCATTGAACATTTCCACGCCGACGACGAGCGCGTGACGCAAGCGACCGGCCTGCACCATCGCAGCTGCCGCAAGCAAGGCATTCGCGCTCGCCGTGCACGCGGTGTAGTAACTGTAGTCAGGGCCTTGAATACCGAATGCGGCACGCAGCCGGTTCGCCAGATTGCCGAGGCTGCTCGTCTTCGTCATCGGCAACGCTTCGCTCGACGATTCGAGATCGCGGCGATATTGAGTCTCGAGCAGCGGCATATCGCCGCACGACGAACCGAGAAACAAGCCCATCTCTCGCCGCTCCGTCTGTGAGAGCCCGGCGCGCTCGATCGCTTCGACGATCACCCCGTGCAGTGCCTGCTCGAATCGGGCTTCTATATCGTCGAGCGGAGCATCGGCGAGCGTGTAGTAAGGAATCGAACGCGCGTCGTTTCCGAGCGGCACTGACACTTCGCGCGGCGGCTGCGGCGGACGCTCGAGCGCTGCGACGTTTGCATCGATCCCCCGCCCCAGCGTCGTGTGCAAGCCGAACGAAGCGAGGTGGATGGAAGGCATGGGCGGGGGTCGTGAATCGTGATCCGTGACTCGTGATTCGGAGTCAGTGGGTAAGTCGTGAGCGGTGACTAGTGAGGAGTGATCTTCGGGCGGTCGCGTATGGGCGGCCGCGGTCCCCTACAGTCTAAGCCTAAAGCCTATGACTGAGCGAAGGCCTCGCTTTCGGTCATGATGACTTCTGCGAGCGCGTCGATGTTGCGAAGGGCGCGGCGGGCTTTCGGACCGTCTTCGATGCGTACGCCATAACGCTCTTGCACGGCCATGCAAATTTGCAATGCGTCGAGCGAGTCGAGCCCGAGCGCGCCGCCGATCAATTGTTCCTCGTTCGTGATCGTGGCGGGATCCACGTCCTTGTCGCACTCCTTGACGATCAACGCCTTGAGCGCGCTCTTCAATTCTTCGATCTGCGTCATCAAATTTCGGTCCGCTTCAATAGGGCCCACGCGATCGCCAGTGCGGCCGCACCGAAAGCGGCGAGAGCCGCCGCCTCGGGCAGAACTTCGCGCGTGCCTGCGTCGTGCAACAGCACGTCCAGAAAACCTTCGAGTCCCCACGCCATCGGCGAAATGTTCGTCAGTTGCTGCATCGCCTCCGGCATGACGAACTTCGGCACCATGATGCCACCGATTGCAGCCAGGATCAGATTGCCGGCGCCGCCCAACAGCGTCGCCTGCTCGGTCGTGCGCGTGACGGAAGAAATCAGCAGCGCGTAGCCGAGCGCGGCGACACTCACCGCGGCGCAGACGAGCGCGAGCGCCGCAGGCGAGCCGTGCAGCTCGAGCGCCTCGCCGCCCAACGCCGGTACGAGCCACATTCCGGCCGCCATCATCAGAATCACCTGAACGATGTTCACGATGAAATAGGGCGCCAGCTTACCCATCAATAAGGTGCCCTGGCCGACGGGCATGGTTCGCAGGCGCTTGAGCGTACCTTGCTGGCGCTCGCGGATGAGCGTGTTCGAGAGCGGAATCACTACGAAGAAGGCGCCGAACACGAGCCATGCGGGCACATTCTGCTGGACCGCACTGGGTGCCCGCGCCTGGCCTCTCGACTGGTACGCGTATTCGACTGCAGGCTGCGCGTTGCCGGAATCGAAACCGTCCGTACCGGACAGCACGGCAAGCGGACCTAGAATCGCCGACAGCCGTTCGCGCGCCAGAATCTCTCGCAACGTGCCGGAAAAAATCAGCTCGGTCTGTCGCGTCGTATCCGCAGCGACCGTGAGCACGATGCGCTCCGAGAGCGGCGACGTTGCCTTGGGCAATGCCGCCCCATAGCCCGACTTGATCTCGATCCCGAACGCTGCCGAATGCGCGCGCATCTGTTCCTTGAGCGCCGTTCCCGGCTCTGCGGCGTGGACCGCGACCGATCCGCCGCTGGCCAATGCGGACGTCAGTGCACGTGACGCGGCGCTGTCGTCGCGATCCAAGATCACGACGCGCATCTTCTCGCCTGCGCGCTGCTCGAACTCGTCTTGCATCGCGAGCGACATGATGACCAGGAACGCGAGCGGCATGGCGAACAAGAGCAGCAGCGCATGCCAGTCATGGAACAGCAGTAGGAATTCCTTGTGCACACCGGCACGCCATGCGCGCAGGTTCATGACGTCGCCTCCCGCTCGGTGTCACGGGCGAGCAGCAAATCGAGATAGATTTTCTCGAGCCGGCTCACGCCGTAATGCAACCGTTCGTAGCGAACATTGCGGCGTTCGAGCTCTGCGAGCACTTCCGACAATCGGCCGGCGGGCACGGTGCACGACCACACCTTGTGATCGACGTGGGTCGGCGAGAACGCACTCAGCAACTGCGCGACGTTCGGATCGGGTTCCGTCAAAACGATTTGTAGCTGCTCCGCGCCTTCGCGACGCAGGAGGCTCTGCACGCGCTCGTGCAGCACGACGCGTCCACGATCGATCACGGCCACCGAATCGCACAGCGCTTCCACTTCTTCCATGTAGTGCGATGTATAGACGATCGTCGTGCCGCGCGCCTGCAGCGCCTTGACCGCATCGAGAATGCAGCGGCGCGATTCCGCATCGATACCGACGGTGGGCTCATCCAAGTAAAGGATCTTCGGCTCGTTCAACAAACCGATCGCGAGATTCAAGCGGCGCTTGAGTCCGCCCGAATACTGTCCGGCCGCGCGATCCAAGTGATCCTGCAAGCGGCAAATTTCGACGGCCGCCGCTTCCCGGCGTAGGCGTTCGCGACGCGACAAGCCGAACACGCTGCCGAAATAGGCGAGATTCTGCCGGCCTGTCAGCGCTTCGTAGAACGCATATTCCTGCGGCACGACGGCGCTGATGCGTTTGACGTGTCTTGCGCGGCGCGCGAGCGATTCGCCTTCGATCGAAATTTCGCCGCCTTGAATCCTGAGGCTTCCGGACATGAGACCGAGCAACGTGCTCTTGCCCGCCCCATTAGGTCCGAGCAGCCCGAAAATCTCCGCGCGCGGCACCTCGAAGCTCACATCGTGCAATGCGAGCTGCGCGGCATTCGCGTAGCGATAGCTCACACCGCGCACGACGATCGCGGCGGATTGCGAAACGGAAGCGGTCAACGGAAGCGCCATCAGGCCAACGTCAGTTCGAAGAAGGAGACTCGCCGACATCGGCGACGAGCCGCGAATGCACGTGCCAGCGCTTGAGCATAACGGGTGTGAGCACGGTCGTCGTCATTCCGACAGCCAGCAACGTGGAAAACAAACCGCGATCGATCAGTCCTGCGTTCAGCGCAATCGCAGCCACTACGAGCTCCATCACGCCATGCGCGTTCATGACGATACCGACGCCCCACGCCTCGTGCGCATCCATGCGCTGCAGCCGTCCCACCATATAGCCGCCGATGAGCTTGGAGGCGATGGATCCGATCAAGAGCGCGGCAGCAAATCCGGGGTGCGACAGCGATTCCAGCTGAAACTGCATGCCCTGATACGCCATGAAAAGCGGTCCGAACAGACTGGCCGTGAGCACTTCGCACGTACCTTCGAGCCGCTCGAACGGCCGCTCGCCGATCAGTTCGGCGGAGATCATCATCGCGGCGAAGAATGCGCCGATTGCGAAATGAAACCCGAGCGCTTCGCTCAGAGCCCCCAACCCCAGCACGAACAGCAACACGAACGTGAGCTTGGCCGTCGACTCGCCGATCGAGAGCTCCTGTCGCGAACGGTTGCGTTTGACGACGCGCAGGCAGACGTGATGCGAGAGGACGATCGCTGCGATCAGGCCCAGCAATTTCGCCGCAGCGAGCGAGATGGAGCTCACCCAAGTGGTTTCCTGCTCGGACAAAGACAGCTCGATCAACAGGCCGAGTACGATGAAAACGATGATGTCCGCAAGCAGCGCACCCGAGATCGCCACGCGTGCGAGCTGCGAGCCGAGCAGTTGAAATCCGCTCAGGATTTGCAACGCCACCGGCAAAGCCGTAACAGCCATGCACAACGCCACGACGGTCGCCGGGATCGGTGCGAGCGAGAATGCGAGCGCGATCGCTGCCGCAGTCGCCAGCGGCACGAAAAAGCCGATCAGGAGCGCGCCGACGCCTCGCCCTCGAAACACCTCGACGACGTGCTGCATGCGCATTTCGAGGCCCGCCGTCAGCACGATGAACAGTACGGCGATGTCGCTCACCGCGCCGAGGCCGGGCAAAGGCTCGACCCAGCCGGCGATCGACGGACCGATCACAATGCCCGCCAACATGTGGCCGGCGATCTTCGGCAATCCGACGCGTGAGCTGAGATGCCCGAAGACGTGCGCTGTCACGAGCAGCACGAAAATGCCGGTGATCAGCGCCATAGGCGAGCGTCGACCCGCGCGTCCGGCAGGGCGGGCACGATCTTTCTAGGACTGAAAATGGACACGGGCTCTCGGGCGAAAGGCGAGCGATGCGGCGATGATACCCGTCGCGATCGCCGCATCGGCGGGGCATGCCCGTCCGCAAGGACGGGCATGCGCGTGTGGGCTTATGGATACCCGCTTTCCATCGGATCTTCGATGATCTCGATCACGCGATACGTCGAGGTATACGCGCTGCTGTTCGAGTAGATGATCCGACCGACGCCCTTGTAGAGAGCAATGATGCGGTGCGTGTCGCTGCCCTTGTAATTGAAAGGTCTCCACGCCTTACCCGTGATGTGCGAGGTCGTGGCCGTCGGGAAGCCGATCAAGGATTCCACCTCTTCCTTGCTCATGCCTTCTTTGACGACGGAGAAGCCTTTACCGGCTGCTGCGGGTTGCGCCGGAGCAGCAGCTGCGGGTGCTGCGGCAGGCGCGGCCGCAGCGACGGGCGCTGCGCCTTCCTTGTATTTCGAGAGATCGAAGCTGCCGGCGACGTACGGTTCGGCACCTCCCTTCGGCAAGTTGCCGGCGGCGCGCTCGCAATGACGCTTCAGTTTGCGGCCTTCGGCCTTGACAGCCACTTCCTCGACGACGGGTCGATAACGCGCATTGTTCGAGTTGCCGAGCGCGCGGCACAGCCAAGCCATCGCATCGGCGTAGTACTCGCTCGTCGGATTCTTGCGGTAATTGGTGATCAGCGCTTCCGCTGCTGCATCGAGCACTTCCTGATCGGTGTTGCCGGTGTTGTAGATGCTTTCTGCGGCGCTGCGGATCGAAGACGGGCCGCCATTCGCAAACATCTTGACGTAGCGCAGGCCTGCTTCGTCGAGCGCAAAAGCGCTCATCGCGGCGAACGTCAGTCCGCCGGCAAACAGGGTCTTCTTCAGCACGGTTGTCTCCCCGAGTGTTAGGTGAAGTGATTCGAGCAGGCTCTGGCCTATTCGATGGCGCGAAATGTGCGCGCATTGCGGATGCCGGTCAATGTGCCGATAGAACAGGGTCACCGCAGTGTGACGCGCCGCAGATTGCGTGGCCTGGAGTGGTTGAGTGCGCGCATTTTCGTGCGACTCCGGTCAGCCCCCAGAGCAGGAAGCACTTCTCGGCGGCGATCGATAGAAGACGAAGTAGGACGGACCCTGCGTAACCTGCGACACTGATCGATGCGGGCTCGTATCGAGGCCGGAAAACCTCGCGGTGACGCGGATCGCCACATGGTCTCGACCGCCCTTCGCTTGCCCGGCCTATTTGCCAGAATCTCGGATAATCAGGGACTTGTGTCAGGCGGTTCAGGCGAGTTGCCCACATTGAAGCGCAAACCTGCTGCGATTTGGCAACACGCGCGCAGCGGCGGCCGCACCATCGGTAAGTGATTGTATTGCTTTGCAAAAAATGGACATCCAACTCTCGAGACAGTCTGCGAGCTTGGCCGGAAGCTGCTGCCCCTGCGGTTTTGCACCGAGCTATGCACAGAGTTATCCACAGATTGTGCGAGTTGATCGGGTGCCACGACTGTGATCCTGGCGGTCGCCATCGACACGCCTTTGCGGCGTGTCTTCGATTACCGCCTACCGCCCGGGATATCCGCCGACGCGGTACGGCCGGGCCAGCGGCTCTGGGTGCCGTTCGGCCGGCGGCGCGTCGTCGGCATCGTCGTCGAGATCCGCGACACGAGCTCCGTTCCAGCGAACAAGCTGCGTAGCGCTTTCGAAATCATCGACTCCGAGCCGACGTTCGATGCGCAGATGCTCGAGCTGCTCACGTGGTCTGCGGATTACTACCGCCATCCGATCGGCGAAGTATTTGCTGCGGCCCTACCGGTGCCTTTGCGGCAAGGCGCGCCGCTCGAGGACATGGAAACGCGCTGGCGACTCACGCCAGCCGGGCGCGATCCGAGCGCCGCAGTGCTCGTACGTCGTTCGACGAAAATGCGCGCGGTGCTCGAGTTCCTCCGTGCCGCCGGCGATGCGACGCGGGAATCGATTACCGCGGCGACCGAGGCGGACGGCGCAGTGCTGCGCAAGCTCGTCGAACGCGGTCTCATCGAATCGTTCACGTTGAAGCCGGAAACGGCAATCGCATCTCATCGCACGGCGCCAGGGCCGGCACTCAACGAGGCGCAGCAGCAGGCGCTCGCGCGCATCGCGAACGCTCAAGGCAAGTTTGCCTCGTTGCTCCTCGATGGCGTGACCGGCAGCGGCAAGACCGAGGTGTATCTGCGCGCGATCGACGACGTGCTGAGCCGCGGAAGGCAAGCGCTCGTGCTCGTGCCCGAAATCGCGCTCACGCCGCAGCTCGTCGCGCGTTTTCGTGCGCGCTTCGATACGCCGCTCGCAGTGCTGCATTCGGGATTGAGCGACGGCGAGCGTTTGGCGGCATGGCGTGCAGCACGTAAAGGTCAGGCGCGCATCGTGATCGGCACGCGTTCGGCGGTCTTCGTGCCGGTACCGCAGCTCGGGTTGATCGTCGTCGACGAAGAACACGACGGCTCGTTCAAGCAGCAGGAAGGTTTTCGTTACTCGGCACGCGATCTCGCCATCGTGCGCGCACAGCGTGCGCAGGTCCCCATCGTCTTGGGCTCGGCGACACCGTCGCTCGAAACGCTCTGGCGCGCGCAACGTCAGCCGGAGACGCATTTGCGGCTCCCCGAGCGCGCCGGAGGCGCGCAGCCGCCGCGTTGGTCGCTGATCGATTTACGTCATCACCCCGCTGCGCAAGGCATCGCCACACCCGTGCTCGCGGCGATGAAAAAACATCTCGCGGACGGCAACCAAGTTCTCTTGTTTCTCAACCGCCGCGGCTATGCGCCGGTCCTGTTCTGTCCTCGCTGCGGCTGGTCGGCTCATTGCAAACGCTGCGATGCGCATCTGACCGTGTATCGACGCGCGAAAGGTTTGCTCTGTCATCACTGCGGCGCGGAGCAACAGACGTTCGAGCTCTGCCCGAGCTGCGGCAGCGAGGTCAAAGCCGTCGGTCAGGGGACCGAGCGCATCGAAGAGACCGTCGCACAGCTTTTTCCGAGCGCGCCGCTCGCCAGGATCGACCGAGACAGCATGCGGCACAAAGGCGATCTGGAGAGCACGCTCGCGGCGGTCGACCGCAACGAAGTGAAAATTCTCGTCGGTACGCAGATGCTGACGAAGGGACATCATTTCCCTTACGTGACGCTGGTCGTCGTGCTGAATGCGGACCAAGGTTTGTTCAGCACCGACTTCCGCGCCAGCGAGCGGCTTGCACAAACGATCGTTCAGGTTGCGGGACGCGCAGGACGCGCCGAACGCCCGGGCGAGGTGATGATTCAAACGGAATGCCCAGAGCATCCGCTGCTACAAGCGTTGTTACGGGGAGGCTATGAAGCCTTTGCGCGCGGTGCGCTCGCCGAACGCGAACAGGCAGGCTGGCCGCCGTTCGCGCGCCTTGCTTTGTTGCGCTCGGAGGCACCGGACCTCGCCGTCCCGATGGAGTTCTTGCGCGCGGCAAGAGAGCTGGCCGACCGACAGGGCATCGATGCCGTGCGAATTCGTGGCCCGGCACCCGCCCCGATGGAGCGCCGCGCCGGGCGCTATCGGGCGCAACTGCTACTCCATGCTGCCGACCATCGGCCGCTCCAGCGTTTGCTCTCGGCATGGGTACCCGCGTTGGAATCGCTAAAGGAAGCCTCCCGAGTGCGCTGGTCGATCGATGTGGATCCGCTCGAGCTGTTCTGAAGGCGCGCCGCGCCTTCAGAACAATGGCTGAAGACTGAGGGCTGAAGGCTGAACGACTGAAGGCTGAAGGCTGAAGGTGAGAGCGCGCGGCACGCTCGACGCTGCCTGTCGCCTTTCGGGCCCCAAGCCCCGTGCCCCGAGCCCCACGCCCTAGCTTGCCGCTGCTAGACTTTCACCTCCGTCACTCGATTTCCTCATTCGCCGTTGAAATACCAGATCGAACAACTCATCTCCGCCGCGCTGGCAACCTTGCCGGCAGATGTCGTTCCCGCAGACATCGGTACCCCGACGATTACCGTCGAGCGGACGCGCGATCCTGCGCACGGAGATTTCGCGACCAATATCGCCCTACAGCTCGCAAAGCCCGCGCGGCGTAACCCGCGCCAGCTCGCGCAGGCGCTCGTCGATGCGCTGCCGGCCAGCGACATGATCGCGAAAGTGGAAATTGCCGGGCCCGGGTTCATCAATTTCCACCTGTCGCAGCAGGCGTACTGCCAAGAGGTCGGACGCATCTTCGACCTCGGGCCGGCGTACGGCTACAGCAACCGCGGCGGCGGGGAGCGCACGCTCATCGAATTCGTCTCGGCCAATCCGACCGGTCCGCTGCACGTCGGACACGGACGCCAGGCGGCGCTCGGCGATGCACTCGCCGCGCTGCTACAAACGCAGGGTTACGAGGTGAGCCGCGAGTTCTATTACAACGACGCGGGCGTGCAGATTCACAACCTCGCGCTCTCCGTTCAAGCGCGCGCACGCGGTCTTGCACCCGGCGATCCGGGCTGGCCGGAAGCCGCCTACAACGGCGAATACATCGCCGACATCGCCGCCGACTTTCTCGCGAAGAAAACGGTACAGGCGGTCGACGGCGACCCCGTGAAAGCGAACGGCAAGATCGACGATCTCGACTGCATTCTTAGATTCGCCGTCGCGTATCTGCGCCGGGAGCAGGACATCGATCTGCAAAAGTTCGGCGTGCGCTTCGACGTGTATTACCTCGAATCGAGCCTGTACACCGACGGCAAAGTCGAAGCGACCGTGAAGGCGTTGATCGAAAACGGCAAGACTTACGAGAAAGACGGTGCGCTGTGGCTGCGCACGACCGAATACGGCGACGACAAGGATCGCGTGATGCGCAAGTCGGACGGCACGTACACTTACTTCGTGCCCGACGTCGCCTACCACGTAACGAAGTGGCAGCGCGGTTTCCGTAAAGCCATCAACATCCAAGGCAGCGACCATCACGGCACGGTTGCGCGTGTGCGCGCCGGATTGCAGGCGCTGAACATCGGGATCCCGCAAGGCTATCCCGACTACGTGCTACACAAGATGGTGCGCGTCATGCGCGGCGGCGAGGAGGTGAAGATCTCCAAGCGCGCCGGTTCCTACGTGACGCTGCGCGACCTGATCGATTGGGTCGGACGCGACGCCGTGCGATTCTTCCTCGTGTCGCGCAAAGCGGATTCGGAATTCACGTTCGACATCGATCTGGCGCTCGCCCAGACCGAGGAGAACCCGGTCTTCTACATTCAATATGCGCACGCGCGCGTGTGCAGCGTCTTCAGACAACTGCAGGACAAAGGGCTCGAGCACGATCGTGAGCTCGGCGAGAGCAATTTCCATCGGCTCACCGAGCCGCACGAGATCGCGCTGATCCGCCGGCTGACTTCGTATCCGGAAGTGCTCGAGAAAGCCGCCGACGATCTCGAGCCGCATCAGATTGCGTACTACTTGCGCGAGCTCGCCGGCGAGTTCCATACCTATTACAACGCGCACAAGTTCATCGTCGACGACGCCGAATTGCGCAACGCTCGGCTCAACCTCGTCGCCGCAACCAGGCAGGTACTGGCGAACGGATTGAAGATCCTGAGCGTCTCGGCGCCGGAGAAAATGGAGCGCGAAGAAAAGGCAGCAACGGAATAGCAGATCAAGCAAGCGATGCTGCGATTGCGGCACGTTCGGACTGCTTCCTGCGCTGTGCGCTAACAGACATGACTCGAGGACTCACTGACCGCTAGGCTCATTCCATGCCCCGCGATTACAAACATGCCAAGCGCCGTTCCTCGGACAGCCTGTCTGGCGTAGCCGGTTTCGTTTTGGGTCTGGCCGTCGGACTGACGGTCGCGATGGCCGTGTACTTATACGACCGCCGACCTGCTGCACGGCTTGCCCAATCGACGAGCGCTCCGCTCACCAAGGAAGAAGCGACCAGGCCTCCCGAGCCGGCGCCGGCCTCGCAAGCCGAGCAGCAGTTCGATTTTTACGAGATGCTGCCGAAGTTCGAGGTGATCATCCCCGAAGACGGCGGCAGAGTTGCGCCGGAAGCCGCAGCCGGTCGCCCGATCCAAAAGCCTGGCGCCTATTACTTGCAGGCGGGTTCTTTCCGCAATCACGCCGATGCCGATCGCGTCCGCGCGCTCATTGCGCTACAGGGCATCGAATCGAAGATTCAGAAAGTGACCATCGACAAGGACACTTGGCATCGCGTCCGCATCGGCCCGATCACGAACCTGCAGAAGCTCGAAGACACGCGCAGCAAGCTGCGGCAAGCGCAAATCGATCCGTTGGTGATTCGCGTCGGCGACTGAGTCGCCGGCGCAGGCGACAGCCAACAGTAGGCGCAGAAAGCGCGCTTCGCGCGCCCCTACCTTCAGCCTTCAGCCTTCAGCCTTCAGTCCGAAGATCAGCGGCGCACTGCGCCTCAGTCTTCTGCCAACTGGCGGAAATCCACGCCCAGCGACCGTAGCTTGCGATACAAGTGCGTGC
>CALEKY010000161.1 GCA_937902995.1 uncultured Sinobacteraceae bacterium
GCATGACCGCCTCTCCCCTCGAGGGAGAGGCAGGCAGAGCGAAGCGTGCCGGTGAGGGGGAAGCGCAGAGCCCAGAGCCCAGCACCCAGAGCCCCATCGGCTGTTGCCTGTCGCCTGTCGCCTGTCGCCTCATATTCATACTTGTCCCGCCAGCTTGCTCACTTGCTCCGCAACCGCGACGAGCTTGCGTGCGTAGTTGGGATCCGTTGCGTAACCGCCGTCTTGCAATGCCGCTGCGAACGCAGCGACGTCAGCGCCCGCGCCTTTCGCATTCGAGTAACGAACGCTGTTGCCGATCAGTCGCGCGTAGTCGCGGAAACATTCGGCAGGCGACTCATACGCACGGAAGCGCTCGACTTTCCGCACCGGAATGCCGTCTTCGAACTCGAGCGTCGGGACATTGACCGTTCGGCCGGACCACTGCGATCCGGCTTTGATGCCGAACAAGTTGAAGCTGCATTCGCCGTTGGCAGTGCGAGGGATCGACTTGCCCCACCCTGTTTCCAATGCCGCTTGGGCCAGAAGCGCATTCGCGTCAACGCCGAGCTCACGTGCTGCGGCCTCTGCGTAGGGGCGCATTTGGCGAATGAAATCCAGCTTGGACGGCACGACGCCGTCAGGCTGAAGGCTGAAGGCTGAAGGCTGAAGGCTGGAAGCGGTCTCGCGCGCACTCTCCCTCAAGCCCCGTGCCCCAAGCCCCGAGCCCTCCGCTGTCGCCTGTGGCCTGTCGCCTGTAGCCTGCTGCAGCTGCCTCACCAACATGTCCGACAGCCCCAAGCCGCGTCCCTTGGACAAGTGCACGGCGAGTTGCTGATCGAAGAGATCTTCGTAGAACTCCGTCTGATCGTTGCCGAACAGCGATTGGCCGAACGCCTTGTTCGCCTCGCGCATGCTCTTGAGCAGCATCTGGGTAAACAAGCTCTCGAACTGCTTCGCCGCTTCTTGCAACGCAGCCGGGTCCTGCGCCTTCGCACCGTTGCGCAGCGCATTCAGACCCTGAGGGTCTGCGAAGAACGTGTTGTGAACCGGCGCAGTCATGCGAATCGCAACGTCGTCGAAAAATTGACCTGAGCGATGACTAGCAAACGATGTGCCATTGAGCTTGCAGGGCGCTGGACTCTGGGCACTGGGCTCTGGCCGGGGAAACAGATGAGAGTTTCATCACGTATGCGGCAAGCACTTGCCGGCGGCAATATCAGGTTTGCCTACCGAGCACCGAGAACCCGCGTGTTTGCTCGACATGCCTTCAACAAACCACACAACTACAACCAAACCTTCAGTCCAGCGGCCCAGCGTCCAGCGCCCAGTGCCCTCATCTGACGCACCCGCGTCAGATGACGATCAGCTCCGCCCGCAACGCGCCCGCTTCCTTCAACGCTTCCAAGATCGCCACGAGATCGCCGGGTGCAGCACCGACTTGGTTGACCGCTCGCACGATCTCATCGAGGCTGACACCGGCATCGAACACGAACATGCGCGCTTGCGGTTGCTCGATCTCGATGCTGCTGCGGGGCGTGACGACCGTCTCGCCTTGCGAAAACGGCGCGGGCTGACTCACATCGGCACGCTCGGTGATCGTCACGGACAACGAACCGTGTGCGACAGCTGCGGGCTTCACGCGCACGGCATTGCCGATCACGACGGTGCCCGTGCGCGAATTGACGATCACGCGAGCCGGCGCATTGCCGGGTTCGACTTCGATCTCTTCGAGCATCGCCATATAAGCAATGCGCTGACTCGGATCGACCGGTGCCTGTACGCGTACGGAAACCGCATCGATCGCGCGCGCGGTGTCGGGACCGAGCAGCTTGTTGATGCCGTCCGTCACGCGCGATGCCGTCGTGAAATCCGGCGTGTGCAGATTCAGCATGATGTACGGTTCTTTCGTGAAGTTCGTCGCAACCTCGCGCTCGACCGTCGCACCGTTCGGAATACGTCCCGAGCTCGGCACGTTCACCGCAATGCGCGAGCCATCCCGGCCCGACACGCCGAAGCCGCTGACGACCAAGCTGCCTTGCGCGATCGCATACACCTCGCCATCGATACCGCGCAGCGGCGTCATGAGCAGGCTGCCGCCGCGCAAGCTGCTCGCGTTGCCGATCGAATCGACGGTGACATCGATGGTCTGACCCGGCTTCGCAAACGGCGGCAACTCGGCGCGCACCGTCACCGCGGCCACGTTCTTCAATTGCGGGTTCACGTTCTCCGGAATCGTCACGCCGAACTTCGCCAGCATGTTGCGGATGCTCTGGATCGTGAACGGCGCCTGCGTCGTCTGATCGCCCGTACCGTCGAGACCGACGACCAAGCCGTAGCCGATGAGCTGGTTGCCGCGCACACCCGCGACGGACGCGAGATCCTTGATGCGCTCGGCGTGCGCGGGTACGCACAGCCCTGTCATCGCGAATGCGATGACCGCGGTGCGCAAGACCGAAGACCGAAGAGTGAAGGCTGAAGGCCGCAACGACCTGGCCCACGCACTCAGCCACACAAGAAACTTGCCGCAAGAGTTCATTTTCGAATCGCTCAGTTGGTCGTTGTCACTCGCTCGTGCTCGGGGCTTCCACCTTCCGATCTCGCCCTTCAGCCTGTTCAGAACACCAACCCCAAATTGAAGAACCTCGCCAGCAAGCCGGGACGGTTCGCGTCTGCGAGCGCGCCCTTGCCGCCGTAGGCAATCCGTGCGTCGGCGACTTTCAAGGATGAGATCGAGTTGTCCGGATCGATGTCGATCGGACGCACGATGCCTTGGATGCGCACGAACTCCTTGCCTTGATTGATCTGAATCCATTTCTCGCCGCGCACGAGCAGATTGCCGTTCGGCAAGCGCTGCGCGACCGTGACGGTGATGGAACCCTCGAGACGGTTGCTTTGCGTGCTGCCGCCCTGCCCCTCGAATTCCGCCTCGCCGTTCAAGCTGCCGCTCAGCACGTCGCGGCCGTGATAGGTCGGTGTGCGCCCGCCGATCGTGACCCCGCCGAGATTGGCGGACGTCGACTTGCTCGTCGTCGTGCTCGAGCTCTTCGAGGCGTTCGTGCGCTCGTTCAAACGAATGGTGAGCGTGTCGCCGACGCGCCGCGCCACGGCATTCTCGAACAACCCGATATCGTGTCCGGCCTGATAGATCGCACCGTTGCCCGCTGTTGCTGCCGGCGGCGGTTCAGGCCACGTCGCCGAATAATCCGGCTCGGCGGGCACGACCACACACGCGCCGAGCGCCAGCGTGCAGAGCGCGACAGCAACCTGCCGGACGGCTCTGAGTGCAGTCTTCGATCTTTGCATCGCCTCGTTACGCACGATCATCGCTCACCCGACGTCAAAGCTGATTCGTGATGTACTCGAGCATGCGATCCGCCGTCGCAATCGCCTTCGAGTTCATCTCGTAGGCACGCTGCGTCTCGATCATGTTCACGAGCTCTTCGACGACATTGACGTTCGAGCTCTCGAGCACGCCCTGCTCGATCATGCCCAGGCCGTTCAGACCCGGCGTGCCGCCTTGCGGCGTGCCGCTCGCCGCCGTCTCGACCAATAGGTTCTCGCCGCGCGGCTGCAAGCCGGCCGGATTGATGAAATCGAAAATCTCGAGGGTGCCGACCTGCACGGGCGTTGCCTGGCCCGCCAGCGCCACCGTAATGACGCCGTCTTTGCCGATCGTGACGCTTTGTGCGCCATCGGGAATCGTGATGCCCGGCTGCACGCGATAACCGCTCGCAGTCACGAGCTCGCCTTGTGCATTCGTCTTGAAGCTGCCATCGCGCGTGTAGCCGAACGTGCCGTCGGGCAACAGCACCTGGAAGAAACCGCGGCCGCTGATCGCGACGTCGAGCGTATTGCCCGTCGTCTGCATGTTGCCTTGCGAGTAATTCTTCTCCGTCGCGACGACGCGCACGCCCGTGCCGAGTGAAAGGCCCGTCGGCGCCAGCGTGTCCTGCGAGGTCGACGCGCCGACCTGGCGCACGTTCTGGTAGAGAAGATCCTCGAACACCGCGCGGCTTTTCTTGTAGCCGGTCGTGTTGACGTTCGCGAGATTGTTCGAGGTCACGGTCATGCGCGTTTGCTGCGCATCCAAACCGGTCTTGGCGGCCCAAAGTGCAGGATTCATGCGTACATCTCCATAAAGGGCGGTCGGGCGCTGGGCACTGGCCCCTGGTTGGAAAGGCTCGGGCGCATTCGCGCCGTGAGCTCGGTTCTCAAGCTGACTTTCATCTCAAAGAAGCTCCTGTCCAGCAGCCCAGAGTCCAGTGCCCGCGCGCCACTAGGTGGCGCGCAACAACTGCGCCGACGCAGCCGCGTTCTCTTCCGCCGTGCGCATCGCTTTGACTTGCAGCTCGAAGTGACGCGACAGCTCGATCATGTTCACGAGCGCATCGGCGACGTTCACGTTGCTCGATTCGAGTACGCCGGAGGCGAGCTGCACGCCCGCATCAGCCGGTGCGATCGAACCGTCGTTCATACGGAACAAGCCGTCCTCGCCGCGCACGAGCGATTCGGCCGGCGGATTCACGAGCTTGATGCGGCCGACCAGCGCAGTCGTTTCGGGACCTTGTCCGAGCGGCACGATCGACACCGTGCCGTCGCTACCGATCAGCACCGAGGCATTCGGCGGCACGCTGATCGGTCCGGCATCGCCGAGCACCGGCAGACCGTTACCGGTCATCAAGAGGCCGCTGGTGTCGACGCGTAAGTCGCCTCGACGCGTGTAGGCTTCGCGCCCGTCGGGCGCTTGAACCGCGATCCACCCCTGCCCTTGAATGCCGACATCGAGATCGCGCCCCGTTTGCACGAGCGCACCTTGCGTCGTATCGAAACCGGTCGTCGAATTCGTCGCATAGGCACGCGACGCGAAACCCGAACCGGCAACCGCGCGCGTTTGAAACGCCGTTAGATCCGCGAGAAAACCCGTCGTGCTCGCATTGGCAAGGTTGTGGTTGTTCGCCGTCTGCGCGCGCAGTGTTTCCTTCGCGCCGGACATCGAGATGTAGAGGAAGCGGTCCATGGTTTACCTGAGGGCTTGGGACTTGGGGCCGGTTAGAGAAGGCTTCACTCAGCCCCACGCCCCATGCGAGCCCCATACCCTTATCGAATGTTGATAATCGCCTGCGTAATCGCATCCGCCGTCGAGATCATTTGCGCGTTCGCTTGGAAATTGCGTTGCGCAGTGATCATGTTGACGAGCTGCTCGGTGATGTCGACGTTCGACGCTTCGAGCGCGCCCGACTGAATCAAGCCGAATCCGGAATTGCCCGCTTGGCCGCGCAAGGCCTGTCCGGAGGTGTAGGTCTCCGCCCAGTTCGTGTCGCCGAGCTGCTGCAAGCCTTGAGGATTGGGAAACGTCGCGATGGCAATCTGTCCGAGCACGTGCGAGCGCCCGTTCGTGAACCGCGCCTGCACCACGCCGGTGGAATCGATATCGATGCCGATGAGCCGCCCTGTCGTATGGCCGTCCTGCGTCACGGCGTTCACCGTGAACGCGCTGCCGTATTGGGTGGACTGCGAGAAATCGAACGTGAGGTTCATTGCCTCGGAACCGGTCGCCGGCGTATAGGGCGGGAATGCGATTCGTCCGTTCGCGGGAGCGACCAATGCGCCCGTGTTCGAGTACTCCAGCGTCTGCGGCGTACCGACGGCAGTACCGTCGACGTACAGCTGCGTCTGCCACTCGTTCTGGTTCGGTGTCTTGATGAAGTACAGCGTCGCCGTGTGCGCGGCGCCGAGCGAATCGTAGATCGTGAGCGACGTCGCCCGGTTGTAGCTGTTGGTGTCCGCTGGATCGAACGGTGCGCTGGCAGGCGGCGTCGCATTCGACGGCAGGTTGAATACGGCCTCGACCGAAGTAGTCGCCGCCGGCGGGCTCTCTCCGGTAACGAGCCGGATGTCCGCAAGGCCGCCCGTGTTGAACGTGCCCGTCCCTGTCGGCGGATAGCCCTGTAGGCGCTGCCGCTGAGCGTTGACGATGTAACCCTCGTTGTCGAGCTGGAATGCGCCCGCACGCGTGTACGCCAGCGCGCCGCCGTCGTTGAGGATGAAGAAACCCTGCCCGCTGATCGCCAGATCCAGGCTGTTGTCGGTGAAGTCGATGTTGCCCTGCGTGAATTGCTGCGCCACGTTCGACACGCGCACGCCGTTGCCGGTCGCAATCTTGGCCACACCCTGCGGCGAGACGGCGAACAGCTCGGCGAATTCGGCGCGCGATTCCTTGAAACCCACCGTCGCGGTGTTGGCAATGTTGTTCGCGGTCACCGTCAGATCGGCTTGCGCCGCATTGAGACCGCTCAAGGCAAGACGAAATGGCATGACAGGCTCCTAACTTGAGTTCTAAAGCACGAATTCCGAATCGATCACATCACCCGACGCACTTCGCCGAGCGTGCGCACGCCGAGATGGTTGGTGTTCAACGCAAGCCCGCTGCGGGCGTCGATCGTCACGCTCCGCACGCGATCGGCCACGAACGTCTCGAGCTCCACGATGGCGCCACCGACGTTGGCCGTGGCCTCGAACGTGTACTCGCCGGGGACGAGACGCTGCTCATCGTCGCCGGTACCGTCCCACTCGAAATCCTGCAATCCGGCATGCGCCGGCATCTCGATACGCCGTACGAGTTGTCCGGCCGAATCGATCACTCTGATCTGGACGCTCGTCGCACCGGACGGCACATCGATCGCGCCGCGGATCGAACCTTCGCTCGAAAGCGTCGCTTCTTCGCTCGAGACGAGCACTTCGCGTCCGACCAGCGTCGCGCCGTCTAGGACTTGCGATGCACGCATCGACTCGGCCATCTGCGAGAAAGCGGTCTGCAATTGCTGAATGCCGGACACCGTGCCGAACTGCGCGAGCTGACCGAGAAACTGCGTCGGATCCATGGCTTTGAACGGATCCTGGTTCTTGATCTGCGCGATCATGAGCTGCAGAAACTCGGTCTGGCCGAGCTGATCCTTGTTCTTCGATCCGCTCGCCGCGCTCGTCACGCTGCTCGTACTGTTGATCACATCGGCGATTGCCATTTCTTCATCCCAGCTCGGTCGCTCAAACGACCTTCCACTCCCCACTCACCATTCACGACTCACTAATCACGAGTCACGAACCGTCACTGCCCCAACCGCAGGGTTGCGAGCATCATTTCCTTCGCCGTATTCATGACTTCCACGTTGTTCTGGTACGAACGCGATGCGGAGATCATGTTGACCATCTCTTCCACCGTATTCACCGCGGGCGCGTACACGTAGCCGTTCTCGTCGGCGAGCGGATTGCCGGGCTCGTAACGGGCCGTCGGCGGTGCCGCGCTTTCGTAGATGCCCTTCACTGCGACTCCGCTCGTCGCCGCGTTCGCACCGAGCCCGGCACGAATGGCTTCGAACAGCGGATGCTTCGCTTTGTAAACGTTGTTTGGATCTCCGCTGACGCTTTCGGCGTTCGCGAGATTGCTCGCCGTCGTATTGAGACGTACCGACTGCGCGCTCATTCCCGAGCCGGCGACTTCGAAAATCTTGAAGCTGGACATCGTTCGAGCTCCGCGATTAAGGCCTTACACGCCTACCGATGCTGTCGAAAAACATTTCCGCGCGTTCGCATGACGAGCGTTACTGCCCCGTGATCGCCGTCAGCAACCCGCGAAACTTCGAGTTGATAAAAGTCAGCGTCGCCTGATAGCGCACCGCGTTCTCGGCGAACGCCGCTTGCTCGAGCTGCACGTCGACGGTGTTGCCGTCCAGAGAAGGCGCAAGCGGCGTGCGGTACTTAAGCTCGGCGACGGTCGTGCCGTTAACTTGTTGCGTGCCGATGTGCCGCGCCTGAGTCGTGCGCAGCTGCCCAACGGACTGAGCGCTGCTCGCCTCGGCCAGCGCGCTCCTGAAATCGATATCTCGCGCGCGATAACCCGGCGTATCGGCGTTGGCGATGTTCGACGCGAGCACTTGCGTGCGTTGGGAGTACAACGTCAGCGCCTTCGCGTGCACGCCAAGATAAGCATCGAGATCGTTCGGCATGGCTCTTCCGCCAGAAAACTGTCCTGGCGAAGTGATTAGCAAGCGTCATGCCAGTGGCGCAGAACGAGCGCCGCCCAAGGCGCGATCACACGCAAAGCGCGAAAACGGATTCTGAAGTTGAGAAAGACATCACGGGTGCGGCAAATCCTTGCCGCCCTGCAAGCGCCGCCTGAACGCAAAGCCTCCGCGCCGGCGAGCACCGATTCAGGTGCGCGGCGTACAACTGATACGTGAGCGTTCGATCCGCTCGCGGAATTTTCTAGCTCATCGAGTGAGAGCCAAGTCACAACTTGCAGCAGGCGCATTCGCTCGCTGTCCTTGCGCGCGCCGTATTGGCATTTCGCTTGCTGTTCATCTAGCAGCGTCAAGCCAACGACGACGGATGGGATGTTTCACCGATTTCAGATCGTAGCGCTCGTTCTCGCGCTCACCGCGCTGACGAGTGCGCGCGCACAGGCGAGCCAGCCGCTCGAAACGATTCGCTCCGCAGCGGAGAGCTTCGTGCAATCGCAGCTGCCTCCGACGAAAGGCACTTATTTCGTGACAGCCGGACGGCTCGATTCGCGCCTGCGCTTGGCTGCATGTGGCAAGCCGCTCGAGGCCTTCGTAGCGAATGGCGGCTCCGTTCAAGCGCGCACGACCGTCGGCGTTCGTTGTCCCGATCCTGGGAGCTGGACCGTATACGTTCCGGTGAACGTCGAGCTCGAGGCGCCAGTGCTCGTGTTACGCCGTCCGCTTGCCAGACGTGCGTACATCGCTGCGGGCGATGTGGAGTTGCAGACGCGTCGCTTGCCGGGCTTGGCTTCGAACTTTTTGAGCGATGTGAGCAGCATCCAAGGCCGGCGTCTGCGACGCGCGCTGCCCACAGGCGCACCGCTCACATTCGACGCGCTCGACCGCGCGGTATTGGTTCAACGCGGCCAGCAGGTGACGCTGCTTGCATCCAACGGTGCTGTCGAGATTCGCGCTCAGGGTCAGGCCTTGAGCGAAGGCGGCGCGTACGACCGCGTGCGAGTTCAAAACTCGAGCTCGCGCAAGATCGTGGAGGGCGTCGTGGATGAAAGCGGAGTCGTCAGGGTCGATCTGTGAGCGTCGGAACGGCTTACACTCGAAGGCGCGTCGGATTCCTGACACTCGGTGCGACCCTGAAACACCGGCCGCGAAAATGTGCCGGCGTTCAAGGTTCGGCGCTGGAGCGCGTCACACCGCGAAGGTCTTGATTTAACGTAGTTTGGGAAAGCGGAGTTACCGGTTGCGGGATTGCCCTAAGGCGCTCATGAGGCTGCATCCGACCTGAGTGCTAAAGTTCTCAGGAAGGCTGCCGCTATACCCCTCATGCGAGTTAGGAGTACTGGACGTGAGTACCAAGATTGATGGGCTTCAGAACCGCCCCGTACAGATCGGCGCCGGCAAACAGGTGTCCGGTACGAACGAGGCGGCGGGCGCACCGGCAAAAACGCCGAGTGTAGAAACCAGCACGGTTCATATCACCGAGCAGGCTCGGCAGCTAGCGGCGCTCGAGCAGGCGTTGAACGACATTCCGGTCGTGAACGAGGCGCGTGTTGCGGCTATTCGCAATGCGATCGAACACGGTCGTTACGAGATCGACGCCGAACGCATCGCCGATAAGCTGCTGCGCATGGAGCGAGAACTGGGCATTTGATCGGGGTCTCCCCGTCCGTCGCGACGGGCAGATCCCGGTGATTGAGGAGTCGATCCGTGGATCCGTCTGTCTGTCGCGAACATCTTTCCAAACTCATCGCCGAAGAATCGCAGGCACTCGCCCGTCTGGAAGGGCTGCTCGACAAAGAACACGAGTACCTGCTCGCCAACGACATCGACTCGCTCGACCGCGCCGGCGAAGCGCGTCAATCCTGTATCGCCGAGCTCGTTCGCATCGAAGATGAACGTCGTACGCTCTGCCGCATGCACAATTTGTCGGCCGATCGTTTCGGTTTGGAGCAACTTCTCAAATGGTGCGATCCGACCCACAGCCTGCAACCGCGTATTGCCGATTGCGCTGAACGTGCCGGACGCTGCCGCAACTTGAACGAACGCAATGGCGTACTGGTTACGGCCCGCTTGAAGCGCGTCGAAGGCATGCTCCAGGTGATCACAGGCCGCAACGCGCACGAAAAGCTGTACGGTCGACAAGGCGATTTCGCGGTCACGAGCCGCACCTCGAACGTGCTCGCCAAGGCCTGACGGTCGAAACTTCCGCCTGTCGCCCCGTAGTCGACAGGCTGTCGCCCGTAACCTGTCACCTAATCTCAGCGCAAGAGGCTCAGTACGAGCTGCGGCGTCGTGTTCGCCTGCGCGACCATCGCGATGCCCGCCTGCTGCAGGATCTGGGCGCGCGTGAGCGCCGCAGTTTCGGCTGCATAGTCCGCATCCTGGATGCGCGAGCGGCTTGCCGAGAGCGACTCGGCACTGGTCGTCAGATTGGCGATCGTGGATTCGAGTCGATTGAGCTGCCCACCGATCTCCG
>CALEKY010000162.1 GCA_937902995.1 uncultured Sinobacteraceae bacterium
AAAGGGAAAAGGGAAAGGGAAAAGGGAAAGCCTCTGGGTACTTTCTAACCTACGCAGAGAATGAAAACGCGCGCGGATGCGCGCGTCGTCACTGCAGCCTACAGTCTCCGGCCTACAGCCATTACTTCAGCCTTCAGCCTTCCACAGAAGAGCAACTTCCTGAACCGTGATCTCGGTCTTCTTCGGCTTGATCGCGACGCGTTCGAGGGTTACCGCTGCGGGGTCGTAGCTCGCACGCAGTCGCTCGGTTTCGGCGGCGAAGTCGGCTTCGAGCTCGCGCTGCCGCTCGAGCAACACTTCTAAATTCTGTTCTGCGCGAGCGACATCCTCGCTTTCCCGGTTGATCTTGCCTGCGCTGCGAGCGGCGCTGCCGACGCGCCCGACGTTCGTCGCGCTCAGCTTCTTGCGGCCGAGTAGGGCACCCAGGATGGACGTGCCGACGGAGAGCGCCGTGTTCACTTTCTGTTCCTTGAGCTGGCTGCGTTCGCGTTCCACACGTTCTCGTGCGCGGCGAATCTGATCTTCGAGCGATGTCATCTTCGGTGCGAACTTGCGGCGCAGGTTCTCGATCGCCTCATCGCGTTTCTCCCGCAAAGCGAGGGTCGCTTGCGCACGAAACTCGCCTTCGCTCATGCCGACCGTGCTCGTCGCGCCAACGAGCGGGCAACGCCACACTTCGAGCGTCGCATGTTCATAGGCATGAGAGGCGAGCTGCTTGCTCCATGCCGCATAGCTCTGCGCGCGCGAAATGCTCGAAGGCGCATTCGCATACTGCGCGCTTTCGGGAGCGGACTTTTTGAGCTCTCGAACCGGGCGATCGAACGTTTCCGCACTTGCGAGCGCAAGGCCGCCGTCTTCATCGAGCGGAACGCAATAGGTGCGGATTTGCCAGACATCGACGTTTGCCGACTTGTCGATGAAATGCAGTCGCAGCGTGCCGAGAATATGAGGCTCGAGCTGTGCGCCGGCACGCGGGTCGAGATAGTACTCGTCGATTTCCGCCGGCACGATCGGTTTGGTGCCGGCAGCTGCGCTCTTCGGCGGCTGGCTCGGCGCCGGTGCCGTGGGCGCGCTTCTCTCGACTGCAACAGGCGCTTGCAAACGTGCGATCTCGGCGAGCGTCAGCGGTCCGCGCAAGTACGACAGAGCCCAGCGTGTTCGGAACAGCACGGGCGCATCGTCGTGGACGTTGCGCATCAAGAACACGCGCGAGCCGAGATTGGCGAGCAAACGTTCGAGCTCCTGTTTGTCCGCGCCTCCGCTCGAGCTCAAGAGTCCCTCGATGAGACGCGCCTTGTCGCGCTCGGTTTGTAGCCGGCCGATGAACCACGTGCCCGCATTGGACAAACCCTTGTAGTCGAGATCGACGGGATTTTGAGTTGCGAGCACGACGCCCAAGCCGAAGGCGCGCGCCTGTTTCATCAGTGTCAGCAGCGGCTGCTTGGACGGCGGCATCGCTGTCGGCGGGAAGTAGCCGAAGATCTCGTCCATGTAGAGCAGCGCGCGCAGGCTCGACGTTCCGGATTGGCGGCGCATCCAGGCGACGACTTCGCCGAGTAGCAGGGTGACGACGAACATGCGTTCGGCATCGTTGAGATGCGCGATCGAGATGACGGCGATGCGCGGCTTGCCCGAGGGCGTGTACAGCAAATGCTGCACATCGAGCGGCTCGCCTTCCATCCACGTCGCAAAGCCCGGCGAGGCGAGCAGATTGTTGAGGCGCATCGCGAGCTGCAGCCGCTCTTTCGCCGGATAGAAGGTCTCGAGATCGAACACGCCGATCTTGTCGAAGCCCGGTTTCTGAATGCTTTGAATCAGCGTCGCGAGATCGAGCGAACGGCCTTCGCTCCACGCTGCTTGCACGATCGCGGACATCAGAATGTGTTCGCGGCTCTGTACCGGATCGGCATCGATACCGACGAGCGCCAGCAGGCTCGCAATCGTTGAGCTCACGCGCTCCGCCAACGCAGCGGCATCGTTGAGCAGTTCCGGCGACGGCGCGCTGAGCGATCGCAAAATGGACAACGGCCGGCCGGACGTACTGCCCGGCGTGTAGATCGCAACTTCAGCAGCTTCTCTGTAACGGCGAATGCGCTCGCCGTCTTGCTGCCAATCCGCCAAGCCCTTGCGCCAGGTTTCCGCAGTCGCTGCGGCGTAGGCTTCCGGTGTCAGGCCCTTGCGCGCAGCTTCGCCCGCATCGACCCACGGCGCAAAGTCCGCCGGCTGCAGGTCGGGGAATGCCAGCAATAGGTTGCCGATGTCGCCTTTGGGGTCGATCGCAATCGCAGGAATTCCGTCGATGGCGGCTTCCTCGAGCAACGAAATGCACAAGCCGGTCTTGCCGCTGCCGGTCATACCGACGCACACCGCGTGCGTCGTCAAATCGCGCGAGTCGTAGAGCAACAGGTCTAGACGGTCTGCGCCGGTGGCAGGGTCGACTTCGCGGCCGAGATAGAAGGAGCCGAGGGCTTCGTAGGATTGCATTGATATATGAGAAAGGTTGTGGGGTGCCGGTCTTCGGCCAAGGCACCAACTCTCGCCGATTGCGCGTCGACTCGCCAGCCAGCCGCTTGCGATTACGCATCGCTATAACGATATGCAAACGCGATCGAGCCGACGGGACGAAAGCGCCCTTTGTAACCGTTTTATAACCTTTGAATTACCGACCGTGCTACCTGCGCGCAGCTAAAGTGCGCGCCCTATGTCCATCACCCTCGATCAAGTCACGAAGCGGTATCAAGGCGCACCCGTCGTCAACGACGTGTCCTTGGAAGTGGCCGAAGGCGAGTTCTTCGTATTGCTCGGCCCGTCGGGCAGCGGCAAGAGCACGCTGCTGCGCGCCATTGCCGGCCTGACGGGCGTCGATCACGGCCGGATCGCACTGCACGGCAAGGACGTCACGCATATCTCCGCGCGTCACCGCGGTGTCGGGCTCGTGTTCCAGAACTACGCCCTGTTCAAGCACATGACCGTGGCCGAGAACATCGAGTTCGCGCTGCGGGTGCGCCGGATGAAGGCTGCGGAGCGACGCGCACGCCGCAAAGAGCTCCTGCGGCTGGTCGCCCTCGAAGGCATGGACGACCGACTGCCGACTCAGCTCTCCGGCGGTCAACAGCAGCGCGTCGCAGTCGCGCGTGCGCTCGCGCACAAGCCGCAAGTCTTGTTGCTCGATGAGCCTTTCGGTGCCCTCGATGCCAAGATTCGCGAAGAGCTTCGTCGCACCATTCGTCAGGTGCAGCGCGAGCTCAACATCACGACGGTGCTCGTCACACACGATCAGGAAGAGGCATTCGCGCTTGCCGATAGGATCGGCGTGATGAACCTGGGCCGATTGCTCGAAACCGGCAAGCCGCATGAGCTGTACGCAACGCCGGCAACGCGGTTCGTCGCGACGTTCCTCGGTGCGGCGAATTTGCTGCTGGCCAGACAAACGGCGGACGGCATTCGTTTCGGCGCTGCGCCGGTCGATGCGCGCGCTACCGAGAAGCTCGATGGCATGCGCGAACACGAGGTCGTCGCCGTCGTGCGGCCCGAAGAAATCGAGCTCGCACCGACGCGCGACAAATTGCGCACGAACTACATCGGTAGCGGCACGATCGATGAAATCGTGTTCACGGGTGCGCTCGAACGCATGCGCGTGAGGCTTGCGAACGGCGGGGTCGGCTCGCAACTCTCCACGTCGGCGAACGACGCGCCTGCCATTCTGGAAGTGACGCGAACTCAGCACGAGCAACGGCACTTTCCGCTCACGCCGGGTCAGGCTGTCGCGATCGGCGTGCGTCGTATCCATGTGTTGCCGACGCCGCTTTCGAGCTACACGGCATGTGCGGCGGACAAAGCCGGCGCCGAACGGCTCGCCTCGCATCCGTTCCTGGTCGAGCTCGCATCGCGCATGAAGACACGGATCGTCACGCGTGTCGAACCGGCGCTCGGGAGTCTGGACGGGCAACGTGCAGACAAACCGATTTCGGGCGTTGCCGTCATCGCTGCGCGCGCCGACGCGGCTGCGCAGGTGGAGTGGCTGCTCGAGAACGGAGCCGCAGAGGTGTTGGTGCTGCCAACGCACATTGCGCCGCCGCAGCGCGTGCTCATTCATTGGCTCGACGAAGGGGCGCGACGTCCGACGCTCGCCGTGGCGGCGAGTTTGCTGAGGCACGTGCCCGCCGAGGCGGTGTACGTCGGCATCATGCCCGAGAACGCCAACGATTCGCAGCGGCCGTTCGGCGTGCGCACATTGCTCGATGCGCGCTCGGAGGCCCAAGCGGTTCACGGGCTCGAGATGCGGACCGAATTGCGATTCGGCGCAGCGGCGGAGGAGTTACAGCGTCAATTGAACGCCGAGCCCGATCAGATGTTGATCCTCGGAGTGAGCGACTTAGCGCAATTTCGCGCGACCTGCGCGACTTTGCTGTCGGCGGCCACATCGGCATCGCTCATGGTCGTCTATCAACCGACGGAACGTCGAGGCACGACATGAACGGTACACATATGAATGTATGGCAAAGTGTTCTGCGCGCACTGCGCGGACTCGGCGTGCTAGCCGCTGCAGCGCTGCTGACAGCTTGCGGCGACGGACAAAGCTCCTCGATCACCTTGCTCAACGTGAGCTACGACCCCACGCGCGAGTTCTATCGGGACGTGAATGCGGCGTTCGCGCGCGAATGGCTGGAGCAAACCGGCGAGCGCGTGTCGATTCGTCAGTCTCACGCCGGATCCGGCAGTCAGGCGCGCGCGGTCATCGACGGTCTCGATGCGGACGTCGTCACGCTGGCGCTCGCGTACGACATCGATTCGATTCAACGCAACGGCAAGCGCTTGGCTGCGAACTGGCAAACGCGCTTTCCGGACAACAGCTCGCCGTACACATCGACCATCGTGTTCCTAGTGCGCGCCGGAAATCCGAAACAGATCCGCGATTGGCCGGACCTGATCAAGCCGGGCGTGTCGGTGGTGACGCCGAATCCGAAAACTTCGGGCGGTGCGCGATGGAACTATCTCGCCGCCTGGGGCTATGCGCTGCACAAGGAGCTCGGCGGAGATCTGTCGCGGCTCGACGATCCGGCGGCTGCCGAGCAAGTGAGGGCCGCGGAAGCGGCAGCAGAAGCCTTCGTCAAGGAGTTGTTCTCGCGCGTACCGGTGCTCGATGCCGGCGCCCGCGGCGCGACGAACACGTTCGTGCAACGGCAAATCGGCGATGTCTTGATCGCATGGGAAAACGAAGCCTTGCTTGCCTTGCGCGAGCTCAAGCCCGGCACGGTCGAGATCGTAGTGCCGTCGACCAGCATTCTGGCCGAGCCGCCCGTTGCGGTTGTGGATACGGTGGTCGATCGTCGCGGGACTCGCCAGGTGGCCGAGGCGTATCTCAAGTTCCTGTATTCGACCGAAGGGCAGGAGCTGGCGGCGAAACATTACTTCCGCCCGCGCAATCAGGAAGTGCTCGAGAAGTATCGCGAGCAATTCCCGCCCATCGAATTGTTCACGATCGCGGAGGTGTTCCAGGACTGGAACACGGCGCACGCGAAGCATTTCGCCGACGGCGGCGTGTTCGACCGCATTTACGGTGTGAAAGCGCAATGAGCGTGCGACGAGTATCGCAGCGACCGAGCTCGAGGTGACGCCGCGGTGAATGGAGGGTTCCGACAACCGTCGATCCTGCCCGGGTTCGGTCTGACACTCGGCTTCACGACGTTCTTCCTGTCCGCCATCGTGCTGTTGCCGCTGGCGGCGCTCGTCGTGAAAGCGACGTCGATGGGCTGGAGGGATTTCATCGAAGTGCTGACCGATCCGCGCGCGGTCGCATCCTATCGTCTGTCGTTCGGTGCGGCGCTGCTTGCCGCGCTCATCAACAGCGTGTTCGGTTTCGTCATCGCTTGGACGCTCGTGCGGTACGACTTTCCGGGCCGCAAGCTGATCGATGCGTTGATCGACATGCCGTTCGCTTTGCCGACCGCCGTGTCCGGTATCGCGCTCACGGCGGTGTTCGCGGAGAACGGTTGGATCGGTCAGTATCTCGCGCAGCTCGGGATTCAAGTCGCATACACCTGGATCGGCGTGGTCGTGGCGCTGACCTTGATCGGGTTGCCGTTCGTCGTGCGCTCGGTACAACCCGCGTTGCTAGAGGTGCAGCACGATCTCGAGGACGCAGCCGAGACGTTGGGTGCGGGACGCTTCTATATCTTCCGCCGCATCATCCTGCCGACGATTTTGCCGGCGCTGTTGACGGGCTTCACGCTCGCGTTCGCGCGCGCTGTCGGCGAATACGGTTCGGTGATCTTCATCGCCGGCAATCTGCCGCTGAAGACGGAGATCACGCCGCTTCTGATCGTGATCAAGCTCGAGCAGTTCGAATACGCGGCAGCGGCCGCGCTGGGCTTCATCATGCTGATCATGTCGTTCGCAATGCTGCTGTCCATCAACTTGTTGCAGGCTTGGGGGCGGCGCCGACTGACGGCGTCGGGTCGGTAATGGCCGGCGGTCCGAACAAAGCGCTCCTTGCGGAGATCGCCTCCCGCCCTGGGCGCGATACGATCGCCTCGAACCTCATCAAGTGGGGTTTCATCGCGGTGTCGCTCGCGTTTCTCGCGGCGTTGTTGTTTGCACCGCTCATCACGGTCTTTGCGACTGCCCTCAGCAAAGGCTGGCAGATGTACATTGCGAGCTTCGAGGATTCGGACACGCTAGCGGCCATCCGTCTGACGTTGACGACGGCGGCCATCGTCGTGCCGCTCAATACGGTGTTCGGCATCTGCGCGGCGTGGGCCATCGCCAAGTTCGAGTTCAAGGGCAAGAGCGTTCTGCTCACGTTGATCGATCTGCCGATCGCGGTCTCGCCGGTGATTTCCGGTCTGGTGTACGTGCTGCTGTTCGGCGTGCACGGATGGTTCGGTTTGTGGCTCCAAGAGCACGACATCAGCATCATCTACGCGCTGCCCGGCATCGTCTTGGCGACGATGTTCGTGACCTTCCCGTACGTCGCGCGCGAGCTGATTCCGCTGATGCAGCAGCTCGGCAACGACGAGGAGGAAGCGGCCATTACGCTCGGTGCCGGCGGGCTGATGACCTTCTTCCGCGTCACCTTGCCGAAAGTGCGCTGGGGATTGGTTTACGGCGTGATCCTGTGCAACGCGCGCGCCATGGGCGAATTCGGCGCAGTTTCGGTCATCTCCGGGCACATCCGGGGACAAACGACGACGATGCCGTTGCACGTGGAAATGCTGTACAACGAGTACAACTTCGTCGGCGCGTTCGCGGTCGCTTCGCTCCTGACCATGCTTGCCGTCGTCACGCTGGTGATCAAGACGCTCGTCGAATGGCGCACGGGTATACGCAAGCATTGAGCCCCGCGATCAAGATGGAATATGCATTGCAGGGTCAGGCAGTGAATACTTCAGGTGTAGGCCTGGAGGCACTTGGCTAGCCTTCCGCCCGCCCCGAACCATGCTCGATCGCATCCAACAATTCGTCGACCGGCTGCAACTCGACACGTCGCGGGCGACGCTCGGCGTATGGATTGCGGGCATCAATGTGTTGATCGTGCTGCTCGTCGTCGGCGGCATTTCCATCTCTGCCATCGGTTCGTTGCGCGATCTTGCCGATCAACAGGGGCAGTCGCGCGTGCAATTGGCCGGCGCAATGGCGCGCGAAGATCTGCGGCGCTTCAGCGAGGATGTGGTCACTCAGGTGAAGACCGTCGCTTCGCGTCAAACGCTGCAGCGCCTGTTGGCCGAACGGCAGATGGAAGCGATCGCGCCGTACCTGCGCCGCTCGTGCAACAGCGAAACGATCGCCTCGTGCGCGGTCTTCGAAGGCAACGTCCTGGTGGCGCAGGCCGGCGTCGAGCTGCCGTGGGAACAAGTGGCTATCAGCGCGGCCGAACAAGGCGAACGTTTTCTCGCCTCGGTCGACGGTGCTACGCACGCCGTGATGGGCGGCGCTGCGCGCATCCCGGGTACGATCGAGCGGAGACTGTACGTTGCGCGCCTGCTCGACGAACGCATGGAGCAGCTCCTGACCGAGCGCGTCGGCGTGCCCGTGCGGCTCATCAACTACCGCAGCTTCATCGCCGAGAAGAGAGTCGACGAGTTCACGCGTCTGCACTCGGCGGGCCTCTCGGATGGGCGCTCCGCTGTCGCACGCATCGACGATCCGGACGTATATGCGGCGAGCTTTCCGGTGTTCGCCGCGACGGGCGAAGCGATTGCGCTACTCGAGGCGCGTCTGGCGACGAACGAAATGGATGCTTCGGTCGGAGGATTGGTCAAACGTCTGCTCGTCACTGCGATCGTGCTCGCAGCGCTCGCCGTGCTGGCCGGCGTCATTCTCGGCCATCAAGTGACCGGACCGGTGAGCGCGTTGACCGACGCCGCAGAGCGTCTCGGTAAGGGCGACTTCTCGACATCGATTCCCATCGGCGGCACGCAGGAAGTCGGCAAGCTCGCGCGGACCATGGAAGACATGCGCAACAATCTCGTCGAGCTCACGAATGCGTTGCGCCGCCGCGAGGCGGAAGCGCAAGCAGTACTGAGCGGCATCGTCGAAGGCGTGTACGCGGTCGATAAATCGCGCGTCATTCGTTATCTCAATCCGCAGGCTGCGCGTTTGTTGGGCGTGCAGCCCAACGAGGCGATCGGACGGTTTTGCGGCGATGTGCTCAAACCGTGCAACGTGAACGGCCAGCGACCTTGCGACACACGTTGTCCGATTCTGCGTGCACGCACCGAGGGCAGCGCACAGGAAACGGAACACCTGGACGTGAACGGCTCGACGCCGCGCACGACGATCATCACGAGCGCTGCGCCGATCGACGAGCTGCAGGTGCAGGTGATCCGCGACGAAACGGAGCTCGAAGGCGTGCGCCGTGCGCGCGACTCCGTGCTGGCGAACATCTCGCACGAATTCCGGACGCCGCTCGCGGCGCAGCTCGCCTCCATCGAGCTGCTGCGCGAAGGCTTGGATACGCTGCCGATCGATCAGCAGCGCGAGCTCGTGTTGTCGCTCGAACGCGGAACGCTGCGGCTCACGAACTTGATCGACAACCTGCTCGAAAGCGTCCGCATCGAGTCGGGTCAGCTCGGAATTCGTCATCAGAGCTTGGCGCTCGAGGACGTGATTGCCGATGCCCAGGAGCTGATCGGCGCCTTGCTGAAACAGCGCCGTCAGCCGATCGAAATTGCATTGCCGAGCGATTTGCCGCACATCGAAGGCGACGGTCCGCGGCTCACGCAAGTGTTCGTGAATCTGCTTGCGAATGCGAGCAAGTACGCGCCGGAGGATTCGGTCGTGCGCATCGGCGCGACGTACGACGATGCGCACGTGCGAGTCTGGGTCGAAGACGAAGGCCCCGGCGTTCCCCAAATAGAAAGCGGAACGATTTTCGAACGGTTCTATCGCGGTCCGGAACAAGAGCCGGAGCCGGGCGGGCTGGGGCTCGGTCTTTGGATCGTCAAGTCCATCGTGGACCGCCACGGCGGTACGATCAGCGCACGGCGCGTTGCGGACCGGACCCGTTTCGAGGTCGTGCTGCCGAGGAGACAGGCAGGCGAAGATGATTGAAACCGGAGTTGAACGCTCGAGCGCAAGAGTTCTCTTGCGCCGAGATTTCACGATGCTCACATGATGCGCTCGCACTATGAAAATTCTGTCCGCCGACGACGATAAAGATCTGCTCGCGCTGATCGCCTTCACGCTTTCGCAGGCGGGATATCTCGTCGTGAAAGCCAGCGACGGTCCCAGCGCCATTCAGGCATTCGAAACGGAGATGCCCGATCTGGTCATCCTCGACATCAACATGCCGGGTGCGAGCGGGTTTCAGGTGTGCGAGGCGATTCGGGCGAAATCGCGCGTACCGGTCATGATGTTGACGGTGCGCGGCGAAGAAGAAGATCTCGTGAAAGCACTCGAGATCGGCGCGGACGATTATCTGACGAAGCCATTCAGTCCCCGCACGTTGCTTGCGCGTGTGAAAGCGCTGCTCAGACGGGCGGGTATGGAGAACGCCACACCGCTCGCCGCCGGACGTATTCGTTTGGATATGGACGAGCACACGGTACAGGTCGATTCGAATCCGCCTGTGCGCTTGACGAAGCTCGAGCTGCGGTTGCTACAGATGCTGCTTGCGAACGCCGGTCACACGGTGAGCTCGGATCGCTTATTGATGCAGGTGTGGGGCCACAAAGGCTCGGGCGATCGTCAGTTGCTGAAGCAGCTCGTGCATCGACTACGACAGAAGATCGAAGTCGATCCTGCATCACCCCAGATGCTTCTGACGGCGCCTGGGGCGGGATACAAGCTCGTCGTCGACTGAAGCGGTTTACAAACGTAAACGTTGTAAGCCGCGGCTGAAGGCTGAAGGTAGAGCGCGCTCCGCGTGCAATGTCCCGACCCTAACCCTCCCCCGCTATCGCAGGGGAGGGAATCGCTTGACGCGCATGCGCCGGCTACAGCCTTCGTCGTGCCCTGCTGTCGCCCGTCGACTGTAGCCTGTCGCCGAGTTAGCCCCCCATCCTCTTCCGAATCTTCTCGGCGATGCGTGCCCGCAGATCGACGTCCGCCTGCATCGTTTGAACGATGCCGTTGAACTCCTCGAGCTTCAGGCCCGTGCGCTCTACGGCTGCGATCATCTCGTTCTCGACCCTTTGCTGCGTTTGCTGCTGCTTGGCCGGATCGCCGGCGGCGCTGTCGAGCTCAGCGGCCGAGTCGGCTTGAATCTTCTGCACGGCAACGTACGCGTCGGCGAATTGATCGAGCTTCTTCTCGTCGATCGCCATCGTGGCCGTGCTCTGCGGCTGTTGTGCAGTGCTCGGTGCACGCGTCTCTGCCGGCGGATCCTGTGCTTCAGGCGTGGCCGGAGTGCGGGCGGGTTCTTGCGCCCAGCCGATCGAAAGTGCCAGCGCGGAGGCACCAAGCAGCACGGCGCGGATGGAATGACGAATCGTATTCATAAATCAGGCTCCTTCGCGAATCGATGTTCCAAGACGCAACCCTTCCCGGCGTGCGAGGTTCCAATTCGGCGCAAATCGATCGAACGAGCATCGATCGCGTGCAAAATTCGCGGCATCGATACCCTGCTCTTGTCGGGTCAACGACTGCCGCCAAAAGGTGACGCCGTGAAAATCCCTGCACGTTCAACTGCGATGCTTTTTATCGCTTTGTTCTTGCGATTGCCGACAGCGCAAGCCGATTCGCTCGACTCGCTTGCGTGGTTGGCGGGGTGCTGGGCTCAAGAGGCGGGCGAAGCCGGCACGATCGAAATCTGGATGAAACCTGCCGGAGACACGATGCTCGGCATGAGCCGAACGGTGCGTGGAGGAAAGACGGTAGGCTTCGAGTTCATGCAAATTCGCTTGCAAGGCGGAAGTCCAGTGTCGATTGCGCAGCCGTCGAATCAGAAGGAGGTGTCTTTTCCTGCATCGCGCATTTCGGCGCACGAGGTCGTGTTCGAGAATGCGGCTCACGATTTCCCGCAGCGGATCATCTATGGGGCGACGACTCCAGAGAGGCTGCATGCACGAATCGAAGGCCTGCGCAATGGCGAGCTCACAGCGGTGGAGTTCCCGATGCGCAAGGTGCCGTGCGACGGTTGAGGACGAGCATCTCGCAGAAACGGTTGACGTATGCAAAGCGACGGGATCATTCGCACAGGCATGGGAGGTTGGTCGTACGTGCCGTGGCGGCAGACCTTCTACCCTAGCGATGTGCCGCAACGAGGCGAGCTCGCGTACGCAAGCCGCCAAGTCACTGCAATAGAAATCAACAGCACGTTCTATCGCTTGCAGAAGCCCGACATATTCGCAAGCTGGCGCGACCAGACGCCGGACGATTTCGTTTTCACGACCAAGGCCTCGGGCAACGTTACGTACCGCAAAGATCTCACTGAGGCGCGCGGCACGGTCGAATGGTTCGTAAACGGCGTCACTGCGCTGTCGCCGAAGCTCGGCGCCATCCTGTGGCAATTGCCGCCGACGAAGAAATTCGAACGCGAGGAAATCGCAACTTTCTTGTCGTTCTTGCCGCGCGAGGCCAACGGCATCGAGTTGCGTCACGCGCTGGAAGTGCGACATCGCACGTTCATGTGCGAGGCTTTCATCGATCTTGCGCGAGAAACGGGCGTAACCGTCGTCTTTGCGGATACGGACGAACATCCATCGTTCGCCGACGTCACCGGCAGCTTCGTCTATGGACGGCTGAAGCGCTCGGTTTCCGAGGAGCCGACCGGGTACAGTCAGGACGCGTTGCGCACTTGGGCCGAGCGCGCGCGGCTATGGGCGAAAGGCTTGGAGCCCAATGATCTGCCGAAAGTGCTCACTGCTGCGCCGAGCGTTCAGCCGCGGGACGTTTTCCTGTTCTTCATCGGCGGTGCGAAAGAGCGAGCGCCGCTTGCAGCACGCGAGCTTGCGCGGCTCGTGCGCGAGTGAAGTGCGGGCTGCGGGTAACGGGCTACGGGCAACGGCAAGAGCGCTTCGCGGCGAGCGCAGTTTCTCGATCGATCTTGACTCGCACGTAGTTGGGGGGTCTTGGAGGACATGCGGCTAACTGCGCGCTCGTGCAGGAGATCTAGCGATCGAGCAGATTCGTGCAGTGGTACGTCGGCACGCTGAAAGTGCCTGAATCATTTCAGCGCGCAATGCAAGGACTGGTTGCCTCGGCTCTCGTCCGTATACTCCGGGGCTTTGCCGAGCATCCCCGTCCATGTGGTTCAAGAATCTCGTCGTCTATCGATTGCCTGAGAGCTGGTCGCTGTCGGCTGCCGAGCTCGAAGAACGCTTGTCGCAGCGTCCGCTGCAGCCTTGCGGCGCGTTCGATATGCAGAGCCGCGGCTGGGTGCATGCAAGCGTCGCGCAGCGCTACGTGCACACGACGAACGGCCAGCATTTGATCGCGCTCGGCGTCGAGCAGAAGCTGCTGCCGGCTTCGATCATCAAGCAAGTCACGGCCGAACGCGCCGCCGAGCTCGAGCAGCAGCAGGGTTATCCCGTCGGTCGGCGTCAGTTGCGGGAGCTGCGCGAGCGCGTGACGGAAGAACTGCGCGCACGCGCGTTTTCCAGACGCCGCATCACGCGCGCGTGGATCGATCCGCAGCACGGCTGGTTCGTCGTCGATGCGGCCGGCGGTACGCGCGCCGATGAGATCGTGGAAACGCTGCGCGATACGTTGGGCAGCCTGCCGATTACGTTCCTCGAAACCGAGCGCTCGCCGCAGTCGTGCATGGCAGCGTGGCTGATGCTCGGCGATCCGCCGCTGCGGTTCGTGATCGATCAGGACCTCGAGTTGCGGGCGCTCGACCAGAGCAAAGCGACCGTCCGTTATGTGCGGCATCCGCTCGAGGGCAAGGAAATCGCCGCGCATTTGAATTCGGGCAAGTACGTCACGCGACTGGGTCTGACCTGGGCCGATCGCCTGTCGTTCGTTCTCACCGAAAAGCTCGAGATCAAGCGCGTGCAGTTCCTTGGCATCGACAAGCAAGGCGCCGAAAGCTCTTCGGACGAAATTTCTCCAGAAGAGAAGTTCGACATGGATTTCGCGTTGATGGCGGGAGAGCTTTCGCAGATGCTCGGCGAGCTGACGCAGGCGCTCGGCGGCGAAGCGGCGCGGGAAAAGCAAGCGGCTTGAGCCGCGCGAAATCTCAGTCGTCCGACCAGCCGCGCGGAGGCACGACCGGAAGACCTGCCCAGCGCACGACGGCAAGGTGCACGTCTTGCTCGCGGCGAAGCTTGCGCATGAGCTCGACGAGCTGCGCTGCAAATTTGTCGCGCTCGACCTGCGATTCGATGATCGTTCCCGATTCGCGCCAAAGGTAGCGAGCAGTCAGAGTGCGTTGCGCGAGTCGGTTCTGTTCGAGCGCATCGGCCGTGACTTGTTGCGCGATCTTCAGGCCGAGTGCTTCGACGACATAGGTATCCCCGTTCGCCAGCACCTGCGCGAGCTTGCTGCAACGTTGTGCCCATGCCGGTTCGGCAGTGCGCGTGCGTCCGCATGCAAGCGTCAACGGCTGTAACGGAGGTACGATCGTTTCGCCGAGCCAACCTACCGTCTCGCTCAACGCGGCATTGGCGCGGGCACCGAGCGCAATGCGTGCGCCGGTTACGGCTGCGACGAGCTCGTTCCAATGAACGTCGAAGGTCTCGGCACGCCCCATGGCTTCGAGGACGTGCGCTTCGACGGAGGTTTCGCGGCGTTGCTGCGCCTGCTCGAGCGCGCGCATCCAGACGACCGCATTCGATGGTTCCAGCTTGCGGACGATCGTCTCGTACGGCTCCGGCTGACAGCCCTCGATCGCCCGGCAAAGCGCCAATTGCAGATAGGCAAGATCCGCGCGGTTCGGCGCCCGGTTCGTCGCTGCAGCAATGAGGGCCAGCGTGCGGGCGCCGTCGCGTTGGAGGTGATAGGCCGCCAGCGCTTCGGCCGCCAGGCTGTCGGCCTCAGTGGTCTGGTTCGGCCGAGCCGAGCCCTGTGCCGATGCCGTTTTTTCTTGGGTGCCGGCGCAACCGGCTGCGGCTGCCGCAATAACCAGGCAAAGGATGAACCTGTTCAGGTAGCCCTTGAGCATGCGACTAGTTTAGCGTCTCGCCCACGAGGCCCGCGTTCACATTGAGTTCACGGTCCGGAACGGAACATGGGCACAACCGTTCTTACGGGCATAGGCCATGCGCAACGTGTTCAAAGCTCTGCTCCTGCTGACGCTGCCCGCGTTTGCGCTGGCTGCCGAGGATCCGCCTGGGCGTGTAGCGCGATTAAGTCATATCGAAGGTGAAGTTTCCGTCGCGCCCGCCGGCACTCAGGAATGGGCCGAGGCGGTGCTCAATCGGCCGCTGACCAGCGAAGACCGCATCTGGGTCGACCGCAAAGCGCGTGCCGAGCTGCAAATCGATTCCGCGATCGTTCATCTGGACGAAGTCACCGACTTCGCGTTCCTCGACCTCGATGACGACGCCATTGCGATGAGCTTGGCCGAAGGCCGCATCACGGTTCGAGTCCTGCGCAAACGCGAGCGCGAAGTCATCGAGATCGACACGCCGAACGCGAGCGTGGGCTTGCTGCATCCTGGCGAATATCACATCGAAGTCGACGAGGACGGCGAGACCACCGTCGTCAAGGCGCGCAGCGGCGAGGCCGAGGTCACCGGCGAAGGTCAGCAGTTCATGGTTCGCGCGAACGAAGTCGGCACGTTCCGCGGCACCGAGACGCTACGGGGAGAAATTTCTCGGCTCGGCCCCCGCACTGCATTCGAGAACTGGGCGAACGATCGTGCGCGCCGCAGCGAGAGTGCCACGTCCTCGCGCTACGTCAGCGAGGGCGTCATCGGTTACGAAGATCTCGATGCCCACGGACGATGGGTGCACGAACCCGAGTACGGCTACGTGTGGTATCCGACGTACGTCGTCGCAGGCTGGGCACCGTACCGTTACGGTCGCTGGGTGTGGGTGTCGCCGTGGGGTTGGACATGGATCGACGATGCGCGCTGGGGATTCGCGCCGTTCCACTACGGCCGTTGGGCGTACGTGCGCCATCGCTGGTGTTGGGTGCCTGGGCCGCGCCATGTGCGTGCCGTGTATGCGCCGGCGCTCGTCGCCTGGGTCGGCGGTCCGCACGTGAGCGTGAACGTTTCGCTCGGTCACGGCATCGGTTGGTTCCCGCTCGCTCCGCATGAAGTCTATGTGCCGGGATACTGGCACTCGCATCGTTATCTGCGGCGCGTGAACGTGTCGAACACGATCGTCGTGAATCACATTCACATCGACCGCGCGTATCACGGCCGTTATCGGGATTTCGTGTATCGATATCGCGACCGTCCGCATGCGGTGACCGTTGTCGAGCGCGAGCATTTCGTGCGCGGACGTCCGGTCGGCAGCCATCTCACGCACGTGAGCGATCGCGATCTGCGCAATTGGCGTTTCGAGCCCCGCCCGCCGGCCATCGCGCCGCAACGCGAAAGTCTCTTGGCGGGACAGCCGCGTGCTGTTCGTGTGTCGAATGCGGCGACAGGCGGTGCTCGGCACATGGTTGCGCGCCGCGATCTACCCCGTCGTGTCAGTTTCGATACGGAGCAGCGTGCAATCGAAGCGAATGGCGGTAGACCGGTTGCACGCACGGCGCTGGTGGCTCGCAGTTCGAATCCGAAGGAAGGCACAGGCCTACAGATTCCGCGTGGCCGCGGCGGCGGCGACGTTCGTGCGCAAGAAACTCGGCGGTCGATGGGCGGTGCAGGTTCGCGTGCGTCGACGCAGACGGAGCGCGAGGCGATTCGATACGGTACGAAGGACGAGCAGCGAGCCGAGCGCCGTGGCAGCACGAACGATCGCAGCGCCGGTCGCGCACCGCAGAGTGACGTACGTCCGGAACGCATGCCAGCGAGAGAGCGCCGGTCCGAAGATGTGCGGATCGAGCGAATCGCACCGGGCGATGCGTCGCGTTCCCCGAAGACGTACTCCTCGAGTCCGAGCACATCGAGCACTCCATCGAGTGCGCCTGTCCGTTCCTTTACGCAACGCGAGAGCACGCGACCGTTGGAATCTCCACGTGTACGAGAGCGCGTGCGCGAACAGCCCCGTGCCGTGCAGGAGGCACCACGCCAACGATCAGAATCGCACTCCGTAAACCCAAACCCGCCGTCTCAACCGCGCACGCAACCGCAGGCCGAACGACGCTCGTCGCCGGCACCGGCGCAGCGTTCGTCCTCAATGCGTTCGTCTGAACGCCAAAGCAGCTCTCACTCGCAGCGGGGCGGACAGCGCTCGGGACGTTCGAGCGAACGGTGAAGCAGAGCTTGGGGCTCGGGGCTTGGGTTAGAAGGGCTACGGGCGACGGCTACGACAAGAGAAGCGCGTGCACCTTCCCTGCTCACGCAGGGGAGGCATCTGATGGGCTCGTCCGCTATCAACTATCAATTGTCCAACTCAACTCGCTTTGAAGCTTTGCTTCAAATCCCGCGCTTGATCGTGCCCCGACTTGATCGATGAATAAGCGTGCAAGATGACGTCGCGCGAGGCGGTCGATAGATCGTCATCTTCGAGCGCTGTTTCGTACTTGGACTTGATGAAGTCTTCGCCGCGTTCCACTTCGTCGATGACGCTTTCATCGCCCTTGGTCATGTTGTCCCGCAGCTTCAGGAACATACGATGACCGGCCGCCAGCGTGGAGCCGTCGTCGTCAGGCGTGCCGCCGAGCGACCTCACTTGATCCTGTAATTCGCTGACGATCTGCCGGCGCTCGGTCGACCATTGCTGGAACAAATTTCGGAAGCTGGTGCTGGTTGCGCGTTCTGCCGCCTGATTGTAGCCATCGGCGCTGTCGAGCGTCGTCTCGATCAGGGAATTCAAGACCTTGATGTCGTGCTGGGTATCGGTCATGGCGTGTCCTCGGTGTGTGTAGAGGGTCAACGCCCGAACCGTGCCGGAGTTCGTTTTGTGACCGGGTGCACGGTGCCGGTGAGGTTGTCTTGGGGTCACCGGTATCGGCCGGCTGTTCGCCGGTCGCCGCTGGCAAGAGTCGCGGGCAATCCGTAAGGTTTGCACTACGGCCCAATTGCCGGAATTTACATGAACCATCCGCAACCTCACCCCCCCACTCCTCGACGTCGCTCGCACCTCGTCCTCGGGCTGTTTCTCTTGCTCGTGGGCGGGATTCTGCTGGCCGCGAATCTGGGATACGGCATTCCCTGGGGACTGCTGCGGTATTGGCCGGTCTTGCTGATGGCAGCGGGTCTGATCGGGCTCGTCGCGCCCAGCCGGCATCTCGGCCGACCCGGCGGGCTGTGGCTGTTTGCGGCGGGCTTGTACTCGCAGATTGGCCTCGCGAACTGGCTGGGGCTGAGCTGGTGGAGCGCGTGGCCGATTTTCGTCATCGCGGCCGGCATCGACCTCATCTTCTTCAAGGATGAAGATCAGAGACACAGGACACAGCGTGGCAACTGATCCTCGACATTCCGGCCCTGATCGCGCACGTGGCGAGCCCTCGGAAGGCGTCTTTTCGGCGCGGTTTGCGATCGGGATCGCGATCCTCGCGCTCGGTGCGCTGTTCCTGCTCGACAGCCTCGGCTGGGTCGAATCGCGTTACGTCCTGCGCAAGGCGTGGCCGCTCATTCTCGTCGTCATCGGTATCGCCATCTTGTCGAAACCGCGCGGCCGGCGCCGGCGTAACGAAGGCTGGGCCTTCATCATCGTCGGCCTGTTCATCTTCGTCAGCAAGATCGGGTTGTTGGATTTCAGCCTGTGGGGAATCTTGTTCCCATCGTTGTTGTTGTTCGTCGGCGGCATGCTGGTGTATCGATCCCTGCGTCCGCCGCGCACGGAGACGATCGAGGATGCCGTACAGGGCGCGCCCGACGGGCCGGCCGCCGGGCATGCTTTCACCGGACCCACGACGCACGGGCCGAAGGCCGACGATGAGCATGCGGAGTTCATTCGCACGTTCGCCATGTTGTCCGGTAGCGAGCTGCGTCCCATGTCGCGTCCGTTCCGCGGCGCCGATCTCACCGCCGTTCTCGGGAGCGTGAATCTCGATCTGACGTCCGCACGAATGGAGGGCGACGTCGCTCGAATCGAAGTGTTCTCGTTCTGCGGCGACATCGAGATTCACGTACCGCCCGACTGGACGGTGACGAGCAAGATTGCGACGCTGCTCGGCGGTTTTTCCGACAAGCGCCGTCCGACGACGACGGTGCCGACCAAGACGCTCATTCTCGACGGCTTCGCCGTGATGGGCGGAATCGGAGTGAAGGACTGATCTCGGCGGCGCGGGAAGCTGGCAGCATGCTCTCTTTCGCCGTCCGACTCGGATCGCAAGCGGTGCGCTTGCAGGCCGCGCGTTAGCGCTTCATCTCATCAACGATGCATCCGATTTTCGTCCGCCGCAGCCGCCTGATTCTGTACCTCTCGGTGTGGATCGCTTTCGGTCTGCTGCTGGCGGTCGTGCTCATCTTCGGCGGCCAAGCGCCGGCGATGTGGTCGTTCGAGTTTGCGGTGCCCATTGCGCTCGCACTCGGCCTGCAGTCGCTGTCTTTCTGGTACCTGGTGCAAGCGCTGCCGCCCGGACAGGTCTCGCTGTGGCGAATGACGCTCATCTGGTGCGTTGCGGGTGTCGGCTCGCTCGCCATCTGGCTGATCGTCGCTTACGGCTGGGCGCTGTTCTTGCTTGCTCCGGGTGAGGATTACCCCGACAGCGCAATGGCGACATTGCCGCTGCTCATTTTCGCGGGCGCGATCGGGATTATTCTCGCAGTGCTCGGGCATTATCTCGTCGGTGCCTTTCAGCGCTCGCTCGATGCGGAAAAGCGTGCCCTCGAGCTGCAAGTACTGGCGCGGGAGGCGGAGCTAAAGTCGCTGCGGGCACAGCTCGATCCGCATTTCTTGTTCAATAGCCTGAATTCGGTGGCGGCGCTGATCGGGCAGAATCCGGCGGCGGCACGGCAAATGTGTTTTTTGATGGCGCAGTTCTTCCGCAAGAGCCTGACGCTCGCTCGCGAACGCGCGATTCCGCTCTCGGAAGAGATCACGCTCGTCGAAACGTTCCTCGCGATCGAACGCGTGCGGTTCGGCGAGCGCTTGCGCACGAAGTTCGACGTGGCCGAGGATGTGCGCGATGTCGCGGTGCCGCCGCTCGTGCTGCAGCCGTTGGTCGAAAACGCGGTTCACCACGGTGTGGCTCACATGCTCGAAGGCGGCGAGGTGTGCGTCAGTGCGCGTCGCCGCGAAGGCTTGGTGGAGATCGTCGTCGAGAATCCGTGCGATCCCGACCGGCCGCCCTCGCGCGGCACCGGCGTGGGGTTGAGCAACGTGCGCTCGCGCATCGAGACGCTCGCGGGCACACGGGCCAGCGTCGATGTCGATGCGCGCGAGACGAGCTTTCGGGTCTCGATTTTGTTGCCGGCTATGAATCCAGCGTAGGTGCAGCGTGCGTGCTCTAATCGTCGATGATGAAACCTTGGCTCGTCAGCTCATGATCGAGCACCTCGAGCAGATCCCGAACATCGAGATCGTCGGGCAGGCCTCGAACGGATTCGAAGCGGTCAAGCTTGCGGAAGAGTTGAATCCCGACGTCATGTTCCTCGACATCCAGATGCCCAAACTGACGGGCTTCGAAGTCCTGGAATTGCTCGGCGATCGCGCACCCATCGTCGTCTTCTGCACGGCGTACGACGAATTTGCATTGCGTGCGTTCGAAGTGCACGCAGTCGATTACTTGCTGAAACCCGTCGAACCGGCGCGGCTCGCCGCAGCTGTGGAGCGCGTGCGCGAGCGACTTGCGAATCGCACGCCATCGCCGTCGGCGCAGGCACTGTCGGTGGCAGCGCGGCCGCCGGGGAAGCTGCTCGAGCGTGTGCTGATCCGACAGGAAGGCCGCGTGCACGTGCTGCCGATCGAGCGTATCGATTTCGTGCAGGCGCAAGACGATTACCTGGAGTTCGCCGTCGGCGGCAAGCGTTATCGCAAGCAACAGACCATGAGCGATCTCGAATCGCAGATCGATCCGACGCGCTTCGTGCGCATCCACCGCTCGTTCATTCTGAACATCGAGCGGCTTGCGCGAATCGATTTGTACGGCAAGGACAGCTGGCTGGCCGTCTTGTCGGACGGCACGAAATTGCCGATGTCTCGCACGGGTCACGCCAAATTGAAGGAGCTGATAGGCTAGGCTTCGGTCTTCAGCCTCGGGCGTGCGATGCTTCGTTCTCTGCTCTACCTCTGTCTCTTTGTCGCTTGTGCGGTTCCGACTGCGCATGCGGCTGAGGACTCGATACTCGCGAGCTATCTCAGCGCGCTCGCAACGCAGCTCGATGTCCGCGAGCGCCGAACGCTCGAACGGATTCCCCAGCTCGATCGACGCCTGCTTGCCTTGCGTGCGTACTTGCGTGCGGGTCCCAACCTCGCATCGCGTTGGAGCTGGACGAACGCGGAGATTCGCACGTACGAACAGTCGGACGAGTATCGGCAGTTGCTCCACGATCTGGCCGAAGTGCGGCGGGCGTTCGAACGGCAGAATCCCGGCTACACGCTGTATGCGAATACGCAGGTCCGTAGCCTCGATCTGCAGCTCGAGCGCTGGATTTCCAACGCAGGCGTGGGCAGGACGGCGGCCAACTTGCGCCGCGACGCGCTTGCTGCGCTGGCGCGATTCGGTGCGCATCCGAATGCGGATTCCGTCGAGGCATTCAGACGCTTCCTGACGGGATGGCGTCCGGTGCCCGTCGCACCGCTTGCTGCGCCGGGATTGTCGATGCATGGACAAATGCGCGCGATCGATTTCCAGATCATGCGCGGCGATCGCATCGTTGCCGGTACGACGGTTGCCCGTGTCTCCCACGAGTGGGAAGCCCCGGGTTGGGATCGCAAGCTCCAGCAAGCCGTTATGGCGGCCGGCGGACGGTTCATTGGGCCGCTCAAATCGCCGAACGAGCCGTGGCACTTCGAATATCGCGGTCCGGCGGCCGAGCCCGTCAATCAAGTCGCATCGGCGCGCTGACTCGCGCGGATCCATTCCCCGCGGCCACACATTGAAGACCAGAGGCTGAAGACTAAAGGTTGGGCGCGCCCAGCGCGCTCGTCTCCCGTCTATAGCCTCGCGCTGATTTGAGCGGAGGAATGCAATGCTCATTACTCGAAACCCATTAGAGCGATCCGTCGTGCTCGCAGGGTTCATGTCATTGCTTGCGGCGTGTGCGACGCCGGAAACGCAAGTACGCGTGCAGCAAGCCGAAGAGGGCTTGCCGAATTGCAAGAGCTTTGCCTGGTACGCAGCGCCGGGCGATGTGGTTTCGTTAGCCGATCAGCGGGTTCGGGCTGCCGTCATGGCGCAGCTCGCGGCCAAGGGTTATGCGACCGTCGAAGAAAACGCGGATTGCCGCATCGCTTATGCGCTCACGACGCGCGAGATCCCGAAGGCGAAGCCGGGCGTCGGGATCGGCGTGGGCGGCGGCTCTCACGGAGTCGGCGGCGGCATCGGCGTTTCGTTGCCGGTCGGCCGCAAAGCCGGACACGCAGGCACATTCACGCTCGATGTGATCGACGCGGCAAAGAATGCACAGGTCTGGAGCGGCTCGCTCGAAGTCGAGCTCGATGGAGCGGAGCCGTCGGACGAGGAAGCGCGCAAGCTCGCCGAACGCGTGCTCTCGGCCTATCCTGACGCCGGGTCGACATAAACACAGGCGCGATGTTTCGTGTACTGCGCTGCGGTCTTCGGCGGCATGCGCAACCGCCTTTACCAAACTGATTACAGCTCCGGGCCGCCCTTCGCTAAGCTAGTGGCTCCTCGAGTTCGGAACGAATTCGACGACATCTGGCACAACGCGATGAGGAAACTCGCATGAATAAAGTGAAGGGTTTGATGTGTGTGGGGGTTGCCGTATTGCTCGCGGCTTGTGCATCGGCGCCGCCGAAGCCGAAAGGCCCCGATCTCACCGGCGATTGGATTCTGACGACCGAAACGCCGATGGGTGCGCAAGACAGCGACATGGTCGTGAAGCAGGAGGGCGAGGACCTGATCGGCACGATCACCAGCCCGATGGGCTCGATCGACTACAAGGGCAAGATCACCGGCGGTAAGGACGTTGCGTTCGGATTTACTTTCGAAGCGCAAGGCATGGTGCTGCAAGTCGATTTCAACGGTGTCCTAGAAGGCAACGACACGATCAAGGGCACGGCCAAGCTCGGCGATTTCGGTGAAGGCAACTTCACTGCCAAGCGCAAGACCACCTGATGCTCATTCGCCCTCTCCTGCGTGTGCGGGAGAGGGCGAGCGGTGCGATTCGAACGCACCCGCGATTTCCAGCAACTCTGCCCGGGGCGGAATCCACGGCACTTCCCAAGACGTCGCACGCGTCGTGCACGATCCCTCCGGCTCGATTTCGAACTCCGCGAAGCTCAGGGCGCGCTCATGGTCATAGCGCGCATCGCCGACGATCCACATGTCTTCGTGTTGAACGATCCAGGGTGCGCGTGTAAAGCGCATGAACGCTGCCGCCTGGCAATCCCGTTTCAATGCGGTCGTCAGCAATCGATGCGGCGTGCGAATCTCCCCGTCCCAAGCGATCGCTTCCGTGCTCTGCGCTGCGATCGGCACGTACGGCGCCGTCCGCTCCGTATCCGAGCTTCGAGTCGGGCATTCGCTCGCGACGATGAGGCGCGGAGCGATCGACAACGATGCTTGGCGCACGTACGACGCTTCGGCATCGGCATAGACGAACTGTACTTGCCAGCAGGCGGGATTCACGGGCAGCGGCGTCAGGACGATGTCCAAGAGATCGTCTTGCGGAAACGTTTGCGAGGCAATGGATTGTGCCCGGTCTCTGGCGGTCGCACTCGACATGGCGAAGACGCCGTTGATCGCAAGCCACAGCGTCACCGACAACTTGAGCACGCTCGTCTGCCGCATGAGCTTGCCGGCTGCGAGCATGGCGAGCGTAAAGCCAAGGAGCGCGACGCTTGCGCCGATGGGGACCAATCCCATCGTGAAGCTCAGCAGCACGCCTGCCGTGAGCGCAACGCCGATGAACACCTTTGCGACCGTCGTACGTACGAAGAACATGAGCGGCGCACACGCTGCCCAGAAGAGCGGCTCCACGATGAAGACGGCATCGCCGTAATACCAACGATTGTCGAATGGCCAGAAAGGATGCACGCCGTAGGTGTTCGTGAAGTCGAGCGCGATGTGCAGCAGCACGGCAAGACAGGCAACTGCGGCGAGCTGCGCTCGATCGCTCGCGGACACGACATAGCGCTGCCACCGACACCACGCCTCACAGGCGAGATATAGGAGCGCAGCAATTGCGAGCGCGCCGAGGATCGTATGCGTGTGTCCGCGATGGTGCAGAAGATAATGGAGCTTGTCGTCGAGGAAGCGCGAAGGCAAGAAATCCAGGTCCGGCAGATTGCTGCCGAACGCCATGAGACCGACGAATAGATTGCGACGCGTCGGCGTCGGCAATGTCCCGGTTCTTGCAGTCGTCGTTCGTGCGGCCGTCTCGCCCACGAGAATACCGACGAGTGTGTGGGTGATGTTGTCCAAGGCTGTGCAAGGCTAAAGGCAACGGGCGACAGGTGACAGATTACCGAGGGCGCCGGTAGCCGGGAATCGGGAATCGAGAATCGGGAAAGGGGAAAGGGGAAAAGGGAAGGAGGGAAGGAGCACTGCGCGCCATTCCACTCACCACTCACGAGCGGCAGTGTTCAGCCTTCAGTCTTCAGCCTTCAGTCTTCAG
>CALEKY010000163.1 GCA_937902995.1 uncultured Sinobacteraceae bacterium
AGGGTGGACATCAAGGAGTCAGATCGCACGGGCGTCTCTTATAAGTATCGAATAAGTATCGAAACGCGATCGCGATTGCTGCGGACCTGCCTAGCTCTGCGGCTAGACCCGCCAAATCTCGGCAACAGTCGCACCTGCTTGTAGGTGTAACTCTCGACAAACGCCTTGTAAGCGGATATCTTAATGAGAATGATTCGCGTTTGTAGTTGCATCTGGAGATTCGCCGAATGACATCCCCCCTGATCCGGGTCACCCTACTGGGCCTACCCTTGATCGTTGCTTCTGTTGCACAGGCCGCGGATGAGAAACCGTCCGTACTTCCGAAGATTCAGGTTCAAGACACGCTTGACGAAGAAGGCTACAAGTCGAGCGTTGCTCACACGGCCAAGACGGATACGCCGCTTCGCGATGTGCCTCAATCGATCAGCGTGCTCACGCGTCAGACGCTGGACGACCTGAACGTGCAGAACATCGGCGATGCCGTTCAGTACGTGCCGGGTGTCGGCATGGCGCAAGGCGAAGGCAATCGCGAGACGCCGGTCATTCGCGGCAACAGCTCCACGGGCGATCTTTTTCTCGATGGCATGCGCGATGACGTCCAGTACTACCGGGATCTCTACAACATCCAACAAGTCGAAGTGCTGAAGGGCCCCAACGGCGCGCTCTTCGGTCGCGGCGGCGTCGGCGGTCTCATCAATCGCGTCAGCAAGCAAGCGGTATTCGACCCCATTCGCTCGTTCACCCTTCAATTCGGTAGTTACGACAACAAGCGCGTCACTGCAGACTTCGGCGATGCGCTCAGCGACACCGTCGCCTTCCGTGTCAACGGCGTGTACGAAGATTCCGAGAGCTATCGTGACGATGTGACGCTCGAGCGCTACGGCATCAACCCGACGATGACGTTCGTAGCAGGGGAGAACACCACCGTCACAGCCGGCGTGGAATATTTCCATGACGAGCGCACGGCCGATCGCGGCGTGTCGTCCTTCCAGGGACGCCCATTGGATACGCGTCGCGGCGAATTCTTCGGCGATCCCGATCAGTCACCGGTCGAGGCGACCGTGAAGATGGCGAACCTGTTCGTCGAACACTACTTCAACGACGATTTCGTTTTGCACAATCGCACGCGCTACGGCGACTACGACAAGTTCTATCAGAACGTCTTTCCCGGCGCGGTGAATACTGCGGCCGTGGGCGACGATGCGCCGGGCACGCTCGTGTCGATCGCGGCTTACAACAACGCCACTCAGCGCCAGAATTTCTTCAACCAGACGGACCTGAATTTCACGCTGACGACGGGTGCGGTTACGCACAAGTTCTTGGCGGGCGTCGAGCTCGGTCGCCAAGAAACCGAGAATTTCCGCAATACCGGTTACTTCGACACCGTGGCGGTCGGCACGACATCCATCCAGGTGCCGGTCAGCAACCCGCGCACGACTTTGCCGGTTTCGTTTCGTCAGAGCGCCACGGACGCCGACAACGACGGCACGGCGAAGATTGCCGCTGTTTATCTACAGGATGAAATCGCTTTCTCGCCCCACTTCTTGGTGGTCGCCGGAGCCCGTTACGACAGCTTCAAGGTGGACTTCACCAACAACCGCACGGGGGATGACTTCAGCTCGAATGACGATCTGTTCTCGCCGCGCTTGGCTGTCGTCTACAAGCCGGTCGACAGCGTGTCGGCCTATGCTTCGTACAGCCTGACCTATCAGCCGCGCGCCGGCGACCAGCTGGCCTCGCTCTCGGCAGCGAACTCGTCGCTCGATCCCGAGGAGTTCACGAACTACGAAATCGGGGTCAAGTGGGATGCGACCCCGAATCTTGCGGTGACCGCTGCGCTGTTCGAGCTCGAGCGCAACAAGGTTGCAGTGGCGGATCCTTCCGATGCGACGCGGTTGATCCTCGTGGATGGTCAACGCAATCGCGGCATCGAGCTCGGGCTGACCGGCCAGGTCACGGAGCAATGGAGCATCATAGCCGCGGGCGCCTATCAGGATGGAGAGATCACCAGCAACCAGTCGGCGACGGTGCAAGAAGGCGCGGAGCTCGCCCACCTGCCGAAGACGACGTTCTCACTCTGGAATCGCTACGACATCTCGAGCTCGTGGGGAGTGGCCCTCGGTGTGGTCTACCGCGACGAAATTTTCGCCGCCGTCGAGAATCTCGCGACGCCCGCCAACAACGTGACGCTGCCGAGCTTCACTCGTGTGGACGGCGCGGTGTACTTCTCGCTGAACGATCGGTGGCGCGCTCAACTGAACGTCGAGAACCTCTTCGACGAAGACTACTTCCAGTTCGCCCACAACAATAACAACATCACTCCCGGATCCCCGAGGTCGGCTCGGGTGACGGTGACGGCAAGTTTCTAGGCGACGGCTGAATCGGCGCCCTCGCGGGCGCCGATTCTCCCGAGATCACCGCAGCTCATTCTTGTAGATCTTCCCGTCCTTCATGATGACGAGGAAGTTCGTAGCCGGGTCCTCGATCAGCTCGATGTTCTCGAGTGGGTTGCCGTCAACGATCAGGATGTCGGCCAGCGCGCCTTCCTCGATGGCGCCGAGCTTGCCTTCGTATGGGCTGCGCAATCCCGATAGCGCGAGGAGTTGCGCATTCACGCCGGTGGCCATCTTCAGAATTTCTGCCGCCGTGTACCAGCGGGCGAGCGAGGCGAGCAGCGCACCCTGTCTTTTCGCGAGCGCATGAGAGAACAGGACGTCGGTGCCGAACGCGGTCTTGAGCTTGTATTTTTTCGCGAAGTTGTACGTGGCATCCGTGCCGCTCACCACTCGCTCGAACTTCCGTCGCTGTTCGGATTCTGGAGGAAACGCCTCGCCGAGCTCGGGTGGGAGCGGCTGCATGCTCAACAGGACACCTTTCTGGACACCCATCGAATACATCCCCTGCGGTCTTTCGCGGCTGT
>CALEKY010000164.1 GCA_937902995.1 uncultured Sinobacteraceae bacterium
AACGAGCGCGCGGAGCTCACCGCAACGCTCGGAATTCAAATTGCAGAGATCGAGGCGAATGCCGTCGTACGCAGCCGTGTGGTGCGCGATCCGGAGACCGGCGTTGCGCCGCTCCCTCTGATCGGGTTGGAAGGTCGTTTCGCGTTCACCGACCAATGGGGCTTCGAGGCCCGCCTGCAATATCTAACGGCGGACATCGACGAGGTCGACGGCTCGCTGATGGATGCGCGTGCCGCGATCACGTGGCGCACGCATCCGCAGGTCGTGTTCGGCCTCGGCTATCGATCGTTCACGCTCGAAGTCGATTCGCGCAACGAGAGCACGCCGGGCATTGTCGATATGAAGATCGCCGGCCCGACACTCTTCATTCGAGCAAGCTTGTAGGGCGCAGCTCCGGACGAATCTGCAGCTCGGACGGCGTCGTCTCCGGCATCTTGAAGATGCGAGATGCATAGGAGATCCAACGAGGACCGGCGTCTGCGGACTTGCGCGACGGCTTGCGCAGAGTTTCCGAAGGACTCTCGCCGTACAGCGCCTTGTAGTTGCGTGCGAACAAGCTGAAATCCCACACACCGAAACGGGCCGCCGTACGCGCGACCGTGTCGTGACCGGGATCGGCCTCGAGCAGCGCCACACGAATCTCGAGCAACTGGCGCACCTTCAGCATGCGGATCGGGCCGACGCCGAAGTATTCCTGGAACACGTTGCGCAGCGTGCGCTCGCTCACGTCCGTCGCACGGCACAGCTCGTCGATGAACAGCGGCTTGCCTTTCTTGCTCTCCATCACCGCAAGCGCGCGCGAAATGACGCGCGTACGCGGCACTTGCGGCCGGCCGATGTGCCGATCCGGCGTCACCGAGCTCGACTCGATCGCGCTGCGCACGACGGCGATGATTTCTTGCTCGGCTCCGCTCGCAGCACCGGGCTCCGAAAACTCTCCGGCGCTCATGCGCTCGGCAAGCTCGCGCAGACGTGCAAGCGCCTCCGGCCGCGTTTGAGCACGCGTTCCCGGCTCGAGCGACGTCAGAACCCGTTCCGCATCGAACAGCGGCACACCCGCGCCGTTCACGCGCATCGGCAACGTGATCGCGAGCCATCGCGTCGGTCCGCGCGCTGCGAACGTGAGGGATTGCTCGGGCTTGAGATAAATCAGCGAGTTTTGCTCCAGCGCATGACCGTCGACGCGAATCCGTCGCGGCTCCGTGAGCGGAACGGCGATCGTGAGGGTATCGGCCGAGCCCATGCCCGCATAGGTGGCGGCACTACCGATTTGCAACTGTTGCAACTCGATGCGTCCGAGCTTTGCGGTTTCGATCCACCAAGGCTGCTCGGAACGTGCGGTCGGCACGAACCGGCCAGCGATGCCTTTGATCGCATCCGCAAACTCATCGAAATCGTCGAAGACTGTTCGCGTCATATCCACGTCGCACGGGAGCCCGCTTGAAAGCGTGTTAACTCGTTCGCCGATAGCCAATCTATCGGCGTCGGTCGGAGTGAAAGACCGCGTCGTGCGTTGAATCGCGCTTTGCAGCCGTATTTCCGACGTGCTGCAACCTTAGCGAGGTCTAGGGGGCCGGTGACCCAGGGGATCTACTTTGTTCCCTAGGGGCTGCCCCTGGGACGCCATAGGACTGGAGAATGACGACGTCGGAATCGCGCTGCGTTTCCGGCACCGTCTGCGGGGCGGGTTCTTGCTGTTCCGTCTGAGTTTCAGTGCCGAACACGGTCGCATTGAACCGCTTGAGCACGCCAACGAAGCTGATCGCGGCGCCGAACGTCAGAATGACGGGAATCGTCGCGAGCAGAAATGTGATCGTCCGGCGCACCGGCCCCGGACGGCTTGCGGCCGCACGCTCGCGCTGCAGATCGATGGTTTCCTGCGCACGCTGCTGGACCGCTTTCTGAAGCTCGGATTGCCGCTCGAACGGCAGGACCTGCGCTGTCGGCAGTGGTTTCGGCTCGTCAGAAGCGTGTTCGGAAGGTCGGTTCATGGGAAACCCGCGAGAAACTGCCGACTCGGGCGGAGTGTACTCGGTTGGCAGCGAACATGGAGTCGGACAAGCCAGACGCCCGGAGGTTGCAAGCGGCCTGTCGCGGACGGGAGAGGAACGCACCTGCAAGTAGGTGCGCATCCCGGCCGTGCGGCATCGAACTACGTGCCGCCGGCCGGACGCGGGATTTCGCGGTCCTGGGCGTGCGGACTACACGCGCTCGATAACCATCGCGATGCCCTGGCCCACACCGATGCACATCGTGCACAGCGCGTACCGGCCCTTGATGCGCTCGAGCTGATTGACCGCCGTGGTTGCGAGCCGTGCGCCGCTGGCGCCGAGCGGGTGTCCGAGCGCGATCGCGCCGCCGTTCGGGTTCACGTGCTCTGCATCGTCGGGCAAACCGAGCTGACGAAGAACCGCGAGCGATTGGGCAGCGAACGCCTCGTTCAGTTCGACGACATCCATCTGCTTGAGCTCGAGCTTTGCGAGCGCGAGCACTTTGCGCGTCGCAGGGACGGGACCGATGCCCATGATGCGCGGCGGCACACCTGCAGTCGCCGTAGCGATCACGCGCGCGCGCACACGTAAACCGTATTTCGCTGCCGCCTCCTCGCTCGCCAGCAGCAACGCACACGATCCGTCGTTCACGCCCGACGCATTGCCGGCCGTCACCGTACCGTCGGGCTTGACGACGCCTTTGAGTTTCGCGAGCGCTTCGAGCGACGTCTCGCGGGGATGCTCGTCGACGGCGAAGACGATCGGATCGCCCTTCTTTTGCGGAATCGTCACGGGCGTGATTTCGTTCTCGAAGAACTTTGCAGCACGCGCGGCGGCGTAACGCTGCTGGCTACGAAGCGCAAACGCATCCTGATCGGCACGGTTGATCTGGAATTCTTCGGCGACGTTCTCCGCCGTTTCCGGCATCGAGTCGACGCCGTAACGCTCTTTCATGAGCGGATTGATGAAACGCCAGCCGATCGTGGTGTCCTCGATCTTGGCAGTGCGCGAGAACGCAGAATCGGCCTTGCCCATGACGAACGGGGCGCGCGTCATGCTCTCGACGCCGCCGGCAATGACGAGCTCGGCCTCGCCGGTGCGGATGGCGCGCGCCGCCAGATTGACGGCATCGAGGCCCGAACCGCACAAGCGATTGATCGTGGCGCCCGGTACGCAATCCGGCAAACCTGCCAACAAGGCCGACATGCGCGCGACGTTGCGGTTGTCTTCGCCCGCCTGGTTCGCGCAGCCGTAGAACACGTCGTCGACGGCAGCCCAATCCACGCTCTTGTTGCGCTCCATCAGCGCCTTGATCGGAATCGCACCGAGATCGTCGGTGCGGACTTGCGCGAGCGCACCGCCGTAACGGCCGATGGGGGTTCGAATGGCATCGCAGATGAAAACTTGACGCATATGAGAACTCGCAGATTGGTGCTCGAGATCGGGCTTCGCCGAGAAATCGGCGGCCGCTGCAGCAAGGCGCGCACTAGGCCCGCCGAACCGCCCGGCATTGTAGCTTGCAGCCGCAGGCAGCACAGCGGCGCATGCGGAGCTTTTCGAGAAAATTTGCTTACAGCGTCGGCGTGCCGGGCATGGCGTGTGTCTTCTCGAATAGCGCCTGACAGCGCACGCAACGCAATGCGGTCGGCTCGGCCTCCAGGCGCTGCTTCGGAATGTCTGCACCGCAGTCCGCACACAGGCCGAAGCTCCCGTCTCTCGTGCGCCGCAAGGCCGAGTCGATCCGGCGCAACTCCTCGGCGTCTCGCTCGATCTCGGACAGATTCAAATCGACGATCAGGTTCGAAAACGCATCGTCTTCCATGTCGCGGGCTTGTTCGGCGACGCGCACGTGCGTTTCATCCGAAGAGCGCTCGAGCGTTCTGCGAATCTCGTTCATCAAGCGGTCCGCGCGCTCCCGCAACCGATTCTTGAAATACAGGATCTCGTCTTGATTCAGGCGCGTCATGGACGGTGCTCCTCGCGCTGCCAGCCAAGTGAAACACGCGCGGATGCGGCCAGTTCCCGTCGATCGGGGTGACGAAGCCCCGGCGCACGGACCGCACGTTCGGTACACTCACCGGCCCCGCCTGCGGCCTTCTTGCGATCGTGCTCGGCTCCATGCCTCATTTGCGCGGAATTCTGTCGATGCTCGCCGCCGTCGCGACGTTCTCGATGATGGACGTCACGATGAAGTACCTCGTCGCGACCTACCCCGCGATGCAGGTCACGTTCATGCGCGGCGTGGCTTCGTTGCCGCTCTTGCTCGGCGCCGTTGCGCTGTTCGGACGCTGGCAACACCTGATTCCCCGCCGTTGGGGACTGCATTTGATTCGCGGCCTGCTGGCTGTGTTGACGCTCTCGACGTTCGTGTACTCGGTCAAATGGCTGTCGCTGGCCGACGCATACACGATTTTCATGTCGGCGCCGTTGCTCATCACGGCGCTGTCGGTGCCCGTGCTTCGCGAGCATGTCGGTGCACGACGTTGGGTTGCCGTCGTCGTCGGCTTGTGCGGCGTCGTGCTCGTCCTGAATCCGACGGGCGCGAGCTTGGTTTCGCTCGGCGGCCTCGCTGCGCTCGCCGCAGCGCTGGGCTATGCGTTGAGCGGGCTCACGATCCGCATCCTGGCGCGCACGGACTCGAGCTCCGCGACGGTCTTCTGGTCGCTCTTGATCATGACGGTCGTGAGCGGCGCACTTGCAGCGAAGGACTGGGTATCGATCGCGTGGCAGCACTGGCCTTGGATCGTCGGCCTCGGGATTTCGGGTGCGCTCGGTCAGTACTTCATCACCGAAGCGTTCCGACGCGCACCGCCGCCGGTCATTGCGCCGCTCGAGTACACCGCGCTCGCCTGGGGCATGCTGTTCGATTGGGCGATTTGGTCCACGACGCCGAGTCTACGGATGCTCGCCGGCGCCGCCATCATCGTGGCAAGCGGTCTCTACGTCGTCCAACGCGAGCGTTTTGCCGCCAAGCCTGCGACCGCCGATACGTAGACCCTACGCATCGCATTGGAGAGAAGCTCAACACTGCTCGACGCGTGCAGCACGCGCGACCAGCGTCCTCCACTGGATCCCCTGAAAAAGCACGAGCGCCACGCCGACGAGCACGAGCGCTGCGGAAAAAGCAGCCAACGGCGTCACGCGTTCGTCGAGCACGATTGCGCCCAGAATGAGCGCGACGACCGGATTGACGAGCGCATAAGTCGTCACCTTCTGCGCAGGCACGCGCGTCAGCAGCCATAGGTAGCAGGTCAGCCCAATGAGGCTGCCGAACACGATCAAGTACGCGAGCGCAATTAGCGAGCTCATCGAGACCTGAGCAGGATCGAAGCGCTGCCACTCTCCGTCGACGATCGACAAGACGAGCTGGAACACTCCACCGCCGAACATTTGCACGCACGTGAAGCTCAAGACGGTGTTGGTGGTGGCAGCACGCTTCTGCAGCAACGTTCCGAAGCTCCAGCCGACGACCGCCACGATCATCGACAACAGATGCAAGGGGTGCGCATGGCCGGCCAGCGAACGCGTATGCAGCACGATCGTTGCGACGCCGGCGACCGCAATTGCAGTGCCGAGCAATGCCTGTCTCGACGGTGCGCGCTTGCTGAACATCGCCCAATCGATGACCAGCACCACAACCGGTACGGCCGTAACGATCAAAGCAGCTATGCCCGACGGAATGCCCTGCTGCGCCCAGATGACGAAGCCGTTGCCGATGCCCGAAAGAAGCACGCCGCAGAACATTGCCAGCGGAATGTTCACTCCCGCCAACGGTTGCGGGTTGCGCAGGCGGATCCAGCCGTACATGAGCAGGGCGGCGATGAGAAATCGCGCGGCGCCGCTGACGAATGGCGGCAGCGTTTGAATGGCGACCGCAATGCCGAGATAAGTCGTACCCCAGATCAGGTAAATCCCTGCGAACGCGGCCAGGACGCCGAAAGTTACGCGCGATGCAATCGGTGCGGTGACGGACATGCAGCCTCACTCTGCCGCACTGGACGGCAGCAGTACAGATTCAGGTAAACTGAGTGCTCACCAGTACAGACAGCCGGCGCGAATTTCCCGCGTCGCCCGAGATCGCCGACATGTCCGCAAGCCCACCGCTGCTCTACGAGCGCATTGCGAGTTTGGTCGAGAAGCAGATCCATTCTGGCGCACTGCGCGCCAACGAGCGCATTCCGTCGGTTCGCGCGATGAGCCGCGCCGCGAAAGTCAGCGTTTCGACGGTCGTGCAGGCGTACATGCACCTCGAGAGCATCGGTCTGATCGAGGCGCGTCCGCAGTCGGGTTTCTACGTGCGCCCGCCGAATCGGGCTGCACTCCCGCCGCCGCGTCCCAAAGTGACGCGCTCGCGACGCCCGGTGTCGGTCGCCGCCGAGGTGCTCGACACGTGCATGAAAGCCCTGAGCCGCACGGACATCGTGCCGCTCAACGCCGCGTTCACCTCGCCGACGATGTATCCGAATCGACGCCTCAACAATCTGATCCGGGAAGTGCTGCGCGATCATCCGCTGCATGCCGGCGAGATCATCGCGCCGCCCGGCGATGCCGAGCTGCGACATCAGATCGCCAAACGCATGACGCTTGCCGGCGCACCGACCGATCCGGATCACGTCGTGATCACGGGCGGCACGATGGATGCGATTACGTTGTCGCTGCGGGTGTTGTGCCAGCCGGGCGATACCGTGCTCGTCGAGGCGCCGACGTATTTCGGCCTGTTGCAGGCGATCGAGCATCTGCGTCTGAAAGTGATTCAAGTGCCAAATCGCCCCGGCGACGGCATCGACGTCGATGCCGTGCGCGAGATTGCGCGTTCGACGCGGTTGGCGGCGGCGGTGCTCGTACCGAACTTCAACAACCCCGTCGGCTCGCTCACGCCCGACGAAGCGAAGCGCGCCATCGTTGCCGCGTTGAGCGAGCGCGAAGTGCCGATCATCGAAGACGACATCTACGGCGATCTCCATTACGGAAGCCGCCGGCCGCCTTCGATGCGCGCGTTCGACGAAGCCGGCCTCGTGATTTCGTGCGGCTCGGTTTCCAAGACGATCGCGCTCGGCTATCGCATCGGTTGGGCGATCACACCTTCGTTTCATGCGGACATCTCGCGCGCCAAGTTCTATTCGTCCGTCGCCTCGCCGACGCTGCAGCAGCGCGTACTTGCACGCTACTACGCAAGCGGCGGTTACGATCGTTACCTGCGCGGCGTGAGAGCCTCTCTCGCTGCGAATGCGCAGTACTTCGTCGACGCGATTGCACGCTACTTTCCGCAAGGCACGCGCGTGACGCGTCCCGCCGGAGGGCTCGTGCTGTGGGTCGAGCTGCCGCCGCATGTCGACGGAGCCGAGCTGTTCCAGACGGCGCTCGCAAGCCGGATCGGCATTGCGCCCGGCATCGTCTTTTCCGCCAAAGCCGAATATCGCAATTACATTCGCCTCAGCTGCGGCCTGCCGTGGAATGCGACGATCGAGCAAGCATTGCAGAAGCTCGGCAAGCTCGTCGCCACGAGGCTGTAGGCTGCAGGCGATCGGCTGTGAATCGAGAATCACGTTGGAGGCTACAGGCGACGGCGGGCACGGGGCTTGGGGCGCGGGGCTGAGAAAAAGAAAAGCGCGCATCACGCGCGCTTTCCAATTCCCTATTCCCTATTCCCTATTCCCTATTCCCTTTTCCCTTTTCCCTATTCCCTATTCCCTTCTCTCACAACGCCGCCTGGCGCACCTGCCCTTCAGGCACATAGGCAAGCGCAGGCACCGGGCCGAACCCGAGCTCCTTCACGATCACCTCGCCGTTCGGCGTCGGTATCGCCTGCTCGGCGTTGTACTGGAAATAAGCGACGGCGCCGATGTGAAGCGCCAGCGTTGCTGCAAATGCGACAAAGTTCTTCATAACTGCTCCCTCCATTCGAATCCCGACAAATACCGCTCTGCACCGTACGACGCGCGACCTGCGTCGCTGCGGCTCCTTTCCACCGGCTCGGCCCACAGCCGTTGACGGTTACGCTCCTCGCGCTCGAGCTTCCGACGATCCGCCTTGAGTTTGGCCATGACCAAGATCAGGTACTCGTCCATGGGAGCCTCCAAACAATCTGTGCATATCGGTGATGGACGCGTAGATTAGGCCTGCACCAGGTCGCGCACTAGCTACTCTTTGTGCACTTCATCTGTGACTGGAAGTCATAGATCGACGCAGGCGATGCGCGATGAACACCGCGTCGTGAATGCGGCGTGAATGCATCGTGAATTCGGCGTTGTATACGCTGCTTTCGATCCATTGTTTCGGCAAACGGTCGGTCGCACGATGAAAAGACTTCCCGTAGGTCCGCTGCGCGCATTCGACGTCGCGGCGCGTACATTGAACTTAAGTACAGCTGCGCAAGAGTTGAACGTTACGCACGCGGCCGTCAGCCGACAGATCAAGCAACTCGAATTGCGGCTCGGCACGAAACTGTTCGAGCGCTTGCCACGCGGACTCAAGCTCACGGCGCACGGCGCTCTGCTCGCAGCAGGCACGCGCGAAGCTTTCGATCGCCTGGCGAGCGCGATCGAAGATGTCTCGACGCCGGCTTTGCGTCGCAAGCTCACGATCTCGACGTTCGCATCGCTCGCCGCACGCTGGTTGATGCCGCGCGTACAAGCGTTCGCCGCGGCCTTTCCCGGCGTCGATCTGCAAGTGAGCACGACGGCCCGGCTCGTCGACTTCGCACGCGAAGACGTCGATATCGGCATCCGTTTCGGACGCGGTCACTATCCCGGCTTGCATGTCGTGCCGTTGTTCGAGCCAAGGGAAATCGTCGTGTGCGCACCTCAGTTGCTGAAGCGCGGGCCGCCGCTACGCACGTTTGCAGACCTGAAACATCACACGCTGTTGCACGACGACTCACACCATAGCTGGGTGCGTTGGTTGGCAGCGGTCGGTGCGAAGAACGTCAATGCGCGCCGCGGCATCATCTGCGGCGACCGCAATGCGATGTTGCAGGCAGCGCTCGAAGGCCAGGGCGTCGCGCTCGCCTCGAGCGTGTTCGCCGGCAACGACCTAGCGACCGGCCGGCTCGTTCAAGTGTTCGAGCACGAAGTGCCGTCGGAATTTTCCATCTACGGTGTGTGTCTGCAGCGGCAAGCGCACGATCCGCTCATCTCCGGCGTGCTGCAATGGCTGCAAGAGCAAGCGCAGGCGACGACGACCGGCGCACCCTACGCGCCAGCACCTTGAAGCGGGCGCGCAAACGTCGCTCGCGGGGAGGAGGTTCCGTTACTTTTTCTTGAACAATGCTTCGAGCTCGGCGCGAGCCCGATCCGCATCCGACGCCGCGTCGGTCGCCGGCTCCCCGCCGCCGAACAGCGCTTCGAGCTCGGCACGTGCCTTCGCCGCGGCATCCTGTGCCGCTGTCGAGTACGCGTTCGGACGCGGCTTGAAGTAGTCGCAGAAGTTCGCGCGCTCCTTGTCCTTCACTTCCTCTGCGATCGGTTCGCGGCAATGCTTTGCCACGGAGGTGTTATAGAACTCGCACATCTTGCAGACGTGCAGCTCCGCGCCGCATCGCTTGCACTCTTCGAGCCGCCGTAACGGCAGCGTCAATTCGGCGAGCGAAGCGCCGCATTTCCAACATACGAGCTCGGTCATGCGTAAAGCATAGCGGCAAACGCTCGGCGACAGGCAGTGGGACTCGTTTCCTCACTGCGTCGCAATCTCGTCGTAGCCGCGCCCCAGGAACTGGATCAAGCAAATGCCGTGGCCGAACGGATCGGCGAGCATTGCGATGCGACCCCAGCTGTTCGTACGGATCTGACCTTCGAGTCTCGCGCCGGCATTGCGGGCACGATCCACAGCCCCTTCGATCTCGTCGACGACGAAATCCAAATGTACGGGCGTCCAATGTCGCGCATACGAACGCAAGTGCCGGCTCATGGGCGAGGCGACGGTCCCATTCGGTTTCGCGAGCAAATAGATCGGCACCTCGGCACCGAGCAGCTCGATGGCATCCTGGCCGAATTTGCGGCCGATCGTCAGTCCGAGCGCCTTCGTGTAGAACTCCGCGCCCTTCGCGATATCGTCCACGTCGATGTTCACGAGCATCCGTACGGTCATGTCTACCTCGCGCGCCGAAACTCGCGCGAGCGTAACGCGAGACGTGCGGTAATGGCAGATGTCGCCAAAGAGCGGCTGACGCTCATTGTCGATGCAAATTCGTGCGACATCCGCGATTTCCGTACAGCCGTGCCTCAAGTGCGGCCGTAGTCATGAGTGTCATTCCGACAGGCACGCTGATTCGGCGCCGCGTTTGTGCGAGGCTGTATGCCATGAACACCATCGCCACTTCCTCGAACACCGAACCCCGGCGCGTTGCGCGCCTCGTCAATGCCGTCAGTACGCTCGAAGGCGGCGGATTCCCTGTGCGCCGGCCGTTTCCGGTGCCCGGCTTCAGCCACTTCGATCCGTTTCTGCTCATCGATCACCTGGGACCGGTCGACTGGCCGCCCGGCGGAGCGATCGGCGCGCCCGACCACCCGCATCGCGGCTTCGAAACCGTCACGTACGTCCTGCAAGGGGAGAACGAGCACCGCGACTCCTTCGGTAACGTCGACGTGCTCGGCCCCGGCGACGTCCAATGGATGACCGCGGGCGGCGGCGTCATCCACTCGGAAATGCCGACCGAGGCGTTCAAGCGCAGCGGAGGCACCCAACACGGCTTCCAGATCTGGGTGAACCTGCCGGCGGTCGACAAGATGATGACCCCGCGCTATCAGACCTTGCGCGCTGCGCAAATCCCGCAGGCGCAGTCGTCGGATGGGCGCGTGCACGTCCGTGTCATCGCCGGTGAATCGCTGGGCGTCACTTCCCGTATCGACACGCGCGTGCCTATCCAGATGCTGCATTTCAAGCTTGCGCCCGGTGCACGGATCGAGCAGTCCGTGCCGCGCGAACAGAATGCTTTGATCTATGTGTTCAAAGGCGCGGCGCAGGTTGCAGGACGTGACGTGCAAACGGGCCAGGCAGCGCTCCTCGGCTCGGGCGACAGTGTCGAGCTCGGCCTGAACGAAGCCGCGACCGAACCGGCGGAGCTGCTATTGCTCTCGGGCAAGCCGCTCAACGAGCCGGTCGCACGTTACGGACCGTTCGTGATGAACACCCCCGAACAAATCGAGCAGGCGTTCCGCGATTACCAAAGCGGCAGGTTCGGCGTGATCCCACGCCGCGAACCGGTCGGCGGCTGAGCGGTTAAACGTTGAGCTCGCCAGGCTTCGCAAGCTCGTGCGCGAATTGTCGCGTCTCGAGCTTGCGGCCCTCGGCGAAGTAATAGATGAGGTAGGCCACGCCCACCGCGGCCGGTACGAGCCCGAACATCCCCGAGCTCTCGCCGGTTGCCCGCATCGCGATCATCACGGCGATACCGACGAAGAACCACACCAATCCCGGTAGCAGCGACGTGCTACGGCGACGCCGTCCGCTGATCAGCTCGATCGGCAGCGGCGGAAGCTCCAACCCCCGTTCGATGGCCGCCATCCGCTCGGCGTGATACAGCTCCATCAAGTGGCGCCGCTTCCGATAATTCAGGATGAGATAAGTCGCCACGAGGCCGGTCGGCAAACCGACACCGGCGAGGATTGCGACGATTTCGACCATCGCGTCGAGAAAGCTCATAGGAATCCACCTGCAATTTGGGTCGCCTTTGTGACGCTGCGACCCCCCTCCAAGGTTGCGGGCCGGCGAATGGCGGGGAATGACCGATATACGCCGGTCCGCTGCCGACTACGCCGCCGCGGCTCTCAGTAGAGTTTCACCATCGTCGCAACCTTGTTCGAGGCTTCCGTGTCTCAAGTAGCAATTACGCAAGCGGTCGGTGCGGACACTGAATCTGTAGTGCTCGAGCGTCTGCGGGCCGGACAGTACCGCGAGGCGTTCGCGCTGTTGTTGCCGCACTACCGCGATCGGGTGTTCCGCTTGTGCCTGGGCATGCTGCAGCAGCGGGCATGGGCGGAGGATGTATGTCAGGACGTGTTCTTGCGGATTTGGCGGGCGTTGCCCGGCTTTGCAGGACAGTCGTCGCTGTCGACCTGGGTCTATGCAATTTCGCGCAACGCCTGTCTGTCGGAGCTACGCAAGCGTCGCCCGTTGGTGTCGATCGACGATGACGAAGACGGCTACCACCCCGAAGTCGCGGCACTCACCACTTCGGACGCGGACGATTCGGCGACCGTCAGCGTCGGCCAGATGTTGGAGCAATTGCCGGAGCGCTACCGGCAAGCGGTGACTTTGTTCTATATGGAAGACAAGTCCTACGAGCAAACAGCTGCGAGCCTCGGTCTGCCGCTCGGCACGGTAAAGGCTTTGCTGCACCGCGCGCGCAAGAAACTGATTGCGATCGCTCAAGAAGCTGCATAGGCAGCGCTGGAACACAGATGCACGAGTTGGAACATCACGACGAAGCCTGGAACGATCGGTTACAAGATCTGCTCGACGGCGATGTGAGTCGTGCGGAACGCGCGGACATCGAGTCGCATGTTGCGACGTGCCCGCGCTGTCGGCTCCGATTCGCGCAGCTCAAGAGGCTTGACGGAAAACTCGCGGCACACCTCGGCGCGCCGCGCCTGGATGCGGCTTTCGACCGGCAAGTGCTCGCAAGAATCAACGCGCTCGATGCGCGCAAATGCGAGCAGGCACGGCGTCAGGCGGACCGCGAATTCCGCGAGCACATGCAAGCGCTGACGCGGGCATGGCGTTGGGGAATGGCGTGTCTGGCCGCCGGAGTCGTTGCCGCCATTGCGCTCATCCTTGCGATCATCACGTGGTCGGAACGCGTCGACATCGCGAGCCGGCTGGCCGCACTCGTCAACGATATCGGCCTCTCCACGATCGGTCCGCTACACACGGTGCTCACGCTCTTGATTGCAGCCGCCGTCGGCGGCGGTGTGGCGAAATGGGTGGCGGATACGTACGGCTGAGTATCAGGCGGCAGGCTGTAGGAAAGGGAAGAAAGGGAAGAAGGGAATAAGGGAAGGAGGGAAAAGGGAAAGGGGAAAGGGGAAAGGGGAAAAAGGTCTCCACTCACGACTCACGAAGGGAAAAAGGAAAGCGCCCTTCGCGCGCCACGAGTCACCAGCACCAGTCACGAGTCACGGCTACGACGCCTCCCACCTCGGCCCCGGATCGACGAACGCGCGGGCTAGACCGATGAATGCGGGCAACTCCGTGCGAATGATGTAGCTCGGCACAGCGGCCAGGTAATCTGCGTAACGTCCTTTGTCTTCGAAACGATCTCTGAACTCCGATCTGACGAAGAATTCGCCGAGCTGCGGCACGATGCCGCCGCCGATGTACAAACCGCCGACGGCGCCGAGCGTGAGCACGAGATTGCCGGCGAAGGTACCGAGTAAGGCACAGAACATCGAAACGGTCTCGAGACACAGTCTGCACGTGCCCGCGAGCGCGCGTTTCGTGATGTCGGGCGGCGTCAGCAATTCGGCTCGAACACCTTCGAGCGCACACAGGGCATCGTAGAGATTGACGAGGCCCGGGCCGGACAACACGCGCTCGGCCGAGACGTGGGAGAAACGCCGGTGAAGCTGCGAGAACACAGCCATCTCGCGTTCGTTCATGACCGAAAGCGTCGCGTGCCCGCCCTCGCCTTGCAGCGGAATCCAATGCTCGCCTGCCGGGATCAGCCCCGACACACCGAGTCCTGTTCCGGGTCCGATCAAGGCGATTGCAGTGCCGAGCACCGGCCGTCCGCCGCCGACTTGCTGCAGATCCTGAGGCGGGAGATGGCGAATCGCCATCGCGAGCGCGGTGAAATCGTTGAGGAAGATCAGGCGCGAGAGATTCAGCTCCCGGCGCGTCGTTGCGGCGGAGAACTCCCAGACATGATTCGTCATACGGATGTGATCGCCGGTGATCGGTCCGGCGATGGCCATCGCCGCCTCGCGCGGCCGATTCGTATTCGAATCGACGCCGACGCTTTTCAGATAATGCTCGACTGCATCGACGAGCGACGGGAAATCTGCGCACGCGAGCACGAGCTCATCGCGCGCCCGGTCGCCGTCCAGCAGCGCGAACCGCGCATTCGTGCCGCCGATATCGGCGATGAGCTTCGGTGCCGAATCAGGGCGCCCAATAGACATCCACTGGAACCTCTTGCTGATGCAGGATCGCGCGCACGGGCAACTCGCTCGTCGCCCCGGCCGCACGTGCCTTTTGATACACCTGCCACTGCGCCTCGCCTTCGATCTGCAAGACGATGCGCCGCGAATCGAGCAACGCCGACAAATTCAAACTCAAGTGTGCGTGCGGCGCTTCGAGGGCATTGATGGCCACACAACCCGGTCGCGCTCCCGGATCGAGCGCGCGCGACAGCGTGAGCGAGCCCGGGAACAACGCTGCGATATGGCCGTCTTCGCCCATGCTCAACACGACGACGTCATAGGGATGCGGCACTCGGGATAACGCCCGCCACGCCCAATCGGCTCCCGCTTCGGGCGTTGGCGCAGGGTTTTTCAATCCGACGAAGCGCGCGCCGGATGCGGCCCCGACGAGCAAATGCTCCCGCACGAGACGCTCGTTGCTTTCTTCGCTGCTCGTTTCGACCCAGCGCTCGCCGGCAAGCGTCACCCACAAGCGCGGCCAATCGAGCTTTTCATTGCGGAGTTGCGCGAGCAAGCGACTCGCAGCCGGTCCGCCGGACACGACCAGGCTCGCCGTGCCGCGTACTTGAATCGCCTCCGCCAGATCCACCTGAATCTCGCCAGATAGCGCATGCGACAGCGCTACGGAATCGGGAAAGCGGTGTTCGTGAACCCATCGATGCATGGAATGCCACGTGCGGCTGGACGCAAGCGGAGAGCTTACGCCATCCGCCGGCGCAACCCATACGCGGACCTTCCCGCCCTCTCGCTACAGCTCGTTGTGCCAGGCAAATCCGTCGCGGCCGATGAGCGCGCTCGCGGCCGCCGGGCCCCACGTGCCCGCCGTGTAGATCTTCGGACGCTCGTCGTACTTCAGCCACGCTTCGCGGATCGGATCGATCCACGCCCACGCCGCATCCAGCTCGTCGTGCCGCATGAACAACGTCAGGTTGCCTTTGACGATGTCCATGAGCAGACGCTCGTAGGCGTCTAGCGGGCGCTCTTTGAACGCGTCGCCGAAGTCGAGGCACAGCTCCACGGGCTTCAAGCGCATGCCTTCGCCGGGACGTTTCGCGAGCACGCTCAGTGTAATGGTCTCGATCGGCTGCAATTGAATCACGAGCCGATTCCAGGAATGAGCTGCATCCGGCCGTTCGTAAATCGAATGCGGGATGTCTTCGAACGTAATGACGATTTCGGAGAGCTTCTCTTGCAGACGCTTGCCCGTACGCAAATAGAACGGCACGCCAGCCCATCGCCAGTTGTCGATTTCCGCTTTCAACGCAACGAACGTCTCGGTCGTGCTGTCCTTCGGCACATCTTTCTCTTCGAGATAGCCGACGACGGGTCTGCCGTTCGACGCGCCGGCCTTGTATTGGCCGCGCACCGTCTTCTGCAACACGTCCGTGTCGCGCAACGGACGCAGCGCGTGCAGCACCTTCAGTTTCTCGTCGCGCATCGCATCGGGATCGCCCGTCGCCGGCGGCTCCATCGCAATGATGCAAAGGAGCTGCAAGAGATGGTTCTGAACCATATCGCGCAGCGCGCCGGTTCGATCGTAGAACTGCGCCCGCCGCTCCACGCCGATGTCCTCGGCGACCGTGATCTGCACGTGTTGAATCCGGCCGCGACGCCATAGCGGCTCGAAGAACAAATTACCGAACCGCAGTGCGAGAAGATTCTGTACGGCCTCTTTGCCGAGATAGTGGTCGATGCGGAAGATCTGATGCTCCGCGAAGATCGCGCCGACGCTTCGATTGATCGACATCGCGCTCGTCAGGTCGTGACCGAGCGGTTTTTCGAGCACGATGCGCGACTTGGCTGTCACGACGTTCGCTTGTGCGAGCCCTTCGCAGATCCGGGCGAACAAGTCCGGCGCAGTCGACAGGAAGAACACGCGAATCAGATCTTCGCGCTCCGAGAGCCGCTCGCACAGCGCCTTGTAATCCTGTGTGTTGCTCGCATCGATCTGCAAATAGCGAACTTGCCGAGCGAATCGCTGCCATTGCTCCGGATCGAACGCTTCGCCGATGTGCTTGCGGCAGCTTTCCTCGACCTGCGCAAGATATTGTTCGCGGGACAAATCTCGGCGTGCGGCGCCGATGATCCGCGAGTTCTCCGAGATCTGGCCCGCCGCTGCGCGGCGATACAGGGCCGGCAGGAGCTTACGCATGGCGAGATCGCCGGTCCCGCCGAACAACACCAGATCGAAGTCGGGGAGAGGCTGCATGGTTGAGTGTCTCTGCTCCATTGCGACGATTCGCTGCGTACGCTTCACAGCCCGTAATTTTGGTGAGCGGATCCTTGTTCCATTCTTGCGCGCGCGCCGCGAATGAGCTCTCGATGCGAGCGCGCTGCGAAGCCTCTACAATCCGGTATTCCGAACTCTGTCGGAATACGAATTTCTCTCGGGCCCAACCGATCGCTTATGACCGACCAGTTCATGCCGATCCGCAACCTCTTGGCAATCAGCCCGGTGATCCCGGTCCTGACGATTGAAGAGCTCGGCCACGCAGTGCCGTTGGCGCGTGCATTGTGTGCCGGCGGCTTGCGCGTACTCGAAATCACGCTCAGAACGAGCGTGGCCTTGCAGGCGATCGAAGCGGTGCGCGAGGCGGTCCCCGACGCGATCGTCGGCGCGGGTACGTTGACGAAACCGGAACATTTCGAACTGTGCGTCGGCGCGGGCGTGCAATTCGCCGTCACGCCCGGCCTCACGTCTGAGCTTGCCGATGCAGCCAAGAAGACCGGCCTTCCGCTGCTTCCCGGCATCATGACGCCGTCGGAATTGATTGCGGGGATCGGCTACGGATTCGACACGTTCAAGCTGTTTCCCGCTCAACAGGCGGGCGGCCTCGGAATGCTGAAAGCACTCGCCGGACCCTTCCCGGAAATCGTCTTCTGCCCGACGGGCGGTATCACGCGAGCAAGCGCGCCGGACTTCCTTGCCCTTCCCAATGTCGCGTGCGTCGGTGGATCGTGGGTTGCGCCGCCGGAGAAAGTGCGAGCCGGAGATTGGACAAGCATCGAAGCGCTCGCGCGCGATGCGTCGGGATTGAGGGTCACGCGCGCCTGACGCGTTTCGATCTAGAACCTATCTCAATGCGCAGTAGTCTTGAGACAGGGTCTAGCCGGCTGTTGCTTTGCGGTCGGGTTTCGCGCTGTCCAACAAATCGAGTTGCAACGCTTCGTCGGCCTGCGGCTGATCGGTTCTCGCATCGGCGGGATTGTTCAAGAGCTCATCGACAGCCAATGCAGGCACGGTCGAAGAATCTGCCCGAACATCGGACTGTGCATTCGTCGAGGCGGTCGATTCTGATTTCGCAGCGCTTGGCGTCGACGATTCGGTCGCTGTCTTGTTCGCGGTCGCAGACGCGTTCACCGGCGTGAAAATCAGATCGGACGGGATTCGCAGCGTACCGGTCGCAGTGAGATCGACATCGATCAAGTCCTGGAGCTTGGTATCCGCATCGCGCGAAGCTTGCGACGACTGCACAGACGCGTCGGATGTCGCAGCGGACGAAGTGGGCGCAGCGGCTACCGGCTCGAATTCAATCGAGTCTGCTTGTCCCGCAGGCGTTTGGTGGAGCACTTCCGGGGCCAGCAAGTCTCCGACATCTTCCGCAACGCCGCGTGCGCGTTCGGTATCTCGCGAACGAGTCGTGGGCGCTTGCGTTGCGATCGACTGTTCGAACATCTGCAGCACGTCGCCTTCGCTCGATTCCGTCTTCGCCGGCGTCGGTGCGGGTGGAGCGGGCGACACAGGTACGGATGCGCGCGATTCGAGCGAATCGGGATCGGACAGCTCGTGCATCGCGACCGTCTTGCCTGCGTTCGACGGTTGCGCTTTGGGTGCCGAGAGCTCTTCCGGCGGCGGAACGGGAACGGTCTCATCGACTTTCGGCACGGGCACCGACGATGCTGCGGCGAGCTTGCGCCCGAGCATGTCGTAGTAAAGCTGCAGATACTTCTGTAAAGACCGGACCGCGACGAAATTCGTCAATGCGTGTTTGCGCGCGCCCTGTGCCATGTATGCGCGTTTCTCTGGCGTGAGCTCCATGACGCGCGTGATACCGCGAATGAGAGCCGTCGGGCTGCCGGGCTCGACGGCGACGCCGAATTGTCCGAGTACTTCACCCTGCGCACCCATGCCCGTCGCGACGCACGGCACGCCGCACAGCATCGCCGCAACGAGCGACATCCGCATGAGATCGGTCCGGGCGCTCGAGCACGCGACATCGCACGCGTTGTAGAACGCGGACACATCGGACCATTCGCCGAGCAGCTGCGTGCGCGTACCGAGCGTTCCGCCGCCGACGAGCGCGGCGAGCGCGCCGTTGCCCCGCTGTACGCCATGGCCCGCAAGCAGCACCGATACTTTCGGATTCGTTTTGATCAGCTCGCCGATCGCCTTCAGGAACGTCGCGTGATCGTACTCGGTCTGGAACGGCGCCATCATGCCGATGACGAATGCGTCGTGATCCAATCCGAGTTGCTCGCGAACTTTACGGCGCGCGGCGAAATCGGGTTTGAAGCGCGTGGGATCGACGCCGAGCGGCACGATCTCATAGCTCTCTTCCGGAAATCCTGCGCGGCGATGCGCGGACGCTGCGGCTTCAGAGGTGTAGACGATCTTGTCGGCGCGCTTGCTCAGCCGCGCGGCGAGCGCGAGCTTGCGATTGTCGAAGAAGCCCGCCTGGCGCGCGAGCGGCGCAGTCGGCGTCGGCGACCAAATCGTCTTGACCTCCCAATCGCATCGCCCGCGCAGCCAGTGCGAAACGATGCACGCCGTGAGACCCCACGCTTGAATAATGTCGGGCTTGAATCCGCGCAACGTCTTCAGGAGCTGCCCGAACGCAGCGATCGAGAACCGCTGACGCGAGAGCGAGACGTCGTACACAGGCACGCCGTGCTGACGCAACACTGCGCCTTGCACTGCATGCGGCGCGAGCGCGACGACGACGGGCTTCACGCGCGCCTTCGGCATGCGCGTGAGCATCGGCATGAACAGCGCTTGCTGTGCTGGCCCCGTCGCTCCGTCGGAGCTGACGAGATGCATGACGCGAACTGGTCTTATGTCGTCCGACACTTTGCAGGATCAACGCAGTCGGGAAACGCACGAATCCTAGCAGCCCGCGATTCGCGCACGCGTGAGCCTCACCACGGATTTGTGAGCGCGATGCGTCACTTCAGGTGACACAATTTGGCACTTGGAGAGCCAGGTCACAGAAGACAGCGTTCATGCCGGCACGGCCCACAAATACGTGGCCGCATGAGCACGCCAGGGCCGCCATCGTTCTGCACGTTTCGACAGCTCCACTGCCGAAGCTGCACCGGCGGCGCGGATCAAGCCGAGATCGGTGGCAGGAAATGCATCCGGATCCCGACCGAGCCGGATCGCAAGATACGTCCGAGTCCACGGCCCGAATCCGGGCAGCGTCGCAAGTGCCGCATCGACTGCTGGCCACGGCAAATCGAATTGCACGCGCCGCTCGAGCACGGCCGCAGCGAGCGTTCGAATCGTCGCGACACGTCTGCCAGGCATGCCCATATTTTCGAGGTCGGCTGCGAGCACGTTCTCGGGCACGACCTCGCCGCACCGTTCGACGAGTCTGCGCATCAGCGTGCCGGCTGCAGCCACCGTGACTTGTTGGCCAATGACCGTGCGAACGCAAAGCTCGAATGCCGACCACGCCCCTAACGGACGCATGCCGGGAACTGCTGCAATGCGACGTCGCAGCATTGCGTCCTTCTTTAAATGCGAGGCGGCTTGCGTGCCGTCATGATCGGCCGCGAACAGCCGCGTGACGCGCTCAGCCGCATCGCGCGTTGGCACACGTCCGTCGGCCGTCACGATCAGTCGCGCGCGTTGAGGATCGAACCGCACGGCGATCTGCGCCTTTCCGATCCGGCGTACGAAGCGCTCATCTTCGATGAGCTCCGCGCCAGGTATCAGGCGATAGCGGAAATAGTCGAGCAGCGCGAGCCAGGGAAAGGGCTCTACGACAGGGATTTCGGCGACGACTCTCGACATGACCGCCCGAATACAAGCGGACGCTGCACCTAGATGCGCTCGGTTTCTTGCGATCCCGATGCGCTCACACCGCCGATCAACACGAGCCGCATCGCCTCCTCGACGGACAGCTGCGTCTCCTCGAGCTCCGACTTCGGCAGATACAACGTGTAGCCGCCGATCTGATAGCTCATCGGGAAGTAGACCGGCACGAGGTCCGGTTCCGGTTGCGAAAGCATGCGGGGATGAACGTGCTCCTCGGTCACGAATCCGATCAGCCGCGCGCTGCCCAACCGCCACAGCACCACGCGCTTCAGGTCGCGCTTGTCCCCCGCAGGCAGAAAACGGGAAAAGTCCTTCAGCGCACCGAAGATCGTTTTCACGATCGGAATGCGCTCGAGGAGCTGTTCGCCGATCCGCAACAAACGTTGCACGATGTAGGCCTGTACGAGCACCCCGGCGAAGAGCACGAGCAGGAACGAGACCAGCAGCCCCAGCCCCGGGAAGTACCAGTGCTCCGGCAGTACGGCACGCAGCCAGCCGCCGAGAACCGCCTCGGCGTTCACGCCGAGCCACCACACCAGATAAATGGTCAGGACGACGGGGAGGACCGTCGCCAAACCCTTCAAGAACGTATTCCGCAGACGCCGCATTGACGCTCCAGGGTATTCGTCATTGACTTTAGAGGCTCCGCAACGAACGCTGTGCATCGCTGCATCGCGCATTGTCGATGATCCTACGCGGCTTGAACACCGATTCGAATTCCTCGAATCTCCTGCGAAAGATCTGCGTTCGACGCTGCCGTGCCGCCGCGCGCTCGCTGCGCCGGCGGGTTGCAGATGCAGCCGCAAAGACGAAGTACACCGCCTTCGAGAATCCGATGTCGAATCGTTTGCCGGCGCTGTTCGCAGCGCTCCTTTGTTGGGTCGCACCGCTCGTTCACGCGAGCGATATGACACGTTTGCCCCCCGCCGTGATGCGCGCGCTCAGCCAATCCGGCGTACCGGCGCAGAACGTGAGCATGTTCGTCGCCGACGTTGCGACGAACGAAGTCCTCGTCGAGCTCAACGGCGATACGCCTCGTACCCCGGCCTCGACGATCAAAGTGCTGACCAGCTTCGTGGCGCTCGACATGCTCGGTCCCGTGTACACGTGGAAGACGCATGCGTACATCGACGGACGCCTCGCGAACGGCGTGTTGGACGGCGACCTGATTCTGGTCGGCGAAGGCGATCCGTACATGACGATCGAGCGCTGGTGGGCATTCGTCCGCGAGCTGCGCGAGCTCGGACTCGAACGCATCAAGGGCGACATCGTCATCGACAACACGTACTTCGCGCCTGCGACCGGCTCGCGCGGCGACTTCGACGGACAACCGCATCGCTCCTACAACGTGCTGCCCGATGCGTTGCTCGTGAATTTCCAAACCTCGAGATTCACGATCGTCCCCGACTCCACGGGCAATCGGCCGCAGATCGTCGTCAATCCGCTGCCCGCGAACTTGCAAGTCAAGAACCGGGTGAAGCTCGGTCATGGACGATGCCGCGGACCGAACCGCAGCGTGTCGTTCATCGCTCAAGAGGAAACCGCAAGCGAAATCGTCGTCGCCGGTACGCTCGCACCCACATGCGGACGCTATAGCGCCACACGCGCAATCATGAGCGCTCCCGAATTCGCATACGGCACGTTTCGCACGCTCTGGACGGAATCCGGCGGCACGATCGACGGCGGCCCGCGCATCGCGAAGCGGTCGGTCGAGGCACGCCATTTCCACACGTTCGGTTCGGTTCCCCTCTCGGAGGTCATTCGGCTCATCAACAAGTTTTCGAACAACGTGATGGCGCGTCACTTGTTGCTGACGCTCGGTGCAGAAAAATTCGGGCCGCCGGCCACGCCTGAATCGGGAGCCGATGCCATAAACGATTGGCTTGCAAGCCGCAGCATCGACATTCCGGGTCTGTACGTCGAAAACGGCTCTGGGCTCTCGCGCAACGAACGTATCACTGCGCGCGGACTCGGCGAAGTGCTCGAAGTTGCATGGCGCAGCCCGTACATGCCCGAGTTCGCCGCGTCGCTCCCGCTCGCCGCGATGGACGGCACGCTACGGAATCGCTTCGCCGGCTTACAAGGTCGTTTGCGCCTCAAAACCGGCCGCATCGACGACGTCAGCGCATTAGCGGGTTTCGTTCACGCTGCATCCGGCAAGACCTTTGTGCTCGTCGTCATCATCAACCATCCGCTAGCGCACTTCGGCGTCGGCGAGGCAGTACAAACGGAATTGGTGAAGTGGACAGCGAGCCAGTGAGCGCTGCGCAGCGCTGGCAACAGGCAACAGTCGATACAGTCGACAGTCGCCTCAAGCGCACGCTTCCCTCTTTCCTTCGTGAGTAGTGAGTGGTGAGTCGTAAGTAGACCCGCGCGATCCGCGCGCTTTCCCGTTTCCCCTTTCCCTTTTCCCTTTCCCTTTTCCCTTTTCCCCTTTCCCC
>CALEKY010000165.1 GCA_937902995.1 uncultured Sinobacteraceae bacterium
TAGTGGTACCGCGAGTTCCGGCTACCTCATACACAACACAGGGGACATCCAGGCGTATGACGTCGCGCTGGAGGGGATTACTGTCCGGGGTGGTAGCTGGGGTTCCTTAACGAATCCTGGCGTTGTCATCCATAACGGAGGCAGCATTAACGGAATCAGCGTTCCTGATGTGATGCCCGAAGATATCCAAGCGGATATCTTCCTGAGCGGCAATGCCGTGGTTCCGACAACGGACTTTGTCTACGCGCCACCCGAAGTGACGGCGGGCGTCTCCTATACCGTAGACGGTCCTGCGGTGCTGCTCGCGCCGAATGCGACGGTTATGGATGTGGAGCTCGATGCGCTGAACGGCGGACAAGGTAACTGGTCCGGCGCGACCATCACGGTGCGTCGGCAGGGCGGCGCGAGCGCGGAGGACGTGTTCGGCCACCAGGACAGCGGGGATCCGGAAGCGGCGTTGGTGTGGAACGACGAGGCTGGGACCATCACCAAGAACGGCGCGGTCATCGCTAGGTTCACCAATGCGGACGGCGAGCTGCAGATCCGCTTCACGGGTTCCGGCAGCGGCATTCCGACGACGGAGGACGTGAATAGCCTGCTGCGGCAGATCACGTACAGCAACAGCTCGCCGTTGCCGGCGGAGCAGGTGGTCATCGAGTACGTGGTGTCGGATGGCAATGCGTCGTTCAACGGCGCTCAGGGCAGCGGCGGTGCCGGCATCACGACCGAGACGGTCACCGTGAACATCGATGTGCCCGCATACGGCGTGCCGAGCGTTGCGTTGCTCGGCGAGTCGGATTCGGCGACGGTGGGCGACGGAATCACGAATGCGATTCAGCCGACCTTCCGCGTGACGCTGCCTGACGAGCTTGCCGAAGGCCTCATCGTTCAGCTTTTCCTGAAGGGCGGAGAGGCGCCGTTTGCGACGCATACGCTGACCGCGGACGACATCGAGCAAGGCTGGGTCGACGTGCCGCTGCCGGAGACGGCCGAAGACGGAGAGTATGCGGTCGTGGCCCGACTGGCCGGTCAGGACGGCACGACGGGAACGGAGTTTTCCGCGCCGTACTACGTGGTCGTGGACACGGCAGCGCCGGATGCGCCGGTGCTCGACTTCACGGAGCTGGCGCTGCGTGCCGATGCGGCGGACAGCTTCGTCGTAAGCGGCACGGCCGAGCCGCTCAGCCGGGTCACCCTCGAGCTTTCGATCGACGGCGAGGGTCCGGTGGAGTTCCACGGAACGGCGGATGCGAACGGCCGGTTCCACGTGCCGGTCTCGATCGAAACGCCGGCACCGGATACGGTGGTGTCCGTGGTGGCGTGGGCGACCGACCGCGCCGGCAATCGCTCGGCGGACAGCGAGGTGTCCACGCTGACGATCACGGAAGCGGCAGCCGCCGTGGATCTGCAAGGCGGCGAAGACGACGAAGTCGTCGTATCGAACGACGAAGCCTCCGTCTTCCATCCTAAGGATGGATTCGACTATCACTTCATCGGCGGTGCGGACGGCTTCCACACGATTCACGTGGATGGGTGGTCGTTCCAATACACGATCACGCTCGTGGAGGGAGAGGCGCGCGATCAGCAAGCTGTCATTGTGGATCTGCAAGGAGGCATGCTCGAAGAAGACAGGCCGCTCTACTTGATCGAAAAAAACACGGGGGGGCGGATCTGGGCGCAGGCAGACCGCGTCGTCTTCAGCGACGGCATCGTGCACCTCACGCACGAAGGCGCCATGATCGTCGATCGAGCTTCCATCGTCGACGACGGCCCCGGCAACGATTACATCGTGGGCAGCTCGCTGGCCAGTGACGACGGCGACGACGTTCTCGTCGGCGGAGCGGGCGAGGACCAGCTGCTGAGCTCCGCAGGGAACGATGTGCTGATCGGCGGGGACGGCGACGACTGGCTGTACGTGCTTGGCGATCGTGCTTCCGGGGAGGACAGCACCGTCCATCTGTACGGCGGCGACGGTGCCGACAGTTTCGTCATCATGCCGCAAGCTGGATTCGACAGGCACGTGACCATTCACGACTTCGTGATCGGTCAAGACAAGCTCGATCTGACTGCGCTTTTTGTGGAGGACGGCGACGGCTATCGGGCGCTCACGCTGGAAGATCTCGATCTCGAAGCGTGGTCTAGCCAGCTTCAGGAGAATGGCGCGATGGCCATCGATCTGTCGGACTTCTTCGTGTGGGATTGGAGCGATAGCCGCTACCACGCGATCTCCGGCATGCTGGAAGTCCATCTGGCCGGCGGAATGAGCACGCTCGATGAGAACAGCTTCGTTTGGGCGATGCCCGGGTGAGGGATAGCCGCGCTTCCGCCGCCAGGTGTTGTCGCCTGGCGGCGGAGCCCGGCGATTGACAATGGACAATGGAGAACGAGGCGTCAGCCTCGCTGTTCACAATCACCAACCGCAATCACGGATCACCCCACCGCTTTCACTTTGAAAGCTTTTTTGGACTGACCCGGTGAAAATGTGCGCGGGCTCACGGAGCCGAGCCCGCCCGCCGCATCGCGCGCCGCAATTACTTCCAGATCGGATCGAACTCGGATCGATCGTCGAAAAAGCCGCGATAACCTGTTCGCCGTTTGAATCTGCCGCACCTGTCGCTTTCCCGCAATGGGAGCGACCCGGTCTTCGACACTGCAAGTGAACCGCAAATCGCGATGCGCCCATTCATGAGTAATTTTGTCGCCGCGGCCGCCAGCATCCTGCTCGCTGCGGCTTCGGCGGCCGCGACGACGCCGATCGACGACATCGAGCTCAATGCGATCCTCGAGCGAGTCATCGCCACGCATCCGAGCGCAGATGCCGCGCGCGCCGAAGTCGAAGCAGCGCGCGCGGAGCTGAGCGGATCGCGTTGGATGCGCTTTCCCGCCATTTCGGTCGAGACGTTCTCGGATCAGCGCGACGGCGGTTCGGTGTCCACATCCTTGCAGGTCGATCAGCCCCTCTGGACGAGCGGGAGAGTGACTGCGCAAGTTCGTCAATCCAAGAGCCGTTTGGAGGCAGCGCTCGCATCGCTCGACGCCGTGTGTCTCGACTTGGCGCTGCGCACGGTGCAGGCCTATGTGGATCTTTTGAGTTTGCGGCGACGATCGGAGATTCTCGATGAGAGCGTACAAGAACATCGCAAGCTGGTGGATTCCATGCGCCGGCGTGTCGAGCAACAGATCAGCCCGGCATCCGAGCTTCAGCTCGCGCAATCGCGGATGCGACAAACCGAAAGCGAGGCCTTGCAGACACGCGCGGCAGCGGAGGTCGCGCTGCTCCGTCTGCGCGAATTAACCGGTGCCGACGACCTGACGATCAACGCCAGGTGGAATTACGCCGACGAATTGCCGTTGCCCGATGTTGCGACACTCGTCGACGGCGCCGTGCGCTTCGACCCGCAGCGCCGACGAGCCGACGCGGAGGCGGACATCGCCGAAGCCGAAGTTGCCATTCGCAAGAGCGAGCTGATGCCGCACGTCAGTGCGCGTTACGTTCGCTATCTCGGCGACGACCGCACGCGCGAAGACCAGCTCGGTTTTGTGCTGCGGCTTCAGACCAACGGCGGGTTGTCGCGCGTCTCGGCAATCGGCGCCGCCCGGCAGCGCGAGCGCGCGGCGCGGCGCGCCGTCGACTCGGCCGATCGCCGGCAGCGCGAGCTCATTCTCAGCGAGCTCACATCGTATTCCGCGGCGCAGTTGCGCGTGCAGGCTGGCCGCGAGGCCGCACAAGCTGCGGAATCGGTGACCGAGTCGTTCTTGCGTCAATTCGCCGCCGGACGGCGCACGTGGCCCGAAGTGCTCAATGCCGTGCGGGAAGCCGTGACTGCGCGTCTGAACCAAGTGGAAGCCGAAACCGCAGCATTCGGATCGTATACGCGCCTGCTGCTGCTTTCGGGGCAATGGCGTCCGGGCGTCGACGAGTAACAGCCATGAAGACTTTGATCGCTTTGGTGTCCGCGCTGGCGCGCAGACAACGCATCGAGCTCGATCCGAACTGGGCTGCGCCCGCAGAAAGTCTGATGGAGGAGAAGGCAGGCGAGGATGCGCTTGCGGCCTTGTGCAGCGCCGTCGGTTGGGAACGCCCCGAGCGGCTGCGGAAGCTGCCGCGCGCACAACATTTCCCTCTCCTGGTGTTCCATCCCGTCGAAGGTTGGGCGATCGCCGATCAATGGAGCACGGCGACCGACCTGCGGGTGTTGACGCCGGCCGGCGTGCAGACGTGGCCGACCGAAGAGGTGTCGCTTGCCTTCTATCGCGTTCGCGTTCCGGGCGAACGAGCCAAGAACGCGGTGTCTCGTTCGCTGCAGGTCTTTTTGCGAGCGGTGTTGCAGCGCCGGCGCATGTTGGTGGAAGCAGCCGTCTCAACGGTCGTCATCAGCGTGGCGAGCCTCGGTGTCTCGCTCTTTGCGATGCAGGTGTACGACCGCGTCATTCCTCAGCGGGGTCTGTCGACGCTTTGGGTGCTGCTGTTCGGCGCGATGTTCGCGATCGGCGTCGAGTTGCTGTTGCGCTGGCTGCGGGCGATCTCGCTCGAGCGCGAAGCGGCTTCCATCGATGCAGAAGTTTCCGAGTTCTTCTTTCAGCGGCTCCAGGCGCTCAGGCTCGATGCCCGTCCCGGCACCGTCGGCACGCTCGCGGCGCAGATGCGCGGCCTCGAGCAAGTTCGGTCCGTGATGTCGGCCGCGTCGGTGTACTTCATCGCCGACTTGCCGTTCGCGCTGCTCATGATCTGGGTGATCGCACAGATCGGCGGCTCGGTCGCATTCGTGCCGCTGATCGGGTTGCCGATCGTGCTCCTGTTTGCCTGGGGCGTCTCGAAGGCCGTACGGCGCGAAGCGAAGCAGGGACAAGTCAGCAGCTACCGCAAGAACGGCCTGCTCGTCGAAGCAATTGCGGCCAACGAAGTCGTGAAGGCTACACGCGGTCATTGGGACTTGCTTGCGCGATGGAACAAGCTCGTGGACGACGTGACGACCAACGACGAGCGCGTGCGGCGCTGGAGCGCATTGACGCAATCCGTGGCCAACGGCGGCCAACAGGTCGTGTACGTGCTCATGGTGGCTTGGGGCAGCTTGTTGGTCATGGAAGGCGAGATCACGATGGGCGCGCTGATCGCCTGCTCGATGATCGCCGGCCGCGTCAACGGTCCCTTGCTGGCGCAATTGCCGGGGCTGTTGACCCAGTGGAGCTATGCGCGCAGCGCGCTCGAAGGTTTGGATCAGCTCCTTGCCTTGCCGGTGGATCGCGATCCGGACGGTGACTATCTGCGTCCCGCATCGTTGCGAGGGCCGATCGTCGTCGATTCGGTTCGATTCGCGTATGCGGGGGCGCGAAACGGCCTTGAGATTCCCAAGCTCGCGATCAATCCCGGCGAACGGGTGGCGATCGTCGGACCAGTGGGTTCCGGAAAGAGCACATTGCTCAAGTTGCTCGCCGGGATCTTCCGGCCGCAGTCCGGCACGGTTCTCTTGGCCGGCCTGGACATGCAACAGATCGCGGAAGAGACGTTGCGCGAGCATGTCGGCTATCTGCCGCAGGACTACCGATTGGTGCAGGGTTCGCTGCGCGAGAACCTTTTGCTGGGCATGGCCGACCCCGGCGATGACGCCATCATGGAATGCGCGGCGAAGACCGGGCTTGCGCAATTCATTGCCGCACACCCGAAGGGACTCGACATGCCGATCAGCGAGGGCGGAGGCGGCGTTTCGGGCGGGCAGCGCCAACTGATCGGGCTCACGCGGCTGCTTCTGGCCAAGCCGCATGTGTGGTTGCTCGATGAGCCGACGGCTTCGCTCGACCAAGAAAGCGAGCAACGCTCGCTCAAAGCCGTCGAGGCTTCCACTGACGCTGACGACATCGTCGTGCTCGTTACTCACAAGATGTCGTTGCTGCGGCTCGTGCAGCGAGTGATCGTCGTGGCGCAGGGCAAGATCGTGATGGACGGACCGGCGGCGCAAGTGCTCAAACAGTTGAGCCGGCCGGCGCCGGCCTCATCGACTGCGGCGGTGGCCGCCGTTGCTGGGAGAAGCGCATGAGCGTTCGCGCACGATCGTCCGGCGCCGGCTCGGGACGAAGTCTCGTCATCGCGGTCGCCTTGTTCGCGGTGATCGGCTTCATTGCGTGGGCGAGCTTGGCGAACGTCGATCAGATCAGCCGCGCGACCGGACAAGTGATACCGAGCGGACGCGTGCAGGTCGTGCAAAGCGCCGACGGCGGCGTCATCACGGAGCTCCTGGTGCGCGAAGGCGACATTGTCAAGCGCGGGCAGCTGCTTGTGCGCCTGGATGCTGTGAAAGCGCAGGCGGCGCTCGAAGAAATTCGCGGCAAGGAAGCGGCGTTGCGCGCGGCGTTGGCTCGCATCCAAGCCGAACTCTACGGCCGGCCGCTCGAATTCGACCCGTGGCTCGCTGAGTATCCGTCGTTCATCGAGAATCAGAAGTCGCTCTACGAGGCGAGGCGCATCGCGCTGGAGGAAGAGCTGTCCACGATGAGGGAGCTGCACAAACTCGTGCTGCAAGAGCTCGAAATGAACGAGCCGCTGCTCGCCACGGGCGACGTCAGCCGCAGCGAAGTGCTCAGGCTCCAGCGGCAAGTCGCGGAAATCGCCGGGAAGATTGCCGATCGGCGCAACAAGTATTTGCAGGACTTACAGACGGAGCTGACCAAGACGGAAGAGGAGCTGGCCGCCGTCGTCCAGTCGCGCAAGCAGCGCGAGGATCAGCTCAGCCGCACGGAACTCTATGCGCCGACGGACGGCGTGGTGAAGAACGTTCGGTTCACGACCGTGGGCGCGGTGCTGCGGCCCGGCGACGAAGTACTGCAGATCGTGCCGACCGACGATGAGCTGATCGTGGAGGCGAAAGTCGCGCCGGCGGACATTGCGTTCATCCGGCTGGGCCAAACCGCCAACGTCAAATTCGATGCGTACGACTACACGATCTACGGGGCGGGCACCGGAGAGGTTTCCTACATCAGCGCGGATACGCTAACGGAGCAGACCGCTCGCGGCGAATTCTCCTATTACCGTGTCCACGTGAAAGTGGATGCGAGCGGAATGCAGAAACGCCGTCCTAACGAGCGGATCGAGCTGCAACCGGGCATGACGGCCGTTGCTGAGATCAAGACCGGGGAAAGCACCGTCCTGCGATACCTGTCCAAGCCGATCACGAAAACTCTCTCAGAAGCATTCAGGGAGCGTTGAGCGGGGCGCACCGCTTCGCCTGCGCAGCTCGCGCCTCGCGCGAGACATTTGTATTCGTTTTGAATCCATTGTGCTCCGGCCAGTCGTCGGGGGCTTGGTGTGAACGTGCGTTAGGCGGTCTCCGATCGATTCAATTTGAAATGAATTCTTCTTCGAGCGCGCGACGCATTTCTTACAGTCACGCTCATCGAACATGAGGTTTTTGCGCCCACTGCGGGACAGGGTGAGGTTTCGATGAGCAATGTGGCAACCGTATTGGACGTATCGGAGCTTAGGCTTGCGCTCGAGCAGGCGGTCGACGGAACCGTCATCGAGCTTGCACCTGGTCTCTACGAAGGCGAATTCGCGGTCTCCGCGAAAAACGTGACGTTGCGAGGCGCCGGCATCGGGGCGACGACCTTACGCGGCAGCATTCATCTCATCGACAGTGCCAGCGGCTTCCTGTTGGCGGATCTGAAATACGAACCCGTTGCGTTCGCGCTCACAGGGTCTTCCCAGGATGCAGAACCAGCGGGTGAGCACACTGCGGGATGGGTCACGGATCGTACGCCGCTGCGCGCCATCGAGGTTCGAACGGACGCAACCGCGCCGGACGGTAGCGTGCTGGCATTTACGACGGACGGCAGCGGACCCAAGGTCGATTTCTACGCCTATCAAGGCGCCAAGTACGTGCCGAGCATCGACGAGACGTTCCACGTGCGTACCGAGAACGGTGTGGCCGTTCAGTATCGATTCTTTGCCGACCCGAGTTTCAATGCGGACGGGAATGTCCAGAAGAGCGGTGTGTGGCTGCAGTTCCAGAACTCGGACGGTACGCTCCCGCACGGCGGATGGTTCGCCATCCTGGAGTACGTGGACGCGGATGGCGCGCAGGCACTGAATACGCAGACATTGAAGGGTGAAGCCTTCACAGGCGGCTTCCGGATCTGGCTCGACGACGGCCCTAACGAGCAGGGGAAGTTCGAAGGCTCCGGCACGTGGGTTGCGATCAACTACGACGGCACCGGATGGTTGGATCTGGCAATCGAGCTGTCACCGGGCGCCGAGGAATTTCGCTTCAAGGTCAACGGCGAGACGATCCACACGGCGAGCGCGGGCGAGGCGGTGTGGGGGCCGGAGGGTGTCGGCATCGCGCAGCTCGAGACAGTGTTGATTAACAGCCGCAACGACTCCGGCGTCGATACGACTTACCTGTACGACGACATCCAGTTGATCTCCGACCTTTCCGGACGCGACGTGTATGGCGAAGGGTGGGCACTGAGCTTCGTCGACGGCGCCTGGACCGTAAGCAACGGCGAAGAGTCCGTCGTGCTCGATGGCGTCGACAAAGTGCAAGTCGGAGACGTCGTTTATGTGCTCGTCCGCGGCGGCGGTTACGACACCATCCAATCGGCGATTTCCGCGGCTGCGGAGGGTGAAACGGTCGCGATCGCACCCGGTGCTTATTCCGAATCGCTCACGCTCGGCAAGCTCGTTCACCTCGAAGGCTTCGGCGAAGTCGTCATCGAAGGATCGGGAAGCGGCAGCGGATTGGCCATCACCGCCGGTGCGAGCGGCAGCGCCGAAAGTCCGTTGAGCATCTCGAATCTGACGTTCAGCAATTTCAACTACGGCCTAAATCTGAACGATGTGAGCCATGTCGCGCTCGCGGGCATCACCGCAAGCGGCAACAACGTCGGCGTGAAGATCCCGAGCAACGCATCGGTGTCCCATCTCGCAATCCGCGACAGCCATTTCGATAACAACGCGACGCACGGCTGGTACGCGGACAAGAACAGCTCGAGCAACAGCTACATCAGTTATCTGACCGTCACGAACTCGACGTTCAACGGCAACGGGATCAAGGGTTTCTATACGGAGAAACTCGATCACGCGATCTTCGACGGCGTCCGCATCGAGGGCAGCGGTGTCGATCCGAACTATCAGTACAACGCCGGGTTCGACATCAACCTCAAGTACGGCGATTACGAGGACATCAAGATCCTCAACTCGTACTTCGCCGGTTCGGGCATCGACGGAATGGGGCCGGGCCAGAGCGTTATCGTCAAGGCGCGCGGTTTCGAGGGAGACAGCGCTGCGTACGCGGCGCGGCCGGCAACGTTGGACGGGCTCGTCATCGAGAACGTGACGATAGTCGACGGCGGTACGTTCGGTCTGTCAGTCGCCAATGTCACGGGCTTGGTGCAGTCCGGAAATTCAATCGAAGGCTTCGTCTATCTGCAAGGTACCGACGGCGACGATACGCTCGTCGGCACGTCCGGCAATAACGTACTCGTCGGCGGTCCCGGTAGCGATGTGATCGAAGGCGCTGCCGGCGACGATTTCATCTGGGGCGACGGGCCGACGCCGGCTGCCGGGCTCGACGGTTACGGGGACGACACGATTCGGCCCGGTTCAGGCAGAAACGTCGTCGTGTTGGCGACGAAGCAAAGCAACGTCGGGCTTGGCGGCAGCGACACGGTGGAGATCGCCGCGGCCGATCCTGGCGTAACGATCATTTACAACTTCAACGCCGGTCCGGTGGAGGCGACGCGCCCGGTCGGAAGTCTCGGCGAGGATCATGTTTTCGATGTGCTGAACATTACCGGCTACGCCTCTGTCGAGGAGTTGCTGGCGAATGTTACGGTGAAAATCGGCGACGGCACGGCGGCGCTCGATGCGGCGATCGAGAATCGCGCGCAGTTCGAGACAAGCAATGAGATTTATCCGGGCGTCGAAGCGAATTGGGACTTGGTGCTCGAGTTCGCCGACGGGCATCAAGTGCTGCTCGCGAACTTTGCGAGCCGCTATGAGCAAGAGAAGCTGCTGTCGATGTTCGGCGAGGAAGTGCCTCGCGGAGCGAACGGACCGGATCAAGCCGCGATCACGGCGGCGCTTGTCGAGCGGTTCGCGGCAGGCGAGCAGGGCGATCCGACGAGCGGATTGGTCACATTGACTCCCGATCAAGCTGCTGCATTCCTGACCGGCGTACTCGGCGTCCAGGGCAACCTGCAGCTCAACGGTGAGGAGGTGAAACCCACGGTTCTAACGGTGGGCTTTGCGGCCGATACGAGCTTCAACACGATTCAGGGTGCGATAGACGCGGCAGCAGACGGCGCAACGATCTACATCGCCGAAGGCACGTACGCAGAGAGCCTTGTGATCGACGGCAAGTCCGTGCACTTGCGTGCGGTCGAGGGCGCTTCAGTCAGCATCAAGCCTGCGTCTGGAAATGCGTTGACGTTGAGCGGCGATTTCGGTCCCGAAAGCGCGGTTCTCTTGAGCGGCATCGATTTCGCTGGTGGAGTCCGCGGTATTGAGGTCAAGGACGGCACCACCCTCGGCGAGTTGCGCATCGAAAACGCCGTGTTCGCGAACATTGCGGCCTGGGGCATCAGGGTCGGCAGCGGCTATGGTTCGGGCGCTGCGACGAACCTCGGCGCGCTCCGCATCAGCAGCAGCGAATTCAAGGACCTCGGCAGCGGAGACAACAACGGCGCCGCCATCAAACTGTGGCGCTATCAGGGCGACCTGACCATTACCGACACGATTTTTGTCGGCGCCGCGAACGGTGCCACAACACGCGCGGGAGGAGCGCCGGCGAACGCAATCGAGATGCAAGGCGTCGACAATGAGCATGTCGGCGAAGCTGTGCCCATTGGCAACGTCACGTTGTCCGACGTCAAGATTTTCGGTGGTTTCGTCAAGAATCCGGTCGGTATCTTCAACTACAGCGATGTCTCGAATCTCACGATCGACGGCCTCGATTTGTCGAATGCCGTGTCTGGCTGGACCGCGCTGTTCAACATCGACGGCGCCGGCGTCATCGATGCGTCCGACTTTGACTTGATTCTTCCGGACGGAGAGGGCGTCTTCGTCGAGTTGCAAGGCGACAAGTCCGACACGGCGAACGATGCGATCGTCGGCACGGGTAACAACGATTTCGTAAACGGCAAGAGTGGCAACGACACTCTGGATGGCGGTGCGGGCAACGACGTTCTCTCGGGCGGAGAGGGCGACGACACGCTCATCGGCGGCGCCGGCAACGATGCCCTCATCGGCGGTGAAGGCATCGACACGGCCGTGTACTCCGGCAATCGCGCCGACTACACCGTTGTTATCGATCGTGTGACGGGCGCGTGGCGCGTCGTCGACAATCGTCCCGATTCGCCTGACGGAACGGATTTGCTCGACGATGTCGAGCGATTGCAGTTCGCCGATCAAACTATCGATATTGCAGAGCTGCCGCAAACGGCCATTATCGTCGTCGATGCAACTGGCAACGGCGATTTCACTTCGTTGCAGGATGCGATTGCGCTTGCGCAGGACGGCGACACGATCGTGGTCAAAGCCGGTACCTACGCGGGCGGCATCACGGTCGACAAGGCGATCACGATCGAAGGCGAACCGGGCGCCGTCATCCGCGGCTCGTTCGTTTCGGACAACGATATCCCGGACGGCGTTACGGTTGATGAGTGGCTCCAATCGGCGAGCAGATACGAGGCTGGCTCGGGCGCCGGTATTCTGATCGCTTCGAGCAATGTAGCGATCAGCGGCTTTGCAATCGAGAGCTTCTATCAGGGTGTTCGTTTCGCGGGTGGACCCGAGACGTTGAGCGATATCGAGCTCAACGGGCTTGCGATCTCCAATGTCATCTCGGGCATCGCCAACACTTACGGCAACGGCAGCACGGAAACTTCGAAGCTCGACGGCATCGATATCTCGAACGTAAGTATTTCGCACGCCTACCAGGGCGTGCTGATCCAGGATCCGGAGAACGCCGGCGGTCTCGCCGTCAACATCACGATCGACGGTGCACGTTTCGAAAACATTCTCGAGAAAGGCATCTATGCCGAGCTACTCGCCGAAAGCACGATTCGTAACATCGTCATGGAGAACGTCGGCTATTTCGGCCGCGCGACTCCGTTCGGCGGATTCGGCGTCTTCGGCAACGGTATCGATATCAATCTCAAGTATGGCCGTTTCAGCGGCATAGTCATCGAGAACTTCGAGTTCACGAATGTCGGACGCTCGGAGGGTGACGGTTCGCCGCACGCTGGCGGCGGCGCCATCGTCGTCAAGGCGCGCGGAGACGGGGCGTACGCGAGCAGTCCGGCGAGCTACGAAGGGGAACTCATCATTCGCAATGGCACGATCGACGGCACGTCCACGGGCGTGCGCGTCGGCGAGGTCGGCATCGAAGGACTGTCGGGCATCGATGTCGAGATCGACAACGTCACGGTGTCCAATTACGCGACCGGTGATGGGTTCGGTGCGTTCGAGAATCTGACCGACAAGACGCTGACGATTAAGAACTCGGGCAACGAAATCGACACGACCGACGCTTCTCGCAACGTTCACATCGTCGGCAGCGCAGCCGACGATGCGCTCGAAGGCGGCCGCGGTGATGACACATTGGTCGGGGACTCAGGTGATGACGTTCTCGCAGGTGGCGACGGCGACGACACGCTCATCGGCGGTGCGGGGAACGACGTCCTGTCGGGAGGCGCAGGGAACGATGTTGCCGTGTACTCGGGAAATCAGTCCGACTACAAGGTCACCTACGACTCGGCGAGTGGTACCTACACGGTGACCGATCTGCGCGCTGGAGCACCCGACGGAATCGATACGCTCACCGACATCGAGATCGTCCAGTTCGCCGACGGTGCAGTCGACATCGTTTCCGCGCGCGAGCCGACGACGTTCGTCGTCGATGCGGGCGGCCAGAGCGATTTCACTTCCATCGAGGCGGCGCTCGAAGTGGCGCGGTCCGGCGACATCATTCAGGTGAATGCCGGAACGTACTCTGCCTTCACCGTCGACAAGGAGGGAGTCTCCATCGTCGGCAGTGGTGCAGTGATCGAGGGAGCGAGCGGCGTCGGCATCACCATTGCGGCAAGCAATGTGAGCATCTCGGGTCTGACGATCACCGGCTTCACCACGGGCGTCGGCTTTGCCGTCACCGAAGAGCCGCTCACCAATCTGCGCCTCAGCGATCTCAGCATTTCCGACGTCGCAAACGGTATCGCGGGCCTGAGCGCGAACGGCGGCGTGAACAAGTCGGCAGCGAGAATCGATGGCCTGACCATCACCGGCCTCGACATCGAAAATGCCGATAAGGGCATCGTGCTCGATGTGGTGACGACCGGCGAAGCGTTCTTGCGCAATTTCACTTTGGATGGTGCTGCCTTCAGTAACATCGCCACCAAGGGCATTTACCTGGAGTCGTTGAGCCACGGTGTCATTCGCAACATTGCGATGACCGACGTTGGCCAGTCGCCCGGTGAGGTGCCGGGCAATGGCATCGATATCAACCTGAAGTACGGAACCTACGAGGGCATCCTCATCGAGGACTTCGTGTTCGAAAACGTCGGCGGAGTCTCGGAGAACACGGAGGCTGCGATTGCCATCAAGGCGCGCGATGACGGCAGCTACAGCTCGATTCCTGCCAGCGTCACTGACACGATCATCATCCGAAACGGCACGATCAGCGGGACTGGAACAGGCATTCAAGTCGGTGAACCCGGCCGTAACAACGCGGGTCCGGACGTGTCGATCGAGAACGTGCGGATCACCGAATATCTGACCAGTGACGACTTCGGTGCGATCAACAACCTCGCCGGCGGAACCGTGACCGTGACGAACTCCGGCACGCTGATCGACACAGGCGCGGCATCGCATAACGTCGTGATTCTCGGCGGCGACGGTGCGGACACGATCGAAAGCTCGCGCGGCGCGGACGTGCTCGTGGGCGGCAAAGGCAATGACGTTCTCGACGGCGGCTTCGGTAACGACGTGCTCGAGGGCGGAGAGGGCGCCGACACATTGCGCGGCGGCGATGGCGACGATGTCTTGCGGGGCGGTCCAGGCAACGACGTTCTCGAAGGCGGTGCCGGTAACGACGTGCTCGAGGGCGATGACGGCGCCGATACGCTGCGCGGCGGCGACGGTGACGATGTGTTGCGGGGCGGCGCAGGTAACGACGTTCTCGAAGGCGGCGCGGGCGACGATGCGTTGTATGGCGAAGCCGGCGATGACCTCCTGCGCGGCGGCGACGGCAATGACGAATTGATCGGCGGCGAGGGCAACGATGTCCTCGAAGGCGGTGCCGGCGATGATCTCCTCGACGGCGGGGCGGGTGCCGACACATTGCGGGGAGGTGCCGGCGACGATGTGCTCATCGGCGGTGCGGGGGATGACGTCCTCGACGGTGGTGCTGGCACCGACAGGGCGGTCTTCAGTGGCGCACGCTCGGAGTATCGAATCGAGATCAGCGGCTCGACGGTCACGGTCACGCACAAGAACGACGGTGCGGACGGCAGTGACACGTTGACCAATATCGAGCTGCTCGAGTTCGCGGGCGGTGCCGAAACCCTCGACTTGACGGGACGCATACGCGTATTTGATGCGGATGGCACGCTCAAGAACATCTACGACGATTTGGGTGACGCGCTCGTGGCGGCTCAAGACGGTGACGTCATCGAGCTGCTCGCGGGCGAGTTCACGCTTGTCGTCGATGAGGCGTTCCCCGGCATCGACGCGGCGATCACCTTGCGCGGCGCAAACGCCGGCTTGCCGGGAGCATCGTCGAGCCGCGGCGACGAATCCTTGATGCGCATCATCGGCGGTCCGCTCGAAGTGCTCGCGCCAAACGTCACGATCGACGGGGTGAGCATCGAGGGAACGATTCGAGCGGGTTCGGGCGTCGAAGGGCTCGTCATCAGCAACTCGCGGCTCGACGGTGGTTCGGGGACCGCGTTGCAGCTCTCGGTCGACGGCGCGCGAGTGAGCGGCAACCTCGTCAAAGGGAAGGTCGGCATCGATGCGTCCGGCTTCGGCGGGCTGACCATCGCCGACAACCTTTTCGAGACGTCGACTGTGGGTGTGCGGATCGAGCCGGGTGCCGGCGAGGAACGCATGCTGGTCGAAGGGAATACGTTCCTCGACGGCGAGTACGGCGTATTCCTCCAAGGCGGAGTCGAAGGCTACGAGGATGCGACGATCCGCGTCCACAACAACGTCTTCCTTTCGCAGAGCGATGCCGCCGTGTACGCAAATGGCCGGTTGCCTGCGTCCCTCGACGCTTCGCTCGGCGCCTCGCTGCCGGTCAACATTTTCGGCACCACCGCGGAGAATCGTCCCGCGAAATCGATTGACGTGACGTTCGCGTCGGAAGAAGGCGATCTTCTTATCGGCGGATCGGGCGACGATACGATAGACGGCACGGCAGGCGACGACATCATCCGCGGCGGTGCCGGTAACGACCGTCTCAAGGGCGGTGCGGGTAATGACTGGATCTACGGCGGTCCTGGCGACGACGTCGTCGTGTTGAGCGGAAGAAAGTCCGATTACGACTTCGAGCGCGACGACACGGGCGCAATCGTCGTCACGCCGATAGGTGCGGTCATGGATGGCATGGACCGGTTGTTCGGCGTCGAGCGCGTGTACTTCGACGGTGAAGACCTCGAGGTTAGCGTCGGGGAACTCGTGTCACCCGTTACGATCGAGGTCGATCCTTCGCAGGGCGATGCGCTGCAGAACGCGCTCGATGCATTGGTGCTTCCGGACGATAAAGTCACTCTGGGCGAGGGCGATTACGACGGTGCGCAAGGCGCGGTCAATGGCGATGCATCCATCGAGCTGAACGGCGCCACCAACGTCGGCCTCCAAGTCGCAGACGGCACTGGTCAAACGAACCTGACGATCAACGGCGACGGTTCGCTGAACGTTACCGGCAACAGCGACGGGTTCACTTTGAACGCGTCGGGTTTCTCCGGCAGTGGCACCTACACCGGCGGAGATGGCGACGACGTGATCCTCGGCGGCTCCGGCAACGAGACGTTCGTGGCCTCGCACGGCGGCGGCTGGAACATTTTCGACGGCGGCGGCGGCGAGAACACGATCACCTTGACGTCAGCGGTCGACGGTGTCGTCGTCGATCTCGACGCGGGAACGTTGGGTGAGGATTTCGCGCAGGCGTGGGCGGCTCAAGGAGAAGTGGACGCAACCGTCCTCGCGCAGGTCCTTTCCTACGTCGGCGCGCAGTTCGGTATCGAATATCACGTTGGCGAAACGGGCCTGTCCTCGGCGCTGCTGTTTTCGATGACGGGTGTCGTCGGCAGCCAGTACGACGACCTGCTGATCGGCAACGCGAGCGACAACACATTCGATGGTGGCAGCGGCAACGACTACATCATCGGCAAGGATGGTATCGACGTGGCCGTATTCGCGGGTTCCGCGGACGACTACGTCATCACGCGCGTCGATGGGGAAGCGGGCGACCTGAACAATGGGATCGTTGAAAATTTCTTGAGCGCTTATGGACTGGAGGCGGACGGCTTCGAAGCCGATCTGCCGATTTTCCTCGTTCAGTACGTCGGTTCCGATCCATTGCTCCGCACGAGCAGCTACGTGCAAGTCGAAGTACTGCGGTTTACCGGCGGCGGTGCCGTTGTCGAGTACACCGTCCAACAAGACGTCAACGGCAATTATTACCTGCAGCTCGCGGACGGTGGCTCGAGCTACTCCGCCGATCCGAACACCTTGGGCGACGATTACGTCCGAGGCGGTGCGGGCAACGATCGGATCGTCGGCCATGACGGCAACGATCAACTCCTGGGCGGCGGCGGCGACGATGTCTTGGTCGGCGGTTTGGGTGCCGACGTGGTCGATGGCGAGAACGGCTCCGACATCTACGAGATCGCCCCGACGATCGAAAACGACGACGGCGAAGTCATCGGTACCGGTGTCGAGGCGGGCGACGTCATCGCCGACAGCGGCTCGAACGAATCGGACATCGACGTCATCAAGCTGATTGCGGGCGGCGCGGTGGACTTCCGAGGGGCGACGATCTCGGGCATCGAGATTCTCGAGTTCTCCAACGAAGGTAACGACGTCACTGCCGGTCTCGAACAGCTTCAAGGGATGGCTGTTGTGGGCGGTGCGATGAGCGACACGCTTACCGTCGATCTCGGCGAAGTGCAGAGCGGTTCGCTTGCGGCGACCGGCGTCGAGACGATCAATCTGCTCACGGCGGCCGAGCATGCGGTCGACATCGGCGAGGTCTCCGACGGCGAGATGAGGATCGCTGCCGGCGCGGCTGTTCATTCGCTGACGTTGACCGCCGCGGGTGTCGATATCGATGCGAACGAGTATCTCGGCCGCCTCTCCGTGGCCGCCGGCGAGGATACGGCGCTGACGGTGACGACGGGCGCCAATGCGACGCAGGTGGCCGCAGCGGCCTCTGCGGCGGTCGAGATCGTGGCAACGAATCTCGGCAATGACGTGGCGCTTGCGCTCTCGGGGGCCGGCGCCTTCACGGTGAGCGGGCTGGTCGGCGATATCGACGCGTCGCAGAGCTCGGGTGCGCTCACAGTTGTCACCGCCGACAACCTCGTCGACAACGACATTTCGATCGTGCTGGGCGGCGGTACGGCCTCCATCTTTGGCACTGCAGCCAACGACACGATTGCGATCGACGCCGCGGCGTTGGGGAGCAAGGAGCTTACGCTGGCGGGTGCGAGCGCAATCAACGTGAGCGGGTTGCAGGGCGATCTGGATGCGTCGGCGCTGACTGGCATGTTGTCCGTCACGACGGCAGACGCGGCCGACGACGCGATCAACATCGCGCTCGGCTCGGCCAGCGCGACAGTCAACGGCACCGGCGACGACGACACGATCAACGTGGACGCGAGCGCTCTTGGCGCGAGCAGCACGTTGACGCTCGAAGGGCAAAGCGCGTTTA
>CALEKY010000166.1 GCA_937902995.1 uncultured Sinobacteraceae bacterium
GCCAACTGGCGGAAATCCACGCCCAGCGACCGTAGCTTGCGATACAAGTGCGTGCGTTCCATGCCCACGCGCTTGGCGAGCTGGCCGACTTTGCCGTTGCATAGAATCAGCTGCTGTTGCAGATACGCGCGCTCGAAATGTTCGCGCGCTTCGCGTAACGGCAATGCAAGCAAGTCTTGTTTCACGAGCGGCTCGTTCGCCGGTGCGCGCGAAGCAAGCTCGCGCTCGATCTCTTCGAGCTTGATCTCTTCTTCGCCGCCCATGATCAGGAGCCGCTGCACGAGATTTTTCAGCTCGCGCATATTGCCGGGCCACGGGTAGTTGCGCAGGCGATTCTGCGCGGCCACGCTGAAACGCCGGAACGGCAGGCGTTCTTCATCGACGAGCCGATCGACGAAATAGCGCAGCAAATCGGGCACGTCCTGCGCGTATTCGCGCAACGGCGGCACTTTGATCGTGATGACGTTCAGTCTCGAGAGCAGCTCGAGCGTGACATTACCGCCGTACTCTCCAGACAGGATTCTCGGCGAAGCCGAACCGATGATGCGGACATTGAGCTTCGTCGGCGTGGCGCTGCCGATGCGCGTGATCGTTTTCGTCTCGAGCGCTGCGACGAGCAATCCTTGCGCGGTGCGCGGCAAATCCTCGATGCCGTTGACGAACAGCACCCCGCCTGCGGCCTGCTCGAACACACCGGCGTGCACGCCCGATGCATCTTCGGTTCCTTGCATGACCGCTGCGGCGCCGTCGTCGGAAAGACCCGTCGCCACCAACTGCACGAATGGGCCTTTCGCACGCGGGCTGATGGAATGAATGTAGCGCGCGAACGCCTCTCGACCCGATCCGGGCTCGCCGACGATGAGCAACGGCGTGTCGTGCGGCGCGACCTGTTGGACCTGTTCACGCAGCGCTTGCATCACCGGGCTGCGACCGACCGGCGCAATGAGCGGCGGCACGAGCGTGCGAGTCGCCTGACGTTTCGTGCGGCCCGCATCGAGTGCGCGCTCGACGGTGCGCAAGAGTTTGGCCAGCGACAGCGGCTTCTCGACGAAATCGAACGCGCCGAGACGCGTCGCTTCGACGGCCGTTTCGACCGTGCCGTGACCGGACATCATTACGACCGGACACGACGTGCCGTTGACCTGCGACCACTCTCGAAGCAGCGTGATGCCGTCGGTGTCGGGCATCCAGATGTCGAGCAGGATCAAATCGGGATCGTGCTGGGCGCGGATTTGACGCGCTTGCTCGGCATCCGCTGCCACGTCGACTTCATAGCCTTCGTCCGCGAGGATCTCCTTCAGGAGTCCGCGGATCTCGGCCTCGTCATCCACGACCAGAATGCGAGCTGCACTCATGCACGTTCTCTCCTCGGTCCAGACCGTCGCTCCCGTAGCGTACCGCTGATCGCGCGATCCGTCGCCTCGAGAGGCAACGCGATCCGCACGCAGGCACCGCCGGTACGGCGGTTTTCAGCCTCGATCCTTCCGCCGTGTTCTTCGACGATTTTCTTCACGATTGCAAGTCCGAGCCCGGTGCCCTTGGGTTTCGTCGTGACGTACGGGTCGAATACTTGTCCTATCACATCGGTGCGAAATCCGGGACCGTTGTCTTCCACGCAGATTTGCGCGTACTCGATGCCGGCGATCTCGATGCGATGGGTTTCGATACTGATACGCGGATCGGGGTTGCCTTCCAACGCTTCGAGGGCATTTGCCAGCAGATTATGGATAATTTGGCGCAATCGGCCGCGATCCGCCTCGATGTGCCCGATGGCGGGATCGAGCGTGAGCTGCGGACGAGGTTTCTGCGGCAGGCGGTACAGCTCCACGACTTCGCCGATGAGTTGATTCAGATCGAAGCGCGTGATGTCCATCGCCGGCGCCCGCGCGTACTCGCTGAACGCATTGACCATCTCCTTCATCGCTTCGACCTGTTGCACGATCGTATGCGTCGCCCGGTCGAGCACCTGCGCGTCAGCTTCGTTCATCGAGCTGAGCAATTTGTGCCGCAACCGCTCAGCCGACAATTGGATCGGCGTCAGCGGATTCTTGATCTCGTGCGCGAGCCGCCGCGCCACCTCGCCCCACGCAGCTTCGCGCTGCGCCTGTAACAAAGTGGTGATGTCGTCGAACACGATGACGACGCTCTCGGCGCCAGGCTCTTCGCTCGATAGCGTCGTGCATGCGCACATGAGCACACGCCGCGCCGACTCTCCCTGCAGCACGAGTTGCTCGCGCCATTCGATCTCGCCTGCATCCAGATGCAGCAGGCATGCCTCGCCGAACTGCCGGAACAGCGCACTGCTTTGCGCCGCTTCGGCAAACGGCTTGCCGACACACGCTTCGATGTCGGTGCCGAGGATCGCTCCGGCGGCACGGTTGACGGTACGAATCGTGCGGTCCGGCGCCAGCGAGATCACACCCGTCGACAAACGCGCCAGGATGACCGCTAGGTTCGCACGCTCGGCTTCGACCGCCTGTTGGCTGCGGCGCGCTTCCTCTCGCGCTCTTGCCAGACGCTTCGTCATGTCGTTGAACGAATGCACGAGAATGCCCATCTCGTCGTGCGACGTGAGCGGCAAGCGCATGTCGAAATCGCCTTTCGCCACCGCGCGCGTTCCCGCAACGAGATCCTGAATCGGACGTACGAGCCGCCGTGCCGCCCAGAACGCGCCGTACAACGACGCGAACAACGAGAGCAGCAGCACCAAGGTCAAGGTCAGCGTGAAACTGTCCTTGAGCGGCTCGCGCAATCGCGCCTTCTCGCCATAGAGCTGATAGGCCGACTCGACCGTATCGGCCAGCTCGCCGAGACGGCGCTCGATCGTGTACGTCGCGGCGACGATGCGCGGCTCGAGATCGGGCATGCTGCGCGGCAATTGCACCGCCGTGCGCACGATGTAGCCGCCGCCGGCAACAGGTTCGAGCGCCACGAAGTGACGACCTTGCCGGACTTGCATGAGCATCTCGTCGCTCAGAACCGTCGAATGAAGCTCGCCGAGCCGATCCGAGCTCGTGCCGATGATGCGTGCCGCGCCGCCGAACAGCGTGAGATCGAGTGCGTCGTAGCGCTCGCGCAGCTCGCCGAGCTTGGCGACAGGATTGTTCGTGTAGGCGAGCTCGTTTGCGATTGCGTACGTACGATCCAGCTGCTCGCGCATGCGCAGGTCGAGCGTGGCACGCGACAGCGCGAGCACGTTCTCGAGGCTTTGCCGAATCTCGACGTGGAACCAGCTGTCGATGCCGCGATTCAGGAAGACGACGGAAAAATAGAAGACGAGCAGGATCGGCAGCATCACGAGCGCCGCCAACATCCACACCATGCGCGCTTCGAGCCGCGAGCCGACGACCCGTCGGCGCCAATCGCGAACGAGCTGTACGAGCCGCCCGCCGATCAGGATCAACAGTACGATCAAGCCCGCGACATTGATCGCGACGATCACCGGATGCAGCGAGCTGAAGTCCGCCGATTGCTGCACCGTCTGCGCCATCATCAGCAGCGCAGCCATCCATAGGCCCGAGCCGATGAGCACGAGCACCGAAACGATCGTGCGCTTTACAGTCGCGGCGACCATCTGTACCACTCGCTGCGCTGCCGCCAATCGTCCGCCCAGAACAACACGAAGCGCAAGGCATCCGGCATCGTGCGCACATCGAGGCTGGCGCGCAGGCCGATCTCGTAACGCCGTGACTCGGGAATCAGCGCCCGATCGAGGATCGGCAGATCCTGAATCACGCGCATCGAATCGAGCGCCGCATCGAGCGTCGCGTACGAGGTTTGCTCGCCGCTGTTGAGGTTGCGCACGAGATAGCGGGAGCTCAACGCATGAAAGACGAGCTCGTAGCGCTGTTCGAGCGCTGCGATCGTGTCGTCCAACCAGAAGCGTCGGCTGCGTTGGATGACGATCTCGAGATTCAGCGTCAGCGGAACGCCCTCACGAACAGCCGCCCGGGCGCCTTCCGGCAGCTCGAAATCGATCGTCGTGCTGAGCAGGTACACCGAGTCGGACGCCTCGACGTACGCCGAACGCACTTCCATGCGTTGCTGCCCGAATGCGTCCGTTGCAGCGAGTAAAAGCAGCAAAACGGCGACCGCCTTCAGGCAGGTCGCACCGATACGAATTCGTTCAGCAATTGTCGTTGTTACAGTCGCTTGCACCCGGCTTCAGCCTTTGGTCTTTTCCAGGCAAGCATAATAGAAGCCGTCCATTCCGGCTGTCCCAGCCGCAATCCGATAGCCGATATCGCTCGGCGCCTCGATGCCCAGCGCACGCAGCGCCTCTTGCGTGACATCTTTCGCCTCGCGACGGCGCTCGAGAAAACTGCCGATGACCTCGCTGTTCTCGGCACGCAGTGCAGAACAGGTTGCGTACACGAGTCGTCCGCCGGGGGCGAGCAGCGGCCAGAGCGCATCGAGCAATTTCGCCTGACGCGCAGCCAGCGCTGGAATGTCCTCGCTGCGGCGAAGCAGCTTGATATCCGGATGACGGCGAATCACGCCGGTACCCGAGCACGGCGCATCGAGCAGGATACGGTCGAAGGGCATGCCATCCCACCACGCGCCCGGCTGCTCCGCATCGCCGACGATCGCTTGGGCTTCGAGCGCCAAGCGAGCGAGATTGCGCTTGACGCGTTCCAAGCGCTCTGCAGACACATCGAGCGCAACCAGATCGATCTTCGGCTCGAGCTCGAGCAAGTGGCCAGTCTTACCGCCGGGCGCAGCGCATGCGTCGAGAATGCGCTCGCCCGCGCGCGGCGCAACGAGTCGTGCAGCGAACTGCGCGGCGGCATCCTGCATCGAAACGAGCCCTTCATCGAATCCCGGCAATGCGTTCACGTCCACTGCGCGCGCCAACAGCAGGGCTTCGCCTCCGAAACGGCTGTCTGCGATCTCCAAACCCGCAGTTTGCAACCGCTCGCGATACGCTGCGGCCGATGTACGGAGTCGATTGACGCGAATCCAGAACGGCGGACGCGCATTGTTGGCATCCAGCACGTTGGCGAAGTCCTCTGGGAAATCTTTGCGCAACATATCCACGAGCCAACGTGGGTGCGCAGTTCTGAGCGAAATGTCGCGATCGATCTCTGCCAGCAATGCGCTGCCTTCGCGCTGACATCGACGCAGGATTGCATTCACGAGCCCGGCGGCGCGCGGACGTTTCAACACGCGAGCGGCATTCACCGTCTCCGCAACGACAGCATGCGGCGGAATGTCCGTGTACAGGAGTTGGCAGAGTCCCACGATGGCTAGCGCGCGGATCTCGGGTTCGAGACGCTGTTGCGGACGGGCGAGCAACTTCCCCAAGAGCGCATCGAGCCGGATGAACCAGCGAACGCTGTCGTAGGTGAGCGTACGTGCCAGTCCTCGCTCGTGCGGCGAGCCGTCGAGCTCCCTCAATGCATCGAGCGAGCGCCCGGCGAGGACTTGGGCGACATCTGCGGCAGCGCGCGCACGAATCTCAGCCGAGGAAATCATGCTCCTAGCACAGCGTCGGTGAGCCGCTGACCCCGAGCAAATTCCGGTGCGCTCGTTGGTTTACGCCCCGCAAGCTGTACACGCGTCAGCACGAGTGTTCCGACGCCAGTCGCCACATGAATCCCCTGCTCGTCGATGCCGATCACTTGGCCAGGCGCCGCATTGGGCGATTGCGGCCTGGCGACCGCTTCCCACACGCGAAGCTGTTGACCGTGCAACGTCGTTTCCGCTATCGGCCATGGATTGAACGCTCGTACGCGGCGCTCGATATCGAGCGCCGGGCGCCGCCAATCGATGCGCGCCTCCTCCTTGGTCACTTTCGCCGCGTAGGTCACGCCTTCCGCGGGCTGCGGCCGCGCGGACAGCGAGCCATCTGCGATACCGTCGAGCGCTTCCAACAGTGCTTCCGCACCTAGCCTCGACAACCGATCGTGCAGCGTCGCGCTCGTATCCGTGGGCTCGATCGGCACGCGACGCTTGAGCAGTACCGGCCCCGTGTCGAGGCCTGCATCCATGCGCATGATCGTGACGCCCGTTTCGGTATCACCCGCTTCGATGGCACGTTGGATCGGCGCAGCGCCGCGCCAACGAGGCAGCAGCGATGCATGAATGTTGATACAGCCGAGCCGCGGTACGTCGAGCACCGCTTGCGGAAGAATCAATCCGTAGGCGACCACGACCATGACATCGGGCTCGAACGCTGCGAGGCGCGCAATTTGTTCATCGTCGCGCAGTTTCAGCGGTTGCTCGATGTGCAGACCGTGATCGAGCGCGCAGCGTTTCACCGGACTGATCGCAAGCTTCTGGCCGCGGCCGGCTGGCCGGTCCGGCTGCGTATACACAGCGACGACGCGATGCTCCGATTTGAGCAACGCCTCCAAGGCGGGAACCGCAAACTCCGGCGTACCCGCAAAGACGATGGATAGAGAGGTGGTCACGAAAAGGCTACAGGCTACGGGCTACAGACAAGGGCTCTGGGCGCTGGCAAGAATTCTTGCGCTTTGCGCGCCCTCCTCACCGCGACACTTGATGTGCAGGATGCATGAATGCCGCGATCGCAGTATGCGTAAGAGCGGCCCCCCGAGGTAAGGCGATTCATGCGCGCTTTGCGCGCCTCGCTGTCAACTATCCACTGTCGACCAACAATTCTTGCCGGCGCCCAGCGCCGGCTTCGCACGGTGACCAATCTGCAATGGATCGTCAACCTGTCCGCTGACAGTGACGGCTCGCAGCCGATCCGAGCGGAAAACCGCTCGGAGCGATCTGCCGAACTGCGAAGGGATTAGACGGCCGAGCGCGCCGCAGGCACGCGCTCGCGGCGATCCTTCTCGAGCTTCTTGCGGATACGCGTGCGCTTGAGCTCCGAGAGGTAGTCGACGAACAGCTTGCCCTCAAGATGATCCATCTCGTGCTGGATACACACGGCGAGCAATCCCGTCGCCTCGATTTCGGTTTCCTTGCCGTCACGGTCGAGGGTGCGGACGCGCACCTTTTCCGCACGCTTCACTTTGTCGTAGATGCCCGGCACCGACAAACAGCCTTCCTCGCTCTCCGCCGTCCCCTCGCGGGACAGAATCTCGGGATTGATCAGCGCAATCGGCTGACTGCGGTCCTCGGACACGTCGATGACGATGACCCGCTTGTGCACGTTGACCTGTGTCGCCGCCAGGCCGATGCCCGGCGCGGCGTACATGGTCTCGAACATGTCGTCGATGAGCTTGCGAATGCTCGCATCGACCTGGGTCACGGGCGCGGCCTTGGTTCGAAGCCGCGGATCGGGAAATTCGAGAATGGGAAGTAGTGCCATGACGCGAAGATGGCTGCACCGAACGAAAAAATCCAGTAGACAAGACCAATCGTCCTATTAGACGACAGCAATCGTCCATGGCTCCAGCCGGATCGTCGGCCCAGCCCCGCCATTCCCAAATCATGGCCGTCCGCCCGGTCCGGACAGAACCAAGTGAGAACCACGTCTCGCCCTCAAAGCGCGTTCGTACACTCCTTGTAATGATGCTGATAAAGTTCGGTCGCCGTTCAACTTAATGTCGGTGTTTCTGCTTCAAGCAGGCACTTTGGTGCAATGCAGCGAGGCACGGACTCGAGCGGCAGCCGTGCGGCGCGATCAAAAGCGATCAACGCGCGCTGACGGTCGGTCCTCCGGTTCAAAATGGAGCTTGATAGGCGCATGAAATCGGCGACTTACCCTCTTCGCGCAACGCTCGTGCTCAGCCTCGTTGCAGGATTGACCGTTTTCACCGGGCTGACCCCCGCCACTGCTCAAGACTCGACGCGCACGATCGCGACCGGCAGCAACATCCCGCTGGCTGCGAATGCGCCCGACGAGTACGTCGTCAAACCCGGCGATACGCTATGGGACATCTCCAAGACCTTCCTGCGCGATCCCTGGTACTGGCCGGAGATCTGGTACGTCAATCCCCAGGTCGAGAACCCTCACCTTATTTATCCGGGCGATGTGCTGAAGCTCGTCTATATCGACGGCCGGCCGCGCCTGACGATCGCCGAACGCGCCGAGGGCGGCGCCGGCACGAAGCGTCTGTCGCCGCAAGTGCGACGCGAGCCGCTGAGCCGCGCGATCGCGGCCGTTCCGCACGACGTGATCGCCAGCTTCACGAGCCGCCCGGTCCTGCTCGACAAGCAGCAGGTGAACCGCGCGCCGTACTTGGTCGCCATGCGCGATGGCCACGTCATCGGCGGCATCGGCAACGAGATCTACGCACGCGGTATCAAGGACGCGCCGCCCGAGACCCGCTACAGCATCATCCACGTGGAAGGCGAGCTCATCGATCCGGATACGAGGAAGCTGCTCGGCTATACGGGCGTGTACGTCGGTTCGGGCTCGGTGGTCGCTTCCGGCGATCCTGCGAAACTCGTGCTGACCGAGACGACGCGCGAAGCGCTCCAAGGCGACAAGCTCTTCCCCGAGCCCACCGAACCGGGTGCCGATTTCGTGCCGCATGCGCCTGAACGGGACGTGGACGCGGCCATCATCGCCGTTCGGGACGCGAGCATCATCGGCCAGTATCAAGTCGTCGCACTCAATCGCGGCACGCGCGCCGGGCTCGAGGCGGGCCACGTGCTTGCGGTTCAGAAGAAGGGCGACGTCGTGATGGACAAGTATTCGAAGGGCGGACTGAATGCGAGCTCCGTCGTCAGCAAGCGGGGCAAGGCCGTCCAATTGCCGTCCGAGCGCGTCGGCCTCGTCATGATCTACAGCGCCTACGAGAACATGAGCTTTGCGCTGGTCATGGAAGCCACGCACGAGATCAAGGAAGGCGACCGCGCGACGAATCCTTGAGCGTCGATGCCGCTTCCGAGCGCCGCGTCCCGTTGAGGACCCGATCTCGGCAGTGCGCGGCTTGCATCGGAGGATGACGACGCGTCAGTATTGAGCGTCGTCAATCGCCGTCCCGTGAACTCATGGATGAGCTCACTGCTTCTCTCGCACTGGCACGCGTTTCGAGCCTCGATGCACACCGCGTGCGCGCCTTGCTCTCGGATTCTGCCGATTGCACCGAGCTGGTCAGCTCGCCTGCGCTGCTGCGCAGCCGCGGCGTTTCATCCAACGTCATCGCGTCGCTGCACCGCGCACTTGCGGAAGTCCCAAACGATTTGCGCTGGCTCGAACGTCCCGACCATCATTTCGTGCCGTGGCATAGCCCGCTGTATCCGCCGCTGTTGAACGAGCTACCGGACCCGCCGGTTGCATTGTTCGTGCGCGGCAATCCGACGTTGCTCAGCATGCCGCAGCTTGCGATCGTCGGTTCGCGCAATCCCACACCGGGCGGACGCGAGACGGCGCGCGAGTTTGCCGCGCAGCTCGCACGCTGCGGATTCGTCATCACGAGCGGACTTGCAAGCGGCATCGATACCGCAAGCCATGCCGGTGCGCTCGAAACGCACGGCACGACGATCGCCGTGTGCGGTACCGGGCTCGACATGACGTATCCGCGCATCAATGCAGATCTCGCCGAGCGAATCGCAGAGCGCGGCGCGTTGGTCAGCGAGTTTCCGCTCGGTACGCCGCCGAAGCGCAGCAACTTTCCGCGACGGAACCGCATCATTTCGGGCTTGTCTTTGGGCACGCTCGTCGTCGAAGCGGCGCTCAGAAGCGGCTCGCTGATCACGGCGCGGCTGGCCGCCGAGCAAGGCCGCGAGGTGTTCGCGATCCCCGGCTCGATTCGCAACGCGCAGGCGCGCGGCTGTCATCGGCTGATCCGAGACGGCGCGAAGCTGGTGGAAACGGCACAAGACATATTCGAGGAGCTGCGCCCACTTACCGGTGCTCTGGCTGCGTTCGACTCGGGTATTCACGCACCCGAAAGAGAGGCGAATCCCGACAGCCTATTGCACAAGGGATACCAAATCCTGTTAGATGCGCTCGGCTTCGAGCCGGCCGGCGTGGACCTTCTGGTCGAGCGTACCGGGCTTCGAGCCGACGAGGTGGCTTCGATGTTGCTCGTTCTCGAGCTCGAGGGGCACGTCGAATCCTGCCCAGGCGGTCTCTACTTCCGGCACGCAAAGAGATTGAAATGAAGGAAAGCGTTCTCGATATCTTGATTTATCTATTCGAGAATTACTTCGACGCCGACGCCGATTCAGCACCCGAGCCCAACCGCGAAACGCTCAAGGAAGAATTGGAACGAGCCGGATTCTCGGAGCGTGAAGTGAATCGGGCGCTCGATTGGTTGGAGCAGCTTGCCGCGGATTCCAGCCGCCTGAGCACTGCCCCGACCTCCAAAGCAATTCGCATTTTCAACGCTCGCGAATTGGCGCGATTGGATACGGATTGCCGCGGCTTCATTTTGTATCTCGAGAACGTCGGAATACTGAACGCCGCACAGCGTGAGCTCGCGATCGATAGATTGATGGCGCTCGATGCGACGCACATCGACATCGAGCAAGTGAAATGGGTGGTATTAATGGTGCTGTTCAGTCAGCCCGGCCAGGAAAGCGCATATTTGCGCATGGAGGATCTGGTCTTCGAGAATCGCATGGACATCGTGCACTGAACGCGGGTAGACATATAGAGAATGATGCACCGCGGACCGCCGCGGTTTCTTTTTTATTGTAGAGGGCCCACCGTTGACGTTGCCCCGCGTTGCGGGGAAGCGGAACTCGGATGAAGCCGTTCGCTATGGAGCAGAAGAACCTCGTCATTGTCGAATCGCCGGCCAAGGCGAAAACGATCAAGAAATATCTCGGGAAGAATTTCGAGGTACTCGCTTCCTATGGCCATGTGCGCGATCTCGTTCCGAAGGAAGGCGCGGTCGATCCGCAGAACAACTTCGCGATGCGCTATCAGGTCATCGAGAAGAACGAGAAGCACGTACAGGCGATTGCACGCGCACTGAAAAAGGCCGATGCGCTGTACCTCGCAACCGACCCGGACCGCGAAGGCGAAGCGATCTCCTGGCATCTGACCGAGCTCCTGAAACAGCTGAATGCGCTCGACGACAAGGACGTGCATCGCGTCGTGTTCTACGAGATCACGCGCAATGCCATCCGCGAGGCCATCCAGCACCCACGCAGCATCTCGCTCGATCTCGTGAACGCGCAGCAGGCGCGGCGCGCGCTCGACTATCTGGTCGGCTTCAATCTTTCGCCGCTGCTATGGAAGAAGGCCGGACTCCCGGGCGCATCGGCCGGCCGCGTACAAAGCCCGGCGCTACGCATGATCTGCGAGCGCGAGGAGGAGATCGCACGCTTCGTACCGCGCGAGTACTGGACGATCGATGCCGACGCCGAAAAAGCGGCGCAGACTTTCCCGGCGCGATTGATCGAGTATCGCGGCGACAAGGTCGAGCAATTCACGGTCACGAACGAGACGCAGGCTAGCGAGGTCCGACAGGCGATCGAACAGGCCGCGCAAGACAAGCTCGTCGTCGTCAACATCGACCGCAAGCAGCGCAAGCGCAATCCGTCTCCGCCGTTCACGACCTCGACGCTACAACAAGAAGCCGCACGCAAGCTCGGTTTCGGCGCGCAGCGTACGATGCGCATCGCGCAGCAGCTCTACGAAGGCGTCGATTTCGGCGAAGGCGCCGTCGGTCTTATCACTTACATGCGTACCGACTCGGTGAATCTCGCCGCCGAAGCCGTGCAGGAGATGCGCCAAGTCATCGAACGGATGTTCGGCAAAGACGCGCTACCCGAAGCGCCGCGCGTCTACAAGACGAAATCGAAGAACGCGCAAGAGGCACACGAGGCCATCCGTCCGACGTCCGCCTCGATCACGCCGGAGCAGCTCGAAGGCAGGATCGATCCGGATCAATGGAAGCTCTACACATTGATCTGGAAACGCGCGCTCGCCAGCCAGATGGAGCCGGCGGTGTACGACACGATTGCCGTCGATCTCGTGCCGGGCGAGAAGGCAGCGCGCGAAGGCGCGGTGGCCGTATTGCGTGCGAACGGCTCGACGCTCGTAAAGCCGGGCTACATCGCCGTCTACAAGGAAGGCCAGGACGATGCGCCCGAAGACGAGAACGATCGCATCCTGCCGGCGATGGAAGTCGGCGATACGTTGCGTCTGGTTGCGATTCGTCCCGAGCAGCACTTCACCGAGCCGCCGCCGCGATATTCGGAAGCGAGCCTCGTCAAGGCGCTCGAAGAGTACGGCATCGGCCGTCCGTCGACGTACGCGACGATCATTCAAACGCTGATCGGCAAGAAGTACTGCGAGCTCGTCAATCGCCGGTTCGTGCCGACCGATCTGGGCAAGATCGTCAACAAGTTCCTGACCCGCAACTTCGAGCACTACGTCGACTATGGTTTCACGGCCAAGATGGAAGACGATCTCGACGAGATCGCCGACGGCCGGGAGGAATGGGTGCCGGTGCTCGACCGGTTCTGGAAAGAGTTCAAGAATCAGGTCGAATACGTCGACAAGAACATCACACGCGACGACATCTCCGAAGCGCGCGAGCTCGGCGTCGATCCCGTGTCGGGTCGGCCGATTTCGGTGCGCTACGGAAAATATGGACCGTTCGTACAAGCCGGTACGAAGGACGACAAGGAAAAGCCGAAGTTCGCGAGCCTGCGCCCGCATCAGCGCATGGACACGATCACGCTCGAGGAAGCGCTCGAGCTCTTCAAGCTGCCGCGCACGCTCGGCCACATGCCAACCGGCGAGCCGATCAAGGTCGCCATCGGTCGGTTCGGGCCATACATTCAATACGGCCCCAAGAAGTTCGTCTCGATCAAGGACGACGATCCTTATGAAATCGAGCTGCCGCGCGCGATGGAGCTCATTCGTGCGAAGGAGGAGCTCGATGCCAATCGCATCATTCTGGACTTCCCTGAAGCCGGCATTCAGGTCCTGAACGGACGCTTCGGTCCGTACGTCACGGATCGCGTGAAGAACGCCAAGATTCCGAAGGAGCGCGACCCGAAGACGCTCACGCTCGACGAATGCCGCGAGCTGTTGGCTGCTGCGCCGGTACGGCGCGGCCGCTTCGGCGCGAAGACGCCGGCGAAACAAGCGGCGAAAGAAACTTCGGCCAAGGAACCTAAAGCACCGCTCGCGGAAGTGGTCAAGCTGGAGAAGCCGGCAGCCAAGAAGAAGGCCACAGCGAAGACGGCCACGCCCAAGGCAGCCGCCAAGTCCGCGGCGGCGAAAACCGCGAAAGCCAAGGTGGCGAAATCGGCGAAAACGGCCAAAACGGCGAAAGTCGCTCGAAAATAACGCCGGCGACGGCCGCGCTACAGCGCACCGCACGCAAGCGGCGCAAGAGCGGTTACTCTTTGCGCCGTCATCGCTGATTCGGAAGATTCCGTATGTCCGCCGACTACGACGCCCAGAGCGTTTTGACTTACCTGCGCGATCTGCAGGATCGCATTTGCGCTGCGCTCGAAAACATCGACGGTAAGGCGAAGTTTCGCCGCGATGCTTGGCAGCGCGCCGAAGGCGGCGGCGGGGAAACGCGTGTGCTGCGCGGCGGCAATGTGTTCGAACAGGCTGGCGTCAACTTCTCGCATGTCATGGGCAAGAAACTGCCGCCGAGCGCGACCGCCCAGCGTCCCGAGCTGGCCAATGCCGAATGGCTGGCGATGGGCGTTTCGCTCGTGATTCATCCGTTGAATCCTTATGTGCCGACGACGCATGCAAACGTGCGGTTCTTCGCCGCACAAGGCGTGTCGGGCTCGGCATGGTGGTTCGGCGGAGGTTTCGATCTCACGCCGTTCTATCCATTCGAGGAAGACGTGCTGCATTGGCATCGCACTGCCGCAGCCGCCTGCGCCCCGTTCGGCGAAGACGTCTATCCGAAACACAAGGACTGGTGCGACAAGTATTTTTTCTTGAAACACCGCAACGAAACCCGCGGTGTGGGCGGCTTGTTCTTCGACGATTTGAACGAATGGGGTTTCGAACGCTGCTTCGACTATCTGCGCAGCGTCGGCGATCATTTCCTGCCAGCGTATCTACCCATCGTCGAACGCCGCAAAGATCTGTCGTACGGCGACCGCGAGCGGCAGTTCCAACTCTACCGCCGCGGCCGCTACGTCGAATTCAATCTCGTGTACGACCGCGGCACCGCGTTCGGCCTGCAATCGGGCGGACGCACCGAATCCATCTTGATGTCGCTGCCTCCGCTCGTACGCTGGGAATACGACTGGCATCCAGAGCCCGGCTCGCCCGAAGAGCGCCTGTACAAGGACTTTTTGAAGCCGCGAGACTGGCTCCGAGAGCTGAGCTGAGCATTGCTCAGCTCAGCAGTTCGTCAACTCGCAACTAAATGAACTATCGCCACGCCTTCCACGCCGGCAACTTCGCGGACGTGCACAAGCATCTCGTGCTCGTCGCGTTGCTCGAGCGTTTGAAGCGCAAGCCCAAACCGATTCTGTTCTTGGACACGCACGCGGGTCGCGGGCGTTACGACTTGCAGTCGACGGATGCGACGCGCGGCGGAGAATGGGTCGACGGTATCGGGCGACTGGCGGGTGCGACGCTCGAATCCGAAGACGGGCGCCGCTATCTCTCGCGCTGCGAGGTCGGCAATGAGGCGCTGCGCTATTACAGCGGCTC
>CALEKY010000167.1 GCA_937902995.1 uncultured Sinobacteraceae bacterium
AGCCTGCGCTGCAGGGGCAAGCGCTACGCTGCTTGCCCCTGCAGCGCGTATCCCCGCAGTGTCGCTGCAAAATCCTGCAGCGCTTCGATGCCGCTCGCCTCGGCCTGTGCGATCCAATCCTTCAGGTGTTGCAGGAGCTTCTCGTTGCTCATATTCGCACCGCTCCACATCACGCGCAGGCGTTCGCGGAAGTCGTGAACGGTCTGCAAGACCTGGTTGGTCGCGAGCACTTGCTGCAGTTTCGATTGCGCTTGGTCGTCGAGCAACCCGGGTTCGCGCACGAGCAACTTCTTCACTCGGCGGCTCAAATTGCCGCCTGCGACACGCATCTGCTCACGGAACACCGGAATCGTGACCGTGCGCGTGTAGTCGCGCAGCACGTGCATGCGATTGACGATAATGGCGCGCACGGTCTCGAGATCCACGTGCTTGCGCGGCACCGGCACGACCTGCGGCGCCTGCGGCGCGACACGAATCACTTTCGCCAAACCGAGCGCCTGGAAGATGCGGATATAGAACCAGCCGATATCGAACTCCCACGGCCGCACCGAGAACTTCGCCGAGCTCGGGAAAGCGTGGTGATTGTTGTGCAGCTCCTCGCCGGCAATGATCAGGCCCCACGGCACGATGTTGCGCGACGCATCCTGGCACTCGAAATTGCGATAGCCCCAGTAGTGGCCGATGCCGTTGACGATGCCGGCCGCCATCAGCGGATTGGCCATCATTTGGGCGGCGAAGATGATGATTCCCGGCACGCCGAACAACACCAAGTCGATGATCGCCATCGCCACGATGCCGGCATTGCGGTAGCGCGTATAGAGATTCCGCTCGATCCAATCGTTCGGCGCACCACGGCCGTACTTCTCGAGCATTTCCGGATCGCGCGCGGACGCCTGATACAGCTCGGCGCCTTCCAGCAGCACCTTCTTGATACCGAAAATGACCGGGCTATGCGGATCTTCCGGCGTCTCGCATTTCGCGTGGTGCTTGCGATGGACGGCAACCCACTCGCGGGTCAGGATGCCGGAGCTCATCCACAACCAGAACCGGAAGAAGTGCCTCAGCGCCGGATGCAGATCCAGACCGCGATGAGTTGCATCGCGATGCAGATACAGAGTGACGCCCATGAAATTCACCTGAATCATCAGGAACGCGACGAGCACGTATCCCCAAAAATCCAGGTTCAACACACCGTACAACCAATCGGGATTCACTGTTCGACCTTGCAACGAAACACAACAAACAAATCCGCACGTCCGGCAAACGCAGAACGGCCACCATCCGGGAATGCCTCATCGAACGGGCTGGGTCCCGAACGGACGACCATCGGCACTGTGGACCACCGCCTCGCCGGGCGATGTGACGATGATCGCAAACATCGAGCGCAAGTGGGCCCCTGCGTTCGTAATAGTTTTGTCGCCGTGCACCGCAACGTAAGATTTTGCGCTCATGCCCGAGCTGCCTGAAGTCGAAACCACGCGCCGTGGCCTGGCGCATGCGGTCGTCGGCCGCACGATCACGCATGTGGAGGTGCGCGAACCGCGCTTGCGTTGGCGTGTTCCTGACGACCTGCCGGCGCTGCTCCGCGACCGACGCATTCAGGCACTCGAGCGCCGTGCAAAGTATCTGTTGTTCTCGCTGCCGAACGGCACGCTCATCGTGCATCTCGGAATGAGCGGCAGTCTGCGTTTGTTATCCGCGGACGCCGCACCGCTCCCGCACGACCACATCGACATCGTCCTCGATTCCGGGATGTGCCTACGCTTGAACGACCCACGCCGCTTCGGCTGCATGCTCTGGACATTCGACGACCCGCACGAGCACGCGTTGCTGCGCTCGTTGGGACCTGAGCCGCTGTCGGCAGACTTCGATGCGGAGGCGCTCGCGCGCGCCGCCAAACGACGGCGCGTTGCCATCAAACAGCTCCTCATGGATCAGCGCGTCGTCGTCGGCGTAGGAAATATCTATGCAAGCGAAGCGCTGTTTCGCGCTCGCGTGCGTCCGCGTCGCGCAGCCGGTCGTCTTGCGCAAAACGAGCTCGCAGCGATCGTCAAAGGCGTCAAAGACGTTCTTCGGGATGCAATTCGCGCAGGCGGCACGACGTTGCGCGATTACGTGAACGCCGACGGCGTGCCGGGCTATTTCAAACAACGGCTATTCGTGTACGAACGAGCCAACGAGCCTTGCCGCGTGTGCAGGACGCCGATTCGTCATCTCGTGTTGGGACAGCGTTCGACGTACTACTGCGCGAAGTGTCAGAAATAGCAGCGACGACGCGCTGCGAACGTCATTTCTTCTGTGCCCGTCTGCGCGCCCAAGCGGCTTCCAACGCATCCTTCACGATCGGATGCACGAACTTGCTGACGTCGCCGCCGTAGCTCGCGATCTCGCGAATGAGCGTGGAGGAAATGAAGTTGAACTGCTCGGTCGGCGTCAGGAACACGTAGTCCACCTCATCGGAGAGGTGCCGACTCATCGTCGCGAGCTGAAACTCGAACTCGAAGTCCGATACGGCGCGCAACCCGCGGACAACGACGCGCAAACCGTTTTGCCTGGCGAACTCCACCGTCAAGCCGGAATAGCCGCGAACCTCCACGTTCGGAATGTCATGCAGGACCTTACGGGCAAGCTCGACACGCTCTTCGATGGTAAAGAGCGGCGCCTTGCCGGGGTTTTCCGCGACAGCGACGACGACGCGATCGAAAATGTTGGCCGCACGCCGCACCAGGTCGTAATGACCGTTCGTCAGCGGATCGAAAGTACCGGGATACATTGCACCGGCCATGATGGGTCCTCGATTACGGAGCTCGCAGCAAATGATAGCCGACTTGTCCGGCGCGCTTGCTGCGATGAACCGACCAGCGATCGGGTAAGGGCGGCAAACCATCGTGGGCGGGCGCTTCGACATACACGAGCGCGCCGGGCGCGAGCCAACCTTCGTTCAATTTCGCGCAGACGTCGGTAAGCACGTTCGCCGCATAGGGCGGATCGAGAAACACGATGTCGAACTGTCGCGGCGGACCGGACAAGAAACGCAGTGCGTCGCTCTCGATGATTTCGATATTGTCGATGTGCAGTCGCTTGGCGGTTTCGGTCAGATACCGCACGATTTCGCGGTCGCGATCGACGCTGACGACGCGAGCGGCTCCGCGCGATAGCGCCTCGATGCCGAGGACACCGCTGCCCGCAAACAAATCCAAGCAGCGCGCCCCGGCGATTACCGGCTGCAACCAATTGAAGATCGTCTCGCGTACGCGATCCGGGGTCGGTCGCAGCTCGGGACGCGCCGGAAATGTGATCGGAATGCTGCGCCAACGACCGCCGATGATGCGCAGCCGGCTTGGGAGCGAGCTCGCGTTGGACCTGTGCGTGCGCTTCGATTGACGGCTCATGTGGTCGAAAGCATACCTTGCGCCGAGGTCATCCGCGGGCGTGAGCCCCGCGCGAGGCAAGCGGACACCGGCCGTACTGCTAGAATCGCGGATCTTTCACAGCATCGCCCGCTCGCATTTGCCCGAAGCCAGGCGACACATTCCTTACGACGGATCACCCATGTTCGGCTTCAAATCGAAGTCCAAAGATTCCAACGAACCCGCCAAGCCCAGTCTGTTTCAGCGCCTCAGGGCCAAGCTGAATCAAGGCGATTCCTGGCTCACCTACGATCTTGCGAACCTGCTGCCCGGCGGGCGCATCGACGAGAACGTGCTGGATGAGCTCGAGATGCGGCTGATCACGGCCGATGTCGGTGTCGAGACCACCGAGCGCATCTTGTCGGGACTTCGCAAACAGGTACAGCGCAAGGAGCTCGGCAATCTCGACGCGCTGCTTGGCGCGCTACGCAAGTCGCTGCTGGAAATCCTGCGCCCAGTGGCGATGCCGCTCGTGCTCGAAGGCGCCGCAAAGCCGTTCGTGATTCTCGTCGTCGGCGTCAACGGCGCGGGCAAGACGACGACGATCGGCAAGCTCGCACGCCGCATGAAGGATTACGGTTTGAAAGTGATGCTGGCCGCAGGCGATACGTTCCGCGCGGCAGCCATCGAACAGCTACAGGTGTGGGGCGACCGCAATGGCGTGCCCGTCATCTCTCAAAAGGCGGGCGCCGACCCGGCCGCCGTCGCCTTCGATGCCGTTCAAGCGGCGAAAGCGCGCGGCATCGACGTACTGATCGCCGATACGGCCGGCCGTCTGCACACCCAATCGAACCTCATGGAAGAACTGAAGAAGGTCAAGCGCGTCATGGGCCGCGTGGACGCGAGCGCGCCGCATGAAGTGCTGCTCGTGCTCGATGCCAGCCAAGGGCAAAATGCCTTGCAACAGGCCCGGCTGTTCCACGAGGCGCTCGGCGTGACGGGAATCGTGCTCACGAAGCTGGACGGCACGGCAAAGGGTGGCATCATTCTCGCGATCGCGAGCGAGCTGAAGCTGCCGATTCGGTTCGTGGGCACGGGCGAGTCGGCCGAGGATTTCGACGAATTCGATGCAGATAGCTTCGTGGACGCACTTCTGAAACGATCCGATCAAACGTGAGCCGCACGAGCCGATGATTCGCTTCGACCACGTCTTCAAACGATATCCGAATGGTCGCGAAGCGCTCACCGATCTATCGCTCGAGATCGCCTCGGGCGAGATGGTGTTCCTGACCGGTCACTCCGGTGCCGGCAAGTCGAGCCTGCTCAAGCTGATCGCGCTCATCGAGCGACCCACGCGCGGTCAGCTCATCGTCAACGGTCAGAATGTCGCGGGCGTCACCCGCCGCAAGATTCCCGCCTTCCGGCGCAACATCGGCATGGTCTTCCAGGACCACAAACTGCTCGTCGATCGCACGGTCTTCGACAACGTCGCGTTGCCGCTCGTCATCGCCGGCGTCAGTACGAAAGAGATCGGCAAGCGTGTGCGCGCTGCGCTCGATCAAGTGGGACTGCTCGGACGCGAACAATCCGTCCCGCTCGAGCTGTCGACCGGCGAGCAACAGCGGGTGGGCATTGCCCGTGCGGTCGTGAGCAAACCGCCGATCCTGATTGCCGATGAACCGACCGGTAACCTCGATCCGGAATTGTCGATCGAGGTGATGAACATCTTCCGTCGTTTCAACGAAGTGGGCGTGACGGTGCTCGTCGCCAGTCACGACATCTATCTGCTCGAGCATTTTCCGGTGCGCCGCGTGCGGCTCGAGGCCGGCCGGATCGTCGAGTCCTCATCCGCGGGGACGACGAAGCTCCTCGATCCGGCGAAACTGCTCAACGAACAAGAGGCGGCGCAATGATCGCGTGGCTGACGCGACATGCTCAGACGTTCGTCGGCTCGCTCGGGCGGCTGTCGCAACAAGCGCTGGCCACGACGATGACGACGCTCGTCATCGGCATTGCGCTCGCACTCCCCGCTTGTCTGCACCTGCTCGTCACGAACGCTCAGCAAGCAGTCGGCGGCTGGAATCGAGCCATCAGCGTGTCGGTGTTCTTGAAGCGCCCAACGGCCGTCGACGAGGCGCAACGAATCGCCGAGCGGCTCCGTCAGCGCCGCGATATCGCCCAAGTCGAAGTCATCACGGCAGAGGAAGGCCTCAAGGCGTTTCGCGCGGAATCCGGCTTCGGTGCTGCCATCGACGCATTGAACGAGAACCCGCTGCCTCATGCATTGATCCTGACACCCACCGAGAGCTTCGCGACTCCCGCCCACCTTGCGGAGCTCGCAGAGGAGCTGCGGAAACTCCCTTCGGTCGACGTCGTACAGCTCGACACCGCCTGGGTGGAACGCCTCGACGCCATCCTCGATGCCATTCGGCGCGGCGTGCTGCTGGCCGGGGCTCTGCTTGCGGTCGGCATCCTCGTCATCGTCGGCAATACGATCCGGCTGGACATCCAGAACCGCCGCGAGGAGATCGAGGTCGTGAAGCTCGTCGGCGGCAGCGACGGCTTCGTCCGCCGTCCGTTCCTGTACAGCGGCGTTTGGTACGGGATCGGAGGCGGAATCGTGGCTTGGGTGATCACAGCCATCGTCCTGGCGGCCCTGCGGGATCCGATATCGCGCATTGCCGGCCTCTACGGAAGCAGCTTCCAACTCTCGGGACTGGGCCTGTCTGCCGGCGGCATCCTGGTCGGAACGGGCGTCGTGCTCGGCTGGCTCGGGTCTTATCTTGCGGCGACCCGGCACCTGCGCCGGATCGAGCCAACCTGATCATTTCGCCCCGCAGCGGAACCCGCTGAGGTTCCAAGCAATTGAGTTTCAAGGACTTAGCTTCCTTCCCGCCCACGCGGCCCGCGCCCAGCGCAGGAACCATACGGGTTGTTAGCACTCTAATGACGCGAGTGCTAAACTCGGGCCAATGAACCAACATAGGCCCAACTTTTTGGAGGGGAATGTCACGATGAGTACTGCGCTTGCACTTGCTCGTTCCGACATGGTGCTCGCCGGGCCGATCGGCAGCCTCGACGCCTATGTCGAACGCGTGTCGCGGATTCCGGTGCTGAGCCGGGAGGAAGAGCTCGAGCTCGCACGCCGCCTCCGCGACCACAACGATCTGGATGCCGCCCGTAAGCTGGTGCTGTCGCACCTGCGCTTCGTCGTGCACATCGCACGCGGCTACACGGGTTACGGTCTGCCTGTCGGCGACCTGATTCAGGAAGGCAATGTCGGCCTCATGAAGGCCGTGCGCCGGTTCGATCCCGAAATCGGGGTCCGCCTCGTTTCGTTCGCGGTCCACTGGATCCGTGCCGAGATCCACGAATACGTGCTCCGCAACTGGCGACTGGTGAAGATCGCGACGACGAAGGCTCAGCGCAAGCTGTTCTTCAACCTGCGCAAGTTCAAGAAGAACCTGGGCTGGCTGACCGAATCGGAAACCAAGGCGATCGCGGCGGACCTCGGCGTTTCGGCGGAAGAAGTGACGGATATGGAGCAGCGACTGAGCTCGCGCGATCTGTCCTTCGATCCTGCGCCCGATGCGGACGACGAAGAGGGTTCGTACGCGCCGTCTGCGTACCTGCAGAATCCGGACGCCGATCCTTCAGTCGAAGTGGAACGCGAGCAGTGGGATGAAACCACGGCAGACCGGCTGCAGAAGGCCATGCTCACGCTCGACGACCGCAGCCAGCACATTCTGCGCAGCCGCTGGATGACGGATCAGAAAGCCACGCTGCACGAGCTGGCGGATCAGTATGGCGTATCGGCCGAGCGTATCCGGCAGATCGAAGCGAATGCGATCAAGAAACTTCGTAACTTGGTCGCCGAGCCTGCAGAAGCCTAAGAGCGAGCTCGATCGAAACTGAAAAGGCCGGTTCCTCGCGGAACCGGCCTTTTTTATCGGTCGCAAACCGACTCGGATCAGCCTTTCGTGACCGGCACGATCGTCAGCTCCACCCGACGATTTGCCGCGCGCCCCGCCTCGGTATCGTTCGAAGCGATGGGATATGCCTCGCCGGCGCCGACCGTGATGATGCGCTCCGGCTTGACGCCCTGACTGATGAGGTACTGAGCGACCGACCGTGCGCGCCGCTCCGAAAGCTGTTGGTTGTATTGGTCGCTGCCCGTGCTATCGGTGTGACCCGCGACTTCGATCACGGTCTTGTCGTATTCCTTCAGCACCATCGCGACGCCGTCGAGCACGCTGAAAAACTGCGCGTTCAAGTCGGCGCTGTTCAACGCGAAGGTGATGTTGCCCGGCATGTTGAGCGTGATGTTGTCGCCGTTGCGAGTCACCGTCACACCCGTAGCTGCCATTTTCTGGCGCAGCTTGGCTTCCTGCACGTCCATGTAATACCCCACACCGCCACCGGCCAACGCGCCCACGCCGGCGCCAATCAGCGCGTTCTCGAGCTTGTCGCCCTTCGTCAACAGGCCGATGGCCGCGCCCGCCGCCGCCCCGATACCGGCGCCTTTCGCCGCTTTACTCGTCTGCGTCTCCTGCGTATAGGGGTTGATGGTCGTGCAGGCGGCCAGACTCAACAGGCTTGCCACCACAGTGGCTTTCATCAACGAACCCTTCACGAATCGAATCTCCACTTAAGTTCTCCTTGCGCTGAAGACGACATCAGACTCGAAGAATACCGCTGAATTGCTACTGAATCGGCCTTATGCAAAACCGGTTCCCTAGGAAACTGTGGATTGTGTCGCAAACTGCGGGATCGCCTACGGGCAAACCCTGAATTCGCATCAGTACGGAATCCGCAGCTTCCTGTAGATGTGGGACAGCAGCCAGAGCGGACCGATCATCAGGAATTGCACATCCTTGAAGAAGGACGGCCGCTTGCCTTCGTAGTGGTGCCCGATGAATTGGCCGATCCACGCGACGACGAACAGCACGAGACACGCCACCCAAAGCGATCCTGGCAAACGATCCAGCAACTGCAGTGCACCGATTACGAGTGCGACGAAGAGAACCATGCCCAGCGCAAGCGACCAGGACATCAACAAATAGTAGATGACGCCGAACACCAGCAGTAGCGTTCCCCAGTTCAAGAGCGGCGAGATCTCGCTGAACGCGGCTGGCACGGGCAGCGAGGCGAGCAGGCCGACAAGGCTCACGACGATGATCGGAACGCACACCCAGTGCAGTAGTTTGTTGCGGGGATTCTGGTGACTCTCGCCGTACTCGGCGAGCCATTGCTCGACGGGTTTCATGCTTCTGCCCCCAGACCGTAAAGATCACCGTGACTACTGATCATAGGCCAACGCGCCCCATTTGAGGCGACAGGCCATAGGCTACGGGCGACGGCACGAGCACGAGGCACATTCGCAGACCTCATGCGAGACGCGACGCATGCCGCCTTCGATGCGCTCCGGAGTGCGAGGCTGTCCTCCAACCGTCACCCGTCATCCTAGCTCGCTGCGTTCGCTATGCAGCATTAACAGAAGAAGACGCAACGAATTCTGTCGTGCGCTACCATTCGCGACGGCCAAATCAGACGAAGTTCGCTCCCATGTCAAAGTCAACGCCCATCGAGCTCGACCCCCTCGATCTTTATTCCGTTCGCTCGTTTCTCAGCGACGAAGAAAAAATGGTTCAGGACTCAGTCGCCAAATTCGTCGACGAGCAAGTCATTCCCATCATCGGCGAATGCTTCGAACACGAGCGTTTTCCCCGCGAGCTCGTCAGCGGCATTGCAGAGCTCGGCCTGCTCGGCAGCTCGATTCAAGGCTACGGCTGTGCCGGGCTCAACTCGGTGTCGTACGGATTGATCTGTCAGGAGCTCGAGCGCGGCGATTCGGGTTTGCGCAGCTTCGTCTCGGTGCAGTCGAGCCTGTGCATGTATCCGATCTACACGTACGGCAGCGAAGAGCAGAAACAGCGCTGGCTGCCGCGCATGGCCAAAGGCGAAGTCATCGCCTGCTTCGGCCTGACTGAGCCACATGGCGGTTCCGATCCGGCGAACATGAAGACGCATGCCAAGAAGCAGGGCAAGGATTGGGTCCTGAACGGCTCGAAGATGTGGATCACGAACGGGTCGATCGCAGACCTCGCGGTCGTCTGGGCGATGACGGACGAAGGCATCCGCGGCTTCCTGGTAGAGAAAGACTTCAAGGGCTTCACGTCGCAAACGATCAAGCACAAGATGAGCTTGCGCGCTTCCGTCACCGGCGCCTTGTTCTTCGACAACGTCGTCGTTCCCGAAGAGAACGTGCTCCCTGGCGTCGTCGGCCTGAAAGGTCCGCTGTCTTGTTTGACGCAAGCACGTTACGGCATTTGCTGGGGCGTGACGGGTGCCGCGCAAGCATGCTTGAGCCAAGCAATCGAGTATTCGAAGACGCGCACGCTGTTCGGCAAGCCGATTGCAGCGACGCAAGCGGTGCAGATCCGCTTGGCGGAGATGGCGCGCAAGATCACCACCTCGCAGCTGTTGTCGCTGCAACTTGGCCGTCTCAAAGAGGCAGGACAGATGGTCCCGACGCAAGTGTCGCTCGCGAAGTGGCACAACTGCCGCGCAGCGATCGAAGTCGCCCGCGATGCACGCGACTTGCTCGGAGGCGCCGGCATCAGTGTGGAGTACGTGCCGATTCGTCACGCGCTGAACCTCGAAAGCGTGATCACGTACGAAGGCACCGAGACGGTTCACCAACTCACTGTCGGCCGGACGCTGACGGGAATCAATGCATTCTAGAAAACGGCTTCAGCCGGCTCCCCCTCTCCCGCTGGGAGAGGGCTAGCGGTGAGGGCCGACAAAGCCTGTGGCGACAGGCCACAGGCCGTGCAGCCATAAAGCCAGCGACGTTTCCCTCCCCTGCGATCTAGCGGGGGAGGGAAACACTTTGCAGCACATCCTCAGCAAGGGACTCTTGCCCGAGCCCCGCGCCCCAGGCCCCAAGCCGCTCGTCCATCCTCATCGCCGCATCCCACGCGACCACCAACAGAACGAGCGCGAGGCAGGCAAAAAGCCGTTCGCGCCAGATTCCTGCAACCGCAACGGCGCGAGCGTTGCTCCGCACGCGAGCTCCATGAAACGGACGGCCGATTGCCTTCGAATCGCTGAAAGTTTGCATGGCTGACCCCTCCGATTCGGTTGGGGTCATCACACCAGCCACGGCGGACGAGGTTCGGACGAACGATGGCGCAACCCGGACGGATTGTGATCAATCGTGGCGCCGGCTTTCGGGCGATTTCCGCAGCGTTACACTTGCCGCACGACAGTTGCCGAGCATGCACGCATGAAACGCTTGATCGCCATCGTCGAAGACGAGCCTGCCATCCGAGACAACTACGCCGCCGCATTCCAGCGGCACGGTTATGCGGTCCGCACGTACGGCGATCGAAAGGAAGCGCTGGATGCCTTCCGTGTGCGTCTGCCCGATCTCGCCGTGATCGACATCGGCTTGCGCGATGAGCCGGACGGCGGTTTCGAGCTCTGCCGCGAGCTGCGCTCGATGTCCGCGGAGCTGCCGATCATCTTCCTGACGGCGCGCGACAGCGAGATCGATGCCGTCTCGGGCCTGCGTCTCGGCGCCGACGATTACCTGACGAAGGACTTGAGCCTCGCGCATCTGGTCGCACGCGTCGATGCGCTTTTCAGGCGTATCGATGCACTGACACAGCCGTCGAATCGAGACCAACTTCTGACGCGCGGCGATCTCGTCATCGATACCGCGCGCATGCAAGCGACATGGCGCGAAAAGCCGCTTGGGCTCACGCTAACCGAATTCTGGATCGTGCATGCGCTCGCCAAGAATCCTGGTCACGTCAAGAACCGGCAGCAGCTCATGGATGCAGCGAACGTCGTGCTCGACGACAACACGATCACGTCGCACATCAAACGCATCCGCCGCAAGTTCCAGGCGATCGACCAATCCTTCGATCACATCGAAACGATGTATGGGATGGGGTATCGGTGGAAAGAATGATCGTCTGCGGACGCTCGGCTCTGGGCACTGGGCGCTGGCCGGAGTCGGCAATGCGCAGGAGCTCATTTAGCCCAGAGCCCAGAGTCCAGAGCCCAGAACCCCTCTGATGTCCCTCCGCTTCAAGCTCCTCCTGCTCAGCCTGCTGACACTCGTCTTACCGTGGGCGGGATGGCAGTACGCGCAGCAGATGGAAACGACGCTGCGCGAAGGCCAGGAACAGGCGCTGCTGACGACGGCGCAAGTGTTGAGCCGCGTCGTTGCCTCCCAGCCGGAAGAGCTCTATCGCATTCCTGAGCTGCGTCGCAGCTTCGATCCGGCCAAAGGCGATTGGTATGCGCCGCTGTTGCCGATCGAGCCGTTGCTGGATGGATTTCCCGACGAGTGGCCAGAACCCGCTCGCCCGATCGCAGGACTGGATCGCACTTCGCCGCGCGTGCGTCTCGGCGTGCACGGTCGTTTCATGCACGTGTACGTGGAAGCGCAGGATGCACACATTCGATATGAGCGACCGGCGGCGGAAGATGCAACTGCGCCGGAGCCGAGCGACCGCATCGTGTTCTTCACACGAGACGAGTACGGTCGGGAACGTGCGTGGTCGGTGAGCGCCGCGGCGCCCGGTCCAATCATTGTGCGCACCGCGCACGTCGGCGCACCCTGGCAAGCCACGATGGATGAGCTGTCGTACGTGACGGGCGTGTGGCGCGCGACACCGAACGGCTATGCCGTCGAGCTGCGCGCGCCGATCAATGCATTCGGTATTCAGCTCGCCATCTTTGCGATCGATCTCGAGAGCACGTTCGATGCTGCAAGCACGGCGCCGGGCTGGTTGCACATCGGCTCCGAAACGCTCAAGCAACGGCTCGCACAGTTCGTGCCCTCCGAGCTGCGCGTCTCGGTCGTCGACGCAAACGGCTGGCTGCTCGCGCGCGCCGGCTCGATCGCAGTCGACGTTCAACCAAGCTATCCCGGACTGAGCACGGACGACGAAGGATTCAGCCGCTCGATCTATCGCGCGCTATTCGCCAAGGTAGAGACGCCATGCGAAGCCTACGGCCTTCCCTACGGCATGTGGGGCGCACCGGTCGATGACGCGCGAGCCGGACGCAATCGTGCGATCTGGTACGAGCAATGCGGCGGCGAACCTTCGCTCGTTCGCGCCGCTGTTCCGATCAAGGTTGCCGAGGACGTCGTCGGCGCGTTGATCGTCGAAGAGCCGGGCGAGCGGCTGGTCCTCGTGCGCGAGATGGCGCTCACCCGATTGTTGAATCTGACTCTAGTGGCAACGCTGTTCGCGATCGTCGTGACCTTGCTGTTCGCGGCGCGTCTATCGCATCGCATTCGCAGGCTCAGCCGCGCCGCAGCCACGGCATTGACGCCCGAAGGCCGTATCGAACCGAACATTCCGGAGATGCGCTCCACCGACGAGCTCGGTGCGCTCGCCCGCAGCTACAGCACGCTGCTCGCGCGCTTGAAGGAGTACACGAGCTACTTGCAAACGCTCGGCACGAAGCTCTCGCACGAGCTGCGCACGCCGCTCACGATCGTGAGCTCATCGCTCGAAAACCTGAGCAGCGAAACCGAGCTCAGCGGCAACGCCGCTCAATATCTGGAACGCGCCCGTAGCGGCACGTATCGCATGCACGCGATTCTGACCGCGATGACCGAAGCGACGCGCGTCGAGCAAAGCATCGAGCATACCGAGCGCATCCGCTTCGACTTGGCCGAGCTCGTGCGCAACATCGGGCTTGCCTATCGCGAATCGTTCGCGCCGCACACGATCGAAACGCACGTGCCCGATGAGTCCTGCTTCGTCGACGGCTCGCCCGACCTGATCGTGCAGATGCTCGACAAGCTGATGGACAACGCCACCGATCACTGCGCCGAAGGCGGGCGCATCTGGATCAGCCTCACCGCCGACGCCCGCACCTGTCGACTGTCGGTCGGGAATACAGGTCCCCTGTTGCCTCCGCACCTGGATGGACGGCTGTTCGAGTCGCTCGTCAGTCATCGACCGGCAGCCGATTCGAAACCGCACCTTGGATTGGGCCTGTACATTGTGAGATTGATCGCAGAATTCCATCGCGGCACGGTCAGTGCGAGCAATTTGCCCGACGGTTCGGGCGTCGAGTTCACGATCGAGCTACCGCGCCTCCCCGATTGAAGCGAGCAGACGAAGGGATGTTTCCGACACTCGCCGGTCGCGTTGTCGGATTCGTTTACAGTTGTGATGCGGTTGGCGTGGCTCGGACGCCACGGATATTGCTAAGCATTTGAATCGCGGTGCACACTCCGCTGCGTGGCATACCACTTGCTGTCTTGTATGTAAGTTCGCAAAGCATCAGCATGCGAACGAAAGGCAGAGAAGCGGGGGATGGCACCGCAAGGGGAGTTGGACTAATAAGCAGCGTAGGGAGGACGCGACCGGCTTCGTCCGGTCGAACATTTGTGACTAGAGCGACAGCGACGTTTCTTGATTTAGCCGACGCACCCGAACAACTAGAAGAGACGCCGACTCGGAAACGAAAGAGCCCCGCGAGTGCGGGGCTTTTTTTTTGGAGGCTGAAGACTGAAGGCTGAAGACTGAAGGCTGAGGGAAAGGCCGCGATGCGCGGCCGCCCAAGTACAACGCCAAAGACTCGCGACGCCCGGACAGAAAAAAGCTACAGGCGACAGCTCACAAAAAGTGCGCGCACCGCGCGCGACCCGTCTTCCGTCTTCAGCCTATTTCTTCGCCCACTGCCCCTTCTGATCCTGCACATACCAGCCGGACGAGGCGCGCTCGATCCAGCGCTCGGCGAACGTCTTGCGGATGTCGGCTTCCCATTCAGGATGGCCGTTCGCATTCGCGATCTCGCGATAGAGATTGGCGCGATCCGCGTTCTCGTCGGCCACGAGCTTCCTCGCCGCATTGCGCTCGGGCAACGGAATGAGATTCTGATCGCGAATCTCCACGAGCCCGTCGCGAGTCAGACCGACCGCTCCCGACTCGTAATACTTCTTCAATTGCGCATGCCGCGCTTCCATCGCCTGCGTGAGCTGCTTGATGACGGGCGTCGAAATGTTCAGATCCGCCGACTGCGCATTGGCAGTAGGCACGAGCAGATCGAGCACGGCGCCGGCTGCGGCCAACAGCACGCGTTGCCCATCGAATTCGAACAGCTGCGTACGCTTGTCGCCCTGCGACTTGCGGGCGTCCTCGCCCCAGACATCTTCGATGATTCGATCCGCAGCCTTCTCCGCGGCCGCAGCCGGGAAATAGACATTGATCGTCACGCAGGCGGACAAGCACAGGCACAGTGCTGCGATTCTCAAAACCGTACGTCCCATGGATACGCTCCTGGAAAAAACTGCAAGCGATTCGAAGCCGCTGAGTCCGAATCCTACTCGACGCCGACGACACATGCGCACCCTCAAGGCGGCGGAGCCGAACCGAGCGTCGGTCCGCCCGATTTGGTTGCCTCCACGAGTTGACGAACCAGACGCGGCCAATCGACTTGCCGCGCACTTCCGATGACATCGATCCGCGGCAACCCCGCTCCTTTGACCAGGTAGTAGCCGCCGTGCGGCGCCGGCGCAATGCCGTCGATGTAACAAACCTCGTTCTCGAGACGACACGACAGGCCGAGCCGGTCGTAACGAAAGTCCTCGAAGAAGCGCAACAGACCGCTCGACAAAGCCTGCGTAACGCCGGCACGTCCGCCGCCGATACTGCCGATATTCTCTACGGCGCGCTGGCTGATTCGATGTCGGGACCGATCGTTCGGCGGCGTGTAGAAACGCGCATCGAAGGCAATCGGCCGCCAGTTGAAGAGCTGCAGCCCGTCGATCTCTCCCGAGAGACGTCCGGTGATGCGACCGAACGAGAAGGCTTGCGTCACCAGCTCGAGGTCGAGGTTCTCGAAGGCGATGCTCGAAGAGAACCGCGGCCACGCGCCGAGCGCATCTTCCAAACGCAGGTCTCGAATCGAAATGCGTCCGTCGAACACTCGGCCCTCGAGCGTCGTGCCCAAGGTGACGACACCGTCCCGCATGCGCAATTGCGAAATGCTGCCGCCGAGCGTACCGCCGAATTCAGGCCAGCCGAATGCCCGGCACAGCTCCGTTACGCTGACGGGTTGAAGGCTGGCATCGACATCGACCGCCATCGTCGGTTGACCGAAATCGTCGACCCAAAGACGCTCGAGATCGATCCGCCCATCGAGCACCGGAATCTGCGCGGGCTCGAGCAGCCGAAAACTGCGGCCCGACGCTGCAAAACGTAGCTCCGACTCTCCGAAGGCGAGATTCAAGAGACTCCCGCCGCGCCATCGCAGAGATGAACGCTCCGAATCCGGCTGCGCTTCGCCGGTTGCATCGTGCCAGGCCACTGTGCCGTTCAAGCCGTGCACGACGAGCATGCGCGTGCCGTCGTCGATATCGATATCGTCGAGCTCCAGCACGAGTCGGCGCGGTGCATTGTTCTCGATGTGCACCGTGCCTGCGGCGCGGCCCGACGTTGTCAACGAAGCGAAGGCACCGCCGAGTAGGAACGGTTGCAGATAACTCGTATAGGCACCAGGGAACTGCAGCGCTTGCACATCCACTCGAGCTTCGCGTACCAGCGGCTCATTGCCGAGAACGAGGCGGGCATTGCCGGTCGCACGCACGGCTTCGGCGTGATCGACGTCGAAATGGCGCAGGACGATTTCGCCCGAAGCCAACCAGCTGCCCTCCGCACGAAGATCGAGCGGGTGCTGACCGAAATCGACGAAGATGGGCTCGACGTACGCCTGACCGCTCGGCGCCCTTGCAGTCACATCGAACCGCCATTCCTCTGCGTCGCGCACGATCGTCGCCCGTACGTTCAGTGCTAGCGTATCGCTGGCGAGCGTGCCGTCTGCATTGTTCGCGCTCAGGTCGGTGAGCCGCGCTTCCAGCTCGAGACGCTCGGAAAATACGGCACCGACGGCTTCGAACGTTGCAGCAATGCGTCCGTTACCGGAGATATCCGGCAACGCAACTTTGAGCTCGCGCGCAAGATCGAGCACTTGCTCGAGCGCGACGTTGTCGAGCGTGCCGTTCAACCGCCAACCGCCTCTTGCGAACCGACCGCGTACGCGCGCAGCTCCGCCCGCGAACGACGAGGCACGCATGTCGACCTCGACTCGTTGCGCGGCACGATCGTAGGCGAGTCGTCCGCGCCATTGCTGCCGACCGCTGGGCATTACAACCGTCGCTGTTCCGTCGTTACAGACGAGGGTCGCTCCCAATTCGACCGAGCCGCAGGAAATGCGGACGTTCCGCAAGGTGTAATCGACCGAGACCAAGTGCGCACGCGCAATCGTGAGCTGCGCGTCGACGGTCGTGCCGAAGTTCGCATCGATCGCGATGCCCTCGAGCACCCAGCCTTCGCCCTCGATCCGCTCCACCTGCAGATGCGCGTGCTCGATGGCTCGCACGACGCCGATGCCGCCGAGTGCAAACAGCACGCTCGCCGCAATCTTTGCGCGGCGGGTCATGGAACGCATTGCGGGGGACGCTCGATAACCGGTGGACATTTCACCCGATCATGACGTGCCGACGTCGCGCCCGCCAAGCGAGCCGGAACCCAAACGCACCATAGGAGTTTTTCTGTCGACCGGACGTTCGCTTTGAGCGCGATCGGTCGTACTCTATTGCAGTCGCCCCCGACTTCAGGCATGCGCTACGTCAACCAGCACCCTTGGCGCAATTCGATGGCCGTTGCCGTCGTGTTGCTGTGTTTGTTGGTGTCCGGTTGTTCGGCGCGCTTCATTTATAACCGGCTCGACACGGCGGCGACCTGGTATTTCCAGAGCTTGGTTTCGTTGAACGATGCGCAGCGCTCGGAGCTGCGAGCATGGCTCGAACGAACGCTCGCGTGGCATCGCGAGAGCGAGCTCCAGCGGTATGCCGCATTCGTCCAAGACGTGTCGTCGGCCGTGAGGCAGCCCGCGTCCCCCACGACCTACGCATCCATTCGCGAGCGATTCCAAGGATTGCTCGATACACTGATTCAGAAGACCGCACCCGAGGCGTCGCAGCTCTTGCTGCGACTGTCGCCCGAGCAGGTCGATGAGCTGCTTGCGAATCTCGAAAAACGCACGCGCAAATCGACCGCCGAGAGCGCCGAGGCGGTCGCGAACGGCACGTGGCAGACCAAGCAAACCAAGAACATCGTTCGGCAGGTCAAGCGGTGGACGGGCAGCATCACGCCCGAGCAAACGCGGATCATCGCTGCGGCGGTTTCGGAGCTCGAACCTACGTACGAAGATTGGGCCGAAAGCCAAGAGGCTTGGCGCGCTGCACTGCGCCAGGCGCTCGCCAGCGCGCGCACTGAAGCCGACGACGAGCCGGCGCAACGCGTGCTCGAGGTGCTGCGCGATACGAACCGATACTGGACCGCAAATTACACGGCAAAGGTCGCCCGCAACGGCGAGCGATACGAACGCCTGATCCTCGAGCTCGATGCAACCCTGTCGCCGAAACAGCGCGAGCACTTGCGCCGCGAGCTGAATCAGCTGGCCGATACGCTCAACCGGCTCGCGCGACACTCATAGCCATCGTTGCGGCTTGCGAGAATTCTCGAAGCCGATACGATCGCACGGCGTTCTCAACAAGAAGGTATCCGCGATGAACCCGCTTCGCTTGCTGCTCATTGGCGTCGTTGCAACCCTCGCTTTGCCTGCGTGCAAGCGCACGGAGACGCCGACGGCGCCTGCGGCATCCGATCAGGCTGCCGAGTCAGAACCCGCGGCGACTGGCGTCGCCGACGTTGCCGCCATCGATGCAGCGCTCGCAAACCCGGCCCGCTTTCCCGGCGACCGCGAGCAAGACGAAACCCGCAAGTCCAAAGAACTGCTCGTATTCCTCGGTGCACGCCCCGGCATGCACGTGATCGACTATTTTTCGGCTGGCGGCTTCAATACGGAGCTGTTGTCTCTGGTCGTGGGACCCGAAGGGCGCGTCATCGCCTACAACAACGAGCCCTATGCCAAGTTCTCCGGCTCGAAACCGCAAGAACGCTTCGGCAACGATCGTCTGCCGAACGTGGAGCAAATCACTGCCCCGCCCGAAGAACTGTCGCTGCCCGACGAATCGCTCGATGCAGCGTTGTTCGTCCTCTCGTATCACGACCTGCACTGGCGTTCGAAAGACGGTAGTTGGCCGCAAACCGATCCCGCCGCGGCGCTCGCCCGTCTCGTGCCGGCGCTGAAACGAGGTGCCGTGGTTGTCGTCGTCGATCACGTCGCCAACCCCGGCGGCGACACGGGCGAAATCGTCGATACGCTGCATCGTATCGATCCGGAAATCATCAAACGCGACTTCGAGGCCGCCGGACTCACGTTCGAGTCCGAGGCGAACTTCCTGCGCAACCCGCAGGACGACCACACGAAACAGGTCTTCGACGCATCGATCCGCGGCAAGACCGATCGGGTCGTGATGCGATTCGTGAAGAAGTGACCGCGGGCGAGATCGGCGAAGGTTTGCTCGAGGTTGCGCGCGGCGAAGTTCCTTTGAGTCAGCTCACTCTTCAGCGACTCGCTTGAATCTCGCCGTCAGCTCCTGCTGTTTCCTCGGCGGCACGGGATCGTAATGGCTGAGATCCATCGTGTACGTGCCCTCGCCGCCGGTGAGCGACTTCAATCTCGCTTGATAATCGGTGAGCTCGGAAAGCGGCACGAGCGCAGTCAAGCGCGTTCGGTGTCCGGGCAGCGAGTGGTTCTCGCTGATTCGGCCGCGGCGCGTGGCGAGATCGCCGGTGATATCGCCGGTGCAGTTCGCAGGTGCCGTGATCTCGACACGCACGATGGGCTCGAGCACGATCGGCGCTGCCGCTTCGATCGCATTCAGGAATGCGCGCCGACCCGCCGAGACGAATGCCACCTCTTTCGAATCGACGGGATGATGTTTGCCGTCGTAGACGATGACACGCACGTCCTGCACGGGAAAGCCCGCAATTGCACCTTCGTGCAGCACTTGCCGAACGCCTTTCTCCACCGCCGGAATGAATTGCGAAGGAATCGCACCGCCGACGACCTCGTCGACGAACTCGAATCCGGCGCCGCGCGGCAGCGGCTCGATGCGTAGATAGACTTCGCCGAACTGGCCTGCGCCGCCGGTTTGTTTCTTGTGGCGATGATGGCCCTCGGCCGGCCGCGTGATCGTTTCCCGATACGGAATGCTCGGCGGATGCGTCTTGCATTTCACGCCGTAGCGCTCGGTCATGCGCTCCAACATGACGCGCAGGTGCAGCTCACCCAACCCGTAGAGCACGGTTTCGTTCAATCCGGCGTGATGCTCGAGGCGCACACACGGGTCCTCTGCGACGAGTTTGTGAAGCGCATCCGAAAGTTTTTGTTCATCGCCGCGCCGTTCCGGCTCGATCGCCACGCCCGCCATCGCCGGCGGAAACGCGATCGATTTCAAGTGATAGTGATCCTCGTCGTGCGAATCGTGCACGACGGCATCGAAATGCAGCTCATCGACTTTGGCGATCGCGCAGATATCGCCGGGAATGGCATACGGGATCTCGTGATGATCCTTGCCTTGCATGCGATACAGATGCGCGACCTTGAACGCGCGCCGCCCGTCGCCGACGAACAATTGCGAGCCCGGCCGAATCGTCCCCTGATGCACGCGCATGATCCCCATCTTGCCGACGAACGGATCGATGCTGACCTTGAACACATGGGCGAGCACGTGCCGGTCCGGGTCGGGCACGACTTTGACGCGTTCGGCATCCGGGCCTTCGCCTTTCAGGAACGGCGGCGGATTGCCTTCGGTCGGATTCGGCATCAATCGCGCGAAAATCTCGAGCAGCTCGGGGATGCCTGCGCCGGTCTCTGCCGAGACGAAGCACACGGGCACCAGATGGCCTTCGCGTAAGGCGCATTCGAACGGATCGTGCAGTTGATCCGCGGACAGCGCTTCGCCCTGCTCGAGATAGAGCGCCATCAACTTCTCGTCCAGCTCGACGACCTGATCGATGATCTCGGTGTGCGCCTGCTCGACGGAGGAGAAGTCCGGCCGTTCGTTCCCAGGGTTGAAGAAACAATCGACGACACCCCGGCCCGAATCCCGCGGCAGGTTGAGCGGCAAGCATTCGCGTCCGAACGTTTCCTTGATCTCCGCAAGGAGCTGTTCGCAGCGCGCGTCGCGGCTGTCGATCTTGTTGACGATGAGGAGCCGGCAGAGCTCGCGATCGCGCGCGAAGTCCATCATGCGTTGCGTCATCGGCTCGATGCCGCTCGTTGCGTTCACGACGATGGCCGCGGTTTCGACGGCTTCGAGCACGCTGAACGAGCGCCCGACGAAATCAGGGTATCCCGGAGTATCGATCAGATTGATCTCGCAGCCGTGACTCTGAAAATGCACGAGCGCGGCGTCGATGGAATGTCCGAGGGCGTGCTCCTGGGGATCGAAATCGCATGTCGTCGTGCCGCGCTCGATACTGCCCTTCGAACGGATTGCGCCGGACTGGGCGAGCAAGGCTTCGGCCAGCGAAGTCTTGCCCGCCCCGGCGTGTCCCACCAAGGCGAGATTCCGGATATTCGCGGTCGTATACGCCATGCCCACCTCACGCGCTCGAAGCGAACGGCTCGAGGGAGCGTCCGAGGATACTCCCCGCATGACGGTGCGCCGCTAGCGGATTTACGCAAAGCAGTCGCTTGCACCCTGCGGCTGCTGACGCTGTCGCCTGCGTTCCGCTACCCTATCGGTCCTGGCCTGACGCTTGAACGATAACGACATGTCTGGAAAACGCGCTCTCATCGTCGATGATTCGCGCTCCGCGCGGGTGATCTTGAGCCGCATGCTCGAAAGTTATGGGCTCAATGTCGATGCGGTCGAATCGGCCGAGCAGGCGCTCGAGTACCTCAAGGAAACCAAACCGGACGTCGTCTTCATGGACCATCTCATGCCCGGCATGGATGGATTCCAAGCGATTCAAGCGATCAAGAGCAATCCGCAGACCGCCACCATTCCGGTGATGATGTACACCTCGCAGGAAGGCGAGCTGTACTTGAGCCAGGCTCGCGCGCTCGGGGCCGTCGGTGTGTTGCCGAAGACGGTGAAACAGACCGAGCTTTCGCGCGTGCTGTATCAACTGCGACTATTGCCGGAACGACGCGATCCGCGCATCGTCGTGGCGACGCCCGAAACAACTCAGGCAACAGCATCGGTCAAAGAAACTCCAGCTCAAATCAGAGAGGCTGTGTCGGTCGCTGTCGATCCGCCGCCGAAGCTTGCGGTCGGCGAAATCGAAACCGCCATCCGGCACGCGATCGGTCCGGCACTCGAAGAACAAAATGCCGAGATCAAGCGCTTCGTGTCCGCGAGCTTGGACACCTTCGCTCGCAAGCTCCAGGCCGACTTGAGTCCGCCGCCCGTCGAAGTCCCGCCGCCTCCTGCACCCCAACCTGCAACGATGCGCTGGCCGCTCGCGGCCGCGATCGCAGCAATCGCCTTGGTGCCGACGATCGTGCTCGGCGTGCTGTACACGCGTACGTTGCAGCTCACGACGCAAATGACCGAAACGAATGCGAGGCTCGCCGCGCTCGTCGAAGAGCAGCAGTCGCAGCTTGCGACCTTGCAAGCAAGCGTGCAGCGAACTGCGGCACGCGAGAACGCCGCGGAGGCGACCGCGAACGACATCGTGGAATCGGAACCGGTGCCTTACGGCGAAGCGCCGCTTGCCGGTTCGCGCCTCGATCGCTTGCGCGATCTCGTGGGAAGACTCCGCGCGCAAGGATTCCAAGGTCGCGTGCGCGTGACGACCTACGTCGGCGACTTCTGCCTCACCGGCAACGGCATCGAGGGTTACTCGATCGCCGCCGACGACCTGCCGATGAAACGCTGCGACCATGTCGGCAATCCGTTCGACGACAGCTTGACGCCGGCGCAACGCCAGTCGCTCGCATTCGCCAATCTGGTCGCGACGATCAAACAACAGACCGGCGATGCGTTGGCGATCGAGGTCGCGCACGTCGGCCGACGTCCGGCCGTGCCGTATCCGGAAGGCGACCAGCGTAGCAACGCCACCGCCGGCGAGTGGAACCGCATCGCCGCACAGAACAACCGCGTCGAATTCGTCGCCATCCCGACAACGTAAAGCCATGCAATCCTGGTTGCTCTACGGGGCAAACGGTTACACGGGAGAATTGATCGCTCGCGAAGCCGTGCGGCGCGGGATGAAACCGACGCTCGCCGGACGCTCGAAGGAAAAGATCGCCAAGCTCGCCGACGAGCTCGGCTGCGACAGAGCCGTATTCGATCTCGACGATCACACCTCGCTCGTACGCGCGCTCGAAAACAAGCGTGCGGTCTTGCATTGCGCGGGGCCCTTCACGCACACGGCCCGCTCGATGATGCAGGCGTGCCTTGCGACGCACGTGCACTATTTCGACATCACGGGCGAAATCGAAGTGTTCGAGCTGGCGCACAGCGTCCACGAGAAAGCGCAGCGCTCGGGAATCGTGTTGTGCCCCGGCGTCGGGTTCGATGTCGTGCCGACGGATTGTCTTGCGCTCAAGCTCAAGCTCGAAATGCCCAATGCAACGCATCTTGCGCTCGGCTTCGAATCGCATGCAGGACTGTCGAAGGGCACGGCGAAAACGTCCATCGAAGGCGCCGGCATGGGCGGATGCGTCAGGCGTGACGGCCAGCTCACGAGAATTCCGCTCGGCTCGCAGGTGCGCAAGATCGATTTCGGTGCCGGCGAGCGCACGGCCGTTGCGATTCCCTGGGGCGACGTTGCAACGGCGTTCTATACGACCGGCATTCCGAACATCGAGGTGTACGTCGCAAGCTCGCCGCGCACGATCGCCCAAATGCGCAGGGTGGACTTGCTGGCCCCGTTGCTGAGGCAGCGTTGGATGAAAGCGATCTTGAAAGCCGCTGCGAATCGTCGCGTGCGCCCGCCGACACAAGCCGAGCGGGACAACAATCCGGTATTCGTCTGGGGCGAGGTACGTAATGCTGCCGGCGAGATTCTCACAGCGCGAATGAAGACCGCCAACGGTTATTCGTTCACCGTCGAATCGGCGCTCGGCATTCTGTCGGAAGTCCTCGCAGGCGATCCAGGCTCCGGCTACACCACGCCAGCCATGCTCATGGGTCCGGACTTCGCCTCGAAGCTGCCGGGATCCAGCGAAATCCAACTGACGCGCGCGTGATAAAGTCCGCTCGATGACGAACCTGGCAAGTACGAGCGGTGCACCGCCATCGGTTGCCCGAACGATCGATTCCGATTCATTCACACCGCCGCGCTGGCTCGCCAACCGCCACGTTCAATCGATTCTGCCGAGCCTGAAGCTGCGTCGGCCGTGGCTGGCACGGCGCGCGCGGGCGCTGCTCGCAGCGTCGGTCGATCACGTCCTCGACTGCGGCGACGGCGTACGGTTACTCGGACATTATTCGAGCCAGCAAGCGGCGGGCCGGCGGCCTGCGCAGGACCTTGCGATTCTCTTGCACGGCTGGGAAGGCAGTGCCGACTCGTTATATGTGCTCTCGCTCGGCGCGTACTTGTTCGAACGCGGCTGCGATGTCTTTCGACTGAACTTCCGCGATCACGGCCCGACGCATCATCTCAACGAAGACATTTTTCATTCCTGCCGGCTCGATGAAGTCGTCGGCGCGGTGAAGTGCATTCAAACGATGCTGCCCGAGATACGCACGACGATCGTGGGCTTTTCGCTCGGCGGCAACTTTGCCCTGCGGGTTGCAAATGCCGCACCCGGTGCCGGCATTCGGCTCGAACGCGCGATCGCAGTCTGTCCCGTATTGCGCCCGCACAGCACGATGGAAATCCTCGAGCACGGTCCGCTCGTTTATCGCTGGTATTTCATGGACAAGTGGAAGCGATCGCTGCGCATCAAGCAGTCGTGCTTCCCCGAGCGTTATGACTTCGGCCCGATCCTCTCGCAACGAAGCATCAAGGCGATGACCGAGATCCTCGTCGAACGCTTCAGCGACTTTGCCGACCTCGACGCTTATTTGAACGGCTACGCCATCGTCGGCGATGCCTTGGCGCGACTCGCGATCCCGAGCCACATCATTTTCGCCCTCGACGATCCCATCATCCCAGCGCGCGATCTCGACGACCTCCCGCGCAATCCGTACCTACATATAAACAAGGTCCCACACGGCGGCCATTGCGGCTTCATGGACAAGCTGCGGGGGGAGAGTTGGGCGGATAGGCAGATTGCCAAGTTGATAGGACGAGGGAATGAGGGAAGGAGGGAATAAGGGAAAGGGGAAAGGGAATGGGAAACACGAGTTCGCGCAACTAGACGTCGCCTGTTGCCCGTCGTTCTTATTGCCCCACGCCCCGAGCCCCAAGCCCCGTTTCCCTTCTCCATCGCTCGAACCTCTCCCGCAGCTCCCGATGCTCCTGCGGCTCGAAGCGATGGAATTGCGCCTGCGGCTGCCACGTCTGCGGCATTCCGGCGACCAAGTACGCTAGGCCCGTGGCGGTAGATTCCTGCAAGCTCGTGCGTTCGAGCGGAATACCGCTCAAGCTCGCGATGCATTCGCAGAGATAATCGCTGGCAGCCAGTCCGCCGCTGGCAAGAATGCGCGTGACGCCGTCGCGCATGCGCGCGACGTTCTCGCGAATCAGGAAAGCGATGCTCTCGACGACGGCGATCAAACGCTGCTTGTCGCTGCCTTCGCCGATGAATCTCGGCTCGAGCGAACGCCAGAACGGCGAGCCCACGCCGGAAACGCCGTTCAAGAACACGAGCGGTTGCGAATCGCCGACCTTCGCGCGCGTCAACGACAACGCGGCACGATGCGTGTCGATACCGCAGCGCTCGCTCAGCCAATCGATGGCGCTGCCCGCGCCGTTGACGGTGCCTTCGATCGTCTGCATGGGTGCGTCGCCTTCCTGCTCGTCGCGCCACAGAATGCCGCCGATCATGCCCTCCGGAGCTTCGTCGAAGCGCGCGAGACGTTGGAGGAATGCGCCCGTGCCGATGTTGAGATAGATCGTGTTCTCATCGGGTCGGCCGTACGCGAACGGCATCGCCGCCTGGTCGCCAGTGCACACGGCGACGGGAATGCTCCGATCGCCAAATGCGATGTGTCCGTACGCACGGCGATTGGCAACGACACGCGGCAACGTGCTGCGTGAGATTCCGAACAGTTCGAGCATGTCGCCCGACCAGTCCGCGGTTCGCAAATCCAGGAGCTGCGTGCGCGTTGCGTTGACGACGTCGACCACGAAGGGACGCTCGCTCAACAACGAACGTAGTAACCATGCGGCGAGCGGACCCATCGCCAAGCGCTTGATGCTTGCGGCTTCGCTCACCTCCGGCACGTTGTCCAAGCACCAGCGCATCTTGCTCGCCCCGTAATGCGGAGTGAGCGGCAAGCCCGTCGTCTGCCGCACTCGCGGTTCTTCGTGCCGCAATCGCTCGATCAGAGCTGCATTGCGGCGATCCTGCCAGGACAGAATCGGCGTGAGCGCCTTGTTCGTGCGCAGATCCCAGCAGACGATGCTCGAGCGCTGAGTCGCCAAGCCCGCGGCAAGCACACGATCCGCCGAGTCGCCCAAAGCTTGATGCAAGTCGGCGAGCGCGGTGCGAATCGATTCGTTCACCTCTTCCGGATCGTGCTCCACGCGATCGGTGCGGCGGCGGAACGTGCTGATCGGCGCGAACGCTTCGGCGCGCAACCGCCCGCCGATCTCGAAGGCCATCGCACGACTTGCGTGTCCGCCTTGATCTATGGCGACGACGAGCGGCAGGTCGTCATCGCCGGCACTGAGATCGCTGGCCAAGGCGCGCAGCTCGCCGACGAGCCAGGAAAGATGTTCCGGAGGTGGCATGGAGGAATCGAGTTCGAGGCGACGAGCTGCGATTGTAAGGCGGCAACCGCGAAAGCGTCGCGCCGATGTCCCTAGATCGGGGAGCTCCGAGTCTGACCGTCAGCGGCCTGCGCCGATCGCTCGATGATTGCGGAACTCGCGCCAGAGCGCGCGGACGGCCATGGTCTCGATGAAGCGAGCGCCGCGGGCCGCAAGCTCGAGCGCCAGCTTCGAAGTCGTCACTTCATAGATGACCCACCGCCAAGGTCCGCGCCACAGCCGCGAGCCCGTATCGGTGAGTAGTTGGTGATCGCAGAACACGAAGTCGGGCGCGAGCGCCTCGCACTTCAGCGCCGAAAGGTTCGTGTATTCCGGCAGGACCCAACCGATGCGGAACTGGGTCGTTTGTCGCACGTAGTGCACGGCTGCGAAATCGAACGAGATGATCACGCATTGACGCGCGACGGGCTTCAAGACTTCGGCGACCCGATGCACGACGATCTCCGGTCCGAATGCACGCAGGCTGGCCCGCTTGAGCTCGACGAACGCAGTCGCCGATGGATACGACTCGAGTAGGCTCGCCGCCTGAGCCAATGTCGGGATACCGACGTCGGTGAACCGAGTTCCCAAGCGTGCCTGTTCGTTGACGCTCACTTCGGAAAGCTCGGCAAGCGTCATTTCCAGCGCGTGGCGATCGATGCCGGCCGTTCGTTTCAAATTCGAGTCATGGAGCAGAACGGGCTGACGATCCGCAGTGAGCTGTACATCGAACTCGACGTAGCGCACGCCGAGATCGAGCGCGGAGCGAATCGCCGGCAGCGTATTCTCCGGATACTCGGCAGCATTACCGCGATGCGCGACGATTTCGGGAAAGTGGGAAGGAAGCGACATCCGTGCTCGAGTGCTCGTTGACCGAACGCTATCTTAGGAAAGCGCAGGAATGCACGCCAACCGATTGCAGCAGCGTCGCAACGCAACGACATGACTGCGACATAAGCTTCGGACAGACGCAGTGACGCATGGTCCTCACTTGTGAGAGAGTGTCGCCTCTGGGGGTGAGCTTGCCATGCGGTTCATTTTGGCTCTGTGTTGCATCGGAATGGTTGTCTTGCAGGGCTGCCACAGCGGCGTTGATACCCAAGAGAATGTCGCCCCTGCCCCTGCGCCGGATACATCGCCGCCGACAGCACCGCAAAACCTGACCGCGACGGCCGCTTCGCCGACGCGCATCGAGCTCGCTTGGTCCGCCGCGACGGACAATGTCGGCGTTGCGAGCTATCGCATACACCGCAATGGATCGCAAACGGCGCTCGCCTCGGTCGCAGGAACGTCGTTCGCAGATACGACGGTCGTACCGAACACGACTTATTCCTATGTCGTGCACGCCGTCGATCAGGCGGGCAATGTCTCGGCCGCATCGAATACCGCGACCGCCGCGACTCCTCCCGCGTCGTCGGAGTCGGATAGCGGATTGGATGCGCGGCCGTCGAACACGAGTTGTCTGGCCTGGCCGCGCCCGAGTTCGTCGATCGCATTACAGCGATTCACGAACCTGTCTTTCTCGAATCCGGTCGCCATGCTGCAAGCACCGGGTCAGAGCGCGCATTG
>CALEKY010000168.1 GCA_937902995.1 uncultured Sinobacteraceae bacterium
ATGCCATGCAAGCGCTCTCCCAGCTGAGCTATAGCCCCACGCGGGAGCCGCGCAATCTAGGGAAGCAGTTTCCCCGTGTCAACTAATTCTTTCTGCTCGTTATTCTCGTGGGTCATTTCGACGATTGAGCTGCCTGCCGTGCCTCATGCCGCCGTTTCAGAGCGGCAACGCAGCGCGACGCAGTGCGACCGTCCCAACCCGGGATTCGCGAGCCGCGCGGCCATTCGCCGTCGATGACCTTCTGTACGCTCTGCGTCAGCTCATCCGGCCTGACCAGCCGGTTCGTGCCTTCGCTGACCGTGATCGGACGCTCTGTGTTCTCGCGCAGCGTGAGGCAAGGAATCCCGAGATACGTCGACTCTTCTTGGACACCTCCCGAGTCCGTCACGACAGCCTTGGCAGACCTTACCAAGGACATGAACTCGATGTATCCGAGCGGCTCGGTCAATCGGATGCCCCCCGCGGACTCGAGCTGTCCGAGCAATCCGAACTCCGTGAGCATCTTTCTCGTGCGCGGATGAACAGCGAACAGCAGAGGCAGCCTCGAAGAGATCGCGACGAGCTGCTTCACGAGGTTGGTGAGCGTGTCGCGATTGTCGACGTTCGACGGCCGATGCAGCGTCACGACGCCGAAACCTCCCGCTCGGAGGCCAAACTTCGCGGGTCCCTGCTCTGCCTCGATCTGCGGCCGCAGCATCTCGTACGAGTCGATCATGATGTTGCCAACCCGATCGATGCGCTCCGGCGCAACGCCCTCGCGCGCCAGGTTCTCGTCGGCATCCGGCGAAGGCGTCCAAAGCACGTCCGAAATGGCATCCGTCACCAGCCGATTGATCTCTTCAGGCATGCGGCGGTCACGGCTTCGCAACCCTGCTTCCAAGTGGATGACGGGGATCCACAGCTTCGCCGCTACCAAAGCACAGGCTGCGGTCGAATTCACATCGCCAACGACGATCGTCCAGTCCGGACGCTCGGCGTTACAGACTTTCTCATAAGCCACCATCACGCCGGCGGTTTGCACGGCATGAGTGCCGCTGCCGACTTCCAGGTGGTGGTGCGGTGCCGGCAGCTTCAGATCGCGGAAGAACGCATCCGACATGTTCGGATCGTAGTGCTGGCCGGTGTGAATGATTCGGGGCTCCACCCAGGACTCCGCCGCGAGCGCGTGGTAGAGCGGTGCGATCTTCATGAAATTGGGGCGCGCTGCCGCGATCAGATGTACTCTGCAGACCACATTGCACTCCAGTGAAGCGGCCTAGGAAGCGGGCCGCAGCTCGCAATCTTCTTCGAAACGGGCGCTGTTCAACCCGCCGCGGATTCTATGTAGCCGATCGCACACTCGATCCGACGCAAGGTTGCTTCCTGACCCAAGACTTCCAGCGTGACATCGATGGGCGGCGAGGCCGCCGATCCCGTGATCGCCACCCGCAGCGGCTGGGCCACCTTTCCGAGGCCCACACCCAATTCTGAAGCAACTTCAGCCACGGCCGCGTGAATGGATGTCGCATTCCACTGTTCGAGCTTGGCGAACTTGTCGCCGCTGAGCCGAAGCGCAGCAACCGCCTCGGCCGTCAGGTTCTTCTTCGCGGCCTTCTCGTCGTACTTTTGGACGTCTTCGAAGAAGTAGCGACTGTTCGCCGCCATCTCCTTGAGCGTCTTGGCGCGCTCCTGCATGACCTTTGCGACTCGGGCGAGTTTGCCCTCGTCCTCGCACACGATACCGAGCGCCTCGAGTTGGGGACGCAGCAGCTTGCCCAACCGCTCTGGCGCGGCCCGCATGATGTGCTGCTGATTCAGCCAGAGAAGTTTTTCTGGATTGAATGCGGACGCCGCTTTGTTGACGTCGTGGATGTCGAAGACCCGCTGGAGCTCTTCCAAGGTGAAGATTTCCTGATCGCCGTACGACCAGCCAAGGCGCACGAGATAGTTGAGCAGCGCTTCGGGCAAATACCCCTCATCCCGATACTGCAGGACGCTCACTGCGCCGTGTCGCTTCGACAGCTTCGCGCCATCGGCACCGAGAATCATGGGCACGTGGGCGTAGACCGGCGTCGGAGCGCCCAGCGCTCGCAGCATGTTGATCTGACGCGGCGTGTTGTTGAGGTGGTCATCGCCTCGGATGACGTGCGTGACCTTCATGTCCATGTCGTCCACGACGACGCAGAAATTGTACGTCGGCGTGCCGTCGGATCTGGCGATGATGAGGTCATCCAGCTCGGCATTGTCGAACACGACGTTGCCGTGGATCGCATCTTCGACGACCACGGTACCGTCGAGGGGATTCTTGAAACGGATGACCGGCTCGACGCCTGGACGCGGCTCCTTGCGATTACGGCACGTGCCGTTGTAGCGCGGCTTTTGTTTCGCTGCGAGCTGCTGATTGCGCATGGCTTCGAGCTCTTCCTTCGTGCAGTAGCAGCGATACGCATGCCCCGACGCAAGGAACTGCTCGATCACTTCGCGATAGCGATCCATGCGCTTGGTTTGATAGTACGGGCCCTCGTCGGCGTCCAGGCCGAGCCACTTCATGCCGTCCAAGATGACCTGGGTCGCCTCCTCCGTCGACCGCTCGCGGTCTGTGTCCTCGATCCGAAGGATGAAAACGCCCCCGTGGCGGCGCGCATAGAGCCAGGAAAACAACGCCGTGCGCACCCCACCGATGTGCAGCATTCCGGTTGGGCTTGGAGCGAAGCGTGTTCTTACTTGCATACGTGAGTCGATGGGCGGACGGCTGTCGTGCGGAGCGTCGCACGAAGTTACCAGCCGAGATGTGTAGGACGGCCCCGCAGCTACGCTCAACTATCCGCGGTCCGCTTTGTCCGCTGAATTTGAGATGGTGGGCGGTGCAGGGATTGAACCTGCGACCCCTGCCGTGTGAAAGCAGTGCTCTACCGCTGAGCTAACCGCCCAAACTTGAATCGTACGCGGCGCGCCGACGGGGCGCGTAGTGTAGGGAACGCGCGCAGAAGGGTCAAACGCAGGAAGTCGGCTCAAGACATCGCGTGCTGCGGCGGCGGACGATTGAGCCCGACCCAATACATTCCCAGGCTGCTGACAGCTTCGACGAACGAGCCGAATTCGACGGGCTTACGCACATAGCTATTGGCGCCAAGGTTGTAGCTCGCCAAGACGTCGGCGTCTTGACTGGAAGACGTCAGCACGACGACCGGCAACATCCGAGTCCGTTCGTCCGCGCGCAGACGCTTCAATACACCGAGGCCGTCCAATTTCGGAAGCTTGAGATCGAGCAGGATGACCGTGGGTGTACGGGAAAGATCGCGGCCGGCGTATTGACCGGTACCGAACAAGAAGTCGATCGCCTCGACGCCGTCGCGAACGACCACGATCTCATGGGCGAGGTTGTTCTTGCGCAAGCTGAGCAGCGTCAGCTCTTCATCGTCAGGATTGTCCTCGACCAGCAAGATGTACCGATCCGTCATTGCCACCCCTTAGCAATCACCTGTCTGCAGACACGTTGCGTGGACAACTGCTGTTCCTCGCCGTCGACGGCGCACGACGAAATCGTACGATATTCCGGCACCGCCGCAATGCCCGGATTTATGCCCATGACGGCCGTACTAAGGGGAAAGATGATAGGGGCCGATCCTATGACAAACCGGCCCCATGGCGTAAGAGCGTTCGGCTGATGCGCCATTAGGGGGTTGGGCCGAATAACCCTTGCCTCAGTGCCCCTCCTCCCCGCCGATCAAGCCCAGCAACTCCGCCGTTTTAGCCTGCATGAGTGCCGGATCGCCGCGGCTTTCGACATTGAGGCGAATCAAGGGCTCCGTGTTCGAAGCGCGCAAATTGAAACGCCAATTGTCGTACTCGATCGACAGTCCGTCCGTGAAATCTATTGTGCGCGCGCCGGGCTCGTACCGGGCCTGCACGGCACGGATCGTCGCTTTCGCATCGGGCACTTTGCGATTGATCTCGCCGCTCGCCGGGAACTTCGCGATCCGCTCGCCGACGAGCGCCGAGAGCGGCTGACCCGATTCGCACATCAATTGAGTGACCAGAAGCCACGGGATCTGACCGCTGTCGCAGTAACCGAAGGCGCGGAAATAATGATGCGCGCTCATCTCTCCGCCATAGGTCGCGTCGTTTGCCCGCATCACATCTTTCATGAAAGCGTGACCGGACTTCGACATCACCGACTTTCCGCCGTGCGAGCTCACGATGTCGAGCGTGGCCCATGTCAGGCGCGGATCGTGGACGATTCGCGCGCCCGGCTCCCGCTTGAGAAACGCCGATGCGAGCAGACCGACGATGTAGTAACCCTCGATGAACTCGCCGCGTTCGTCGAAAAGAAAACATCGATCGAAATCGCCGTCCCAAGCGATGCCCAAGTCGGCACCATGCTTGCGAATCGCCTCGATCGTCGCGGCTCGGTTCTCCTCGAGCATCGGATTCGGAACTCCGTTCGGAAAGGTTCCGTCCGGCTCGTGATGAATCTTGATGAATTCGAACGGCAAGTGCGGTTCGAGTTTGTCGACCACGAGCCCGGCACCGCCGTTGCCGGCATTCACCACGATTCTCAACTTCCGAAGCTTGCCCGGCTCGAGATACGAAAGCAGGTGAGAAACGTAGCGCTCGCCGATGTCGAGATCGATGCGTCGACCGAGGCGTTCCGGCCGCGAAAAACGACCGGCTTCGGCAATCGCTTGAATCTCCTTGAGGCCAGTATCGCCGCTGATCGGCCGCGACTCCTCGCGAACGAACTTCATGCCGTTGTAGTCGGGCGGATTGTGACTTGCGGTCACCATGATTCCGCCGTCCATCCGCTCCGAGAAGGTCGCGAAATAGACGCACTCGGTTCCGCACAAACCGATGTCGTAAACGTCGACACCGGAATCGAGCAACCCTTTGGTCAGCGCCGTACACAGCTCTGCGCTGGACAAACGAATATCGCGGCCGACGATCACACGCTTGGGTTTGAGAAATTCTGCGTAGGCGCGCCCGATACGATAAGCGACGTCTGGATTGAGCTCGGTCGGGATGCGACCGCGATAGTCGTAAGCCTTGAAGCCGACGATCTTCGTCGGCGATAGAGAATCAACGCTCATGTTGAATCCGATAAGTCTGCGCTCGCCGGTTCTCGACAACGATCGGCGCGGCACTCAGCCCGTCTGACCTTCGCGGCCGTAACGATCCTCGAAACGAACGATATCGTCCTCGCCCAAGTAACTGCCGGACTGTACCTCAATGATGTGCAAGGGAATCTTCCCGGGATTCTCGATGCGATGACGCGTACCGAGCGGGATATACGTCGACTGATTCTCCTCGAGCAGAAACGTCTCATCGCCGCGTGTGATTCGGGCCGTGCCGGACACGACGATCCAGTGCTCGGCTCGATGGTGATGGAGCTGCAACGACATGCTCGCCCCCGGCTTCACGACGAGACGCTTCACTTGGAAACGATCGCCTGCATCGATCGAATCGTAGCTGCCCCATGGTCTGAACACCTCGCGGTGCAGCGACGTCTCGTTGCGTCCTTGCTTCTTGAGCTTCTCGACGAGCAGTTTCACGTCCTGCACGCGATCCTTCGGCGCGACGAGCACCGCATCCTTCGTTTCTACGACGACGTGGCCCTTCAATCCCACGGCGGCAACGAGCCTGCTCGTCGATTGCAAGTAACAGTCGTGCGCATCTTCGACCAAGACATCTCCGATACAGACATTCCCCTGCTCGTCGGCGGGAATCGCTTCGTGCAATGCGGACCACGATCCGACATCGCTCCAGCCCGCATCGAGCGGTACGACGACGCCGTTGCGAGTTTTTTCCATGACGGCGTAGTCGATCGAATCGCTCGGACAGGCTTCGAACTCCTTGGCCGGAAGCCGCGTGAAATCGAGATCGCGCTTTGCTGCCGTAAAAGCTTGCGCACAAGCGTCGTAGATCGCCGAAGCATGCGCACGCAACTCGTCGAGCACCTGCGCCGCCTTGAACATGAACATGCCGCTGTTCCAGAAGTACTCTTTGGACTCGACGTACTTCTTGGCTGTCGGTAGATCCGGCTTCTCGACGAACTCGGCAATGCCGAAGACCGGACCGCTGCCCTCTTGACGCCTGATGTATCCGTAGCCCGTCTCCGGCTTCGTCGGAACGACACCAAACGTGACGAGCTTGCCTTCGAGCGCTGCCGTGCGCCCGATCTCAACGGCGGCTTGGAATGCGCGTACGTCGCGGATCACGTGATCTGCCGGCAAGACGAGCAACACAGCGTCGTCGTTGGACTTCCCCTCGCCTCCCGTGACCGCTGCCATTGCGGCAACGGCGATTGCGGGCGCCGTGTTTCGTCCGCACGGCTCGAGAAGGATCGACGCTTGGTCGAATCCTGCCTCGCGCAACTGCTCGGCCACGAGAAAGCGGTGCTGCTCATTGCACACGACGATCGGCGCCGCAACGTCCTTCACGCCATTCAGACGCGCCAACGTTTCCTGCAGCATCGTGCCTTTGCCCACCAAGGGGAGGAGCTGCTTCGGATAGAGCTCGCGCGATAGCGGCCAAAGCCTCGTGCCGGAACCGCCAGACAGGATTACGGGAATAAGCATTGCAGCCTCTTAGTTACGGCCGTGCGCACCGGTCAATCGTTCGCAAACCCGTATTCGCGAAACCCATCCTGAGCAATGCGATTCACCCGGCCTTCGCGACGCTGTCACCGCGCCCAATCGCATAGTAGGAAAGTCCAAAACGTTTCACGAAACTGGGATCGTAGATATTTCGGCCGTCGAAGATGACGGGATGGCGAAGCTTGCCCTTGATCGACTCGAAATCGGGGCTGCGGAACTCCTGCCACTCGGTCACGATCGCCAACGCATCCGCACCCTCGAGCGCCTCCAGCGAGCTGTTCACCAGAGCAAGATCCGCGCGTTCGCCGTAGATGCGTCGCGCTTCGTCGCGCGCCACCGGGTCATACGCCCGCACCTTGGCGCCTGCCGCCCACAGACTCTCCATGAGCACGCGGCTCGGCGCCTCGCGCATATCGTCCGTGTTCGGCTTGAACGCCAAACCCCATAAAGCAATGGTTTTCCCAGCGAGCTCTCCGTTGAAATAGCGTTTGATCCGCTCGAACAGCACACCCTTCTGGCGCTTGTTGACGGACTCAACCGCAGACAACAGCTCGGCATCGAATGCGTACTCGCGAGCGCTACGCGCAAGCGCTTGAACGTCCTTCGGGAAGCACGATCCGCCATAACCGCATCCCGGGTAGATGAAGTGGTAGCCGATGCGTGGATCAGAGCCGATGCCCAACCGTACCTTCTCGATATCGGCGCCCATGCGCTCGGCCAGATTGGCCAGCTCGTTCATGAAGCTGATCTTCGTGGCGAGCATGGCATTCGCGGCATACTTGGTGAGCTCCGACGAACGCACGTCCATGACGATCATGCGTTCGCGGTTACGTGTGAACGGATCGTAGAGCGCCTTCAACAACTCGGCCGTGCGGGGATTGTCGGTGCCGACGACGATGCGATCGGGCTTCATGAAGTCGTTGATCGCTGCGCCTTCTTTCAAGAACTCGGGGTTCGACACCACATCGAATTCGACGGCGACACCCCGCTCCTTCAGCATCGCCTCGATCCTCGCCTTGACCTTGTCCGCCGTGCCGACCGGAACGGTCGACTTGGTCACGACGACACGGTACTCGGACATGTTGCGTCCGATCGTTTCGGCCACCGCCAGAACGTGCCTGAGATCGGCTGAACCGTCCTCGTCGGGGGGCGTACCCACGGCGATGAACTGAAACAGTCCGTGCTTGACACCCTCGGCGGCATCGGTCGTAAAACTGAGACGGCCCGCGGCCAGATTCTTCCTGAGAAGCTCATCCAATCCGGGCTCGTAGATGGGCGACTCCCCACGCCTTAGCTTCTCTACCTTTTGTTCGTCGACATCGACGCACAGGACGCTGTTGCCCGCCTCGGCAAAACAGGCCCCCGTCACGAGCCCCACGTAACCCGAACCGAAAATCGTAAGACGCACTTGTAACCCGCGAAGAAAAAAGGAAAAAACTGAGCGAGCTTACCGAGCCCTCGTAGGTTGGTAAAGGAACGATTCGTACCATGCAGGGTCTTGCGCGTGCTCAAATCCATCCTGGCGGTGAGAGGTTCCGGAATCGACCTACCGCCTGGCGAGACGCGTTCCGATTTTTTCAGCACCGCCACCATCCGATTTTTTTGTGATTTTCATCACGCTTCGCGAGGGAATTTTCGGACGTTTGTCGCTTATGCAATTGGGGCGTCGCTCAAGGTCCAGGGGCCTGGGCGGCCCCCTGGGAGGATGCAGGCTTGCAAGGGACTGCGACGGCCACCGACATCTCAGGGAAGAGGCTTGGTGACCGCGACCGATGGGATCAGGTCGGCCTGCAACCCTTTCCCGCCTGAGTGGTGTGTCCACGAGCACGTCGCCGGACTTCGAGTCCGGCCAAGAATGTCGAAAGCCGCGGTGAGCATCCCTGCTCCCGCGGCTTTCATGTTTCTCAAGAGCTCATTCAATCCCTTGAGGCCGCAACGTCGGGTTACCCGTCCGTCGCCGCACGCGCAGTCCGTTGCCCGTGCGAGAGAGATGCTAGCGAAACGCCTCTTGGATGGGAGCGCGAATTTCTGGTGGTTCCGGGCAGAAATGCAATGCCTGCGCCGGAAGGTCGGATCCCATTGCCATTCGCGGCAAGGTGCTACTCCCAGAAGACCCGATACTTGTTGTCTACGACCGCGTCCCTGACATCGTCCTCTTCGACCGGCCGTTTGAACACGAGGCCGCTGCCGAAGACGATGTGATAGACGGTGCCGACCAGTAGCCACAACACGAACAGCCAACCATCGCTGATCCCGTACACGTAACCCCCCACTCCGATACTTGCGAAAACCGCGGAGCAGAAGAAAACGAGCTGAGCGACCTTCCGAGAGGAATACCCGAAACGCTTCAACAGATGGTGCAAGTGCTCCGAATCGCCATGGAACGGCGACTGCCCTTGCATGACGCGCCGAATCATGCTGCTGAACAGGTCGTAAATCGGCAAGGCAAAAATCCAGAGAATCACAGTAGGGCTAATCGCGCGCACCGGCTCCTGCGAGATCTCGATGCTCACCCAAGCGAAGGTGAATCCGAGCATCGTGCTCCCGGCATCCCCCATGAAGGCCCGTACGGTTCGAGTACGACGCGACGGCCAGTTGAACAACAGGAACCCGATGATCGACCCGGCAAGCCCCAACAGGAACGGAAGATGGGACGAAGCGCCACCCACGACGCAGGCCATCGACAGGAAGACGAGCGCGACCAACGCCTGAATACCGGCCACACCATCGCTCCCGTCGAACATGTTGAAAGCATTGATGGCAGTTAGAACGATCAGGATCGTGAAAGGAACCGCGAACCAGCCCAACTCCACCAACCCGCCAAAGAACACGTGCCCGAGGTCGTGCGTGTACACGTCAGCTCCTGCAACCATCAGCAACGTCGCGCAGATCTGCGCGAGGAAACGCACGGACGGCGGCAGGTCGTATCGATCGTCCAGGGCACCGACGAGCACGAGCACGACGACCCCGGCCAGAAAGAACGGAAACCCGGCGATCGAGCTATAGCTGTAGAGCGAACCGACCAACAGGCCTCCAGTCATGGCAAGGCCGCCAATGACCGGCACTTCACCTGTATGCATCTTGCGACCGCCGGGACGATCGATCAGTCCGATTCCCGGAGCGATCGGCCGAAGTGCAAACATGAACAAAATAGTTACGAGAAGAGGTAACCCAAAATAAATGACGGTCCGCGCCATGGTCCCTTCCAAATTTTCGCATCCATGGGATTGTTCCAATGAATTCTTATCGTGATCGCAGAACTCTGTTCTTTGGTTGTCCGCTCACTATGCCTGCATTTGGCAATGCGTGAGCGAACGGCGCGCAATATACATTACAGCCTTCGGACCGGTGTAACTGTTTCGTCAATAGATGTTGCAACAATGTACAGCCATCTGTTGGGGAACGCCGACAATTAAGAGCGTCGCCTTCTTCACAAAGAAAGGGAAGCGAGCACGCGATGCCATCGTCCTTGGACGCTCTAGGCAATGAGCCGTGCTGCAGAGCTAGACGATTGAGTCTCCCGGCACGCAGAGGTGCGATTCAGCACCGATGTCGTCGCTGCGACAGATGTCGGCAGCTGGGCATTTAGGACGGATCAAGATTCCACGGCAGCTGCATTCCCGGCTCGAGAGTCGGACCGGCGTTGAAGATCTCTTGCGCTACTTTTCGGTAGCCTTCGAGAGCCGACGGATTTCGCACGAGCTCGACAGCTTTCGCAAAGATGTCATCGATGGAGGCTTCGCGTCGAAAGACCAGATTGGATAACGGGCCTCGCATGTAGACATTGACGCCACCCGAGTCTCGACAGACCGGCACACAGCCGGCACCCATCGCCTCGAGCGGGGGCAGACCAAATCCTTCGTGGTCGCTCAGGTGAACGAAGCATTTCGCGCGCGCATAGATATCGCGCATCTCGCTGACAGTAGGCCGCAACGCGACGAATGCCACCTGATCCCGAAACTCGGCGACGATGTCGTCCTCCGTCGAAATAACCGCAGCCTTCATATCGCCAGCTTCATGAACCTTCTGTAAGAACGATCGATAGAGATCCAATCGCTTCAACCCACCCTTGCGAACCACCATGACAAAGTCGAGATCGCGCGGCCCGGAAGTCTCCGCAGCGAACGCCCTATCCGCCCAGATGGCTGCGTCGAAGTGCACGTGAACACCCTCGCGCCGAAGCGCGGATGTCAGATAGGAGTTCGCGGAAATTACCGTCCCACGGCGGTACAAGGCGATGATGAAAGCTCGCAGAATCGGAGCGACGATCCGATTGACGAACTTCCATTCCAGCCCCTGAACGAAGAACACGCGCCGGTTTCGCGGCACGAGAATGGACAGCGGCAACGTCGCGTAATGCGTGAATACATACCTCGCGGGACTGTCCCGCCTGACGAATCGCCAGAATCGCGCGAAGAGGACGAATAGCTGTGCGAAGGCGGCTTCCGGCCGGGTAGTCCACTGCGAAAGCGACTGGACTTCGAGCGTCGGCGTAACCGGATGCGGACTGCGCCACAGCGAGATGATGCTCACCTCAGACCCGGTGAGCTTGAGTCGTCCGCCGAGGCGCATGACCTCGAGTATGCCGCCGCTCAGCTTCAGGGAAGGGACTACGAGACGCCACGTCATACGAGCGAACGACCGAACAACCGAGGCAGTTGTGCTTCTTGCATTCTTCAGGCGTCCCCCTTGCTAAGTCGCCTTACTGGCGATGCTCTAGCAGGCCAGGAGTTCCGGCCGATAAAGCAACGCACCCTCGCAATCCCGTCACAAGCCAGAAAAGTATCTAAGTACGCTGACCATGTGCCAGCGCAGATGCTTGGGATCCCGACGACTTGCGCGCTGCGCATCATGAACGATTGCGACCCGCGGCTCGATCATAACGTCCAGGCCGGCGGCGGCAATCCTTCGACACAGATCGGCATCTTCCAGGTACATGTAGAAACGCTCGTCGAAACCGCCCAAATGCGCAAAGACTTCACGGCGAAGCAGCATGAACATCCCAGCACACCAGTCGACCTTGACTGGTTCGTTTCCATATTCGTAGTCCGGCGCGTGCTCCCCCCTCAACTTTCTCAGCAACATTCGTCGCAAGGTAGGGAACCGGCGCGCACTATCCTGGAGTTTGCCGTCGGATGAATACACGGCAGGCGCAGCCAAACCGACATTTGGCCGTTCGACGAGCTCGAAAAGCGGCGAGAGACTTACGTTCACCAAGCGCACGTCCGGATTCACGATTGCGAACATCGCCCCTGTTGAGCACTTGAACGCCGCGTTGTGATTGGCTCCGAATCCTTTCGGACGTTCGTTGCGAATGACGCGCAAGGGCAAGTTCGCGTGCCGAACGACGAATGCCTCGTCTTCCGGCACATTTATCGTGAGCAGAACTTCGTAGGAAGGAAGCGTCAGACGGCGCAAGTCGCCGAGAAGCTTTTCGACCAACGCGCCTTGTCCATGGCTGACGATAGAAATGCTCAGTTGCACGATGGATCAGCCATATGAATGGAAACACGACAACGGCGCACACGTGCGAGTTGCATGTCGTGCTTTGACGAGTTAGTGGCAGAAGTACATCTTTCTCACAGCTTTGCGCTATTCACACGATTGTATAATATCGATCCACCTTCGGAACGCCTCCCCCGCAATCGAGATGTGTAGTGTCGCCGGATCTCTTGACGAGACACTCGCTCGCTCCCGATGCCGCTGCCTTCCCTACCGACTCGCAGCCGAGCTAATGCGGTTTCACCCGTGGACTTAGGCACTTCGATACGCGTCGCCGCTCGGTCTGCCGCAGGAGAATCCTTGCGGGGCCGACTGCCTGCTTGGGCGACAGCGCCACAGCATTGGCGTTGCTTCGACGCTCTCGTTTCAGTTGCGATCGCCGCCGCCATCGCAGCGCTCATCGTCGTTGCCGGACAAAAGGGCATCGGCGAATGGGTCGACGAGGCGAACTACGAAATCATGTTCGAGTCGATCGTCGACGATGGGTGGCTGGAGATACTGAGGACGAGACCCGACCCCCTCTACGGGCTGTTGTCGAAGCTTGCCATCGCCCTCGGCCTCTCCTTCTCCGGATTCGTGTTTGTCGTAGCCACCATCACGATCGCCATCAAACAAAGGGCACTTCGAGCAGCGACCTCCGACCCCACCGCTCTATTCGTGCTTTATCTGTCGTATGTCTTCTGGTTGCACGAATACACGCAGATCAGAGCAGCCCTGGCAATCGCGCTGGCTCTCCACGGAATCTATATAGCCAGAACTACCCGCCCCATCTGGTTCGTCGCGGGCGCTCTCATCCATGCCTCGGTCGCCGTCATCGGCGCAGGGTATTACGCGCTCCGTTACCCTAAGCTTGGATTCGCTGCCGGGTGCTTGGGTGTGATCGCTCTGGCACTAGCCATCTATTTCGATTACTTCGATCCATTCTCGATCGACAGAATCAATATTTATGTGTCCCTGATCGACATGGACATCTTCAGCGAGATCAACCTGCTTGCGCCGATGCCGATTCTGCAGGGCTGCATTCTGCTCTGCTGCCTGGGACTCAGGCATCCGCTTCGGAGCACGGGTTTCATGGAGTACATGTTCAGCGGCGTGGGACTGGTCTCCTTCTACGCGCTCAGCTTCCTGCCGCCTGTCGCTTTCCGCTTCTACGAGCTCTTCCTACCATTCTTTCTCATCTTGCTGTCCCGAGTGTGGAAACGGACCCCGGTCTTGATGTTCTTGACGACTCTGTATTTTGCGAGCGGACTGAAGACGACCTTTATCGGCGCCGGTTCGCTCCTATTCCCAGACGGAGGCTAAGTGATCGGCCTGAATCTCTCGATTTGCGTCGTCTTGTACGGCTCTGTCGAGGTGTCGAAGAGATTTCACACCGAGCTTCTGGCGTCGCTCGAAGACTTCCAGGACTATGAAATCATCTACTACGACAACTCACCTTCAGATCAACTGCGCACTTGGCTCGAGCCGAAAGCAGGAGAACCCGTCTCGTACACATGGGACCCTCGGAACCTCGGATTCGCGTACGCCAACAACGAGGCAATTCTGCGAGCCAAGTATCCGAAGATCCTGTTGTTGAATCCTGATGTCTTCGGCTTCTCTCCAGAAGTGTGGCTCGAGATCTCGCGCCGCGAGACAGCACAGCATGCTTGGTTCGTACGACTCTTGAACTCCGACGGCACGTTTCAGGATTGCGTCGGGGAACCGTCGAGCATCAGCAGAATATTTCGCAAGCGCCCTGATTACGCCTCGATGCAGACGGCATGCCCCGTGGGCATGGGCATCATGGCATTCATGCTGACCGAGAAGTCGGTCTTCGCACATGTCGGCTTGCTGGATTGCGATTACCCGCTATATGCCGAAGACATGGATTGGTGTCATCGCGCAAGAAAGAAAGGCATTCGCGTCATGTATGACCCGACAATCGCGCTCACGCACATCGGCGGCAGCTCTGCCAAAGACAGATGGCACGAAGTCGAATCACTCCGCAGGAAGTATCGTGCCGAGCGGATTTTCATCGACAAGCACTATCGAGGGCTGCACGGCTTGATTATGCGCCTCCTGAACACCGTCAAGAGAACGCTCAAAGCTAGGCGCGCGTAGGCTCTTCTTCGACTTTCTGAATCTCGGCTGCCGCCCGCCGAATTTCGAGGAGGGCCCCGAAGCCGAGGATCGAAACTACGCTAATAAACCCGCCGACGAACAACCCGGCCACGAGCAGGATCAATCGTCGCGGCGGCCACACGGGCCTGTCCGCATCTTGCGGTAGCGCTTTGTCAACGACTCGAAACGCATACTGCTCCGTCACATTGGCCAGCATGCGCTGTTTGACTTGTGTCTCGATCAAGCGGCCAATCGCCTGCCTTGTCGGAACAGTCTGAGTGGCCTCCAATTCATTCTCCAAGAACGCAATCGATTGATTTGCCTTCTCGATAGCGCGCGCCCGCATCTCGGCATTGAGACGACGAACCAGATCGTTTGCCCAAGCGGCCGCCGCTTCCCTATCGGTCCAACGGACGCTGACCGTAACCAACCCCGTTTTCTTGTTTTGGCTCACCGAGCAAACTTTCGAGTGGAACAAGCGGTAGGCCTTGTAAAGGGTTGGCGCCTTCTTCTCATTCTTCCAGGTACCCTTCTTTGGATCCCACCGTTTCGCAAACAGGACGGGCATCAAGTTGTTCTCGAGAATGAATCGCTCCGTAAACTCTCGAGACTGCAACACAGCAATCGCTTCTTGCGTCTCCATGTCGGCATTCCCGAACGCCAGCCCAGCAAAAGACGCAAGCCCCCCCAGCGATCCGAGCGCCGACCCCAGCACACCTGTCGAGCCACGTTCGGAACTGTTCGGCACGAGAACCGCCGTTCCGCTGTAAACGGGCGTTACAAATGCAGCGACAACCAAGAACAGGACTGCACCGGCAATAGCGCTGAGGACGACCCACCAGCGCTTCATCCAGAGTTTCATGAAGAGAAAATGCAGATTGCTGCTTGCCTCTTCAGTTCGTCCGGTATCCATCTCTTTTACTCAAATGTATCGACAAGCTGATGGCACAGTCGGGCTGCTGCCAAGCGAAGGCCGCGACAAACTCCTAAGTGCGGTACGCGTCACACTCGTCAGAACGAGTTGACCGCTGCGACCGCGACAGCCAAGTTGTAGATGATCGTGGTCACCGCTGTCCAAAGCGGCAGCAGACGCATCCGCTCCGCATCGATTGGCACGACGATCGTGTCCCCCGGTTCGATTGGCGCACCGAGCGAGAACCAGCGATTGCCGCCGGCCACCACACTGCCGTCGGCACGCACTACGTAGACGCGGTTCTTGTCCGCACGCTGCGTGAACCCGCCGCTCATGGCGATATAGTCGCTCTTGCCCAGTCCTGCCGCGTAAAGATGCGAGGTCGGACTCTGCACTTCGCCGATGACGGTCACTTCCTGCGTAATGCGCGGAACGATCAAGCGATCGCCATCCTTGAGAACGATGTCTTCCTGCGAATCCGGCAAGGCAGCCAGAGTCTTCTCCAAGTCGATCACGAGCCTTCCGACCGGCTCTGTTTCAGTGAGCTTCTGAAGGAGCTGCTGGCCGACCAGCAGCGCTTGCGCCGCATCCCCGCGAGCTTCCTGTGCGACCATCAGAGAGACCTGCGCCAGATCCCTTTGGAGCCTTTGAGTAAGATCATGGATCAGTTCGCGCTCACGTCTCTTGAGCGATTCGCGCGTGAACACCGCACCCTTGATGAAACCGAACTCGGTAATGCCCCCGGCCCTGGCCACGACCGAGCGAAGCGTTTCGCCGCGTTGAATCGGATAGCGTCCGGGGAATCGGACTTCGCCTTCGATCGTCACGTACTCCTGTGCGCCCCAGAACGGCAGCTCTTTGATCACCAGGTAATCGTGTGGCTGCAGCTCCAGGTCATGAGCCGGATCGCCTTCCAAGGCCCTCGCCAAGTCGATTTCGATCAACTGTGTCTGACGTGCTTCGCCGCCATCGATCGCATTGCGCGTGAGCTCGGCTTTTCCTCCGTAGGCTGCCTCGTTGAGGCTGCCGCCGGCACGGATCAAATCCGATACGCGCATCCCAGGCTCGAGCGGATAATCCCCTGGTTCGTTGACCCGCCCACCGACGCTCACCTGCGCTGTGGGTGTATCGCGCGTCGACTGCAGCCGCAGCTCGCGCATCAGTGGCTCCAATAGTCGGCTTCGACCGGTCTCCCGATCGAACACGAAAATCCGATCGCGCGGCGCCAGAACAATGTCGTCAGGCCCGCCTCTGTTTGCCAACGCACGCTCGAGGTTTGTCGAGTGAAATTCGAGTTTGCGCGTGGGCGGCACTTCACGACGGATCAGAATGTAGTTCTGGTCCGCCATGGGTTGTAATTCCTCGAGGCTACCGATGACGTCGGTGATCCGCAGGCCTGGTCGATATTGGAACTTGCCGGGACGGAAGACATGACCTTCGAGAACGACCGCATCGTCGAGCGTCGGCCGAATCGTGGGAACGTGCAGAATGTCGCCGTCCTGAAGCGCAACTCCGGTGCCTGCACCCGTCAAGTCCAGATTGACGACGATCCGCTGGTTCTGAGGTCCGATTCGCTCGATGGTTGCCAGCCGCCCGTCAGCCTCAGCAGTCAGGCCTCCGGCCAGACGAACCAACTCCCCAGCTGTCGTCTCATTCTTCAGCTCGTACAGCGCCGGCCGACGAATTTCGCCCGAGATCCCGACCACTTTCCCCACAGGCGGCACGAAAATAACGTCGCCTGAAATCAGTCTTTGATCCGCTCGGCTGTCTCCTCGCAGCAGGAGATCGTAGAGGTCGAATCGCGCGACCGTTTGGCCGTTGCGCTTCAACTCGATGTTGCGCAGCGACCCTATTTCTTTCACGCCGCCGCTCACGAAAAGGACGTTCGTGATCGTCGACAATCCGCTCACGGTGTATGAGCCCGGCTGCTGGACATCGCCGACGACGAGCACTTGGATCGATCTCAGCTCGCCCATCTGCACACTCGCTTCCGTGCCGATCAATTGCTCGCTCACCCGCCGCTGAATGAGCGACCTGACCTCATCGAACCGCATCCCGCTCACGGGAATCGGTCCTAGTTCAGGGAAATTGATCCGCCCATCGCGTCGCACGATGAGCGAGTACCGACCCTTTACCGCACCGATCAGTTGCACTTCGAGCGTATCCCCAGGACCAACGACATACTCGCTCGGTACTGGAATATCGGTCGCCGGCGCGAAGGTATCTGCGGGGGCATCGAACAAGTCGTGGCCGAACGGCTTCAGTGCCTGTGCTCCAATCGGCCTCACGGGCAGATAGGTCACGCGCACAATGAAATCAGCCAGCAAAGGTTCGGCCGCCAACCTCTGTCGTGCCTCCTCCGCGGTCAACCCCCCGAGCGGTATCGGCCCAAGCTCGGGGATCGTCAGAATGCCCCACTTGTCCAGCGTGAATGGATTGCGGCGCAGAATCCGCGTCCTCAAATCCTCGAGACGCTGAGTCTCCGCCCCACTGCGTTGAATACGCTCACGAGATTGCTCGGCAGCAGCTGGCTGCGGAGCGGACGTAGCTCCGGGCGAGTCGTCTTGCCCCTTGAATTCTCGAATCTCCAGCGAAAGCAGCAACGTATCCAGAGGTTTCAAGCGCGGCTCGCCAGGCGACTCCTCGGCCCCTCGGGCGGATCGACGCTCGGCCCGAGCTCGCTGCGACTGACTCAAGGGTCGATCCTCTCGCCGATCTCCTTGCACCCGCGATCCGCCGCTCAGACCGAGCGACTCGAGGATTGCCTGTTGTTGCTCCGCCGACAGACTCTGAAAAACTTCAAGTTGCTCGGGAGTGGGTGTCTGGGCATGCGCCGACCCAGCGACAGCAAACCACGCCATTGCCCAGACGCACACGATCGCCCATCGCGCTGCGCAGCCGAGAACGCCAACTCTACGCATCAGAAGCTCGCTTCTAGTTCCTTCAGGCCCGCAAAGGTGCCCGGAGTTTACACAGCGCTAGGCAGGGAATCGATTAATCTTGGGCGAAATCGCCCGCGACGACAGGCGCGACCAAATGTCGCAACTTTGCAGAAGCGCATCCGCGTGGACTGCTCTACTTCACCCCACATTTAGCGACCCGGGCGAGAGCGACACCTTCCGCCCCGGACATTTCGAAACCCCCAGTCATGTCGATCCGCGAACGTCGGGGCCCACCGAACCCATGAGCACCGCCTCGAGAGATCTCGCCGCACGTTGCCAAGTGAACTGCTGGATAAACGCATTGCCGGCTTCCGCGAGCCTTCTTCTCAGGGCGCCATCCTCGATGAGTCGAATCACTCCATCTGCGAGCGCCTCGGCATCTCTTACCGGGCGTAGCAGTGCAGTCTGACCGTCGACGGCATACTCCCGATGTCCGCCTATATCGGTACACACGACCGCACATCCGCACATCATTGCCTCCGGAGGAGTGAGCCCCCAACCTTCCGACCAGCTCGGACCTAGGAAGATGGCCGCACGGTTGTAGATTGCTCGAAGCTCGATTTGACTAGGATTCTGGTGGTACCGAATCCAAGCTGGAAGGCTCTTGGGACGGCGATAGACTCCGAACAGTTCCGCCCGCAAGTTCGGGAATCTCGACCGAGCGATCTCCAATGCTCGGATACCGTCTTTGGAACCTTTCCATTCCTGCTCGTGATAGAGCATTGCGACCGAACCGGCATCGCGCCCCTCCGGACTGATGTCGATGCCGAAAGCGGTGAAATCCAACCCGTTGGGAATGTAGTAGCAGCTCTCATTGAGCTCGCGGGCGATCTCCGCCAACCACTTCGCGATGACAATCTTGGCCAAAGGAAGGCGCCAAGTTCGCATGACCCGATCTTCGGGTCCTCCCCATGTTTCCAGGTGTTGGATCAGGTAGTACTTTCTGCCCTTCTGCGCGGGCCACGTATCGAGTATCTCCGCGGTACGCCACCAAGTCGCGATGACAGCGTCGGCATCCGGTGCCGACTGCGGACGAAGTGAGGGAACCCATCGCAGCTGAACGCGCGGATCGACCGTAAACCAATCATCAGGACGCCACTGACGAAATGCTCCTCTGATGAGGTAACGCGACAGCGTGCCCGCTGCGTGCAAGATCGGACCTTGTTGCACGTTCGGCAGGAATGCCGGATGGACTACACAAACTTCGTGGCCGTAGTCGACCAGCTTGTTCGCATATTCGTACACGACTTTACAGCCGCCCACGGGTTTCTTCGCCCCGCTGGAAAGCAAGAACACTATCCTCAAGTTCTCACATCCTCACGATGCACTCATACGTTCGCGAAGCGCAGCGAACATTTGCGGAAGCTCTGGCGACGTTCGATACGCCCAGAATGCGGATGCACCCACGATTGAGAGCCCGACGAGCAAGCCGGTGACACCCGATTGCGTCGCGATGAATCCCGCAATGGCCGCTGCCACGATCCAACCAGCGCCCTGCCAAAAATAGGCCGTTTTCCATATCCGCATGCGTGCGAATGCGACCAAGAGAGCCGCATCGAGCAGCGTTACGAGGAACATTGCGAGAGCGGCACCTATGATGCCAAGGAACTTCACGCTCACCCAAAGAATGACAATGTGCGGGACGACCTCGATGAGATGACATCGTGCCGTCAGATGCGGCTTTCCGATCGCCTGCAGGTAAGTCGAAGGCACAATGGCCAAGCTATTCACCCAAATGCCTGCCGCGAGAACGATCCCCAACGCACTCGCCATTTCGGCAAAGTTCGGATCGATCCAGAGCGCGAGAAACTCGTGCATGACGATCATGAGGAGCGCGATCACCGGGGTGACCATGCAGGCAATGATGCGAGCCGACTTGTGCGACAGATCATCCGCAGCGCTACGGTCTGCAGAAGCAAGTCGCGGAAATACGCTCCGCCCAAGCGAAATCGGTAGTATCGAAACGCGCCGTACCAGCTGATCCGGAACCGCATAGTAGGCAACGGCGGCCGTCCCCAAGAGCGAGCTGATCATGAACTTGTCCAGCGACATGAGCAGAGGGACGATCAACGAGGAAACCGAAATCCACGCTCCATACCTCAATAGCTCCCGCGCGAGAGATTTACGAAAACCGCGCGGTATACCAGGCGCAATGATGTGCGCTGTGACGAGAAGCGCGGCAATCGCCGTGAATGCCCGCGTCAATACCGTCGCAGCGATGAGGGCGGTCAATTCGGACGTGTATCCGTACGCGATCGCCACTGGCGCAAGCTGCGTCGCCACTGAACCGATAGAATGCAGAATGTTCGCGATATCGAATCTGCGGCAACCTTCCAACGCACCGGTCAGGACGCTTCCGACCGTCGCGATCGGTACTGCGACAGCAAGCCAAGGCAATGCAAGTGCAACCTGTTCGGCGGCTGCGGCGTCCGCGGCGAACAAGACATCCAAGGCGGGTTCGCCGACGACATATACAGCCGTCGCGCCAAGCAGACCCCACAGGAGGTTCAGCCCAAGACTCGTCCACAAGACTGCACCCCGCTCGCCAGGCATCGAGGCATCGCACTTCGCGATGTGATTTGCCGTCGCGCGCGACAGCCCGAAATCGAACAACGTGAAGTGCCCCAGAATCAGCCAAACGAGCGCGAGAACGCCAAAGCCGCCGACCCCGATCTTCGCGAGCAACAAAGGGGTCGCTATGAGCGAGGCAACGCCGGAGACCACACTGCCAGCGAGGTTGTAGATCGTATCGTTACGCAGACTCACGGCTGCGGGATTTGGGCGATAGGGCTGGACAAGCGATTGCCTTTCTTCCGGGCGCTCTGTGCAACTCTACGCATCGATGCTCGCTTCTCGAGTTCCTGCAGCCCGTCGAAGGTGCCCGAGTTTACACAGCACTCTGCAGGGAATCGATTAATCGAAAATGAACAGCGTAGCGCTTGACGGTCTAGACCGCTATTCTCACGCCACAAGACAAAAGGTCCATGTACCGGACCTCGATCGTTGGTGGGATCCTCTCGATGAAGCCAAGGCACAGGTTCGCACTACTGCTCCTCGCGTGCGCCTACACCGTCAGCAGCTGGGCGTCTGGCGTCAGCCCATACCTGCCATTACACATCTCTCCCGAGATCGAGCGTGACATCGAGCACGTCTTGATCCTTGCGGGTAAGACCTCGATGACGCGACCGATCCCAGCAGCCACCGTCATCGATGCTCTGCCGGAGGCGTGCGAACTGGATGCAGCGCTGTGCCGCCGAGTGCAGCAATATCTAAGGCGATACACGGCTTACGTTGGTATCTCCCAGGCAAGTGTTGAGGTTGCTGGCAGTACCGGCTCAGCGACCGCCCTGCCGAATGCCCGCGGGATGTCGAGCGACAGCACGTGGTATGCGTCTGCTCACGGCTACTGGCAACCGAACGCGTACGCGCTCGTCTCGGTTGGAGGTGTGGCTTACCAGGGCGATGCCGTTGCGAGCGGATCGATGCTGAGTCTCGGGTTTCATTACGCCCAGCTCGACATCGGATATCGCGACCACTGGTTTTCGCCCTTCCGCGACCATGCGATGCTGATCAGCACGCAAGCGAAGACGCTTCCGTCCGTCACGCTTTCGAACTATCAGCCCATCTCGTTTCTCGGATTGCGGTACGAGCTGTTCCTCGCGGAGATGGAGCACTCAGACCGGATTCGGGTTGCAGACGGTTTTACGTCCGGGAGGCCGCGCCTTGCAGGACTGCATGTGTCGATGTCACCGACGGACGGCTGGTCAATTGCCGCGAATCGCCTGATGCAATACGGAGGCGGCGCACGCGGAGGCCGCTCGCTCAGCGATTTCTTCGATGCACTGATAGACCCCGAAGAATTCGACGAACGCGGCAACATCGATCTGATGGGCGAGTTCGGCAATCAGCAAGCGGCTTGGACGAGCGAATTCATCTTTCCGGGTCCGACGCCGTTCACCGTTTACCTCGAATATGCCGGCGAAGATCGTGCCTACGAAGGCAACTACCGCTTCGGCAATGCCTCGCTGTCGCTAGGTCTGTCCATTCCCCAACTCTGGCGAGATTTCGGACTCACGTACGAAGTGTCGGAGTGGCAGAACGGCTGGTACGTGCACGGCATCTATCGCGATGGCATGACGAACGACGGCCACGTACTTGGCCATTGGGGCGGCGACATGCGCAGGCACGGACACGGTGTCGGCGCACAGTCGCATCTCCTGCAGCTGAGTTGGTACCCATCCTTCGGCGGGCTGATGGAATTCCGCGCGCGGACGATCTCCAACGAGGATTTCCCTCGTCTTTCCGATGGAACGAGATACGAACGGGCGTACGACTTGGGAATCAGATATTCGCGATCCCTTGCCGGCTGGACGATCGGCGGCGAGATCCTGGTCGGCGAGGATGTGTTCGGCGATAGCTTCGGCCGCCTGGCTGCGTACCTTCAGCTCGGACATGAGTGGTCAGGCGGTTCGCGTGCGTACGCACGATCGGGCTCTCGACCGGACGGCGCGGAGTTGTTCATCGACGCAGGCATCAATGCAAATGAGGTCGTCGTGACGCTCGATGCGGTTTCGGCTTCAGATTCCGGCGTTAGAACCGACCGCGAGATCGCCCCCCACTTCGGTATCGGTGCTAGACGCCGTGCAACAGAGCGAGGCGATGTTGGCGTCCGAGTCGAGCTTGATCAGATCGACAGCAAACTGCTGATCGCCGTGCGAGCGCTCGACTACCGGTATCGTATCGGCAAGAACTTCGCGGTCTCGGCATTTCTCGGCGCTGCCCGCTACGACTTGGCCACGCCGGCGCTCGGCCTGTACGGCGGCCTCGGCATCCAATGGCGCAACATTACCCCGAAGCTCGATTTGAATCTCGACGCGCGCTACGCCGACAAAGTCCAACGCGACAAGTTATTACCGGACGAGCCCCGTAACGTCCGGCCCGACAGCTTCTACGACATCTCGAGCATCTCGCTGTACTTGAGTTATCGGTGGTGACGAAAGGCGTGGGGCGCGGGACTTGGGGCTCGGGGTTAGACAGGACAATGGCGGACGTCAGCACCCAAAGTCGCTTCGAACGACGAGTGAGCAGCGATGCGCAGCGCCCTCTTGCCTTCAGCCTTCAGTCTCAATGCACCGACGCTGCCGCGTCAGGCATGCGCACCGGCGCTCGGTTCTCGACAAGTCGCGGACGCACCGCTATTCCTGCGGCCTGATTGTGTTGCCATACGAGATCCTGAATGCCGCACGAAGGACGGTACTCGGCGACAGTCTTCAGGATGAGCTCACGAGCCGCTTCGCAATCGAAGGCCTCGATCGCTGCGCGCAAGGTGGCGAGCACATCCTTCAATTCCTTCCATGACAGATGCGGTTCGTCGGCGCGCATGATTCTCGGATGATCCGTACCAGTCACGTTGGAGCCGATCAGCAGCTCCTCGTAAAGCTTCTCGCCGGGCCGTAATCCAGTGAACTGGATTTCTATATCCCCCTCCGGGTTGGCCTCGTCGCGGATCGTCGCTCCCATCAAGTGAATCATGCGACGTGCAAGATCCAAGATGCGCACGGGCTCGCCCATGTCCAACACGAACACATCGCCGCCCTGCGCCATCGAGCCCGCCTGCAGGACCAGCTGCACCGCTTCCGGGATGGTCATGAAATAACGAATGACGTCGCGGTGGGTCACCGTCACGGGGCCGCCACGTTTGATCTGCTCTCGGAACAACGGCACGACCGAGCCGGAAGACTCGAGGACGTTCCCGAACCGAACCATGCAGAACCGAGTGGACGTCGAACGCTCCTGCAGCGCCTGCAACGTCAGCTCTGCGAGCCGCTTCGAAGCTCCCATCACATTGGTTGGATTGACGGCCTTGTCCGTCGAAATCAGCACGAACGTCTCGACGCGCGCATCGAGTGCCGCCTCAGCCATGCACCACGTGCTGAACACGTTGTTGTGAATGCCCTCGATGACGTTCTGCTCGACAATCGGGACGTGCTTGTACGCGGCGGCGTGGTACACCGTTTGGACGCCATACGTTTGCATGACTTCCCGCAGTCGTGGGAGATGTAATGCGTTTCCAAGCAGCGCGATGATCGCGGGACCTTGCGAATCCGCCTGACTCCGCAGCTCGCTTTCGATGCTATAGAGGGCGACCTCGGAAATTTCGAGCAGGATGAGCTTGCGGGGTGCCAACCGCAGAATTTGGCGGCAGAGCTCCGAGCCGATCGACCCGCCGGCCCCTGAAACCATGACGACCTTGTTTCGGATACAAGCATCGAGCAACGCTTCGTTCGGGGCGACCGGGTCGCGGCCCAACAGGTCGTTGGCGTCGACATCGCGGAGATCCGTGACGGTGGCTTGTCCGCTCATGATGTCGTCGATGTCCGGCACGGTCCGAACGCTGACCGGAAACGCCTCGAGCGATTTCAAAATGGCTTGCCGCTCTCGCCGCGAGTATGAGGGGACGGCGAGCAAGACCGACGCGATGGAGTGGCGCTTGAGGAGGGTAGGAAGGGCTTTGGGTCTATGCACCTTGATGCCTGAGACGGTCCTACCTTGCAGCGCCGAGTCATCGTCGACGAAAGCAACCGGCAGATACTGCCCGCTTTCTCTCAAAGCCCGCGCGAGCCGAGCTCCAGTCGAACCCGCCCCATAGATCACGACTCTCTCCTTCGCGCCGCGCTTGAAATACAAGAGCTCCCGCACGAGCGAACGGCTGACGAACATGTAGAGCAGCGTCAACAGCGCGAAAATCGTGATCGCATGGCCCGAAATCGGCTTCTCGACCCAATTCTCATTGACGAACCAGAGCACGCCCGCCGCGGCCACTACTCCCACGGTGGTCTTGAGAAGGCCTCCTTGCGTGATGAACCTGAAGACGGCGCGATAGACCCCGATGGCAAAGAGGCAGGCGACACACGCCGTTGCGGCAAGGAGAAAAAGCCAGGGCGATACATCGAGAGCCGCACTGAAGGACTCGCCGCGCAGTAAGACCGCACACAACAACGCTAGAGCGGCGGAACCTGCATCGGCTGTGACTGCTAGTAAGACTTTCGCCCAGCGCGGAAACCGCGCAGCGCGATGTGCACTGCGCTCAAGCCAGCTTAAAGACATGATCCGTCATTGTTCCCTTCATGCTCCCCAACGGCGATGCGTTCTCGTGCGCATATCTACCGTCATTGATTTGGCTCTCTGGCGATCACCAACCCGGGTCTTTACCGCCAGTAGCTTATAAAGGAAAGTTCATTCCGTTTACAAGAGCTATCCGCCACTCCGATGTCAGGGTCTTTACTGCGCCATCGGCAGCGTTCCCGCCTTCAATGCGCGCAGGCGATGCGTCCGCAGCTCCGTGACGTTCGCTCTGGCCTCCGCATTGGCGCTTTGCAACCAAACCAGATCCTGGATCGGCGATGCCGGACGATATTCCGCGACCGCTTCGATCAGCAGCTCGCGAGCTCGGGAACAGTCGAATTTGTCGAGCGCAGCAAGCAACTCCGTGAGCTTATCGCGAAGCTGCTGCCACGGAATATGGTGCTCCATCGCACGCATGATCATGGGATGTTCTGTCCCAGTCACGTTTTCGCCGATGAGCAACTCCTCAAAGAGCTTCTCGGCAGGGCGCAACCCCGTGTATACGATCTCGATATCACCATCGGGGTTCGACTCGTCCTTCACCGTCAAACCCATCAGGTTGATCATGCGCCGCGCAAGATCGACGATGCGCAGCGGCTGCCCCATGTCGAGCACGAAAACATCGCCGCCCTGCCCCATGGCTCCCGCCTGCAAAACCAGCTGCGAAGCCTCCGGAATGGTCATGAAATAACGAATGATGTCCCGGTGCGTCACTGTCACAGGACCGCCGCGCTTGATTTGCTCCCGGAACAGCGGAACGACCGAACCCGACGACTCGAGGACATTCCCGAACCGAACCATGCAGAAGCGAGTGAACGTAGAGCGCTCCTGAAGCGCCTGCAACGTTAGCTCCGCAAGCCGCTTGGTTGCGCCCATGACGTTCGTCGGATTGACAGCTTTGTCCGTGGAAATGAGCACGAAAGTTTCGACTTTCGCTTCGAGGGCTGCTTCAGCCAAATACCAGGTGCTGAAGACATTGTTGTGAATCCCTTCGATGATGTTCTGCTCGACGATCGGCACATGCTTGTAGGCGGCCGCGTGATACACGGTTTGCACGCCGAATTTCTGCATGATCTCCCGGGCACGGTAGCGGTGATGGGCGTTGCCGAGCAACGCAACGATCTCAACCTGCAAACCTTGCTCCTTGCAAAGCATCCGCAGCTCGCGATCGATGTGATACAGCGCCGGTTCCGACATCTCCACCAGCAACAGGCGTGCCGGTCCCAGCCGGACGATCTGGCGGCAAAGCTCGGAACCGATCGATCCGCCGGCTCCACTCACCATCACAACCTTGTCCCGAATACACGCCGCTAACAGCTTCTCGTTCGGCGGCACAGGATCACGCCCGAGCAGATCGTTCGGATCGACCTCTTGAACGTCCGATACCGAGGCGTGGCCAGCAACGATGTCGGAAATGTCCGGGACTGTACGGACGTGAACCGGGAATGGCTCGAGCGACTTGAGAATTTGCTGCCGTTGGCGGCGCGAGCACGCTGGAATCGCCAAGAGCACGGACGAGATTCGATGGCGATGAATCAAGCGAGGCAAGTCTTCGGGGCCATGCACGCGCAACCCGAAGATCATGCGTCCCTGCAGCGAAACGTCCGGATCGACGAACGCCACCGGCAAGTACTGACCGCCATCGCGCAAAGAGCGACAAAGCTGAGCCCCGGTGTCTCCCGCTCCATAAATGATGACGCGCTCCTTCTTGCCTCGACGAAAAGACAGACACTCGCGTACAAGCGCACGGCTGGCGGCAAAGTACAGGAGCACGAACGCACCGAAGATCACAATTGCAGAGTGCGGTGCCTGGGGCTGAATCAACGCCAAATTCAACGCCGCGAACACAATTGTGGAGAGAACGGTTCCGACCGCCCCTCTGTAGAAAACGGCACGCGAAACGAATCGGAATACCGCACGGTACAGACCTAGCGCCGCGAACACCGCAAGATAAATCCCAGTCGATGCAGCGTAGAGACTGAACGGCAATTGCCTGGCCGCCTCGATCGACTCATATCTCAGTGCGGCAGCTGAGAAGAACAGCACTGGCATCGCGAGCGCGTCTGCAGCCACGGCCGTAATGACCTTCGCCGGACGCGGAAGTCCAGCGACATACTGCGCGCTACGCTCAGCCCATCGTATTGGCATTCATCGTTTCCTAAGTTCGGATGCCCGGCACTGTGAGATTTACCGTCGCAGCTAGCAAGCTGCTCAAGTGCCGGATTTTGATGCACTAGATATCACTGAGGCGACATAAGGAATGCGACAGGATCATCAGTTTGCGTTACGAGATTCCCTGAACGACGAGAAGGACGCGAGACATGTCACACTCACGTTGCAGTTTCCGAAACATGTCGCCCAATGACGACGTTCTTGGAAACTTAGGCTAGGGCGCTTTCGATCCAGCTCCGAAGAAGAGACAAACACACGCAAGTACGGTCACGGATGAGACCGCGATTGCAGGCGCCGCCTGCGGCCAGATATGCGACGCGAAGCCTAAGGGCAGAACGACTGCCAAATTGACTAGCCACAGCGACATCGTGACTTTGAAGTGGCCGCCCCACCTGCGCGCAAGAATCTGATAGGCATGGCTGCGATGCGCTTCGTACCAACGCTCCCCCTGCAAGATTCGGTGCACGAGCGTCACGGTCGCATCGGCAATGAATACTGCGTTGAGAGTGATCGCAGTCCAATAACTCAGCAATCCGGACGCATCTAACCAAAGCGCTAAAGCTGCGAGCCAAAATCCCAGGAACCCGCTGCCCACGTCTCCCATGAAGATCTTCGCCGGGGGCCAGTTCCAAACCAAAAAACCCAGGCAAGCTCCGGCAGAAACCAAGAGAACGAAAGAAGCATCCAAACCCAAGTCGTTCGCGCCGCCCACCCCTGGCAACAGCGCGGAAGTCAGAATCACAAACAATGCCTGCGATGCTGCGATTCCATCAATGCCGTCCATGAAGTTGAACAGGTTGATGCTCCAGACAACGGCGATTACCGCAACCACCGAAATAATCCAACCCGTTATCCCCATCGCCGCATCGGTATCGCGCGCGACAAAATAGATAAGGAAAACGGCGATGGCGGCGGCGATCAGATGCACACCGAACCTCGGCAATGCAGGCAACGACCACCGATCGTCGGCGTAACCAATCGCTCCTACCAATACCCCTCCAGCAAAAAGCGCGATCGAAACTTCGATCGGCAATCCGAACGCTCCAAATGAGATCAAGATCCCGAGCACCGAGATCGTCACGATCGCTAGACCGCCGCCGCGCGCTGTGGCAACAGTATGCGAGCTTCGCGAATTAGGAACATCCAGCACCCCTCTAGCGAGGGAATGGGCACGTACTCTCCAAGTCAGAAACGCGGCGAGCAACGCCGCCAGTCCGAACCAGCAAATCTCAGCCCACGCCACGGCGAGATTCCTTAAACCATTGGACGGTACGTTCGATGCCTTCTTGAGCACTCATAGGCGGTTTCCAATCCAGGCCCGCGCAGGTCTCTGTGATATCCACCTGTAGCGAGTCGAGCAGCCTGCCGACTTCAGCCTGTCGACCTGCTGCTGCGCCAAGAAGCCGAAGGAGCCCCACAGGTGCGGGCATCAGCCTCGCTTCTCTTCGACCTAGCGCTTTTCCGATGCATCTCACCAAATCAGATGTCGATAGGTCGTCATTATCGGATACGAGCCAAACCTTCCCCGGCGCGTCAGGCGAATCGCGAACGACAAGCAGCAAACTAATGAGATTCCAAATGCTCACAAGACTGCGCTTGTTACGCACGGAACCGAACGGCAGTGGCCATCCTCGCTCCACGAGCGCAAGCAACCGCCGAAAGTTCGCCCCCACTCCAGGGCCATAGATGAGCGGCGGCCGCACGATCACGACTTCTAGACCTGTATCCGCTGCAATCTTCAATAGAGCCTGTTCCGCTTCCAACTTCGATTTGCCATAGGCATCTTCGGGAGATGGCTGATCATGCGCGGTAAATGGACGGCCATGAGTTCGCTCGCCATTGACCTTGATTGAGCTCAGATAGACGAAACGCTTGACACCCGCGGCGGCGGCCCTTCTTGCCAGCACCTGCGTGGCATGGACGTTAAGGCGCCTAAAGAGATCCGCATCCCCCGGGCCTGCATGCATTACATGCACGCGGGCGGCAAGGTGGTAAATGCAATCGATCCCATTCAACTGTGACGGGCTCAGCGAGTCAGGCGCGTTGAGATCGAAACAAATACTGGGCTGTTGATCCGGACCCGACGACCGCCCGCGAACCGCCTGCACCACGCAATGACCTTGCTCGCGAAGAGCATCGACCAGATGCCTTCCGACGAACCCCGTAGACCCGGTAACGAGCACACACCCCATAAAGCTTCGCTGTCCCCACTTGATCCTATTTCATCCCAGCACGAGCGGGCGAAACATCTTGCGCCGACGGCCAGGCAATTCGTTGAAATCTCCTTCGACAAGCCCGTCCCCCATCAACGGATCGCATCGACCGTAGTGACGTCCCGGATTGCATTACTCGACCACAAGCTGCAGCGGTGCAAGTCTTCCGGAAAAAAAAGCTATCATTACACAGTTCTTACACTGGCGCGTACCAACGCGGCGGCGGGATTTTGCCTAATTATTTTGAGAATAAGCAGAGATTTCCCGTGCGATGAAGATAGACAAGTATCGTCCTGATATTGATGGCCTCAGAGCGATCGCCGTACTGGCCGTCGTACTCCATCACGTCAACTACTCTCTTCTCCCGGGGGGGTTTGTCGGGGTCGATATATTCTTTGTGATCTCCGGGTTCCTTATCACATCTCAGATATATCAGGAGATTCGGTCCGGTTCCTTTTCGCTCAAAAGCTTCTACAAACGCCGAATCAACCGCATCGCACCCGCGTTGTGCTGCGTAATCATCGTTTGCTTGGCATTCGGTTTCCTCCTGTTGCCACCAGCCGACTTGTCGAAGCTGGCAATTAGCGCAGCCCTCGCATTCTTTGGCGCATCGAATTTCTATTTCTGGCGCGAATACCGGGACTACTTTGCAGGAGATAGCAGCGAAGCAATCCTCTTGCACACATGGTCACTTGGAATCGAAGAGCAATTTTATTTCTTCTGGCCTCCCTTACTGTTGCTTCTCAGTCGATCTACACGCCATCTTCTGGTGCCCGTTCTGCTCGGACTCACTGCGCTAGCAGCCGCCGCCTCGCAAGTTGGAACATCAATATCCATCTCGGCCTCCTATTACCTCCTTCCGAGCCGCTTCTTTGAACTACTGATCGGAGGCTTCCTCGCAGTACTGATCACATTCAAAAAGCCGAGATCCCGCATGGCAGCCAACCTTTGCACGGCTGCGGGTCTCGCCCTCATCGGATGCACCCTGGCTGTCCTGAACCGAGGCTCTTCGTTTCCCGGCATCAATGCGCTCTACCCGTGCGTAGGCACGGCACTCCTAATCTGGGCAGGAAGCAACGGAGTCACTTCACCGTTACTGACGAACAGGCTCATGGTCTCGGTCGGTCTCATCTCCTACTCTCTCTATCTATGGCATTGGCCGATTCTCGCTTATCTCCGCTATATCAACATCCCGATCAACTTGCCGGTCGGGATCGTTGCTCTCTGCACTTCATTCATCCTTGCATGGCTGTCTTGGAAGTATGTGGAGCAGCCTTTCCGCCGCGACGGCGCAAGTATCCCGTTTCAACGCGTCCTACTGACAAGATACTTTGCCCCAGCCTCTGTGCTGCTTGTACTCACCGTGGTAACCATACTCAATCACGGCTTCCCACAGCGGTTTGACCCGCAGGTTGCCACGTTTGAATCAATGGTCGCCTCGAAACCAGACGTTCTTCGCGCCGGATGCCATGTCGCGGCAGCCTTTTACAAGGCTGCCCCAAATCCGAAATGTCGACTTGGTGCAAAGAGACAAGAAATCGATGGCATCCTAGTTGGCGACTCGTATGCGAATCACTTCACCGGCATGATCGACGTAATGGCCAAAATCGATGGAATTTCGATCATGGACTACACAATGGCTGGATGCCTACCCGTCTTGGGATATAACAAGTCTCGAGACGCCTACCGAGAGAAATGCTCTCTTCGCAATCAGCTTGCAATCGACCTAATCGAACGCAATCGCTATCGCTACGTGATCTTTGCTGGAAGTTGGCCCGCCTCAGATGAAGCCTCCGCGTATATTGAAGCAACGCTCGACCGTGCAATCGCCACCGGTGCCGAAGTAATCCTCATTCTCGACAACCAAAAGATTCCGCGCGGCGCGAGGTGTCCAATTAGACAATTGGTGTTCGCCTCCACGAACAATTGCTCTGTTCCCCAGTCGCCCAAGCCAGCTTATTGGGCACGGATACGCGAGCGTTTTCCTCAGATTCGGTTTATAGATCCAAATGCAATAATCTGCGCAAAAGAACAATGCAATCCCGTAGTCAGCGGTACGTTGTTATATAGAGACGACACACACCTCAACGATATTGGATCAAGGCTACTAGGCCAGCAGTTCTTGAATCACGGGTACTCGCTGCTTTCTTTTCCTCGTGGGGGCGGCATGGGGCCGTAGCGTATCCACGCAGCCAGATCTGCACTCTGTGCTTGCCTATGTTCCGCGCGGATCGATTTTGGCTTTAAACGCAAGAAGCTTCATCCGGAGCGGCGTGGGCACAAGCGCTTCAAACAAGGGCCAGCATGTTGCGACGTACGCAGCCATTGGCGCATTGATCATTCGACAGCCTTTAAGCCCCAATTTCACCTGAGACCAGGCAGTCTTCAGGTTATTTCGACGCAACGTCTCCTCTGAGTACAAATAGTGAACCAGAGGCTCCGGGATGTTCGCAAAAACCAGACCATCGCGGACGCACCGAAACCACAAGTCGTAGTCCTGCCGGCGACGCAGCGTTGGCAAGTACGACCCCGCACGAATGATCTTGTCCCGCCGGTACATCACCGTTGGATGAATCAAAGGACAGGACCAGATCACCGCAACGATGCGAGAGTGCTCCGTGGGGACACGACGTTCGCGCACCGGTTCACCTGACGCCGTCACATCAAGCGCATAGCTACCGACGATATCGACATCCGGATGCGACTCCAAGAACGCAACTTGTCGCTCCAGCCGGTGCGGAACCGAACGGTCATCCGCATCCATCCGTGCCACCAATGTCCCACGCGCCTCTTGAACTCCTCTATTGAGGACGGCTCCGAGCCCCTGATTCTCTTGATTGAGGATAACTCGCACTCTCGCATCTCGACGAGCGTACTCAGCAATTACGTCAACACTGCCGTCAGTAGAAGCATCGTCAATTATGAGGAACTCGAAGTCCGCGAATGATTGCGCCAAAATGCTCTCGATAGCACCCGCTAAGTGAGGAAGCCCATTGAAGACCCCCATCAACACAGTAACTGCGGGAATGCCTTCTGACATAGCATTGCCTTCCAGCAGTGTCGTCTTACCCACGGCCAGCAGGCCGCCCGCTCATGGAAGCGAGCAACCTCTTATACAAAAAGAGATACCTCTCTCCAGTAACTTTCATGTTCAGCTCTGATAGAGCCACGTCACGATTGCTGCGCAGCGTGTTACGAAATCCGGCGCGGGACGCAAACTGCCGACTCAATTCCGAAAATTCACCCGTCCTGAATAACACGCAATCGAGCCCCGGAGCCCTTCCCAACTCAGCGTGCGGACCGATATCGCTAAGTATTAGGGGCAAACCCATCGCAGCCGCTTCCAATGCGGCATTCGGAAAACCCTCCGCTCGTGAGGCAGAGACAAAAACGTCGGCGGCCGCGAGGTAGGGTCGTACATCCGTTCGTCGCCCAATAATTCGGGCATACTTGCCCGCAATTGATTCACACCGCGCACGCAACGGTCCGTCACCAACCATCACCAAAGCGTACTCGCCATTGTTTTGTAAAGCCTCGAATGCCCGTAACACGGTCTCTGGATCCTTCCGCTCGGAAAGATGCCCGACGGACACAAACACCGTCGCATCCTTGGGAATACCAAGTTCTTCACAAACGCTCTCTCGAGCATCGAACTCGAGAGGATTGTAGTAGTCCACATCAACTCCATTTTGAATGACCGTCACGTCGCTGAGCTTATCTGCCAGCTCTCGAGCCACCGCGCGCGAAACCGTAACCACTTGGCTGACGTTCGCAAGCGCCCGCAAATGCGCCCAACTCATAACGGCTCCCCGCAACCGTCCATACGTCATTTTGTAGTCCAGCCACGGAACAGTACGTAGCGTGGCCACGGTTACCCTATCACTTAAGAAACGCGCAGCGATCGTGTCCGCTCTTATGCCCTGACTGTGCACAACTTCCGCCGACCTTGCACGACAGAAATCAGCAACTGCCGGTCCCGCAGACTGCAGGGTAGCCCAGCGGCTCATTCCTAGCCCGATGACTTCTATACCCTGCTTAATGAACTCATCACGCAGCGAATCCGCCGGATCTGGCGAAAGCGTAACCACCAATGGTTGGCACCCACTTCCTCGTATGCAACGAACAATGTTGAGAAGCTGACGAGTGGGTCCGGTGCGCTGCAGCGTCGAAACCAAGTAGACGATCTTCATTCGACTTATTCGACTACGGGAATCACGCTGCCATACCCTTCGAGGGGAGCTTCGACACCACGAAGTCGAACTTCCCTGTGATCGACTCGTGAAGGTCGTCCGTGTATTCAAATCGAATTTGCACACTTTCGCCGAGTACGGAACGCAATCTCGACGCAATACGCTCAGTCACCAACGACGGCACCTCCGCCGTAACCATCAGCCGCACCGTGTACGCATTGATATCCTCTTGTACAAGCTGAAAGCGGCGTATGTTTGGATGGTGCTCCGTGACGCCGATGGTGTGGACAAAAAAGTTGGAATCCACCAAAGCACCGTTAGCCGCACGAATAACGCTGCTCTGACGACCAGCCACGCGCTCCAGCAGCGGGTACGGGCGTCCGCACTCACACCGAGTCTTCGTGGCCCACGCCGCCTGATCTCCGATGCGGTAACGCAGAATCGGCATGGAGAAATTATTCAAACTAGTCACCAACACGTGTCCGATCCCCCCTGGAGGACATGGCCGTCCAAGGTCATCGACAATCTCCACATATACATGGTCGCCCAAAATGTGTAGCCCAGAGGCATGCTCGCACTCGGATGCGATGGCGCCGGTCTCTCTCGCTCCGTAGTGATTGAAGACCTTTGTTCCAAATACAGATTCGATTCTCTCTCGCATCGGCTCGAACAGCGTACCTGCACCCGTTTGGATCGGAGCATCTAATTTCACACGTATTCCTTTTTGCTCCGCGAAGTTTGCTAACTCATATGCAGCCGCCACATAACTTATGATGACTTTCGGATGGTGCCTTTGAAGCACCCGGAGATAGCCCTCCATCTCTTGCTCTGTCATCTTGAAGCAGTTGAGAATGATGCGATTCCGAACAAAATCTCTCAGCTTCAGATTCCAGCGCGTGCTTCCAAAATCTCGCTGCGCCCCCCAGATGCGTATCACGGCATCGAATGGCCCTGCACCGCGCCAGGATCTGACGAGCAATGTTTGGGCGTTGGCATGCTCGTAGAAGTCCGGATCTTGCAGCACTTGGGTAGGCTGCCCGGTAGTGCCCCCCGACGAATTCCAGTACGAACCGCGCCGGACGTGATCACTCGAATGGAGGCGGTCACCAAGTGCACGGATACTTTCTTTCGTCAGAATAGGCAGAATTCGCATATCATCCGGACTCGCCCTTTCCAATCGATCACGCTCGTCTGAACCCAGTCCCTTCGCAAACTCAGCATAGTAAGGAACCGTTCGCACAGCGTGGTTAACCAGCTCTCGCAGACGCCTCGTCAATCTTTCCTCGTATTCATCTCGCGATGAAAACTGCGCACGCTTCAAATCTTTGTATATAACGAAGCGCTTCGTCCGCCGCGTCGTCGCCCAATTTAGAAATTTCTGTATGCGAAGCATGCTATGCACCAAAAACGTTCTTACCCGCAGCCTCATTCGCAACTTGAACAAGCAAGTCCTCGTAAGCCGAGATCACTGCGTCAGATGAAAATCGCGAGACGCTCCCGAGTACTTTTTCTCGATTCCACGTCCTACTCACTGCCCTTACGATCGCCTGCGCAAATACGTCTTCTTTTCTTTCTCGCACCAAGTAACCGTTCTCACCTTCGATAATGATCTCAGCGGGACCGTGCGGACAATCAAGCGATACGACTGGAGTTCCGTATGCCAAGCTCTCCAGGAGACAGTTCGGCATACCTTCGACACGAGAACACAGTACAGTCGCCAGAGCGCCACGATACAGTGGCATCATTTCCCGCTGAAACCCTAAGAACAATACCGCTTCGGAGATGCCAAGCCTCTTTGTCGCCTTGCGCATTTCGTCCTCAAGAGCTCCTTGCCCGGCAATTGCTAACTTCAGATCCGGAATATGGCGCAAGCAGATTGCGAAGCTTTCTATGAGGAATAGCGGGTCCTTGATATCTTCGAGCCTTCCTACGAACAGGATAGTCCGTTCCGGCAAACGCCCCTGCACTTCCATTTTCTGATCGCTTACTGCTTTGATCTCAACGGGGTTGCCAATAGTCACCATCTTTTCCTGCGGAAGCCCAAAGCTCTCAATTAGATCTCGAGCCATTCCCTCAGACTGCGCAACAACCCGATCGCAGAGGCGATACAGTATTCTTGTCAGCATGGGCACCAGCACTCTCTGCCACATTCCTCGAGCAAGAGCAATCCGATGACTGAGCGTGCTCCCGTTTCTCCCAACAACGGCTCCAGAAAAGACCCTCATCGCGCGACCAACTGCGCACGTAATTGCCAACTGATGATTGAATGCCAGGACGACAGCCGGTCTCGTACGCGCCAAGACCCGCCATAAAGCAAATACCCCTTCGCGTACCGTACGCTTCCCGAGATTGACGAGCTCAATATCCTTGTCGAGGGCCGTCTCGTACTGCGCTTTATTGAGATTGAGGACCACAATCTTCACGAAGTATCCACGGCTGGTTAATCCATTCGCGATGGTCACGCATACACGTTCTGTACCGCCGCCGCGAAGAGACCCTACAACCAGACAGATGCACGGACGACTCGTCTTCTCTCGACCGACCACGAAAGAAGCTTCGTGTGGCCAATCATTCGGTGCACTGCTACGACGCATGAGCCTTAACATCAATCGACCTCGCACTGATCCGCTTTGAGGAGACGCAAGTCGGCAATCTAAGAAAACGGAAATAGATCAAGCACGAACATACGAGCAAAAGGATGTGCGACAAATCGTTATAGCTGACCATCCCAACATCCATGAGAAGTTTCAGCGCGAGTGCACCATAAACGAAGCGGCGCAAGTCATCCCTTTGGCCATCGACATTGCGCTTCTTTCGACAACGCAGCATCAACCAAACAATAGGCGCGTAATACAAAACAAACGCTGGCACACCAGCATTCAAGAGCATCTCGGCGTAATTGTTGTGTGAGTACTTACCTTCGGTTACATCATCAACTTTCCCGCGCGAGTATCGAACGAAGAATCCAGGTGTAAACAGGTGGTACCGCCCGTTGTCTACACCGACGCCGGTCCAAGGATGACTACTGATCACGCGCGCACTCGCAATCAGGAGCGCCACCCGCTCGGCTCCACTATTTCCCACCAATTCAGCCTCACGATCCACCATGGTCAGGGCTGCTAATTTCTGTTGCGTACGACTAATGACAGCACCGCCCGCAACTGCGAGAACTGCGACAACAGACACGGCGATGATGGCCGGCGCGATAAATGACCGCGCCCCCTTCGACGCCACGACCTTAAGCCCTAAGAGCAAAGCCACGGCCAACAGTCCTTTGGTGGACAACGTAGAGAGAACGATCGCGACCAAGAGCGCAATCGACAATGCAACGACTGATCGTCCATACTCAGCACGGAAATTCTTCTCGAGAAGAATCCAAAAAGAGAGAAGCACTGAACCCGAGACTGCAAGCGTATTTCGGTTGTAATACACGCCCGAGAAATCGCGCTCATAGCTCACGAGCCCCAGCAGATACGCCAGTAACAAGATTGAGTTGAAGGCGACCCAAAGCAGGGTACAGATACCGACACTCCGAACGAGCGTACGAAACGAGCTCATGCACATACCAAGCAGTGCGGCTAGAACGACAACGTAGAATGCGTGCAGCACGATAGTCTGAAGATGTCTACTGACATCCGTTGCAAACCTCGTCATTGCAAGCGCATAAACGACCCAAGCCAAACAGAGCGCACACGCATTGAACGACGACTGCCGCAATTGCCCGTTCACCAGAATCAGCAATAGAGCGACCGCCGCCACGACACATCCCGTGGCCCACGTCAAGTAAAACTGGGGCCCCTTTGAGCCATACGTCAGCACAATCGCACTTAGGGCCAAGGCAGCGAGCCATTCGGTCGCTGCTAGCGGGCGCTTTAACGAAGCTTTCACTTCTGCTGCCTGCCCATGCCGGCAAGGATGGTTTCCACCGCTTCTCGATGAGAATCACATCGGAGCACATTCAGCGTGAAGAGACGGGCTCTCTTAGGAACCAATAGAGTTAAGAGGCCAGGGAAGCGACTACACAATCTCGCCAACCCGCGCAGCTCTACCGGAGCCCTTAGCGGAATGAGATATCGTGACTTTCGCGATTCGCAAAATTGCCGCCATTGTTCGAGAAGCAATTCGGGCGATCCTAGAATCTCGCCCAATCGTCGTAAGCGCTCGAAAAATGCCCTCTCCTCCTCACCCTTCAGCCTATAAAGCTTCGTTGGATTGTGAGCCTGCCGAAAAGGGACGATCTTAAAATCGGCTACACCTTCTCTTGTGAGATCCAGATGAATAAGGTAGCCGACATACCAATCCTCGTTGCGAGGTACTATTCCGTCGAACAGAAAGTTTCCTAGACCGTAGCAGATCACGCCGCCTTCGAAACGCTCGACCGGACCCGGCACGTGAGTGTGATGACACACAACTGCCGCCGCACCACAACGGATAAGAAAGCGACACAGTTTAACCAGCCCGGGCCGAGGCAACGGGTAATACTCGTTGCCACCATGTAAAAGTACGACCACCACGTCCGCCTGCTGCCGAGCAAGACTGATCTGTTCCGAGTTGGTTATTGGATCTACAGGCGCAGCGCCAGGCTGATTATCTTCAGCAATGCTGAATTCCCGCTCCGCGATCGCGAGGATGGCAACTCTTAACCCATCTCTTTCCAAGATAATGGGCCGCATCGCCGCGTTGAGATCCATCCCCGCACCAACAGTAGCGAGGCCCGCCTGTTCACAGGCCTTGAGCGTATCGGCCAATCCTTGCGCCCCCATGTCCATAATGTGGTTATTGGCTACGCTTACCGCATGAAGACCTGCAGCGCGAATTGAATACGCACATTCGGGCGCCACCCTGAGCGCGGGCCCACGCTTCTCTGAATCGCCTCGCACTGTCGTCAAAGGGCACTCTAAGTTGGCGATAGCAAAATCGCTGCCTGTAAACTCCGTCGCAATCCCCCCCCAAAGATCGGTGTTCCTCTGCGCCGCCAGCATTCGACCTGATGGACCGCAAGGCGCGAGATCGCCACAAACGGTCAATCGAAATCTACGACCGCTCTCCTGTTGATTATCCCAGCACATCGATACCTCAATTCAATTATTCGAAGCGCTGTTTCATTGCATTGCGCGCCGCACTATGTCGGCGAACAACCAGAAATGTATGAAGCGCCAGATCGAACAGCCCCACCCGATCCGGCTTTTTCGCAGTCCTGTAGATCGAACAAAAATCTTCGACACGCGATCTCACGTCGAAGTTCTCTCGCGCAAAGGCCAGCAAACCTTCTTTGAATCCACCATCAAAGAGCTCAACGCATGCAAGGCGGATTCGCTCGATCTCTTGCCCCTCATCGAACGACTCAAGAGTTACTCGCTCCGAAAAATTCCGCGAGCGAAACAAATCCACGCGATCAATATCCACGAGCACAGGGATGGATGCATTTGCCACTGGTGCCAACATGGTCTTCCCGAGCGATGCCGCTTCCATGAAGCTCCGACCCGTACCCATTACCATGTCAGCGACTTCGATAATTCTCGCAGCGTTCACTGAGAAGTCTTCTTCCGACGCAAACGTCGCATGCCCCGCCGCTAATCCCTCAACCTCCCGTTGAATCGACGGATCTTCAACCACCCCCACGACCAGCAACTGGATAGGAATCTCTCTAGACGAAAGCTCACGGACCAAGCGAGCCGCCTGAATCAGACTCTTGCGATAGTACGGCGAAACTCGACAGATTCGCAGTAGTACGAGCTTATCCTTCGGCAACCGCTCGCGAAGACGCCCTATCGCTTCGAAATCCTGTTCCACGGGAAGAACCCTATTAGGGATCACGTTGATCCTTGTTTCTTGGTGTCTGGCACTTCTCTTGAACCACGCCAGATCTTCTTCGCTATAGACAATTAGCTCGCGTACGGCAGGGAAGTAACCATTAGGAATCGGTCCACCGCACTTCGTATGGACGAGAGGAACTCCTAGCCTCGTTGCTGCTGCTCTTGCAAAGAAGAGCGCATCAAGATCGAAGCTGTGGATGACGTCCGGCCGGATAGCCGACAACGCATCACAAACTCGAGTAACATGCTTCTTGAGACTGGAGTCTTTGAACAGAACGTCAATCTTCCGCCCTCTGAATGAATTTAGAACTGGCGACTCAGCGATCCCCACGTTGACGATCACAGGATCGATCCTCTCAGAGAGAGCCTCTGCAGTCGTCTTTAGGCTGTAGAAATGCCCTCCACGACCGTGTCCTTTCGACGAAACTACGTATCCGACCTTCACCGAGCCCGCCTCGAAATTAACTGCCCCGCCAAACGCGGCAAGAAATCGAAATCAGCCTTGCTGTATGCGAAGACCTCTCTCAATCGAAGCGTCGTCACTTGGCGATACTGGAACAAGAAAAGAACCGCAGCCAACGTGTAACTGATACTCGACGCCACTGCAGCACCATTGGCTCCCCATGCCGGAATGAAGAGAAGGTTCAGCAAGATGTTCGCCAAAAGCGCGGGAAGGAAACTAAAAAGCGCGGCATAAGGCTTTCCTCGCCCAGCCAGGTCCATGTTGAGCACCTTATGCGCAATCATTGCAACGATCCCGGGAAGAAGGAACGTCATTGCCTCCGCCGCCGGAGTGAAATCACGACCGTAAAAAATCTGAATGACCGTCGGCCCTAGTGTTGCAATCAAGAGACTCACCAGAATGCTGACCACGAGGGCCACGCGGTACAACCGAGCAACGGCGCGAGAAAACTCTAGACTTCCTCTTGAAGCCGCACTGCGCGCAAACACCACCACCCCGATCGCGGCTGGCACCTGCCAGATAAGCTCCGCCAGATTGACCCCTACAGAATATTGCCCCACCTCTCCAATGGTACGCAGGCGTTCAAGCATGGCGATGTCTATCCTGTAGTTGAGACTCATGACAAACAGCGCCGCTCCGTAGCCGAACCCAAGCTTGAGCATCGAAATGACGAGGCCAAAATCCAGTTGGGGATTTGACCTCACAATATTAAGAACGAAATACACCGTGCAAACAGCAACAACCACACTACCCAGAACCGCGCTCAGAAGCGCTCCGAGCACTGACAAACGGAACAACCACACGAGGACCAGCGTGAAAACAAGCGTTGCAAATGGTGCGAGCCAAGTAACGAAGCTAAATGCTGCGATCTTGTTAGAGCCGAGCACGACTCCCGAGGCATACTTGTGTGCAAGCTGAATCGGGACCAACAGTGCAGCGATTAACACGTACTCCGCCGCAAAGGAACTCTTGCTAATTTCCGTGAGCGCAATGACGACAACCGCGACGCCCAGAACACTGTTGACTACGTATAGAAAAAGAGTCGCGCCAATCACTTGCGATTGGCTGTAGACCTTACGTCCGACTTCGAGAACAACAACCTGCCTGATACCGAACTCCGCCAACGAAACCATTAGCGTGGGATAGACAAGTAATGCGCTAATCGCCCCCTTTCCTTCGGGACCGAGAAGACGCGCGATAACGATGCTGGTCGCAACGGTGAAAAAGAGAACCGCTACCCTGCTACCAAGAACGGCGCCAATATCATGCAGTAGGCCTCTACTAGGTTCTGCACCCATCTCAAAGTACCTTAGCGGGTACTCCCGCAACGCGAGCGCCATCAGGCACATCACTCATAACAAGACTGTTCGCACCCACCAGCGCACCTTGGCCCACCACTACACCACCAATTACCTTCGCTCCCGCGAAAATCTTCGCGCCCGACTTTATGACTGGGTACTGCTTAGACTGCCCTGAACGACCGTGACTACCGAATGTTGTGTATTGGAAGATGGTTACATCGTCCTCGATTGTGACGCCGTCACCGATAACGATGCCAAGAGGATGAGGAAGCGAAATGCGCGACCCAATGTTCGCGCGCGGCGAAATATCGTTCGAACCCCGAGTAATCTGCCTGAATGTAATTAGGCGATGCACCCAAGATTGCTTATTCTTCCGAAGATAAAGATATCTCGCGATTCTGTATGAGCACATCAACCGAAAGCGAGCATCAAACAAAATAACCGCAATCGAACTCTTGATGCCGCTCCCCCCATAGAACTTGAGGTCCGTAGCAATCTGCCCGCTCAAGCCACGAAGCGAAATTCCTGTATCCATTCGAACTCATGCAACAAGATGGGCTTGCACAATGCGACCTGTCGGCAGCACGTACTTAACCTCGCAACACAGCTCCGCACCAAAACGCTCAAAGACCCTTGACCTCATGTGATGGATCACATGCAAGACGTCACTAGCCGTGGCCCCACCTTTGTTCAGAACGAAGTTGGCGTGTTGCGTTGATACTTCCGCCCCTCCATACGTATATCCTTTAAGGCCGGCTTCCTCGAGCAACTTTCCAGGAGGTCCGAATCGTTCAAATAGCTCCGGTGTACTCATAAACACGGAACCGCAACTACGATCCTTTCGCGGAAACTTTCGCCTTCGATCTCGAAGAATACTAAGGCATTCACCTCTAATTTGAGACACAGACGCCGGCTTGAGCTCCATCTCCACAGCGCAAACCACACTTCCGGCTTCCTGCAAGATGGAAGAGCGATAACCAAATTTACAATCCTCGTTCCTAAGAACCCTTGTTTCTCCGCTCGGATCAACAACTGTTACGCGACGTACTACCGATCCGATGCCCTGGCGCTTGCTTCCGCCGTTCATAACCACAAGTCCGCCGAGCGTCCCTGGTATGCCAATGGTGTGCTCAATACCACTCAAACCAGAACGAAGAGCGCGCACCGCCACACTCGGAACCCATGCTCCCGCCTGCGCAAAGACTTTCGCCCCCTGAACATGCACATCAGCCAACTTAGACCCGATTTTTACCACCAATCCGCGTAGCCCCTCATCCGCGAATAGCAGATTAGTGCCGTGTCCAATCACAAGAATCGGCACACCATGAGCTGCCGCAAGTCGCAAGCAAGACCGCACTTCATCCACGCTGCCAGGTTCAGTGAAGAAATCTGCTGGTCCGCCGATCATCCAACTTGAATGCCGAGATAACGGCTCTTCGGTTCTAACGCAACGAACCCCGGCTTTGACAAGCCTGCCCATGAAATCAGACATGAGAGACACGACCACCTAAGCGCCTTAACTTCTCAACGAAGCTGTCGTAGCCACGCTCAATTTGCCAAGCGTCCGAGATCGTAGTCTTCCCTTCTGCCACCATTCCTGCCAAGACCAAAGCAACACCCGCCCGAAGATCCACTGCAGTCACATCCGCACCATGCAATGGTGAGCCGCCTTGAATCGTGAGCATGTTGTCCTTCACAGAGAACTTCATGCCCATCTTGGCAAGCTCCTCTGCATAGCGATATCGACCGGGAAACCGCAGATCAACTATGCGCGACTCCCCCCGAGCACATGCACCAAGAACAGCAAACAAGGGCTGCATATCCGAATTAATTCCCGGATACGGACCAGTACTGATCTCTACCGGATACGCTGTTCCACCTCGCACGATCGCTCTCTCTTCGGATCTAAAAATCCGAATACCACTCTCGCGCAAGAACACCAGAGGAACCTCCAAGTCTGCCCATGGAAAATTCGCAATCTCGACATCTCCCTTCGTGATCGTTGCAGCAATTACCCAGGTAAGCGCCTCCATGTTGTCTGGAATCGGTGTATGCGAAATCCCTCCTAGATGCTCCACGCCCACGATCTCAATTCTTTCTTGTCCGTAGACTGTAATCTGGGCACCCATTCCTCGTAGAAATCGGACAAGGTCCAGGATTTCTGGACGAATATGTGGGTTCCATACTGTTGTTGTGCCACGCGCGAGCGTCCCGCAAAGAATCGCGTTCTCGGTCGCTCCGGTCGATCTAATTGGAAGGTAAATATCTGCGCCTCGCAGTCCTTTCGGTGCTCGAGCACACAGCATTCCATCTTCCTCCCACACATCCGCGCCGAGAGCTCGCAAGAGCATCTCGTGAAGATCATATTTTCGCTCGCCAAGCTTGCAGCCACCTGGAAGAGGGACGGCACCTTCACCGAATCGCGCAATCAGAGCACCAAGGATGAGCAACGTGTTGCGGATCGAGCGCCCGTCCCATTGCAACACAGTCTGCAATGAGCCTTCGCTTTCCTCGATCCTAATTCGGCGATCTTGAATCAAGCAGGTCTTACCCAACGCTCGCAGCATTTCGACGTGAACGTGCACATCCAACATGCTCTCCGGAAATTGGGAGATCTCGACAGCCTCAGTAGTCAGAAGAGACGCTGCCAGCAATCGAAGAACGCTGTTTTTAGCGCCCAGGAGATAAACGTCCCCAGCTAATCGGGAACGCTCTATGACGTACGTAGTCGACTCCCTGGGCCGACTTACCTCCCCGGAATAAGCGATTGAATTCGTCATGTAAGCAACCTGAGTACCAGCGAATGTACGACCTGAGGACCTGAAATCTTGATGTACCTACGGTCGCTTTCCTACGAGCTGGTAAACGGTGGCGATCACCGCCACCAAAATCCCACCGACCATTGTGATAACAATGCAAAGCACAGACCTTCTGGGGGCGTGCTTTTCGAGCGGAACAACCGGCGGATCAAGAACACGAAACACATACTCAGGCCGAGCTTCCGCAAGCATTGCGGTCTTCATCTGCTCTTCAATAAGCTGTATGGCAGCCAATCGGACTTCATTTACGCTCGTCTGTCCCAAACGCTGCTCCATGTACTCGACACTTCGGTTTGCCTCATCCAAGTCTCGAGCCCGCATGTGCGAATTCAGATCTTTAATGAGAAGGTCGGTCCATTCCTTCGACATTTCAGGCGAAAGCGAATCAACAGACAATCGAACGAGACCTGTCTTTGGGTCCTGCTCCACCGACACCATCTTTGAGAATACTTCGTAAATTTCCCAATCTGTTGGCTCCGGTGAAGCCAGCGGATCGACCTTCCTGAGCCAAACCTTTCGTGCCGAGTCGTAGATTTCAGGATCAATAATCCAGGACTTGTTGTTCAGATCCCACCCCTTAGCCGCGAAAAGCGGCACAACAAGCTCGTGCCGCTTAGCAAACTCAGTGAGGAACTGACGGGAGGTTAGGGTCTGAATACCGAGAGTTGTATTGTCGACAGCAGATCCACCCAAATTCAGACCGGCCAATCCAGCTATCGCACTCAAATTACCCCCCAATCCGGGGAGTCCCCGTGGTCTCTCTTGGGAAACAGGCGTGAGCAGCGCTGTAGAACGGTAAATGTTCGGCAACGACAGCGCGAAGATCACCGAGCCCACTCCAATCAATGCGGTAATGGCCAAAATCACGAACTTCTGATTCCAAGCCGCTCTCCACAATGCAGCAAGATCAATGAACTCATCTTCCGGAGTCACTGTCGATCTCTGTTCGGTCACTGGCTGGCTCATTTTTCAGAACGAATTGACCGCCGCCACGGCTACGGCGAGGTTATAGAGAATCGTCGTCACCGACGTCCAAAGCGGCAACGGTCTCATGCGATCGGTGTCGATCGGCACGACGACCGTATCGCCCGGCTCCAGCTTGCCGTTGGCTCCGCGGCGAAACCAGAACGCATTCTCTTGAGACATGACGCTCCCATCGGCCCGAACGACGTAAATGCGCTTAGTGTCTGCCCGCCGCGTCGGTCCGCCGCTCAAATCCAGATAGTCGTCTCGACGGAGGCCACGCTGATAGACGTGCGTCGTCGGGTTTTGCACTTCGCCGATGACGGAGACGTACTGCTTGACCTGAGGAATGATGAGCCGGTCGCCATTGCGCAGCTCGATATCCGCCTCGCTGTTCCTGTTACGCAGCGCGTCCTCTAGGTCGATGACAAGACGACCTATCGGCTCAGCCGCCTGCAGTTGCGATAGCAATGCCTGCCCAGTAGCCAGCGTTTCCGCTGCATCCTGGTTTCGGCCTGGCGCCTGCGACGTTTGCAGCGCAAGTAACGCTAGATCGGATTTCATCCGAGCCGTGAGAAGGTCGATCTGTTGCCGCTCCTGCGCTTTGATCTCCTCACGCGTGAACACGCTTCCTCTCGGAAATGCCTCTGACGTCAATCCGCCTGCTCGCTCGATCAGCGAGCTCAACCGCTCCCCTTTCCGAATCGGATACGTGCCAGGGAAACGAACTTCCCCTTGCAGCGTCACGAACTGCTGCTCCCGCCAATCCGGAGTCTCTTTGACGACAAGCACGTCGTACGGACGCAACACGACACGTGCATCGGCGCTTGTATTGGACAGCGAAACTGTGATCACTTCGGTCTTGCGCTCTCTACCGTCCACGACTTCATAGCGCGTCAGCTCTGCGGTCCCTCCATGCGCCGCATCTTCGAGACCGCCGCCGGCCCGAATGAGGTCGTCGATCGTCATTCCGGCCTCGAGCGGATAGATTCCCGGGGAGCGAACGCGACCGCTGATCGTGACCAGCGGTTGCGGCTGGTTGTCTCGCGTTTGCAGGCGCAGCTCTTCGATGATTCTTGTAAGAACAGCACCACGATCGGGCACCCGGCTGAACGCAATCACTCGATCGCGGCTTTGAAGCAAGGGATCGTGCTCGGAGCCAGGTTGCTCGAAAGCGCGAACCGCGTCGGCCGAAAGCACTTCGACGCGCCGGTCTCGAGGAGACTCGCGACGAATCAAGACATAGCGCAGATCGGCTCCGGGCTTGAACATCTGCAGACTTCCCAACAAGTCGGTAAGCCGCATACCTTGACGCCACGCGTAGGGTCCCGGACGCTGCACATGCCCTTCGAGAAACACACCTCGAGTGTCGTTGAACACCTTCGGGACGATGATCACGTCTCCCGCATAGAGACGCTGACTGCGTCCCGCGTCCGTCGTCATGTCGACATTGATGACTGAGCGCTCACGATTGTTGTCGATACGCTCGAGACGCAGACTGCGGTGGTCCGCCTCAGGACTTAGTCCGCCGGCTAGCTGGACGAGATCTGCAACGGTCGCGCCATCGCGAAACTCATAGATAGCTGGGCGACGAACTTCGCCCGCAATCGATGCAGTACTTCCAATCGGCGGAACGAAAATCGCGTCACCCTGCTGGAGCGGTAAATCTCGCGACGTGTCGCCGCGGAGGAGGAGGTCGTAGAGATCGAGACGCGTGACCGTCGATCCGCCGCGCTTCAGCTCGATGTTGCGCAAAGAGCCGATCCTCGACACTCCACCGCTCGCGAATAGTGCGTTTGTGATCGTTGAAAGGCCGCTGACGGTATAGGCACCGGGGCGATTCACGTCACCAACAACAAAGATGCGAATCGAACGCAGCTCTCCCATCGTGACGCTCGCGCGCACCCCGATCATTTGCTCGGAAACACGACGATCGATTTCTTCGCGCACCTGATCGAAGGTCAGGCCGGTCACCTGGATCGGACCGAACTCGGGAATCGTCAACGTACCGTTTCGATTGACGACGAGTTGATAGCGTCCAGTTTTCTTACCGAACAGCTCGACCGTGATGTTGTCTCCGGGACCTACGCGATAGTCGGCTGGCACGGGAATATCTGTCGCAGGTGCAAATGTCGTCGGAGCCTCGCCGAACACGTCGTAGCCGAACGGCTTCAGCGCTTCGATACCGACCGGCTCGATTGGCAGCAGCGTCACTGTGATATTCAAGCCAGCGAGCCGCGGATCCGCGTTCAAGAGTTGAGTGACTTGTTCTTCGGTAAGGCCACGTACGTTGATCGGTTCGAACAAAGGCAGCGCAATGCGGCCTTGCTCGTCCAAGCGATATGGATTTTCTGCGACGAGTCGGTCACGACGTTCAGTCAGGACACGCTGCAAGTCTTCGTTGATCGGCGCGATTTCCTCCCTTAGTTGCACATCCAAGATCAGTGTCGATCCTGGACCCGTGCGCGGAGGCCCAGCAGTTTGAGTTTGTTCCGTCGGAGGAGGGCTGACCGGAACTGTCGTCTGAGGTGTAGCCAACGGTGCGTCGCGCCGTTGTGGCGTGGACTGCCCTCTCACCGCCTCGAGCACGGCCCGCTGCTGATCGGGCGGCAGGTTGCGGAAGGTCTCGAGCTGTTCAGGCGTCGGTGTTTGAGATTGCGCGGTGGCCACGGGCGCCGAGGCGCCAAATAGCGCAATTAATAAGAGTGTCAGACGTAGCCAAACCCCAGCGGGGCCATCCCCGATTTTCTGCATGGTTTACAGAATCCCGCTTGTTTTTACAGAACGCGGGATTCTAGGGAGTGCCCCTCACGGCCACAACAAGACTTTCCCCCAGAAGTGCTGGAGTTGCGATGGGATTCTCATGGGCCTATGGGGAATCTTGAGGCAAATCACATTTGCCCGTGACTTGTGACTGGTGACTAGTGACTCGTCTCGGGCAGCACCCTGGCGGGTGCTGAGCTCGTACGAGCTGGCGAGGCCTCCTTTGCCCGTGGCAAGTCGCCGTCGTCTGACCCCTGCTCAGCTTCCCCGAAGGGCAAGTCAGATCTGGTGAAATCCGCCACATGCGACGCAGCCTTCCGTTTCGGAACTGAGCTCTTCTGCCAAGACTCCCTATATACCGGCCCGAGCGCCCTCCCAGAGCGCTCAGAAAGTGCAACCTGTCACGGGTCACCAATAGGGTCCGAAGATGTATGTGCACTTCGACTCAAGCTCGCGATCATTGCAGTTAGCATTTGCCCCACGCGATCAATGGCAACTTGGAGCGAAGTCGGCTGCAGGAGTCCGAGCCGAACTGCCAAGATCGCCTGCGCTTCCAGCTCAACTAAAGATCCCCTGGCAACGTAGAGAAATCGAAGAAAGTCACGACGAGTACGCCTCGCCGCACCCTCGGCGATATTGCTGACAACCGAAACTGCAGCACGCCGCATCTGCATGCTTAGACCGAAGCGCTCATCACCTGGAAAGGCACGTGTCGCTTGATACGTACGCTCTGCCAGGTCAAGCGCCCGTTGCCAAACTTCGAGGTCTTTGTGTGTACGTCCCTTCATCAGAACCTCCCTGTCCCTCCATGTTAAGTCGGCTCACCTCGCGACCACAGCATGGGCCCAGCCGCGCGGTTCACGAGTCACCAGTCACGAATCACCGGTCACGCAGCACTATGCCCTCCACTTCCCCACATACTCCAACAGTCCCCGGAGAGAAGCATCGACGGTTGCTTCGTGAGGTTTCTCGATGGCGGGTGCTAGGGAATCTGCGAGTTTCTTGCCGAGCTCGACGCCCCATTGGTCGAAGGCGTTGATGCCCCAGATGACGCTTTGAACGAAGACTTTGTGCTCGTAGAGGGCGATGAGGCGGCCGAGCGTCTTCGGTCCGAGGCGTGAGAACAGAATGATCGAGCTCGGCCGGTTGCCGGGGTGCAGCCTGTGAGGAATGAGTCGCTCGATCTCGCTTTCGGGCAGGTTCTTCGCCGCAAGATCGGCCCGAACCTGTTCTGCCGTCTGGCCGAATGCAAGTGCTTGTGCTTGAGCAAAACAGTTTGCGAGCGCGAGATTCTGTTGTTGCTGATACGGGCTCGATGCATTTACGGGTGCGATGAAATCGAGCGCGGCGCGCGCAGTGCCTTGGTGGAGCAACTGAAAAAATGAATGCTGGGCGTTCGAACCCGGTTCGCCCCACAAGACAGGGCATGTGTCGTACGCGACCTGCTTGCCATCGAGGGTCGTCCTCTTGCCATTCGACTCCATTTCTAGCTGCTGCAAGTAAGCCGGGAATCGATGTAGCCGCTGGTCGTACGGCAACACGGCAAGCGAATCGATGCCGAGGAAGTTGCGGTTCCAAATACCGATCAGCGCCATCAGCACCGGAATGTTCCTTTCGAACGGCTCCGTCCTGAAATGCTCGTCCATCTCGAAGCCGCCTTCGAGGATGCGCTCGAACTGATCCATACCGAGTGCGAGCGCAATCGACAAACCGACCGCCGACCACAACGAATAGCGTCCACCGACCCAGTCCCACATCGTGAAGCGGTTTTGCGGCGGAATCAGAAACGCATCCAACGCTTTGCTATTCGTGGACACGGCAGCGAAGTGCCGCGCCGGCGCTCCTTCGCCCAATCGATCGACGACCCATTGCCGCGCGATTCTTGCGTTGGTCAACGTCTCGAGCGTTGTGAAAGTCTTCGAACAGACGACAAACAGCGTGCGCGCAGCATCGACCTTCTCGAGTACATCGCCGAGTTGCACTCCGTCAATGTTCGAGACGCAATGCAGACGAATGTTACGGTTACGAAAGTTTGCGAGGGCCTCGGTCGCCATGACGATACCGAGATCGGAACCGCCAATGCCGATATTCACGATATCCGTGAAAGGCTTTCCCGTGTGGCCGTGGATCCTTCCGCTGTGCACGCCCTCGACGAAGTTGCGCATCTTCTCGAGGCTAGCACGCACTTCAGGCATGACATCTTTGCCATCGACGAGTACCGGCCGATCGCCTCGATTGCGCAAAGCAGTATGGAGGACCGCACGATTCTCTGTAGTGTTGATCTTCTCTCCGGCGAACATCGCGTCGATGCGCTCGCGCACCCCTCTTGCTTCAGCAAGCGAAATCAGCAACTGCAGCGTCTCGCCAGTCACACGCTGCCGCGAAAAATCGAACAGCAGATTGACGGCGTTGCGCGAGAATGCTTCGAAGCGACCAGGGTCCTGAGCAAAGAGATCGCGAAGGTGCGTCGACCGCATGGTCGACGCATGATTCTCCAATGCTTGCCATTCGCTCGTAGAAACGAGTTCTTGCGTCACGTCATCTCTCCCCGGGAAAGACGCAGGGAAATGGGAAATGGGAAAGCGAAAGGAATACGCCAGCGCGCGGATCGGAGCAAAGTGAGCTACACCGCGTTCCCTATCCCCTTCTTCCCAATTTCAACCACTCAGTGCACAAGCCAGTGCACGACCGTGTTCCGAGGCTACAACATGGAAGGGGATGGGAAAAGGGAAGCTCAGGGGAGTTAAGGGAAAAGGGAAAAGGGAAAAGGGAATTGGGAAATGGGAAATGGGAAATGGGAAGAGGAAGCGACGTGCCACCCAGCACAGTCGAATTCGCTCGGAGCCGACAGGGATCGCTGACTGATTCTTGATTATTCCGCGGATGAGTTCGACGCCGTCTCTTTCCCTTTTCCCTATTCCCTACTCTCGCGACGACGCAATGCCCGGATCTGACCGCTGAGCAATTGTCCCACCTTGCGGACGTACGCCTCTACAGGTCCCGTGTCCAACGCATACTCCATGCGACGCGCAAGCTCGAGCTGCGCATCCAGCTCAGCGAGCGAACCGCGTGCCACATGCAGGAACTGAATGTACTCACTGCGGCTGCGACGGGAAGCGCCTTCCGAAATATTGCTCAGAACTGAGACTGCTGCACGTCTCATCTGAGCGGCCAATCCGAACCGCTCCTCAAGCGGAAACCTCTTGGTCAAGCGATAGGTCAACTCCGCCAAGAGCAGCGCACACTTCCAGACTTCGAGCCTCTTGTGAGCGAAGACAAAGGTGTCCATTGCGACCTCCGTGTCTTTCCCTTTTCCCGATTCCCTACTCCGTACCCTTCCCGTAGTACTCCAAATACCACTCGACGAACTTCCTGACGCCTTCTTCAACAGGGGTTGCAGGCTTGTAGCCGACATCGCGGACGAGGTCGTCGACGTCGGCATAGGTGTCGGGAACATCGCCGAGCTGAAGCGGCAGCAAGTTCTTCTTGGCTTTCTTGCCGAGACAGTTTTCGATGCACTCGATGTACTTCATCAGCTCGACGGGAGCGTTATTGCCGATGTTGTACAGCCTGTACGGTGCTTTGCTCGTACCCGGATCTGGCTCGTCGCTGTTCCAGTCGGGATTCGGCGTCGCAATGCGGTCCATCGCGCGTACGACGCCTTGGACGATGTCGTCGATGTACGTGAAGTCTCGACGATGGTTGCCGTAGTTGAAAACGTCGATCGGCTTGCCGGCCAGGATGTTCTTGGTGAATAGGAACAACGCCATGTCGGGTCGGCCCCAGGGACCGTACACAGTGAAGAACCGCAGACCTGTCACCGGCAGTCCGTACAGATATGCGTACGTGTGCGCCATCAATTCGTTTGCCTTCTTCGTCGCTGCGTAGAAGGACAACGGATGGTCCACGTTCTGGTGGACCGAGAACGGCATCTTGGTATTCGCGCCGTACACCGAGCTCGTCGATGCATAGACAAGGTGCTCGACACCGTTGTGACGGCAGCCCTCCAAGACATTCGCGAATCCGACGACGTTGCTATCGACATACGCCATCGGGTTTTGGAGCGAGTAGCGAACACCGGCTTGGGCCGCCAGGTTGATAACGCGGTTGAATTTCTCCCGCGCGAACAACTCAGCCATTCCCGTCCGATCCGCGAGATCCAACTTGACGAAACTGAAGTTCGAATACCGCTTGAGAATCTCCAGGCGCCCGAGCTTCAACGAGACGTCGTAGTAGTCGTTGAGATTGTCGAGCCCGACAACGGTATCGCCGCGCTCGAGGAGAAGGTTTGCCGTATGAAAGCCGATGAACCCGGCAGCGCCGGTGACCAGGATCTTCATGTGCGTGCTTGATTCCGATTAGGGACCTGAAAGGCTACTGCATTTCCGGGCAAACGCCGAGTAATTCTGGCGCAGAAGGCCCTTGGGGCGAGGCATCCTATCCTCGGATATTCCAGGAGGTTACCGATGAACGGAGCCCTCGACCGGCACGCACTGCTCTGGCAAGACGCCATTGCCGCCGCAAGTAAGGTTTATACGGCGACCGCGCAGGCGGACTCCCGTTACGAGGACCTGCAGGACCGAATGCGGGCCTCCGCGCTCAGGTTAGCGACGAGCCTCGCACAAGCCGGCGCGCTGTCGAGGCGCTCTGAACGCCTCTCGGTCCTCAACTCCGCCGCTGGGACGCTCGCTGAGCTCGAAACACAGACCCACATCGCCATCGAGCTCGAAATTCTCGATCCAAAGCTGTCGCTCGCCTCTCACGTAGCACGCCTGCGAACGGCACTCGCCGCCATGATTCGCAGTCTTCAGGAGCAACGCAGCAGGGACATGCCTCCTACGTGGCAGGTACGCCCGCACGCGCTCGGATCCACCGCAAGAATGATCGATCGGAAGACGTTATAGCCTGCCGTCTACGCTCTTTGCGTCGAAAACGTACTTGATGTCGTACAGAACGTGCGGGTGATTGCCGTAGCTGCGCACCGTCTCGATGCCGAGCTCCTTGAATTGCTTGTGAGCCACTGCCATCACGATCGCATCGTAGGCGCCCTTCTGCGGCGCCGCGATCGGCGTGATGCCG
>CALEKY010000169.1 GCA_937902995.1 uncultured Sinobacteraceae bacterium
TCGGCTGCCACCACTACCGCAGCTCGAATCATGTTCCGTTCGAGACCCGAGCTGCGGATGGCGCACGAAATGCGCGCGTCGCACGCCATCGACGACGGCCATGCGATCCGCAAAGGAGTTCAGTGCGGTCCGCCGCAGAATCGCGTCTTCATCGACGAGCGGATAAACCTGCTCCCACCATTGCTCGAGCCATTGAGCGGCCACCGACAATGTGCCGATGAATGCACTCAATCCCTTGGTTCGCAGAACGGCGGCACCCAGGTGAGCCAGTAGGCGCAGGTCCTTGCTTTGCTGAAGCGCTTCGAGCGATTTGCTTTCGATGGCTCGCCAATCCGGCGGGGGGTTCAGGGGGACGCTCTGACCGAAGAGTCGGAAGGTATCGAAGGAGTAGAGCAGCTGCGAGTCTTCCAGATTCTCGCCGCATGGCGACTCCTCGCTCAGCGGCTGGAGGAGCTCTGCATAATCCCACTGATCTGTCATGTTGTTGTCCGCCAGGGTGCCGTCAGGAAGGCTTGTGGGCCCAGCGTGCGGCAGCGTGCGATCTTGTCAGGTCCGGTAGCTTGGCTGTTTCTTGTTAGATGTCAATCGACTTGGCGTTCGTTCTGCGAAATCGCTCGAATGCCGCAGTCTTGGAAAGCGGGATCAATAACCCAGGTTCGAGGTTCGTGTCGACGAACGGGTCACGAAAATTGCGACCCGACGCCTTGGCGGCTGAGGCTGTGGGCCCGCTGGCGGGGCTCCATATAACAAAAGCATGACAGGTCGGCCGGCTGCCTCGGAGGCTGCGATTCTAATTAATAAGTATCCCAGCGCCGGCGCCGCTCGCGGCTCGAGCGACGCGGCAGGGAAGGGGGGAAGGGAAGGAGGGAAGAAGGGAAGAAGGGGGCAAGGCGCGCTGCCGCGCGCACGAATCACGAGTCACGATCTCACTCGAATATCTCCGCGCTCGCCAGCACTTGGCCGGAAGCGTCGAGGCCGCCGAGGATCAAAACCTTTCTGTGCAAACACCATCGCTTGCTCGGGCGAGAGCGAGTAGCGCCCTTGGTCAGTGCGACGATCGGCTGCCCGAGCTGTTGACCGGTCGCTCCTGCGTTCTCGGCTTGGAGGGGCGGCGAGGTGACGCATATGATCTGCGGCTATCTTGCGTTCGGATCGGTGTTGATTCGGGCTCATCCGCCAGGCCTGAGCAGCTGCAGGCAAGTGTCGTGAATTCTTCAATAACGATCTCGCTCTGCCGTGCTTGCAGCGGCTAGCGCATCCGGATTTCCGTGGATTCATTGATCACAGCCGGCGCACGCGCGCTCGCAGCAGGCGATCCAATCGCGGCGCTGAAGCTCGTCGCGCTCCGCAATGACGCTGCCGGCCTCGCGCTGCGCGGCATCGCGCTTGCGCAGCTCGGCGAGCATGGACGAGCACGCGAATTGCTGCGCGACGCGAGGCGCGCATTCAGCCCGCGAGAGGTCGTCGCTCGCGCCCGTTGCATCGTCGCCGAGGCGGAGATCGCGCTCGCTTCGCGCGATCTGAGCTTTGCTTCGAACGTTCTCGAGTCCGCTCGCGCCACGCTGGAAGCGCATGGGGATGCAATCAATGCCGCGCACGCGCGCCTGCCGGAGATTCGGCGCCTCGTGCTGATCGGGGCGTTGAGAGACGCGGAGCGCGCGCTCGAGCAGATGCCGGAGGTTCCGCATCCGGCACTGGAAACGGCGCACGAGCTCGTCGTCGCCGGCATTGCCATGCGGCGCGTGCGTGCAAGAGCTGTGCGGGCAGCGTTGACGCGCGCGCGAGTCGCGGCGCGACGCGCCGGCATCGTGGCGCTTGCAGCAGAAGTCGAGGGCGCGTTTGCGATGCTCAACGCCCCCGCAGCGCGCATCCTCGCCAGAAATGGCGAGCGGCTTCTGACGATGGAGGGCGTCGAATCGCTGTTGGCGTCGAATGCGTTGATCGTCGATGCATGTCGCTACGTCGTACGCGAGGCGAATCGCACGGTTTCGCTCGCCGGACGGCCTGTGATGGTCGCGCTCGCAAGCGCGTTGGCGCGCGCATGGCCGGGCGATGTGCCGCGCGAAGAGCTCGTGGCACGGATATTCCGGCTCGACCTCAGCGATGAATCGCATCGCGCACGATTGCGAGTCGAGCTCGGTCGATTGCGCAAGCTGCTCGCGCCAGTTGCAAGCATCCAAGCGACACCGCGCGGATATGCGCTCGCACCGCATCGCGCGCGAAGAACGGTCGTGCTCGCACCTCCTGTCGATGACAAGTACGCCGATGTGCTTGCGTTGCTGGCCGATGGAGAGTCGTGGTCGACGTCTGGCCTTGCGCTAGCACTGGGCACCAGTCAGCGGACCGTACAACGTGCGCTCGAATCCCTCGCGAGAGCAGGCAAAGTGCAAGCATTCGGGCGCGCTCGCGCGCGTCGCTGGATGATGTCTCCGATTCCGGGATTCGCGACGGTCTTGTTACTCCCCGTGTCGTTGCCGGCCAACTAGGATGGATCCACGGTCATCACGCGGAGATCATTAATGAAACTAGCGAATGTTGTTCGGGAATACGGCCCATTTCCCGGTATCGATGCAGTGCACGGCGTTAGTTATGACGGACGGCACGTATGGTTCGCGTCCGGCGACAAACTCAACGTGCTGGATCCCGAGAGCGGAAAGATCACACGATCCATTGCCGTGGCTGCGGATGCCGGTACGGCATTCGACGGACGCTATCTCTTTCAAATCGCAGGTACGCGTATTCAAAAGATCGATCCAGCCACGGGCGCAGTTCTCGGATCCATTCCGGCGCCGGGTGGCGGCGGCGATTCAGGTCTGGCGTGGGCGGAAGGCAGTTTGTGGGTGGGGCAATACCGCGAGCGAAAGATCCACCAAGTCGATCCGGAGACGGGCAAGGTTCTGCGCACGATCGAATCCAATCGATTCGTCACGGGAGTGACGTGGCTCGATGGTGAGCTCTGGCACGCGACCTGGGAGGGCGATGAAAGCGAGCTTCGCCGCATCGATACGAAGACCGGACAAGTGCAGGAAACGCTAGCGATGCCGCCGGGTACGGGCATCTCCGGGCTCGAGTCGGACGGTCGCGACCGCTTGTTTTGCGGCGGCGGTAAAGCCGGCAAGTTGAGGGTGGTCCGAGCGCCGAATAGGAAACGAGAAGCGCAAGGATGAGAGGTGCGCAGGCGACGTGACGCCTGCGCGCCTCGGCAATTCAGTTCTCGAGGTGAGATCGCCGTCCTTACATCGGAAACCGAACGATCGGCCCTTGCGGTGTGCCGTCGACGGGAACCGTGCTGGGCGCGGCATTGCCTTTCGGCCCGAGGTGGCGAACGAAGTCGTAAATCGCGCCTAGATCTTCGTCGGTCATCGCCGCGAGATTGAACCAAGGCATCGGCGGCATCGGTCGGATCATCCTTGCGTACTCGACCCATTCCTCTTTGCTGCGGAAGTCCTGAAAGCGCAAGCGCAAGTTCGACGCATACGTCGTGCCCCACGGTCCGTTCCACCCGAGGCTGTCGCCGGTCAACCAATCCTCGACGGGCGTCTTGCCGTCGGTCACCAGATAGCCAGGTGTGTGGCAATCGTTGCAGCCGGCCACGCGCACCAGATACTCGCCTCTTTGAATCGAGTCGGATGGCGTGCTGGCCTTCGCGACCCGCTGAGAGTCTTCGCAGCCGCAGAGCGCGGCAGCTGCGGCGACCATACTCATCGATACCAACCATTTGCGATACGACATGTTGATTTTTCCCCCGACCATTGTTGATTCAACGCAGTGGACTACCAAACGTGAGGCCGCGGCAGTATGCCGAAACAGATTCCCCGAGATTGATGAATCTCGGTGACGTGATTCGTGACTTCCGAAAGGGAATGTGGGGGCAGGTGTGGACGATGAGGAGGCGAACAATCGAGACGTTCGATGTCTCTTTGAACGTCGGCCCTAAGTCTTTAGGTCAGGATCGGTCATCTATGCCCTGGCCGAAGCGCTGCTAACACGCGCGGCCGGGCACGTTCGCAATTCCCCATTCCCAATTCTCCATCTCCGTTCAATCTCACGCCGGTAATTTCCACCCAATCACGTTGTACGCATACAGGACGGTTGCGATCGCGAGGCCGGCAATGCCGACGAGGCCGAGGCCCAACCGGTCGCGTGCGGATTCCGCGCGCTTGACTGCCCCCCATAGCGCGATTAGGGCGGCGATGGGAATGAGGTTGGAGACGCTGACGAAGGCGGCGAGCCGTTCGGTGTGACCCGCATAGAGTCGGCTCAGCATGTCGGCATCGGCGGACTGACCGACCAGTGCGATGCACGGCAGTAGCCATGCGGCCACTGTCGTTACCCATGCGGCAATGCGGCCGGCGCGTGAGCGCGCACCTCGCGCCAGCACCAAACCGACGACGCATACGATCAGTGCGGTCGCGAAGGTGTAGACGTGCAGACGCGGGTGTTGGTACCAGGCAATGCGCGTGAAGGTGTAAATACCCAGATCGGGCACGAGCACCGGCGCACCGACACGCGGATCGTGACGGATCACGGCGCGATTTCGGGCGGGTGCATCGAGGATGAAAATGCCGTTGCCCGCCGCACGCCATTTGGCCCCGCCGATTTCGAGTCCTTCGGGATCGCTATTGACGCGCAAGATCCCGGCGCCCATGTAGACGAAATCGGCGATCGACTCTGCCGTCGTGAACACGCGCCGATCGGGCCGATACCAACCGGCGAGCTTCGATGCATCGCTCGACTCGGTCGCATCGGGCAATGCGCGTTTCTCGCCGATGAAGCGCGTGAGGAATGCATTCGCATACACCGCGCCTGACGTTACTGCCGGCGATCGCGGCGGCTGCTTCCAAGGCATGAACAAAGAGCCAAGCGCATCGCTCACGCTTGCGGGCGGCGCTTCGGCCATGACGGAGACGAAGATGCCGGTATCGAGCGTCGGCAGCAGCGTCATCCAGCTGTGAAAGCCCGGCCAGTTGCCGCCGTGTGCCACCGTACGCACGCCACCCCATTCCTCGTCGAAGAACACCATGCCGATGCCCGTCGTCTCAGGCTCGTTCGAAGTCGTGCGCGTGTGCAACCGATCGAGCGTCTCGCGGCTCAGAAGCGGTTTGCCGGTTTCGGGATCTGTCGGGCCGTGCCCGAGATGCGCCAGCATGTACTGCGCCATGTCGTACGCGGTCGAAACGATGGAGCCGGCTGGCGCGATCGCTGGATTGATCGGGTTGAACTTTCTGGCGGTCTTGGTTCCGTCCGGCCAGATGACGGCCGGCTTGCCGACGCCTTCGGGCTCGGCGATGTCGACGAGAAGCTGCGTATGCTCCATGCCGAGCGGACCGAACAAGCGTTCCTGCATGACGCGGTCGATCGGTTGGCCCGTGATGTCCTCGACCACGCGTCCGAGCAATGCGATGCCGAAGTTCGAATAGACGATGCGCGATCCGGCGGGACGTACATAGGCGGGGCGCAAGCGATCGAATTCCTCCGCGCTCAGCCGCGCAGGCGTCGGAAAGTCGGCACCTATGAAAAAGAAGCGATCCTCGAATCCCGCGGTGTGTGTGAGCAAGTGATGCAGCGTGATCGGCACGCCGTCGTTGTCCGGTAGTCGGTAGTCCTTGAGATAACGATTCACCGGATCGTCGAGCGAAGCGATTCGCCCCTCTTCCAGCAGCATCGCAATCAAAGTGGCGGTGAACGTCTTACTGATCGAGCCGATCCGAAACTGCGTCGTCGTCGGATCTACGGCATCCGGACGCGCGAAATCGGCCTGCCCGTAGCCGCGAGCGAACAAGAGAGCGCCGTCGCGCACGACGCTGACGGTGGCGCCGGAGAACTCGCCGCGCTCGAAAGCGGCATTGAAGGTCTCGTCCGCCCAAGCGGCAACGCTTTCCGCATCGATGGTTGGCGGCGCAGTCTGTTCGTCGGCCAAACATTTGGCGGTTGCGAGCGAACCTATCGCCCAGCACAAGGCGCAACTGCGGAGAAAGCGGGATCGTGCAGAGCGGTGACGGTGGCGCATAAAGGCGATTTTCGCTACTTTTCGTATATGGAAGATTTCTCTATACAGGAAATTCCGACCGCGTGCCATCCGAAGTCGCTGAGGCCGCGTCTCTCCTGCAGAGTTCGCGGTGCCTTATATTCACCGGTATTAGGCAAGAATACTCAGCGGCCGCTCCGTACCGGCGAGCATGGACCGCTCTGCACCAAGAGGGATAGCGAATCGTGACTCGAATTCAAACTCACACGGTGCCGTCTGACGACATGGTGCGTCAGACGCCATCAGTCATCGGCAGCCGTATCCGGCAGTTGCGCCGCGGACGGCGCTGGACGCTCAAGAAGTTGAGCGAGGCCTCGCAAATTCCCTTGTCGACGCTTTCGAAAGTCGAGACCGGCGCCATCTCGCTCAACATCGAGAAGCTGCTGAAAGTGTGTTCTGCGCTCGAAGTCGACGTGATGCAGCTCGTCGCGCCGGCTGACGGCCCGGCGGCGAATCTACTGCCGTCCGTCGCGCCGGTGGTCACCGGACGCCGCAGCGTGACGCGCCAAGGGCAGGCGCGCCGCGTCGAGACGGACAAGACCGTTTACGAGCATCACGCAACCGATTTCTTGAACCGCAAGCTCATGCCCGCCGTGCTCGAAGTGAAGGCGGGGCATACGCCGGAGCTGGTCCGTCACCAGGGCGAAGAGTTCATCTACGTGCTCGAAGGCACGATCGAATTCTTGAGCGAGTTCTACGAGCCCACCGTGCTCAAGGCCGGCGAAAGCATCTACATCGATTCGTCGATGGCCCATAACGTCCGCGCGCTCGGCAACAAGCCCGCCCGCGTGTTGAACATCATGACGAGTCCGGAGGGGAAGCGCTGACTGGTGACTCGTGACTCGGGCGTGAGTGGGGCGCGCGAGCCGCGCGCTTCAGCCTTCAGTCTTCAGTCGGCTCTGAGCGCCGCGCTCAGCGCCACCTCCTCGGATCGTAATCCCTCGCCTCGATTCCCGGCGTTTTGCCGTCGATCAGATCGGCGAGCAGTCGGGCGGAGCCTTCGGCCATCGTCCACCCCAAGTGTCCGTGACCGCTATTGACGTACAAACCTTCCGGGCCGCAGGGGCCGATGCACGGTACGCCGTCCGCGCACACAGGACGTAAACCTGCCCACGGCTGTACGTGCGCCGCCAAGAACTCGTCGGCCGACTTCGGCAGCACCCCACGCAATAAACGTTGCAAATTTTCGATGCGCTCGGGCGACACATCGCGATTGAACCCGGCGAACTCCGCCGTGCCTGCAACGCGTATGCTCGCGCCGAGCGGTGTGACGGCGGCGTGTAGATCGTCGTCGACGATGGGAATGGAAATGGGCGGAGCAGCGTCGCGCTCGAGCGGGGTGCAAGTCAGCGAATAACCCTTCACCGGTTGAATCGGCAAACGGATGCCGAGCGGGCGCAGCAAGTGCGGCGTATGACAGCCGGCTGCAACGACGACGGCATCGGCGGCGATCGTCTCGCGCTGCGTACGCACGGCGCGAACCCGGCCGCGTTCCACGAGGATTTCCTCAACGGATTCCTCACCGCGAAACACGGCGCCGCGCCGCTGTGCGGCCGCCCATAGTTGCTGAGTGAACAAGCGCGCATCGCCCGATTCGTCCGAGGCGAAGTGCACCGCGCCGGCGAGCTGCGAGCGAATCGGTTCGAGCCCGGGTTCGAGCGCGATGGCTTCTTCGGCGGACAGCGGACGAGCATCGATTGCGGGATGGGAGTATTGCCGCATCTTCTCCAGCCCCGCGGCGAAGGCTTGCGGATTGCGATAGACCTTCATCGTGCCGCGCGTCGATGCGGCGTAGTCGAGCGGTTCTTCGGTGCGCAGCTCGCGCATGCCGGCGACGCTGTAGACGGCGAGTCGCAGATTGCGCCACGTGTTGTCGTTGAAACGGGGCGGCGACGACGCAGCCAGAAATTTCAGCCCCCAGCCCGACATCGCCGGCAGCGAGCTCGGCCGTAACAGCATCGGCGCGCGTCCGGCTTGCCCATCCAGCGCAGCAAGTTCTTCCACACGCCCGGCGCGTTCCAGGGATCGGCCATACTCGGCGTCAGCATGCCCCCGTTGGCGAAACTCGCGCCGGTTGCCGGCTCGGGTCCGCGCTCGAACAGAGTGACGTCGTGACCCGCGCGCCGCAGGCGGTACGCCGAAGTCACGCCGATCAATCCCGCGCCGACGACCACGATGTGCACCTTGAGGGACCTCCACCGGGCGAAAATTGCCGTCTGAAAAAATTAGCACAGAATTTTCGTATATGATAATTTTCAGAAATGCGCTGCTACATGGCCTATCTCGCTCACGAGACGAACTCGTTTTCGCCGATTCCGACCGACCGTTCGAGCTTCGATGAGGTCGGCGTGTATCGTCCGGAAATCGGTCCGCCCGATCGGCACATTGGGCTGCTGAAGGGCGTCGCCGATTTTTATTTGGAAGCGCGCCGTCGCGGCGACGAAGCCGTCGTGGGCGTGTGCGCGTTGGCGCAGCCGAGCCTGCCGTGTCTGCGGCGCGATTACGAGGCGTTGCGCGACGAGCTGCTCGACGGCCTGCGCAAAGCGCTGCCCGTCGACATGGTCCTGTTGATGATGCACGGGTCCATGATGGCGCAGGGCTACAACGATTGCGAAGGCGATGTGCTGCGGCGCGTGCGCGAGATCGTCGGACCGAAGGTGCCGATCGGCGTGCTGCTCGATCTTCACTGCAACATTACGCCGGAGATGCTCGCGAACGCCACGGCCATCAAAGCCTGCAAAGAGTATCCGCACACCGATTTCGCCGATCGTGCCCGCGAGCTGTACGACATCATTGCCAAGACCGCGGCCGGACAATTGCGACCGACCATGCGCTTCGCGCGCGTGCCGATGCTCGGGCTCTTTCAGACGACGCGCGAACCGATGCGCAGTTTCGTCGACGAGCTCATGCGGCTCGAGCGCCAGCCGGGCGTGTTGTCGTTGAGTCTCGCGCACGGTTTTCCGTGGGCCGACTTCGAGCACACCGGTGCCGGCGTGATTGCGATTACGAACGACGATGCCTCTGCGGCGGAAAAATTGGCGAACGACATCGCCAAGCAGTTCTTCGCGCTGCGCGAAGCCGGACAAGCACGGTTGCGCAGTGTCGACGAAGCGCTCGACGATGCGCTCGCCGGCCCCGAAGGCACGATCGTCATCGCTGACATGTCCGACAATCCGGGCGGCGGCGCGCCGTCGGATTCGACGTTCTTGTTACGCGCCATGCTCGATCGCGGCATCCGCAATGCGACGGTCGGCTTGTTGTGGGATCCGGTTGCGGTTCGTATCGCATTCTCCGCAGGCGAGGGGGCGCAAATTCCCATGCGCATCGGCGGCAAGCTCGGACCGATGTCCGGCGATCCCGTCGATGTGCAAGCGAAAGTTCTCCATCTGCGCACCGATGCCAAACAGCCGCACATTGCCGACGGCTATCCGGTCGCGCTTGGCCGAACTGCGGTCGTCGAAGCGCAGGGCATCGAAATCGTGCTCAACGAAATTCGCCAGCAGCCGTTTCATCCAGGCGCATTCGAGAGCGCCGGCGTCGATCCCTGGTCGAAGCGCATCGTTGTGGTGAAGTCTTCGTTTCATTTCTATGCGGGCTTTGCCGACCGCGCCGCGGCAATCGTGTATTGCGACGCGCCCGGTACGCTGAACAGCGACGCCTCGATGCGGCCGTATCGCTTCTTGAAGCGTCCGATCTGGCCGCTCGACGACATCGCGATGTAGATCCCGCCATGCATGCGTCCTGCGGCGAAAGGTTACTGACCCAGGGCGTGCTGCGTCGTCGGCGCGACGTGCGAGCGATGCTCGCGCGCAGAGCAGTGGCCGTGTCATGAGCGTGCTCGTCGTCGTTGCCGTCATTGCAGCGCTCGTCTTTGCAGGCGTTGCTCTCGCATATGTCACCGGCGCGGCGGCGGTAGTCACTTTCTTCGTTTCCGACAGCGCCGAATATCTGGCCGTTGCGCCGCAGCGCATGTTCAGCCAGATGGACGTGTTCGCGATCATGGCGATGCCGCTCTTCATCTGGGCGGGCGAGCTCATGAATCGAGGCGGCATCACGCGTGCGCTCATCGACATGTCGATGCTGCTCGTCGGCCGCATGAAAGGCGGTCTCGGCCACGCGAACGTTCTCGCCTCCGTGTTCTTCTCCGGTATCAGCGGCTCGGCGGCCGCCGACGTCGCGGCGATGAGCAACACCTTCGTCCCGCAAATGCAACGGCGCGGCTACGACCCGCTCTATGCCGGCGCGATTACGGCGGCCTCGTCCGTCATCGGTCCCATCATTCCGCCGTCGATCATTTTCATTTTGTATGGCGCGATCATGGGAACGGACATTGCTGCGCTGTTCATCGCGGGCGTCGTTCCTGGTCTTTTGATCGCCGCCGTGCTCATGGCGATGAACGCTTGGATGGCTTATCGCGAAAATCATCCGGGCGGGCGGCCTGAAGATACGCCGCCGTGGAAACCGACGCTCATCGCGGCAGCGCCTGCGCTCGTTTTGCCTGCCATCATTCTCGGCGGCATCGTGTTCGGCGTGATGACGCCGATCGAAGCCGGTGCCGTCGCCGTCGTGGCCGCCACCGTCCTCGGTTTCTGGTACGGCGAGCTCGACATGCGTTCGTTCTGGGAATGCACGCAACGCACGATCGTGCTGAGCGGCGTGATTTTCATCTTTCTCGCGGCCGGTTCGCTCGTCAGCTATCTGGTCGCGCTTCATCAGATCGCCGATGTCGTCGCCGAATTCGTGCAATCGTTCGGCCTGACGGGCATGACCTATGTGATCATGCTCGTGATCGTGTTCCTGATTCTCGGCATGGGTGTGGACACGATCGTTTCGCTCACCTTGTTCGTGCCGTTGCTCGTGCCTGCGGCGATCGCGCAAGGATTCGATCCGGTGGCCATCGGCGTGATGGTGTGTCTCAACCTGACGCTCGGCATCGTCACGCCGCCGCTCGGCGGCGCCATCATGATGGTGGCCACGATCACGGGCCAGGAATACTGGGCGATGTGCAAACGCATCATGCCGTTCGTCGTTGCTGAAATCGCCGTGCTGTTCCTGATCGTGTTCTTCCCCGATCTGTCGACCGCGCTGCCGCGCTGGCTGGGGATGATGTGATGGCCAGGCGCTCACTTCGTTTCGTTCTGCTCTGCGTCGCAGCGTTCCTGCCTGTCGCGCAGGTGTGCGCGATCGAGCCCAACGACATCAAGATCGGCATGTCGACGCCGATGGATCTCGAGCGCAACGGCATCTACGTCTGGGTGAACGCGCTCGCCAAGTCGCTCGAACGCGCCGGCGCCCGCGTGCGCATTTATCCCAACAGCGCAATCGGCGGCGAGAAAGAGCGCATGGATCAGGTCGCCATCGGTCTGCTCGAGATCAATGTGACCGGCAGCGACGAGTTGAATCGTTTGTCGCCGCTGTTTCACGCGATGCAGCGGCCGTTCCAGATCGATTCGTACGATCACATGGACCGCGTGCTCTACGAGGCCGGTCTATTGGACGCGGTGAACGAGGAGCTCGCCGACGATCCTTACATCCTGCTCGACTTCGCCTATACCGGCGCGATGGTCGGGCTGCTGACTCGTCGCACGCCGGTGTATCGCATCGAAGACTTACGCCCGCTGCGCCTGCGAATTTTGAGCGCCGCGGACATCGGGTTGCTCAATGCGTGGGGCGTGCGCGGCACGCGCGTCGCCTGGGAAGAAGTCGCGCAAGCGTTGCAAACCGGAATGGTGGATGCGTATCTCAATCCGCCGATCGTCGCCGTGATGTTCGGGCATGGCAATGTGCTCGACTATTTCTCCGATCTGCGCATGGGACCTTCCGGGCGCGTGGTCGTCGCTTCGCGCAAGTGGTACGACCGCCTCGATCCGGCGCTGCGTAAAGCCTTCCACGAAGGAATCGTGGAGGCGCGCCGGGCCAATCGCGAATGGACGAAGAACGCGGTCGCGCGCGAACGCAGGCTGCTCGAGAAGACGGGCATCGAGTGGATCGAGATCAGCGAAGAAGCGCGCGAGGAATGGCGCCGCCTGAACGAGCGCATGAAACGCTCGCGCTGGGAGTCGCCGGAGGCCGAGGCGCGCCTCAGGCAAATGATCGAAGCGACGCGTCGCGAGGGCGAGTGATGGTCGATCGAATCAGCCGCGTACTCGCTTCTTTCAGCGCAGGCATCGACCGAGTGTGTGCCGTGCTCGCCTTCGTGTCGATCATGGTCATGCTGGTCTCGCTGATGATCCAGATCGTGGCGCGCTACATCTTCGATGCGCCGCCCGTGTGGACCGAAGAGCTCGCACGTTACGCCATGATCTGGGCGTCCATGCCCGGCGCTGCGATGGCGTACTACCGGCGCGCCGATCCCGTGTTGTATCGCGCGAACGTGAAAGGTCATCCGCGCCGCGCCGTCGCGATGTAGCTCGTCGAGCTGGCCGCCGTGCTGATTTTCTGTGTTCCGGTGCTGTGGTTCGTGCCTGGATGGCTGGCGCGTCATTCGCAGCGCATTACGGAGACGCTCGAGCTGAACAGCGCCGTCGTCGTGGCGATCATCCCGCTCAGCCTGCTGTTCATCGTGATCCACGGCATCACGCGCCTGTTCTCGACGCTGCAAGCGGCGAAATCGGAGCTGCAAGCCTCATGAGTCTCGAGATGTGGAAAGCGCCGCTGCTCGTGCTCGGTGCGATCGCCATTTCGTTGAGTGCCGTACACCGCTCGGATCGAGCGCCGGCCGAAGTGGTGCCTGCGACAGAGCAAGCTGCATTTTCAGCGGAACGGGCATTCACGCATTTGCACGATTTGTTGAAAGAGAACGTTCCGCATCCTGCCGGAAGCGCTGCGAATGCCGTCGTCGGCGAGCGCATCCTCGAGAAGCTTCGGCAGTTCGGTTACACCCCGGAAACCCAAGAAGCGTTGCAATGCTCGACGCTCGCACCCGGCTGCGCATTCGTGCGCAACATCATCGCCGTGAAGCCGGGACGCGAATCGGGCAGGGCCATCATGGTGACCGCGCACTACGACAGCGTGCCTGGTTCGGCCGCCGCGGCCGATGACGGCGTCGGCGTCGCCGTAATGCTCGAGCTCGCCGAGCGGCTGGCGAAACGCGCGCCGTTACGCCACGACATCGTCTTTCTGTTCACCGACGGCGAGGAGTCGGGACTGCGCGGCGCCATGCTGTTCGCGGAGAAGCATCCGCTGATGCAGCGCATCGGTCTGGTGCTCAACATGGAGGCGCGCGGCGCGTCGGGCCCGGCTCTGATGTTCGAAACCAGCGAGAAGAACGCGCGGCTGATCGACTTGGTCGCGGCGGCGCCGCGTCCCGTGACGAACTCCGTGCTGTTCGAGGTGTATCGGCGCATGCCCAACGACACCGATTACAGCATCTATAAGCGTGCGGGTGTGCCGGGCCTGAACTTCGCTTTTGCTCGCGGAGCGTCGCTTTATCACTCGGTTCGCGACGATCTCGAACGGCTCGATCGCGAGTCGTTGCAGCACATGGGCGACAGCGTCTCGGCTGTTCTCATGCAGGCAGGGGAAACCGACTGGTCCAAGCTGGTCGCGAGCGGCGATGCGACGTACATCGACATCGGCGCGCTAACGGTTCTTCGATGGCCGTCGGCGTGGAATCTCCCGCTGGCACTGTTCGGGCTTGCACTAGTCGCCGCGCTGGCTGTGTGGCGTGCGCCGATCAGGCTTCGCCCCGGCGCGTGGGCGTTTCTCGCGATCGTCGTTGCACCGCTGATTGCGGTTGCGCTCGGTTGGTTGCTGAGCTGGCCGCTCGGTCATTGGCCGGATGCGCATCCGCTCGATCATCCGTATCCGTGGGCCGGAAGAGTCGCGCTGATTGCCGCGGCCATGCTCGCCGCTTTTGTTTGTGCGCGCTGGATCGGCGTGCGCGCAGGTGGCGCTGCGATGCTGAGCCTTGCGTGGTTGGTGATGTCAGCGCTCTCGATTGTCGCCGCCGCGCTCATGTCGGGCGCAACGTACTTATTCGTGCTGCCCGTTCTCATCTATGGAATCGTCGGGCTCATTGAATCGATCCTGATTCGCGAGCGCAGTCGATTGCCAATCGCCGCGGCGTTCGCCGGGTTCTTCGTGGCGGTCTATCTCGTGCTCTATCACTTCGCAATGTTCGAAACCGTTCTCGGTTTCAAGCTCAGTCATTTCCGAATGGTCGTTCTCGCCCAGTTGATCTGGTCGCTGCTGCCATTGGCGGTTCGGTTCGACGAAAGTCTGGGCTCGCGCACCGCGATCGGGACCGCTGCTGTAGCCGGCTTTGTCGCAACCGTCGTTGCGATGTATCTGCCGTCGCACACGGTCGATCGGCCGCGCGGCGCGAATCTCGTTTACGTGCAAGAGGACGATACCGCGCAATGGCAGGTGGAATCGTTCGGCGGGCCGGGTAAGGACACGTTGCGCGCCATGGGTTTCGATCTCGAGGCGCAATCGATCGAGCGCTACGGCGTCGCTGCTGCGCAGGCACAAGTTCGTTCGGCGCAGTCGCTGAATCTCCCGCAGCCCGTCATCGAGATCGAGATCGACGAGGAGCGCGACGGCCAGCGCGTGCTGCAAGGACGCATTCGTAGCGCACGCAACGCCTACACGGTGGGCCTTGCATTTGCCGCCGGTGTCCCGCTCGCGCGCGTCGCGATCGAAAATCAACCTGTGCTGCTCGCATCGCCCGAACGTTCCCAGGTCGTGAGGATTTTCGGCGCCGGCGAGCAATCGATTCAGTTCGAAGTCGCAGCGCCGCTCGGGCAATCGTTGTCGTTCGTCGTGTTCGACGACGATGCGCTCACTGCCGAAGGCGAAGCTGCGGAGATCCTCGCAAAGCGTCCCGATACGTCAGCGCCGTTCCAATTCGGCGATCACTCGATCGTGCTACGGCGCGTCACTCTTTGAAGTTTCACGGTGTTCTATGCCTTTCAGTCTCTATCCGCCGCCGTTCGATCTTCGCACCCGATTGCGCACCCGCTCGATCAGTTTCGAGAATCCGACGGGTGCGCCCGGCGCGGGCGGTCAAGCGGCGAGTCCGTTGGGGCCGGGCCGCAAAGGTTCGGCCGTTCGACTCATCTATCCCGGCGAGACGATGCAGCTCGCCGACATCGAAGGGCCGGGTACGCTGCGGCACATCTGGGCGACGACGCACGCCAAGCCCGAGATCCTGCGCGGCTGCGTGATTCGTTTTTATTGGGACGATCAGCCGCATCCGTCCATCGAAGCGCCGCTCGGCGATTTCTTCGGCTTTGCGCACGGACGCACGAATCCGTTCCAGAGTTACGCACACTCGGTCGGCGAAGCGCTCGGCATGAACATCTGGTTGCCGATGCCGTTCGTGCGCCGCGCACGCGTCGAGATCACGAACGAAGCGACGATCCGCATGCCGTTCTTCTATCAGATCGATTACACGGTCGGCGATGAGCACGAGGCGGACGTCGGCCGTTTGCACGTGCTGTTCCGCCGCGAGAATCCGACGACGCCGAAACAGGATTTCGAATTGTTGCCGCTGCGCGAAGGACGTATTCGCTACCTGGGCAGCGTGATCGGCGTGCGTCCGCTCGATCCGCGCTGGTGGGGCGAAGGCGAGATCAAGATCTTCCTGGACGACGACACGACGCATCCGACGATTTGCGGCACCGGTACGGAGGACTACGTCGGGCTGTCGTGGGGTATTCAGCCGAACGCCTTTGCCTACAACGGCGCGAGCTGGCGCGAGAACGACGATTCGACGACGACCGGTCGCGTGTCGATCTATCGCTGGCACGTGCTCGATCCCATCGTCTGCGAACGCCGCATGCGCGTGACGATTCAGCAGATCGGTCATTCGCCGGCCGGAGCGAAGTCCATCGAGGAGTACAGCTCGGTCTCATTCGCTCGCGTCCGCCGTCAGACTTCGCGGAAGGCTTGTTCA
>CALEKY010000170.1 GCA_937902995.1 uncultured Sinobacteraceae bacterium
CTACTCACCACTCACCGTTCTTACTGTCGCCTGGCTCGTCAGAGCCAATACCCGAACAACTTCGCGACGGCCTCCTTCAGCTTCTGCCACGTAGAGCGCTGCCGCCATTGCGATAACTCGAGCGGTTGGGCGGTTACCTGGTCGCGTTCGAAGACCTTTTCCATCCGCTGACCGAATGTCCGGCTGAAAACGATCGCATTCACTTCGTCGTTGTGGACGAAGCTGCGCATATCGAGATTCGCAGAGCCCACGATGGAAACGGCGGTGTCGATGACGACGGTCTTGGCGTGAAGAAATGCGCCCTCGAGTTGATAGATCTTCACCCCTTTCTCGAGGAGCGTTGTGTAGGTCGAGCGCGTCGCGTCCAGCACGATCTGCGAATCCGAGAATCCAGGCACGATCAGACGGACGTCGACGCCGCGTTCCGCCGCGGCTGTGAGCGCATCGAGCAATTCGAGATTCGGTGCGAAATACGCATGCGTGATCCACAAACGGCTGCGAGCCTTCGTGAAGGCCGCTAGGTAAGTGTCGTATAGAGAGCGATCGTCGCTCTCGCTGTCGTTCGCAACGATGGTCACGAGCTCTTTCCCCGATTCGCGCGGAGTCGGGAAATAAGCTTCGTGAGGAAAGAACTCGTCGGGCTCGCCCGTCCGGTTCCAAGTTTCGACGAACAGGCGTTGTAGCTCCGATACTGCGGGACCTTCCACGCGCAAGTGGGTATCGCGCCAGCCGTCCTCGAGTCCGCGCTCGGAACCGGGCTTGCTGCTCGATGCGCTCGAGTACGTTGCATCGATGTTGATGCCGCCGGTGAAACCGATGAGCCCGTCGACGACGATGATTTTTCGGTGGTCCCGATTCTGGATTTTCCAGATCAGCGGGGTATCGACCGGGTTCGTCGGTCTGAACTCGCGCACTTCGAGTCCCTGCGAGCGCAGCTCGTCGAAGAATTCGCGCGGCGTATCCCTGCTGCCGATGCTGTCGTACAGCACGCGCACGATGACACCTTCGGCGCGTTTTCGAACGAGCAGCTCCGCGAAACGTCTGGCGACCTTGTCGGCGCCGAAGATGAACGTCTCGACGTGGATATGGTGCCTGGCGGAGGAGAGCGCTTGTTCGATGGAATCGAACGTTTGCGGACCGTCGATGAGCAGCTCGACCCGATTGCCCGTCGTCAGCGGGCGGGATGAATAGAGCCGTACTTCGTCGACGAGCTCACGAAGCTGCGGATCGCTGTCGTATTCAGCGAGCGCTGCATGCAGGACTCGATCACTGTCGCGCTCCGGTAGCGGATGTTGTCTCGCAACGATCGGCGGCGTGTCTTCCGGCGGCGCGACGTCCGGATTCAGACTCGCACAGCCAGCGCACGCAATGCATGCAGCAGCGTAGATCCAGCGAGTGACGGAATGTAAGAGCGACAGTGTTACTCACCTTGCGTGACGGTCGGTACGAGAACCGATGACGTGCCAGCACGGTTCCGGGGGAGTAGGGAAAAGGGAACAGGGAAAGGGGAAAGGGAAGAAGGAATGGAGGAAAGGGAGGGGCGCAGGATCGCCCGCACCGATGCGCGGGCGGTCTCCCTTCTACCGAAACTTCTCCGGGAACTGCTTGGCAATCCCATCTGCAAGCGCATCGGCGATCACGTACATGTGGTCTTTCATTGCCGTCCAGGTCTTCGCCTCTTGCGCGTATTGCTTCGCCTCGAGTTGCTGGATCTGTTGCATGTGGTGAGCGCCGTGAGCGTTGAGCATGCTGCGTAGCGTGCCGACCGGCAGGTTGGGATTCGCGCCGCTCAGAAATGTCGAGATTTCCTCTGCGTTCGCAAGCAGTTTCCTCTCTGCGGCATCGGCGTTCGCTTTGTTAGACGAATTCGTCGCGTCGAGATAGTCGCTGATGGCACTCCAATGTCCTGCGAGTAGCTCGAACAATTTCTCAGAAGCGGCCTTGCCGTAGAACGGCTCGATCGAGGCGGCAAGTGCTTTCGCATTTGCAACGACTTCTTGCTCGGCCGTCTTCGAACGCGAGGCATCGTTCGCAAGACGTGCCTGAACGACATTGCGAACCCAGAACACGTGACTCAGCCACAGATCGCGTAGCGCAGCCTTGGTTTCGACGACCTTCGCCGGAACCGTCGCTACGGGTTTAGCTGTCTCCGCGTCGGCCGTGCCGAAGCTGGCGAGCGCGAGTGCGGCAATCAATGCAGCCATTCGAAATTTCATTTCGAGACTCCTCTGTCGTCAGAGCGTGCGTCTCAGCTATAGAGATGAAAAATCACTTTCGAAAGCCTAATATGCCAAAAGGTCCGGAGGGGGATGTCATGCACGAGGTCTTTGGCGAGCGGCGCAAAGCGCTGCTTCGGTATCTGCTTAGGAATAAGGCGGGTGCTTCTATCGACGAGATTGCGCTCGCAATCGGCGTGACGCGTACTGCAGTGCGACAACATCTCGCGGCGCTGATGCGCGATGGATTGATCGAGCCGCACGGTTCGCGCGCCTCAGGCGGCCGGCCGCAACAGCTGTTCGTGTTGACTGCGCAGGGGCGCGAATCCTTTCCGCGGCACTACTCCTGGTTCGCGCAGCTGTTGGTCGAAGAGATTGCGCGCGAGCACGGGCTTGCCGGACTGCGTACGCGGCTCGGGCGAATCGCAGCTGCCGTCGTGGACAGCCTGCGAGAACGCAAGCCGGCGAGCGTCGATCGCCGTGAGACTATCCAGCGACTATCGGAGGTGATGGACGAGCTCGGCTACGACGCGCGCGTCGGCAAGAACCTCGGCGGCGCGCCCACGCTCGAAGCGGACAATTGCGTGTTTCACGAGCTGGCGATGAGGAACCCGGAAATTTGTCATTTCGACCTGGCGCTCCTTTCCGGCTACACGGGCAGCAAAGTCGAATTGCACGAGTGCATGGCGCGGGGAGGGCATGTCTGTAGGTTTCGGTTTCTTAGGCTGAAGGGTTAGGGAAAGGGAAAAGGGAAGGAGGGAAGGAGGGAAGGAGGGAAGATCATTCCTGCCAGAGCCCAGAGCCCAGAGCCCAGAG
>CALEKY010000171.1 GCA_937902995.1 uncultured Sinobacteraceae bacterium
CTGTCGCCTGTCGCCTGTAGCCTGTAGCCTTGGACTGGTACGCATCTTGCCGATAACAGCGCGACTCAGTCGGATGGTTGCGCATGTCCATCAACAAGATCTGCATTGTCGGGCTCGACGATTTCCCGATGCTCACCGGGGACACCTCGCACGGATACATCGGCGGGGAGTCCGTGCAGCACGTTCTGCTCGCCAGGGCGTGGCGCGATCTCGGTCTCGATGTCTCGATCGTCGTGCACGACCACGGACAGCCGCGCGTAACGAGCGTGGACGGTATTCGAGCGGTGGCCTGTTTCGGACGGGAGGAGGGCATCAAGCTCGTGCGGTACTTGCATCCCAGGATCACGAGCGTGCTGCGCGCGATGCGAGAAATCGATGCCGATCTCTATTACCACTCTCCAGCGGGCGGTTTGGCGGGGATCGTTGCTGGATTCGCGAAACGTCACGGCAAGCGCTCGATCGTACGCATTGCTTCCGATAGCGATTGCCTGCGTCTGCGCGCATCGCCCGGACGCCGTTTCGATCGATGGTTGTACGAATACGGTTTGCGCAACGCCTCGCTCGTTGCCGCCCAGACCGAGCGTCAGCGCGAGCTCCTGGAACGAAACTTCGGTCTTCGCGGCGAGATCGTGAACCTTGCCGTCGATCCGCCGTCGCCGTCGAGCGCGCGAGAGAAGGATATCGACGTCCTTTGGGTCGGCAATTTCCGGCCGGTCAAGCGGCCCGACATCGTGCTCGAGCTGGCGCGTCGCCGTCCTCAGTACCGCTTCGTTCTCGTCGGCGGCAGCGCCCGAGGACGGGAGGGGCAGGCCTACTTTTCGCGCATTGCACGGCAAGCCGAGTCGCTGTCCAATGTGCTCATGACGGGTACCGTGCCTTACGAAGAGGTCGGTACTTGGTTCGATCGTGCGCGCTTGCACGTGAACACCTCCGACTACGAGGGCTTTCCCAACACGTTTCTGCAGGCTTGGGTGCGGCGAGTACCGGTGGTTTCGTTCTTCGATCCGGATCATCTGATCGAGCGGCGTGGATTGGGACGACGTTGCCGGGATCTCGACGATCTGTGTTCCGCCGTGGACGAGCTGCTCGGCGACCCCCGCCAATGCGCCGCGATCGGCGAACGTGGCCATGCTGCTGTCAGCACTCAGTATTCGTCGCGTGAGGTGGCTCTGCGATATCTCGAGCTCGTCGAGCGGCCTGTGTCGGAAACGATGTCCGTCGTGCGCTCCGTGTAATAACGACACCGGCGAGTGCACAAACTACAAGCGCCTTGTTGCGGTGCCGCACGATTCGTCCCTTCTCGCCGGGGTCGTGGTACGCATCTTGCTGGATTGCAGTATCGCTGCAAACGATGAGCTGCAATCGCGTGGGCCAAGTTTTGTCACAAGACGCTGCGCTCGAGAACGGGCCGTCCGAGCTCGGCATGCGCATGCTGTTGATCGTCGTGATCGTCCTGTTCGTCGTGCAGGACGTTTTCGATATGTCGCTCAGCCTTGCGCCGGGGTTGAGCGCAAAGAACGCGCTCATGTACGTGCTTGCGGGCGCTCTCGCATTGAAGATCGCGATGCAAGGCTCCTTCAAGTTCGAGCTGCGCGCGCTGCACTATTGTTTTGCGATCCTCATCGCATACGCCGTTCTATCGCTGTTCGTCGCCGCGTTTCTCGTCGAGTATCCGCGCTACAAATTCGTCGGCAGTGCAATCCGCCTGAAGGCAACGCTGGTCGATCGGGCGCTGCTGTTTCTCGTGTTTTTCTACGCGTTGCGCAGCAGTCGCAATGCGTTCACGGTGATGAAGGTGTTGTTGCTCGCCGTGGCGCTCGCGAACACGGTAGCCGTGCTCAACGGGCTCGGCTTCGTGCAAACGGGGAACATGGGCGCCGACGACGTGAATCGTGTACAGGGCATGATGGGCGAGCCGAATCAGGATGCCGCGTTCGACGTGTTGTTCATTCCTGGTCTCGCAGTTGCGCTGCTGACCGCTTCGAGCCTGTGGCGAGTGCCGTGGTTCTTCGGCCTGCTGATGACGCTCATCGCACTCGTGATGACGGCCTCGCGCGGCGGATTTCTTGCTTTCGTGCTCTCCGGCATCTGGGCCGCATTCATTCTGCGACGCTACGTGCCGTCGCAACGGCTGCTGACGATCGCTGCTGGCGTTGTGCTCGCCGCGGTCGTCGCGGTGCTGGCGGTCATTCCGTTCTATGGTGAGGTGCTCTATCAGCGCTTGTTCGAGGTGAGCTCGGCGAGCGATATCTCGGTTGCATCATCCGGACGCACGGATATTTGGTCCGCTGCGATCGCGATGATGGCGGATACGCCGATCACGATGCTGACGGGCTTCGGCTGGAACGTGTATTTCACCATGCCGTTCAGGTTCGCGCCCCACAGCTATTACCTGGATCTCTGGTTCAATCTCGGCATCGTCGGACTGATCTGCGGCATCGCGCTGATCGTGCTCGTCGTGCGAGAAACCCTCGGTGCCGTCGGCTACGCGGCTGCAATGTACCGACCGGCGCTCCTGGCGTTTGCCGTCGGTACGGTGGGGATCTCCATCGCCACCTTCTTCGTAGATCTATACACGCCGTGGTTGTGGTACTGGGCATATGCAGGTCTCGTGCTGCGTATCGCAGTCAATGCAAAGAACGCCACGCAAGCGCAGCAGGCGGTCGCACCCGGTGCGGCGCGCAAGACCGATCCGTACGGGTGGATGGCAGAAGGGAAGGTTGCATGACTCGCATGGCCATACGAAGGAGGATCAGAGAGTCATGCCTGGAATAGTCGTAGGCATCGGCAACGATTCTCTCGAGCGCGTGCATGCAGCGAGCCGCCAGCTTGCGCACGTTCCGTGGCACGCCACGAGTGCGGCGAGCATCGCGCCGCAGCTTGCTCTCGGTTGGTCAGGATTCCCGAGTTCGTTCGATTCGCATTCCTGGAGCGCAGGAGCAGGTCGTGAAGTGCACGTCTGGCGCTACGGTCATACGTTTCGGGTCGATCCTTCGCCGCGCGCGATGGGTGCGAAGGAGATTCTGTGCGATTACCTGGACGGCGGTGTCGAGGCATGCTGCGACTACGACGGCTCTTTCGTCATTGCAATCGCCGACACGCGGACGCAACGGCTCTACATCGTGCCCGATCGGTTGTGTACGCAGCCGCTGTATTACGCCGCCGACGATTCGCGCATTGCGGTCGGTCCCGAGGTCAAGGCGCTCGCGACAGTACTGGGACGGACACCGACGCTGTCGCCCGATGGCGTCGTCGGTTTCCTCACCGCCGGCTACAACATCGGCAAACAAACCATCTATTCCGGGATCGAGCGGCTGGAGCTCGGCAAGTTGATCGAGATCAGCTGGTCCGCGCTGCCGCGCTTGGCCGCCCGCCGCTTCTGGAAGCTTGATTTCGGTACCAGCGACAAGATCACGAATCGTCGCGAAGCGGAGGATGCGCTCTTTGCGGCGATCGAGCAGGGTCACCGCTTGCTGCTGAGCGATGCGCCTCGATTTCAAATGCTCTTGTCGGGCGGCGCGGATTCGCGCGGCATGCTCGGTACGTGCAGCAGGCTCGGCACGTTGCCCGCAAAGGCTGTGACTTGGGGGCTGTTGCAGGAAGTGCCGCGATCCGATGCATCGATCGCGCGGACGCTCGCAGAGCGATTCGGTGTGCCGTGGGACTTCATTGCGACGACGACCGATGGGTTCGTCGATAACTGCGCCGATTGGGCATATGTGTCCGAGCTCTCCAACGACAACTTCGGTTGGTACACGGAAGGATTCGGGACGCTTCGATACATGCACGAGGCGGGATATCCATGTTCCTTCATCGGCGACGAGAGCTGGGGCTGCCAAGGATTCGCTTTCGGCGAGTTTCACGCATACGGCAGAGTGCTCACGCCGTCGGTGCCGTCTTCAGTGTCCTCCATTTTGGCGCCATCCGTTCGCGTGCATGCCGCCGAAGCGTATTTCGAGAACATCCGCGACGCCATGCGCGACTGCGAAGACACCGATTGGAACGATCGAAAGGATTTCCTGTACCTGCACGGACGCGTCGCGCGCTACATCTTTGCGCTCGGGTACAACCGCGGCCATGTCACGGAACATCGCCGACCGTTCTTGACGAGCCCCGTACTCAACGTCGTGCGCCGGCTGCCGGCGCAGTTTCGCGCCAATAAGAACTTGTACCGGACCCTGCTGCGTCGCCATTTGCCCGCAGCAGCGCGCGTGCCGAGCGCAAGCGTGAACAGTCTGCCGGATTGGAGCTTCGACTTGCGAACGCGCGAGCCGTTGCGAACGTGTTTCCTCGATCTGTTGCACGATTCGGCGATTCGGAATGGGACGCTCGGCGAGCTGCTCGACGTCCAGGCGCTCGCGGCTGTGCGCGATGCATTCTTTGCGCAATCGCCGACGCCTGTGTCCCGCAGACCGCGCCTGGCCTCGGTGATCAAGGGACGTCTGAATCACATGCTTTGGGCGAGCCCAGTCTACGAGAGCGTCGATCGGTGGCGGCATCGATGGCGCGGCGATGCGCCGACGCTACGGGCGACCGTGCAGCCGATCGATATCTTGCGGCGGGTCGCCATTCTCGTCCTCCTCGAACGGCAGCTGACGCGATTCAAAGCGTCCGCCGTCGGCACGTCGCACGAAGCGCGCCATGCGGCCGCAGGCAGACGCTGATGTTGCGCGCGGGGTCGAGGCAATGAGCTCTCGCATGATCGAGCCCGAGTCGCGTGCAATGCAGCGCGGAAGCGACATTTTCGAGCACGCTGCAACCGCATCGCAGCCGACGGTCACCTCGCAGAGACGCGAATTGGACGTACTGTTTCTTCTCAACACGCTCGGTGTCGGCGGATCCGAACGCAAGATCGTGCGGCTTGCGAATCGGCTGACGTTACGCCGGATGCGTGTCGGAATGGCTTGGTTGAATGATCCCGAGAGCCTCGCGCCGATGCTGAGCGACGACATCGTGCGCTGGAACCTCGGGCGACGCGGCAAGTTTTCATGGAGCGCCATGACGAAGCTCAAAGCCATTGTGAGCGAGCATCGACCGCGCGTGGTGTTGTGCGTGAACTTGTATCCGACGTTGTACGCCGCGGGTGCCGCGCTCGGAATGGGCGCGAAAAGGCCGAAACTCGTGGGCCTCGTCAATACGACCGACTTCGCGCCGGGCGAACGTTGGCGGCAGCGTTTCTTCAAACAGATTCTGAATCGGTTCGATTGGTCGATCTTCGGCTGCAAGCGGCAGCTCGATCCATGGATCGGAACGTCGAGCGAATGGTGTAAACGCGCGGAAGTGATCTACAACGGCATCGATCTGGACGAGTTCGACGTGCCGGAACCGGACGTTCGCCGCGATCTGCGCCACCGTCGCGGATTTACGGAGCGCACGTTCGCCGTCGGCTGCGTGGGCACGTTGAACGCGGCCAAGAACCAGTGCGCGTTACTCGAGCCGATTGCACGGCTCAGGGCAGACGGCGTCGACGCGCGGCTGATTCTCGTCGGCGACGGTCCGCTCCGCGCGCGGCTCGAAGCGCAAGCCGCCGAGCTCGGTATCGGCGATTCCGTGACGTTCACCGGGCTGATCGACGACGTTCGTCCCGTACTGGCGTGTCTCGACTTGTTCGTTCTGCCGTCCTTGTACGTCGAAACGTTCTCGAACGCTGCGCTCGAAGCCATGGCGATGGGCGTGCCCGTCATCTTGTCGAGGATCGGCGGGGCGGACGAAATGATCAGGGACGGTATCGAAGGTCTGCTCATCGAGCCGAACGCCCTCGAGCAGAGACTTCCTGCGGCGTTGCGCGAGCTTGCAGCCGATGTCGTGCGTCTGCGCACGATGGGGGAGTGTGCCCGTCAGCGAGTCGAGCTCGACTTCTCCCTGGAAAAAATGGTCGAACGCTATGCAAGCACTATCGAACGTCTTGCCGGTTGATCGTGCTTGGGCGCTCGACAGAGCCGCGCTCGTGCTGCAACTGGGACCCGCATTGTCGGTCAGGGGCGGCGTATCGGCCGTGGAGCGAATGATCGTCGATTCCCTCGGACAGACGATCGAGCTCCGTCACATTCCCACGACGGTGGACGGTCATTTCTGGCGCAAGCTGCGAGCGTTCACCGCGTCGATTGCGACGTTGCACCGTGCGCTGCGTCAGGATCGCAAGCTCCTCGTGCACATCCATTTCGCATCGCGCGGCAGCACCTTACGCAAGATGCTGCTCGCAGGCATGGCGTTGCGCGCCTCGCGGCCGCTCATCCTTCACGCGCACGGCGGAGGGTTCGATCGATTCTTCGACAGCCTCCCTGCGTTCCTGCAGCGAGTCTTGCGCCGAACTTTCGCTCGCGCAGATCGATTGATCGTGCTCTCGACGCAGTGGCGCGATTTCTATGTGCAGCGCTTGGGAGTAGCTCCATCGAAGGTGTCGATTCTGAACAATCCGACCGTGCTGCCTCGGCGCGTACCTCAACGTTTCGGCCGCGATCGCGTGCAGTTCCTGTTTCTGGGCCGTATCGGCGAGCAGAAAGGCGTGTTCGACATCTTGTCGGCATTTGTGTCGCTGCCCGACGATCTGCGCCGCCGCGCGCGGCTCGTGTTTGCAGGCGATGGCGATGTAGCGGAGCTCGTCTCGCGCGCAGGCGAGCATGCACGTGCGATCGAGCTGCATTCCTGGGTCGATGCCGAACAGCGCAATGCGCTCCTGGAGGCGAGCGACGTATTCCTGCTGCCGTCCTATCGCGAGGGTTTGCCGATGGCGTTGCTCGAAGCGATGGCATTCGGGTTGCCCGTGATCACGACGAACGTCGGCGGCATTCCTGACGTCGTGACGAACGGTTGCGAGGGCGAGCTCATCGATCCGGGAGACGTCCCGGCCTTACGGGCCGCGATGTGCAAGCTGATCGAGGACGAGTCGCTGCGAATACGACTCGGTGAGCGCGCGCGCAAGCGTGCGGAGCAATTCGATGTATCGCATTTCAGTGCCGAGCTCGCACGGATCTACGGCACGGTGTTGGGTTGATCATGGCGACGGGGAACGTATTGCTCAAGATCGACGATCGTCTGAAACGGCTTGCAATCGGCGATCGGTTCGTGCGCCGCAATCCGTTGTACTACGGGAAGCTGCAACAGCGGCTGCTCGAGCTCCGGTCGGCCCGTCTCGACGAGCGCATTGCCTTTACGGAGTCGCGGCTCGAGAAAATTCTTCGCGCCGCCCAACGCACGCCTTACGGGCGGGCGCTCGGTGTGCCGCCGGTCCTGGAGAAGTGGCCGATGATTCGCAAAGAGCTCGTGCGCGACGAGCCGGACGCGTTTCGCACGACCAACACCTGGTTCGCTGCACGGGCAAACACCGGCGGAACGACAGGCACGCCGCTCGCGCTCATCCGCTCGCCTCTGTCTGTCGTCGCGGAACAGGCGTGCATCGACCAAGTCATGATGGAGCTCGGCGCCGATCCGCTGACGGCGCGCATCGCCGTCCTGCGCGGAGACAATGTCAAGGACGTCTCCGATACGTCGCCGCCGTATTGGACGTACGCAATCGGCGGTCGGCGGCTCATATTCTCGACGAATCATCTTTCCGCGAGCACGGTGCGCAAGTATGTCGAGGAGCTCGAGCGTTTTCGGCCGGACGTGCTTTGGGTCTATCCGACGTCGCTCGAGTCGCTGTGTCAGCTCGTCGCGCAAGAGAATCTGAAGCTGCATGTTCCGCGCGTCATGTCGGCCTCCGAGAAGTTACATCCGCAGGTGTGGACGTTTGCCCAAGAGCTGCTCGGCTGCAAGCTCATCGACTACTACGGTCAGGCGGAGCGCGTGGCGTTCGCGGTCGCATCCAGGCCCGGCGCTTACTATTTCGTGCCGGGTTATGCGTACATCGAGTTCATCCCGCACTCCGTCGACGGCGAGCAGTGCACATACGAAATCGTCGGTACCTCGCTGTGGAACGATGCGATGCCGCTCGTCCGCTATCGGACGGGCGACTTGATGCTGACGCCGCGAGCCTGGGGGGCGAGGGAGCTCGAAGAGGTCGCCTTCGGGTTACGGCCGTTTCCCAGCATCGTCGGTCGCGAGGGCGATGTGCTGCTTTCGCCTGCGGGAGGCAAGCTCGTCGGTATCGATCATATTCCTCGCGGCGTCGAACACATCCTGCGGATCCAAATCGTGCAGGAGGATGTGCGCCACATCCGCTTGCTGGTACTTCCCGCACCGGGATTCAGCGAAGTCGACCGCGAGCATCTCATGCGCAATGCGCGATTGAAGGTGCCGCGCGAAATGAGCATCGAGATCGAGTGCGTAGAGTCCCTCGAACGCACGGCCTCCGGCAAGGCACCGCTCGTCGTTCATCGGCCCCGGGTAAAAGAGTTGCTGCATGCCGCACGCAGCGCAGGAGTCATTGCATGAGCAGCTCTCGCATGCCGATCTCGGCGGATTCCGAAATCGATCTCGATCACGCCGACGACCGGCGCACGGTCTCTCGGGTTGAGCCCGCGCATGGAGGACATTCCGGGCCTGCAAAGCCGCTGCTGAGGCGTGCGTTCGCCAAGCTCTATTGGGCGTTCATGCGGTCGCTGCCGCACAACCGTGTCGGCGACCGCATCTTCTCGTGCGTGCGATTCGCGACGTTTCAGAAACGCCTGCCGAAGAATGCGCTGCTCTACAACGACGTGATCTATCGCATCAAGACGTCGAACGAGATCCTCGATCCCTTGCGCGTCTTCGTGACGGACAAAGAGTTCGTGAAGATTTTCGTCAAGGCCGTTGCCGGGGACCGGTACAACATTCCGACGATCGCCGTTCTGCGCAGCCTCGAGGACGTGGATTCGTTCGAGTTTCCTGCCGATTGCTGCATCAAACCGACGCACGCGAGCGGCCGTGTGATCTTTCGCCGCAACGGCGAACCGGTCGACCGGGAGAAGATCAAGAGCTGGTTCGACGTGAACTACTATCTGTCCGGACGCGAAGTGAACTACAAGTACCTTGCGCCGAAGATCATCGTCGAGCCGTTCGTATTCGGGCGGACGAACGTCGAGGACTACAAGATCTTTTGCGTCGACGGCGTACCGAAGCTCATTCAAGTCGACGTCGACAGGCACATCGAACACAAGCGCAAGTATTTCGATGCGCATTGGAACGAGCAGCCGTTTTCGATCAAGTATCCACGCGCCGACAAGGTCGTGCCCAAGCCGCACAACTTTTCAGAGATGCTCGACGTGGCCGCCAAGCTCAGCCGGTACTTCTGGTTCGTCCGCATCGACTTGTACAGCGACGGCAGGCAGCTCTTCGTCGGCGAGATCACGCACTGTCCGGACAATGCAGGCGGGGTGTTCGATCCTCCTGCGGCGGAGGCGATTGTGTCGCACTACTTGTTCAGCGGATGCTCCGCTGAACAGGCTAGAGGCTGGAGACCGTAGGCTGCAGGAAGATGCACCATGCGAGCGCACCCCTCACCGGCACGCGGACTCTCCTCAGGGAGAGGCGAAATATGTGCGCGCGGCCTAGCGTTTGCTACACCCTCCAGCCTACAACCTCGTTTCGCTCCGCGAGCAGATCGATTCCGTACCACTTCTTCAAGCCTCGCGTCTCGATGCGGGCGGGCGAGAAGCTGGGTCGAGTTTGGTCGAAATCGATGAGGTAGGCGCGCTCGCCGTCGTAGATGATGTTGCGCGGGCCGGGATCGCCGTGGAGGACGTGAACGCGATGCAGGCGGCGGTAAGTGTCGACGATGGCTTCTCGCAGTGCGAGCGCCTGCGTATCCGTCGAAGCACGGAACCGTGCGAATGCGCGTTGCACGTGCTCGTTCGTGGAGAGGCCGTGCGTGCTCGCGAATCGATCCAAGTCGAGGCCGCGGTCGCCGTAGCGGCGTAGCACCCATTCGAGCACGCGCTCGCCGGGCACGTAAGTCAGTACCAGCGTGCGTGTGGCTAGCTCGTACGACAGGACTTGCGGGGCTAGCTCGAGATTCGCCAGGCAGCGCAGCGCGAGAATCTCCTTGACCATGATTGCGCGATTTCCGGGACGATACTGCTTGAGGACGCACTTCCGAGCATTGTCATCCTCGAGCAGATAAACGGCGGCTCGCCGGCCGTTCGTCCAGGCGGTGAGGACTTTATGTCCCGGCAACATGGGCCGCGTACAGGATGCGATCCTTCCGCTCGCGATTCGACGGCGCATGCGGCCAGCTGCCGAGCGTTTCGGCCGAGGTAAAGCCTGCGCGGACGAGCTCGTGTTCGAATCGCGAGAAATCCACGGTCGTGCGGGAAGTGCTGTCTGCATATTCGTACGGCATTTCGACGATGCAGGTTCCGCCGGACGAAGTCAGGCCGCGCAACGTGACCAAGTACCTGTGCATCTTGTCGAGGTCCGTTCGATACGCAGGGTCGCTCAGCACTTTCCAGATGTCTTTGGTCGACACCAAGTGATGCAGAACCGAAAGACAGAACACGTAATCGAATGTCGTGTTCAAGTTGAGGTTGGGAAAGACGCCCATCCGATAGCGCACTTTCAAGCCGGCACGGCGCGCCAAGAGACGCGCGCAGAGGAGCGCACTGAATCCAGTATCGACCCCCGTCACTTCTGCGCCGCGTCGCGCCGCCTGTAGGCAGAAGTATCCTTCCGCGCAGCCGATGTCGAGCACTGTCTTGCCGCGCAAATCCGGCGGCAGATTCATCGTGCGCCACTTGAGCTCGCTCGGTCCTTGGTTGGCGCCGCGGATGCCCTCATCGATCGCTTGATAGTAGTTGCGCGACTTGAGCCAGCGATCGACGGCGAAATCCGGCAGCGCAACTGCGCTGCTCAGCACGACGTTGGCAAGCCGCTGCGTGCGTTCGCTCGGCATGCTGTAGGCGCCCGAAGGCGTGCCGGCTTTGCGGGTCAGCCGAAAAGGCATGCAACCTCCCTTGGATAGGTGCTCTAGCGCGACCTATTAACGATTCCGCCGTAGGACGGTTCCCGCAGCGCATCTGCAATTTCGACTGCGTGCCATTTGCAAAAGGCGCCTCGCAATGACGCTTCGAATGAGCGTTTCGACGACACGCGCGTCGTCGCCGCTCTGGTACGTATCTTGCTGCCACGGATCATGGCTGCTCACGTCGCAGCCGCCGGCGTGGTCGGCGGTTCGATCATACGTAGACGATGCCCGCGAAGCAGGGAGCAACGGTCATGAAGCAGGTGGCGCAGAACTACAAGACAGGACGCATTGGGCTCGAGGAGGTCGCCGTGCCTGCGCTCAAGCCTGGCGGTGTGCTAGTGCGCATGCATTTCAGTGTCATTTCGGCAGGCACCGAAGGCATGAAGGTGCGGGAAGGGAAGATGTCCTATCTCGGGAAAGCGCGTGCTCGTCCCGACAAACTCAAGCAGGTCTTCGCTTCGCTGCAACAGCAAGGATTGCTTGCGACCTACCGCAAGGTGATGAACAAGCTGGATACGTTGACACCGCTCGGTTATTCCGGTGCGGGCGAGGTCATCGAGGTCGGCAGCGATGCATCCGGGTTCTATGTCGGTCAGCGCGTCGCATGCGGCGGCGCCGGTTATTGCAATCACGCCGAGTACAACTTCATCCCGAGCAATCTCGCGGTGCCGGTCCCGGACAACGTGTCGCTCAAGCACGCTGCATTCGCGACGGTCGGTGCAATCGCGCTGCAAGGTTTTCGCCAGGCGCAGCCGCAGCTTGGCGAAACGGCTTGCGTGATCGGTTTGGGGCTGCTCGGCCAGCTGCTCGTACAGATCCTGACGGCGGCCGGGGTGCGCACTGTCGGGGTCGATCTGATGCCGCAACGCTGCGAGCTCGCGGTGCGCGCAGGCGCGCACGCGGCACTTCAGCCAGACGATCCGGCATTGCCGAGTACTGTGGCTCACCTCACGGAGGGTTTCGGCGTCGATGTGGTGTTCATTGCTGCCGGCGGTTCGAGCAATGTTCCCGTCGAGCTTGCGGCCCAGCTCGCTCGCGACCGTGCGCGCGTCGTCGATATCGGTAAGACGCGGCTCGATTTGCCTTGGAACGATTATTACTTGAAAGAGTTGGACGTCCGCTTTTCGCGCTCCTATGGGCCCGGGCGCTACGACCCGCAGTACGAAGAGCGTGGAATCGACTATCCGATCGGCTATGTGCGCTGGACGGAGCGGCGCAACATGGCCGCGTTCCTCGATCTCTTGGCGGGCGGCCGCGTCAATCTCGAGCCGATCGTGTCCGCCGTACGCCCGTTCGCCGAAGCAGGGCACGTGTACGAAGAAATCGCAGCCGGCAAGAGCGAAGGCCTCGGCACGGTGTTCGAATACGACGTTGCCTCGCCTCCCGCAATGCGCATTGCGGTGCCGCTTGCGCACGCTTCGATTCATCGCGCTGCGCACGACCGAGTGAGGCTCGGCGTCATCGGTGCAGGCAATTACGCCTCGAGCATGTTGCTGCCCCATCTCCAGCACGATGCACGAGTCGTTCTGAGCGCAGTCGCTACGACGTCCAGCCTGACCAGCGAGAATGCGCGACGCAAGTTCGGCTTCGCGCGCGCAACGACGAACTATGCAGAACTGCTCGCGGACGGCGAGATCGACGCCGTCTTGATTGCGACCCGACACTCGTCGCATGCACGCATCGTCTGCGAAGCGTTGCGCGCCGGGAAAGCGGTTTTCGTCGAAAAGCCGCTCGCGCTCTGCGTCGAACAGCTCGAGGAGATCGAGCGCACGGTCGCCGAGTGCGGAAACGATCGACTGATGGTGGGCTTCAATCGGCGCTTCTCGCCGATGATGCGGGCGATCGAGGCGCGCACGCATCGGTTCACGACGCCGCTCGTCTTGCATTATCGCGTCCATGCAGGACAGCTCGAGCCCGGGTCTTGGTATCTCGATAACAGCGAAGGTTCGCGGTTCGCCGGCGAGTCGGGGCACTTCTTCGACGCGATGGCGTATCTCGTCGGATCGCGCCCCACGAGAGTCTTCGCGGCGACGTTGTTTCCGAGCAAACGAATTGCCGACGATCACGAGAACATCGCAGCCACCGTTCAATACGAGAACGGCTCGGTCGGCAATCTGCTTTACCTGACGCAAGGCGGCGCGAAAGTCCCGAAGGAGTTCTTGGAAGTGTTCGGCGGCGGTAAGACGGCGCGGCTCGAGAACTTCGAGGAGCTCTCATTTTTCGACGATCGCCACCGCGCTCGAGCGCATCTGCCTCGGGGTAAGGGTCAGGCTGAAGAGCTTGCGGCCTTTCTCGACGCCGTGCGGAGCGGCGGACCGATGCCGATTCCTCTGGAGAGTCTGTTCGATACGACCGCATCCACGCTTGCGGCACTCGAGTCCATTCAACGCGGCACGCCATGCGACATCGGGTCGATAGAGCGCTGGCATGCAGTCACGAACGATTTTGGAGAACGGCGATCGCTCGACGCGGCGAGCTGACGGCGGAGATTTCGACACGCATGCAATCGCTGACCTGGTATGTCCATCGCTTGAGCCGTATGTCCGTTCCGGAGCTCTGCTATCGGACGCTGCAGATGAGTCGCAGTCATGCGACCAGGCTCGCGCGGAGCGACTCGGTTCCGGAGCCCCAGCCCGCACGGTCGGTTCGGTTCATCGAAGTCGCTGCGCCGGTGGAAGGAGCTCCTTACGTCGCGCAAGCGGAGCGGATCATGGCGGGCCGCTTCGACATCTTCGACTTGGAGAATGTGCAGCTTGGTCATCCGCCGGTCTGGAATCGCGATCCGCTCACCGGACGACTTGCGCCGCTGCGCCATGCTTCGACGCTCGATTATCGGGACGAGCGCGTTGTCGGAAACATCAAGTATCTGTGGGAACCGAGCCGACACTTGCACGTGCCGGCGCTCGCGCAAGCGTATGCGTTGACGAACGACATGCGTTACGCAGACGCGATGCGTCTGCACATCGAGTCCTGGATCGATCAATGCCCGCCGCACATGGGGGTGCATTGGACGAGCTCGCTCGAGCTTGCAATCCGGCTGATCAATTGGAGCATCGCCTGGCAATTGATCGGCGGAGAACGATCCCCTTTGTTCGCAGGGCCGGCCGGCACGGCTTTCCGCAAGCGATGGTTGGCGTCGGTGTTCCTGCAAGCGCGGGCGATTGCGACCAACCTTTCGCGATTCTCGTCGGCGAACAACCATCTGATCGGCGAAACCGCCGGCGTCTGGATCGCGTCGGTGACTTGGAACGGCTGGCCGAAGCTTCGGCGCTGGGGCGAGCGCTGCGCCGAGATTCTCGAACGCGAGATGCTCAAACAGAACGCACCGGATGGCGGCAATCGCGAGCAGGCATTCGCCTATCAGCAGTTCGTCCTCGACTTCGGCTTGCTCGCAGGTTTGGCTGCGCGCGCGGCCGGCCGCAATTTTTCCAAGGATTATTGGACCCGCCTGGAATCGATGGTCGATTTCATCGCGAGCATCATGGATGTCGGCGGCAATATGCCGATGGTGGGGGATGCGGATGATGGGTACGTTGTCCGGCTGGCGCCGGAAA
>CALEKY010000172.1 GCA_937902995.1 uncultured Sinobacteraceae bacterium
GAATGGAGCGCGCATGCAGTCGACTCCCTCCCCTGCGATTCAGCGGTGAAGGGTTAGGGCGGCGGCAAGAAGGAACAGCTGCGCGCAACGCGCGCCCTACCTTCGGTCTTCGGTCTTCAATCTTCGGGAACGGGCGGCAATGCTGCCCGTTCCCGGTATGTGAGCCCATAGCCGTACGGAAACAGCGGGTCGTACGGCGTCTCACCGACATTGAGTCGCGTTTGATCAACGCGCTTCGGCCACGAGAACGACAACTTGCCGGTGAAGTCGTAGCGCGGACGGCCTGCTTTGTCTCCGATCAGCACATCGGCCACACCGCCGCCTTCCGTGCCAGGCAGCCAGGCCGCAACGAATGCATCGGCAGCGTTCAGCTCCGGATTCACCCAAAGCGGCCGACCCGAAAGGAACACTGCAACGACCGGAATGCCGTCTGCTTTCAAAGCCCGCATCAACGCCAAGTCCGATTCGTCGCCTGACCGATATTCGATCGTGCGCACATCGCCTTTCATCTCGGCATAGGGCTGCTCGCCGAAAACCACGACTGCGACATCGGGTTTCGTTGTGTACTGAGCGTCGCGGCTCAGCTCTGCGCGTCCGCCCATTGCGGTCACCGCCTCGCGAATGCCGTCGTAGATCGATTCCCCGTTCGGAAAGTGGGCCTTCGTGTTGCCGGTTCCTTGCCACGAGAGCGTCCACCCGCCGCACGCTCGGCCGATATCGTTTGCAGCAGAACCTGTAACGAGCACGTGCGCATCGCCTTCGATCGGCAGCACGTTGCCGTTGTTCTTGAGCAGCACGAGCGACTTGCGCACCGCCTCGCGGGCCACCATGCGATGCTCGGCACTACCGATCACGGATCGACCTTCGTAAGGGCGCTCGCTTTCGAAGAGGCCCAACTTCTTCTTCACACGCAGGATGCGGCGCACGGCATCGTCGATCCGCTCGAGCGGAATCTCCCCCCGCTTCGCTTGCTGCACGGTGTTCTCGAACAAACGTCGCCAAGCTGTCGGCGCCATGAGCATGTCGATCCCAGCGTTGATCGCTTGCGGACAGCTGTCCTTGCTGCAGCCCGGCACTTGCGCATGACCGTCCCAATCGCCGACGACGAATCCGGCAAACCCCATACGGCCCTTCAACACATCGGTGATCAGAGACTTGTTCGCGTGGTTCTTCGCGCCCTGCCAACTCGAGTACGAGACCATGACCGTCATCGCACCCGCCTCGATGGCATCTGCATATGCAGCAGCGTGGATGCGGATGAGTTCGTTCTCATCGATATCGGCGTCGCCTTGATCGATTCCGTCTCGCGTGCCGCCGTCGGCGACGAAATGTTTGGCCGTCGCCGCAACGAAGCCGTCGAGTACGCCGCGGCTCTTCTCGGGCTCGCCCTGCAAACCAAGCACCATCGCTCGCGCGAATTGACGTACCAGATCGGGCGACTCGGCGTAGCCCTCATACGTGCGCCCCCAACGATCGTCTCGAGGTACCGCCAAAGTCGGCGCAAACACCCAATCGATACCGGTAGCCGCGACCTCGCGCGCCGTGATGACCCCGATGCGGCGAGTCAAATCCGGATCGCGTGTCGCACCGAGACCGATGTTGTGCGGAAAAATCGTCGCTCCGACGACATTGTTGTGGCCATGAACCGCATCGATGCCGAATAGAACCGGAATTGCGACACGTCGTCCGGGACGTTTCTCGATCGATACAGAGCGGAATGCGCGCGCAGTCTCGAGCCACGCTGCGGCACCCGATCGATCCTCGCCATTGAGCGGCGGCGAATCGCCGCCGGCCAGAATCGCCCCGATCGGATACGTGCGCAGGTCCGCCGGGCGGATGGTCGAGATGTCCGCCTGGATCATTTGCCCGACCTTTTCTTCGAGCGTCATTTTCGCGATGACGCCGTCGATCCAGCGTTCGGTCTCGGAATCGACGAGACCGACGCTTTGCACCTGCGGCCAACGCTCGGGGTGCGCGATTGCACTCCCCGATCCTTCCGACGCCTGCGCTGCCATCGCTGGACACGAATGCCAGACGAGCAAGACCGCCAGAACCGACGTACGAATGAAGATGCGCACCATGACCGCTCCCTCGTCGCGCTTTCAACAGCCAGCACTGTTGCGCGCCGAGGCGCCAAGCGCAATCGGTTCGTATGCGGGGGGCGAAACCGAAACGGGCGCTCAGCCCGCAGCGAGGCTCAAGAATCCGACGCCGTGCTCGACTCTCATCGTCACTTCCCGCTCGAGCTCGCTCGAAATGATGAGCGACGCCTCGAGCCGATTGATCACGATGGGCCGCACGCGAACGCCCTGCGACGAATACGTGAGCATGAAGCTGTGATAGCTGTCGATGTGATCGGCGGCGAACTGGAGCAGGAGATTCACTTCGTCCGCTTCAGCCGAAGGCTCGTTGATGCGTTCGTCGCAAATGACGAGGAAGGCCTGGTTCTTCGGCGCGGCGGTGAACGCGCCCGCTGCACGCAGCTCCGTGAGGAACTGCGTTACCTGCATGCTCAACTTGAACCAAAGATTGATGTTGCGAGGCTCCGTGCACGCCCAACGCGTGCCTCGCACGATCGCATCGACGATGAAGTGAGCAAAGCGGCGCGGCGTGAGATAGGCCCAGTCGGAATGTCCGCTCGCACCGCATGCCATCGTGCGCAACCGCGGCCGCCGGCGATCGGCGCTGCGCACCGCTTGCAATGTGTTGATGCCGTGCGTGGCCAACCGCGCACGTTCGGCAGGCGTCAGCTCATGCTGCAGCTTGGCGCCGGCACGCAACAGCAGCTCGGGATCGCCAAGGTGGGTAACCATCGGCATGATCTCGCCGGTGCGCGAGAGAATGCCTGCGGCAGCCGCTCCGCTGCCGAACACCTCGGGCCGGCCGCGCAGCCGATCCATGCAGACGATCCGCGGATAGAACATGGCTGCGCAATCGCTGTGAAACCCGAGTGCGGAGATTCCAGAAATCGCGGCTTGCGGCGAATCCCAACTCGCCGGCGGATCGACGATCAGAATCATGCGCCGTTCGCGGCAGAGACGCTCCGCGGCGAGCAATGTGCTCGCACCCACGTCCGTCGTGCGGCTGAGCGGCGGGATGTAGAGGAAAGCGATCTCGTCGACATCGCACAACGCAAACAGCCCCGTGCGTTCCGATTCAGAGCCGATGACGTCGTAGTCGGTCAGCGGCTGGCCGTCATCGCCGTCGGGATTGGACATCGCGTAGCCGGGAAGCTGAGAGCCAGGCATCAGCGTCGGCTTCGGTCGCGACAACGGCACTCCGCCGCGGACACGCACCATCGAGGATTCGGCGAGCACCGCCTTCACGAATCGCGCATCGGTCGGATCCATCGAAACTGCCCGGAAGCTCTCTTGAGCCTCGATGCGCTCGGAACCCGGCGAACGAACGCGTTGCACGGTCAAATTGAAACGCAGCTCATCGCCCGGATTGAGACGATCGAAATCGACTGCCGCGCGCAGGAATTCCCGGGTTCCGGGTGCTAACGCTTCGAGTGTCAATGCACCCGATTCGCACGGCAAAGAGAGCGTGACGGGCGCAGCACGGTTGGCCACTCGAACGATGACTGCCTGCCGCCCGCCCTGCTCGAAGAATTGCTCGACGGCATAGGACAGCGGACTCGGCTGCCAAAGCCCGCCGAATACCTGCTGGAAATCGGCGAAGCTGCGGACGAGCACGGGTGTGTTCAGCGGCCCGCGCAGCGTGCGCCCGACGAAAGCCGTCCGTTGCGCGCACGTTCGCGCAATCGGCCGTTCGGCGGTCGATGAGTTGACAACTTTGATACCGTCGAGCGATCGCTCCGGCACCCTTCGCCCCCTCGTAATTGTTGTGCCGTGAACGTTAACAGATCCGTCGCGAATGTGCGACGGCTAACGCGCGAGCGTTGTAAAGGAACGCGACAGTCGGACGAGCCGAACGCAGCGACGATAAGCGCGAGTGCAGGCTGCGATGCTGCTCGTTATAGAGTCTGCGCGGAGAACGTATCGCACTGCTCGAGCGATCCGCCCTCGAGACCGCGTTTGAACCAGCGCACGCGTTGCGCCGACGTGCCGTGCGTGAACGACTCCGGCGGCGCACGACCTTGCGTGAGCCGGTCATCGCCGATCGCGCTCGCAGCATTGAGCCCCTCTTCGACATCGCCTTCTTCCAGGAAGGGCCGCGAACGCTCCGCAGAGTGCGCCCACAAGCCGGCAAAACAATCGGCCTGCAGTTCCTGACGCACCGACAGCGCGTTGGCTTCCGCCGCCGGCATGCGCGCTCGAAGCGCATGCGTGCGTTCGGAAATGCCGAGCAGCGTCTGCACGTGATGGCCAACTTCATGAGCGATCACGTAGGCCTGCGCAAAATCGCCGGGCGCACCGAATCGGCGGTGCAAGTCGTCGTAGAACGTGAGGTCGATGTAGACCTTGCGATCGGCCGGACAGTAGAACGGGCCCGACGCCGATTGGCCGATGCCGCACGCCGTCTGCACGGCCTCGGAGAACAAAACCAGGGTTGGCGGCTCGTACGTACGCCCGGCCGCCGCGAAGATTTGTCCCCACGTATCTTCCGTGTCTGCAAGCACGACGGAAACGAGCTCGCGGGCGCTCGCTTCGCTTGCAGACTCCTGGTAGGGAACGCGTTCTTCCTGAACGCCGGTTTGCGTCGTTTGCAAGACGACACCGGGATCGACACCGAAATACGCCGCAACCAAAGCGAGCACGATAGTGCCGAGACCGATGCCGCCAGCTCGTCCGAGCCGAGTGCCGCGACGATCCTCGATATTGGTGCTTGCGCGACGTCCGCCCAATCGCATCGCAACTCTCCCGCTTGTCCGGGCTTTTCAGCAAACGCCCGGCCGTCATTTACGTTCCCGAACGGTATCAGGGTCAGGCCCGGCAGCCCAGTCGCGCGAACTCGAGCGATGCTTTGCGTCAGCGCGGCGAAGCGAACAACCGCACGTTGCGCCGCTTGAACAACGGAACGAGCACCATTCCGGCGAGGAAACCGCCGATATGGGCGCGAAACGCGACGCCGCCCTGACCGGGCGCAGCCATGACATTGCTGATGAGTTGCAGGGCGAACCACAACGCGAGCACGAGCCCGGCCGGCAAGCGCATCGTATGGAGAATGAATCCGAGCGGCACCGCAACGAGCACTCGCGCGTGCGGATATAGCAACAGATACGCCCCGAGCACGCCGGAAATCGCACCGCTTGCTCCGACCATGGGAATTTGCGAGCTCGGGTCGGGCACCGCCTGCGCAAACACCGCGGCAATACCGCACAGCACGTAGAACGCCACATAGCGAAGGCGACCCATGCTGTCCTCGACGTTGTCTCCGAAAATCCAGAGGTACAGCATGTTGCCGATCAGGTGCATCCAGCTGCCGTGCATGAACATCGACGTGAAAATCGTCGCAGCAGGCGGGACAAGCCTTACGTCAGGCGGCAGCTGCAAGTCGCCGAGCAAGACAGCAGGGATCACACCGAGCGCATAGATCGCGCGCTGCGCGCTCTCACCGAGTGAGACTTCCCAGAGAAAGACCAGGACGCACGCGACGATGAGAGCGATCGTGACGAACGGCGTCGAGCGAGAAGGATTATCGTCGCGAAGCGGGATCATTGAACGCTTTCAAAGCTCGAGAACGGGATCGATGCGCCGCAGGACGAACGACATCCACCTGCAGCCATTGCGCAAGTCGCGATCTCGAGCTGCAGGGATCGAGCGCTCGTGCCGATTCGTTCGAGTTGTCTCGCGTGGACCGGGAAACCGTCAACGCGAGCCCTTCGGCGTCGCGCTCGATGCGTCGCTCGCATCGGCCGTCGTCGCGATCGGTTTGGCCACCGGCTTCGCGGGCGCTGCCGCCGGCGTCGCTTTCGGCTTCTGCGCATTCGGAGTCTGCTCTGGCGCAACGCTGGAGCCGGCAGCCTTGGCCGGCGCGCTCGGCGCCGGCTTCTTCGCGCTTTGAGCCGCGGGCTTCGTCTCCTTCTTGGTCGCGTTCCCCGTGCGCGCCGCTTCGAACTCTTCCGCGGTCACGAGCAGCTCTTCCTTACCGTTCCAGGTCGCGCCTTCGGGCAATCGGTTCTCGACGTGGCGCGCCATGTACAGGTATTTGTCGAGCGCCAAATTACCCTGCGAAACCGGCACGGCGATGCCGCGCGGCTCTGCAACGAGCCGCTCGATGAGTTCGAGATCCACCGTCGCGTTGTGCTCTTTGACCTTCTGCCACATCGCATCGCTGATCGCTGCATTGAGCAGCGCCTCGGCGGCTTTGGGATGCTCGCGCTCGTCGTCCTCCAGAGCCGGAAAGACCTGCACGTATAGCGCACCTTTGTGCCAGCCGAAGACGAATGGTTGATTGACGACGGTCACTTTCGTGCCGACAGGGACGAGATCGAACAGACTGGCGATGTCCTCCGGATACATACGAATGCAACCGTGGCTCACGCGCATGCCCACACCGTACGGCTTGTTCGTACCGTGAATCAGATAGCTCGGCCAGCCGAGCTTCAGCATGTAGGCGCCGAGCGGGTTGTCTGGTCCGGGAGGCACGACGGCTGGCAGCGGATCGCCCGCCTCCTTGTGTTCCTTGCGCACGGACGCAGGCGGATACCACGTCGGGTTCTTCGCCTTGGCCGTGACCTTCGTCGTGCCTTCGGGCGTCGCCCAACCGACCCGACCGATGCCGATCGGGTGCGTGATGACCTTTTGCAGCTCGCCTTCTTTGCGCTTCGGAAAATAGAAAGCGCGAAGCTGCGCGAGATTGATGACGATGCCTTCGCGCGGCGCTTGCGGCAGTACGAATTGCGTCGGCAACACGATTTCGCGGCCTTCGCCAGGCAGCCACGGATCGACGCCCGGATTTGCGCGCACGAGCTCTTCGTAACCCAAGTTGAAGCGGCGGGCGATGTCCGAGAACGTGTCTTCGCCTTGAACGTGCGTCACTTGCAACTCGCCGACGACGTCATCGGTTTCTGGATCGAACCAGAACGTATGGGTTGCGACCGGCTCCTGAATCGGCGGCGGCGGAGGCAGCTCCTCAACCACGGGCTCGGGCTTGCGGGGCGCGAGCTGGCAGCCGGCGAGCAAAATGGCGAGGCCGAAGGCGGAAAAGCGGAAGACGCGCGTATTCATGGGTCGATTATGACCCGAAGCTCTCGCAAGGGCACCCCGGAAGTCCGTACGCGAAATGTCGGCGTCCTGAGACACTCACAACACCACGGGCCGATCGGGCAGCTCGTTGCGATCCGCGGCCGGGTAATGGCGAGCGATCAACGCGCCCACCTCGCGAATACCCTCGATGACCGCGCCCTCGGCATCGCCCGCTTTGAACCGTTTTTCCATCTCTTTGCAGACAGCTGCCCATTCCGCGGGACTGACTTTCCCGTTGAAGCCGCGATCCGCGACGATTTCCACGTCGTGATCCGCCCAAAGAACGTAGATCAACACGCCATTGTTCGCCTCGGTGTCCCAAACGCCGAGTTGCGCGAACACTTCGAGTGCACGATCGCGCGCAGTGACGCCGCGCCATAGATCGAAGGCGCCGAGATTACCCTCGACGGCAAAACGGATTTCGCCGCCATGCGTCTGCTCGGTGGCGGCAATCGCTTGTTCGATATGGGCGAGCGCTTGCTGCGGAAACACCCGCGATATCACCCAGGCGGGCGTGGCGAGGTGCCTGAATGCACGTGCCAAGCTCATCGTTTGCTCCTACCAACGGCCGGAAGCGCCGCCGCCGCCGAAGCCGCCGCCGCCTCCGCTCCAACCGCCGCCACCGAAACCGCCGCCGAAGCCGCCTCCGAAACCTCCGCCGCCCCAGCCGCCGTAGTAGCCGCCGCGACGACGACCGCCCGTCCAACCGCGAGGTCCGCCACCTCCGCCGAGCAGCGTGAACAAGAAAGCAATGACGGCTGCACCGACTGCAATGACGACGATGCCGGTCAGAAGCCACACGAGCGCTCCTGCGATGCCCGCGGTAGCGATGGCACCGCCAGCGCCGCCAAGCATGCGCCGCAGAAAACTGCTGACAACGAACACGGCCATCAGCAGCAACGGGAATATTTGACCGATCCCTTCACCAGAAGGACGTGCGCGTTGGGGCGGCGGCTCTGGCAACGGTTCGCCGTCGAGCACGGCGATGATGCGATCGACTGCCGCGTCGATGCCCTCGTAGAACCGGCCTTCTCGAAAACGGGGGATGATCACTTGTTGAATGATGCGATTGGCAATGACGTCGGGCAGCGCACCCTCGACGCCATAACCGACTTCGATTCGCACGGCACGATCGTCTTTCGCAACGATCAGCAGCACGCCGTCGTCGACACCTTGCCGGCCGATCTTCCATGCCTCGACGACGCGAATCGAATACTGCTCGATCTCTTCGGGCTGCGTCGTGGGCACGAGCAACACCGCGACCTGACTACCTTTGCGTTGCTCGAACGCCAGCAGCTTCTGTTCGAGCGCTTGTATCTGACTCGGCGTCAGCGTGTTCGTCAGATCGGTCACCGGCGAGCGCAGATTGGGAACGGCCACCTGCGCGAAACAGACGGCCGCGATGAGCAGCGCGCCCAGCGCCGCAACGGCTGCCACCCAGCGCGGCAAGCGCCGGATAACAGCCGCTGCGCCGTTCCCGAAAGCGACTGCGTGCTGCACGACGGTTACGGAGTATCCGGTTGCTGGCTATTGGCCGGCGGCGTGGTGCCGAAATCGACGACCGGCGGACGCGAAATCTCGGCCTCGTTCTCGACCGTGAAGTTCGCCTTCACCTTGTGACCGAAGATCATCGCGGTGATGTTGGTCGGGAACTGGCGTACCGTGATGTTGTAGGCCTGCACGGCATCGATGTAGCGCTTGCGCGCGACAGCAATGCGATTCTCGGTGCCTTCGAGCTGCGCGCGCAGATCCTGGAAGCCGGAGATCGATTTCAGATCCGGGTAGCGCTCCACGACGACGAGCAAGCGCGACAGTGCAGAGCTCAATTCGCCCTGGGCCCGTTGCCATTGCTGGAAAGCTTCGGGGTTTTCGATCAGCTCGGGTGTCGCCTGAATCGAGGTCGCCTTGGCGCGCGCGTTGACGACGCTGTCGAGAATGTCCTTCTCTGCCTGCACCGCACCCTTCACGGTATTGACCAAGTTCGGCACGAGGTCGGCACGGCGCTGGTATTGGTTCAGCACCTCGGACCACGCCGACTTCACTTGCTCGTCTTGTTGTTGGAGCGTGTTGTATCCGCAGCCCGTCAACAAGACCGCGAATGTGAGGACCACGAAAGATCGCAACGCGTTCATGAGATCTCCTTCCGTACGTGCAGGCGCAATGCCGACAGTGTACGCCGGCATGGGGACGGATGAGCGTTTTTCAAACGAACGCGTAGCACGCTGCGTCGCGAGCGCATCTCGCGACGCAGCGCTGAGTCGGAAGGCGTGCTACCAGATCTTCACCCGTTCGCTCTCCGGGCGATACATCTTGTCCGTCGGCTTCACGTCGAATGCCGCATAGAACTCCGGCAAATTCGCGACGACGATGTTCGTACGGTACTCGGTCGGGCTGTGCGGATCGGTGAGCAGCCGGCGCCGCAGGTCGTCTTCGCGATGCTTGCGCGCCCACACTTGCGCCCAGCCGATGAAGAACCGCTGATCGCCCGTGAAGCCGTCGATGACCGGCGCCTCTTTGCCTTCGAGCGACAGCTTGTACGCGCGGTAAGCCATTGCGAGCCCGGCAAGGTCCGCAATGTTCTCGCCCATCGTCAGATCGGCGTTGACGTTCATGCCCGGCAACGGGCTCACGGCGCTGTACTGCGCACCGAGCTTCTTCGCACGGCGAGTGAACTCGGCATCGTCCTCTTTCGCCCACCAATCGTTGAGATTGCCCGCGCCGTCGTAACGGCGTCCCTGGTCGTCGAAGCCGTGGCTGATCTCGTGGCCGATCACCGCGCCAATCGCGCCGTAATTGATTGCATCGTCCGCCGTCACGTCGAAGAACGGCGGCTGCAAGATCGCCGCGGGGAACACGATCTCGTTCGTCGGCGGGCTGTAATAGGCGTTGACGGTCTGCGGCGTCATGAACCACTCGGTCCGATCGACCGGCCCGCCGAGCTGCGCAATGTCGCGATCGAGCTTGACGGCCGTCGCGCGCTGCTTGTTGCCGATGAAATCGTCGCGCTTGACCTGCAGCTTCGACCAATCGCGCCAGCGCTCGGGGTAACCGATCTTCGTCGTGAACGCCGCAAGCTTCTCCTTCGCCTTCTCCTTGGTCGCCGGCGTCATCCACTCGAGCTCTTCGATTCCCTGCTCAAACGCACGCTTGAGATTGGCGACGAGCTTGTCCATGCGCTCCTTCGCTTCCGGGCTGAAGTGCCGCTCGACGTACAGCTTGCCGACGAGCTCGCCGATGGCGCTTTCGACTTCGGCTACGCCGCGCTTCCATCTCGGCTTCGGCTCCCGAACCCCCAATAGCGTCTGCTCTCTGAACTCGAAGTGCAGCCGCGCAAAACGCTGCGGCAGTCCGCGTGCGAATTCATCGAGCAGCTTGTAGCGGAAGTACACCCGCCAGTCCTCGAGCGGAACTTCGGCAACCGCCTTGCCGAGCGCTTCGACATACGAAGGCTGCATCACATTGACGGCCTTGACCTTCTCGAGCGGAACGACGGCACCGATGAAGAATTCGCGCCAATCGATCGCAGGGGCCAGTTTTCCGAGCTCATCGAGCGCGAAACGGTTGTACGTCTTCTGAGGATCTCGGTTCTGCACGCGAGTCCAATGCGCTTTCGCGAGCCGCGTTTCGATTGTCACGATGCGTTTGGCGAGCTCGGCCGCGTTCGGCGTGCCCGAGGCATCGAGCATGTCACGAACGTACTGCGCATATTTCTCGCGGATGTCCTTCAACCGCTTCTCGTCGGACAAGTAGTAGTCGCGGTCCGGCATGCCGAGTCCGCTCTGGTGGAAAGTCGCGATGTACTCGTTCGAATTCTTCTCGTTGACCGAGACGAAGAACCAAAGCGGATGCGTCACGCCGAGGCGCTGGGCCTCGCCCATGTATCGCGCAAGATCCTGTCGCGAAGAAATCTGCTCGATGCGCGTCAGCGCTTCCTTGAGCGGCTCGAGGCCGCGCGCCTCGATCGCCGCCTCGTCCATGAAACTGGCATAGAAGTCGCCGATTTTTTGTACGTCGGATCCCGGCTCGCCGGATTGTTTCGCCGCCTCTTCCAAGATGGCATGCAAATCGTGCTCGGCGCGTTCGCGCAGCATGGAGAAGGTGCCGTATTCGGCGCGATCCGCCGGAATCTCCGTTTTGTCGAGCCAACCGCCGTTGACGAATCGGAAGAAGTCGTCCTGCGGACGAACCGAGCGATCGAGGTTGTCGAGCAGGATGCCGGACTTCAGCGGCTCAGGCGCCGCCGACGCACTTGCTGGATTGGCTGGCGGTTCGCTGCGAGCGCACCCTGCCAGCACTGCAACAGCCAGAAGAGATAATGCACAGGATTTCGTGAGCATACTCGGGACTCGTGATCCGTGAATCGTGATTCGCGGGACAAGAGAGCCAACCCTCGCCCATTGCGACTACGCGACAGGCTACGGACTCAGGGCGTGAGGCTTGGGGCTCGGGACCATGTAGCCGCGCGAGCGCGCGAATGCGCGCCATTGCTACAGCCTACAGTCTACAGCCTGCAGTCTCTAGCGGAGCTGCTAGGGCAGCTCCGCCAGGAACTCGTCGATCGCTCGCTGACAAAGCGGCTCGTGCAATAGGGGCGCGTGACCGCGATTCGGCACGCTCAAGCGAAGGAGATCGGGCTTCTCGCGTTGCATGAGATCGAACACGCGTGCCGACAGCAGGTCCGACAGCTCGCCGCGAATCGCGAGCGTGGGGATTGAATACAATCCGGCGTACGCGTACCACATCGGCGGCATCGCGCCGAACGGCAGCAGTCGCATCAGCTCCGCGATTTTGGGATCGTAATCGAGCCGGATTTTTCCGTCGGGATCCTCACGAAACGAGTTGCGGGCGAATTCGAGCCAGCGATCTTCGGTCAGGTCGGGATACACGCTGCCGAAGGTTTCTTTGATGTGCGCGGTCGCTTCTTTCCAATCGGCAACCTCCCGGACTTTGCCGATGTAACTCTGGATACGGCTCGAGCCGATGATCTCGAGCTCAGGTCCGACGTCGTTCAAGACCACACCGACGAGCTGCTGCGGCCGGATGCTCGCCATGATCATGGCCATGATGCCGCCGAGGGACGTACCGACGACGACGACGCGCTCGATGCCGAGTGTCCGCAGCAATATCCACATGTCATCCACGTACACGCCGGGGTGGTAGTTGAGCCAGTTGGCGTCGTATTGGGAGCGTCCCCTTCCGCGTTGGTCTGCGCAGATGACGCGGCGAGTCGGCGCGATGTGAGCGGCGCTGCGTTCGAAATCCTTGCTGTTGCGTGTCAGCCCGGGCAGATATAAGACCGGTGCTTTGCCCGGATCGCCGGCATAGTCGCGGTAATAGAGTTGGAGCCCGTCGCGCGAGCGAAAATATTTCTCTTCGAATCGAGCCATCGGCCGGATGTGCGCATCGCCGCTTCGGCGGCGGGGGTGCAACCCTCGGTCGTCGAGCGCCAAGAGTCAACCAGGCGGCGCCGGATCGCGGGCAAAAAAAACCCCAGGTTTGTGGCCTGGGGCAGAGAAGCGGACTTTCTGAAGGGAAGTAAAGCCCGCTAGGGGATTCGAGGAAACGTGCGTCGCCTCAATGTAAACGGGACCACTGCAACACCTTGATGTCCTTCGTGTCGCATTCGAAGTTCTTCGCCAGCACCGAGGCTGCCTCTTTCAGGTCATTGCCGGGCAGAATTCGGTTTACTTCGACGACTCCGCGGAATTCGCTCATTCCCTTCGGAGCACGTTCTTGAAGCAGGAAATGCGTGTAGTACTTGATTCCCATGGCTCAAAGACTAGAGACCCACCCCTGTATGTACCGTGAAGAGCCGCACAAAATTTCTCCGCGTCGCCGCTTTCAGGCGATGCCTTAACCCGCTTTAACGAACAGGATCACAGGTTCCATGAGCCGTTACCGCCCTCCCTCGCCGAAGGGCTCGAAATTCATCACGCCCGAAGGCGCTCGACGTCTCAAAGAAGAGCTCGATTACCTCTGGCGCGTGTTGCGCCCGCAGGTCACGCAAGCCGTCGCCGAAGCCGCAGCCCAAGGCGACCGCTCCGAGAACGCCGAATACACCTACGGCAAGCGTCAACTGCGCGAGATCGACCGCCGTGTCCGCTTTTTGCGACAGCGACTTGACGGTATGACGATCGTCGATCAACCGCCCTCCGACCGCTCGCGCGTGTTCTTCGGCGCATGGGTCAAGCTCGAAGACGAAAACGGCGAGGAGGTCGAATACCGTATCGTCGGCCCGGACGAATTCGATCCAGCCAAACGCTACATCAGCATGGATGCGCCGCTCGCCCGCGCACTGATGCGCAAGACGCTCGACGATGAAGTCAGCATCGAAGCACCGGGCGGGATGAAGACGTATGTGATTGTAGGGATCAGGTACGAGGGAGCGGACTAAGGGCTTGGGGCTTGGGGCTTGGGGCTTGGGGCTTGGGGAATGAAGTGTGTGCGTTCTCACTCGGAGCTCTGAAGTTCTGAGCGCGATTGCCCATCCTCGAGCGCCTTGAGCCGTTCTCAACGGCTTCAAACGCTATGGATTGCGGGCTGCACTACGAGCGCGTTTTTCTTACCGAGCCCCACTCCCTTGTCCTAGAGCCCAAACAACGAAAACAACCTTCGCACCGCGCTTCCCGCGCGATCGAGATCGCGCTGACGCCGCTCGCGCGCACGCGCTTGTAATTCATCGCGCTTCTGCGCGAGCCATTGTTCTTGATCCACACCGGGGTGGCGACGCTGGCGCGCCTGATCGCGGAGCTTGCAGAACGCTTGATACGCCTGGATGTCGTGATCGAGATCCCGGCTGACGAGCTCGATCATGATCGCCTGCTCGAGCAGGCCGACGCCCGCGGATTCGGACGGCGTGCTGAAACACGCAAGCGCGTTCAACACGCGCTGCTGATCTTCGGGACGCGGTTGCCAATCGGCATCCGTCGCCATGGCGAGGATCGTATGCAGCCGTCCAAATCGCTCCCGCACGAACCCAGCAACGTGAGAGCCCTGTCCTTTCTCCCAAACCTCGCGCGCGGCCGCAATGATTGCCGCAGGCGGCGTGTGCCGCGCCAAGACTTGCGTTTGTTCGGCCACTTCCTCGAGGTGGCGTAAGTCGTCGTCGCCGAGATTGAAGCTGAGGCGCAGAGGCATAAACAGGCCGTGGGCTGGAGACTGTGGGCTGTAGAAAACGCGCGGTCGCGCGATTTTATTAGAGACTGAAGGCTGAAGGCAGAGTGCGCACTCGCGCACACTTCCGCTTCGCTCAGACCGAAGACCGAAGGCCGAAGGCTGAAGGAGCGCGCACTCCGCGCGCATTTGCGAGCAAGCTCACGTGTCTTGCCCTAGCCTCGAGCCCACGCCCTCTCAAGCAGCGCTAACGACACGATTCGCAACGCGCCCCACCTTCAGCCTCAAACAAGCACATTCCTGAATTGCCACGGATCCGACGGATCGATCGGTTCCGGGAACAGCCAGCCGCGGTCGAACAGCGGCGTCCATTGCGTGTACTCGCCGACGACCGGGCCGAGATAAGGCATGCATATTTCCAGATTGCGCTGGAAGTCCATTTCGTCCGGCTCGGTGATGCCGCGATTGGGATTCTCGATGGCCCAGATGAGACCGGACAGCACAGCGACACAGACTTGCAAGCTCGTGGCGGTGTTGTACGGCACGAGCTTGCGCGCTTCGTGAATCGAAAGCTGGGAGCCGTACCAGTATGCGTTGCGCTTGTGACCGGCCAACAGCACGCCGAGCTCGTCGATGCCATCGATGATCTCTTCGTTGAGAATGCGTTGCTTCTCTTGCATCCGCCAATTGCGGCCGGCGAGCTCGTGCACCGACAGCACGGCGTCGTCGCACGGGTGATATGCATAGTGGACGGTCGGCCGGTACACGACCTTGTCGCCTTCGCGAATCGTCAGATAGTCGGAAATCGAGATCGATTCGCCGTGGGTGATCAGAAAGCCATGGAACGTGCCCGCCTTGGGCGTCCAGGTACGTACGCGCGTGCTGGCGCCCGGCTGCATCAGATACGCGGCACACTTGCAGCCGAAGTCGTGCAGCCTGCCGTTCTCCGGCATCCATTTCTCGTGCGTTCCCCAGCCGAGCTCGGACGGCTGCGAACCTTCGCCCACGAATCCGTCGACCGACCACGTGTTCACGAACTCGCCGGGACGTTTCGGCACGTTCGCGACTTGCGTGTCGCGCTCGGCGATATGAATCACCTTGATGCCCAGCTGTCGGGCGAGCGCCGCCCACTCCTCGCGCGAGCGCGGCGTGCTCACGTTCACGCCGGTGTCGGCCGCAATGTTCAACAAGGCTTGCTTGACGAAGTGCGAAACGAGCCCGGGATTGGCGCCGTGCGTCAGTACTGCCGTCGGACCGTTCTTGTGCGTCTGTCGAACCGCGAGCGCTTCCTCGCGCAAAGCATAGTTCGTGCGCAGCGCCGGCGACACGTTGGGATCGGTGTACCCGCCCGGCCACGGCTCGATGCACGTATCCAAGTAGAGAGCGCCGATCTCATGACATAGCTTGATCAGCGCGACGCTCGAGACGTCGACGGAGAGATTCAGAAGAAAATCGCCGGCCTTGAGCATCGGGCGCAGAACTTGCGCGTAGTTCTCGCGCGTGAGCGGCTGCTCGATGAACTCGATCCCGTATTCCGTCGCTTCGCGACGCCCGCGATCGTCCGCGGTGACGATCGTGATGCGATCGGTCGAGATACCGACATGTCTCAGGATGAGCGGCAACACCCCTTGCCCGATGCTACCGAACCCAAGCATGACGAGGCGGCCAGGAAAGCTCACGTGCACGGGGTGCTGGCTCATTGCGGAGCGCTCTCGCTGTGGCGAAGGGTCGTTCGAGTTTACAGACTTTTCGCCGCGCGTCGACGGCTCGCGGGAGCCCCGTCGCGCACCCGAAAATGCTCGCGCGCAGTGCGCATTATTCGGGTGGCTTCTCTTTCCAGTGCGGCGGCACGGTGCGCTCGTATCCCGGCAGCGCCTCGACGCGTTTCATCCATTCGGCGATGGCAGGAAAATTCGCCTCGATCGGCAGCAAGCGGTTACGCAGCTCCTGAGCTTCCCGGCGGTCGAGCGCCCGCAAGAGCAGCTTGATCCCCGGAAAGACGACGATGTCGGCCGCAGAGAAACTCTCGCCCACCAACCAATCCGATTTGGCCAACCGCTCGTCGATCCTGCGGGCCTCCCCGGCGACGATGTGGATCGCCCGCGCCACCTCGTCCATGTGCTCTTCGACACCCTGGAACAAGATCGAATAGATGATTTTCTTGATCTGTTCTTCGACGTACGAGTGATACTCGGAAATGACCCGCGCGATCGTACCGGCATCCTCCGGGGTCGTACCGAACAGCGGCCGCTCGGGGTACTTGCGATCGAGATAGTGCAGAATGCCCATCGATTCGAAGACGACATAGTCGCCGTCCTTGAGCACCGGCACGCGCCCACGCGGATTCATCTGCAGAAGCTGCGGCGATTTGTGCTCCTGCTTCGCAAATTGCACCAGGTGCGATACGTAAGGCAGCTGCTTGTACTCGAGCGCAAGCAAGGCTCGCCAAGAATACGGGCTGCCGCTGCCCCACCAGAGTTCGAGTGCCATAGCGAATTTTCCTCACGTCGACCGAAGCGATTGTAGACGAGCAGACCCGACACGGGCTCGTTGAGATTACGATGTCGCCGTCTGTCGCTTGCGAGATTGCCATGCATACCACGCTCGTTTCCGTTGAGACGCTCGCATCTCATCTCGACGATCCGAACTGGCTGATCGTCGATTGCCGATTCGACCTTGCGAATCCCGCTGCGGGTGAAGCGGCATTTGCGACTTCGCACATTCCGGGCGCGATCTATGCACATCTCGACCGCGATTTGGCCGGTCCCGTCACACCCGAGACGGGTCGTCATCCGCTGCCCGAGCCGGAAGACTTCGCCGGCACCTTGAGCCGTTGGGGCGTCACGCCGACGACTCAGGTCGTTGCCTACGATGCCGACGTAGGCATGTACGCGGCGCGCCTGTGGTGGATGCTCCGCTGGGTCGGTCACGAACGCGCAGCCGTGCTCGATGGCGGCTTCAAGGCGTGGACAGCGGCGGGACTGCCGACTTCGAGTGAAATAACGATGCGCAATCCCTCCACATTCGTTGCGCGACCGAACCGCGATCTGTGGGTCGACGCCGACGAGCTGGCGCAGCGAGTGCGAGATCCCGACTGGCGCGTGCTCGATGCACGCGCCCCAGAACGCTTTCGCGGCGAAGTCGAGCCCATCGATTCCGTCGCCGGACATGTGCCTGGCGCACGGAATCACCCGTTCGCGCTCAACATCGTGGACGGACGATTCGCTGCAGCCGACGAGCTACGGCGCCGCCTCGACGCTTCGCAGAACGGTGTGCCGGACGAGCGCACGATTGCCATGTGCGGATCCGGCGTCACTGCATGCCACCTGTTGCTTGCAATGGAGATCGCAGGCAAACGCGGCGCACGACTGTATCCAGGCTCTTGGAGCGAATGGATCCGCGATCCGTCGCGGCCGATCGCTCGCGGCTGACGGCCCTGCACAGACTTGCGATCGTTGCGGCAAATTCGAACGACATCGCGGGCCCTTTCGGCGCAGTCTCTTTCTGTTATCGTTCGCGCCATCGCAGCCGGAGTCCCGAGCGTTGGAGCACGGTTCAAAAAGGTTCTCTCCGAACGGCCACTGGAGCATCGAGGACTCTCTCGAGGTCTACCAGGTGCTCGCCTGGGGTAAGCCCTACTTCAATATCACTGCCGCCGGTCACGTCGTCGTTCGTCCGGACGGTTCGCCAGACCGCGAAATCGACTTGTACGAGGTCGTCGAAGGATTGCGGGCGCGCGACTTGAGCACGCCGGTCGTCATCCGCTTTTCGGACATCCTGCGTCATCGCCTGCAGAGATTGCAGAAGGCATTTGCAAACGCGATTGCGGAAAACGATTACAAGGGCGAGTACCGAGCGGTCTTCCCGATCAAGGTGAATCAGCAGCGCCTCGTCGTCGAAGAGGTGTACCGCTACGGCAAGGAATTCAATTTCGGGCTCGAGGCCGGCTCCAAACCGGAGCTGCTCGCGGTGATGGCGCTCACCGAAGACGCACCGGATCGCATGATCGTCTGCAACGGTTTCAAGGACGACAGCTACATCGAAGCCGTCATCCTCTCCACGAAGCTCGGACGCACGATCATTCCGGTCATCGAGAACTTCGAAGAGCTGAAGCTCGTCCTCAAGCACGCTCAAAAGTATCAGGTCAAGCCTCGCATCGGTGTCCGAGTGAAGCTCGCGTGCGAGGGTGCCGGACGGTGGCGCGATTCGGCCGGCGAGAAATCGAAGTTCGGTTTGTTCGTGAGCGAGATGTTGGAACTGGTGCAGGTGCTCAGGGAGCACGACATGCTCGATACGCTCGAGCTCGTGCATTGTCATGCGGGCAGCCAGCTCCAGGACATCCGGCGCGTCAAGGATGCCATCAACGAGCTCGCGCACGTTTACGCAGAGCTCAAGCTCATGGGCGCCGGACTCAAGTACATCGATGTCGGCGGCGGGCTCGGCGTCGACTACGACGGCAGCGGCACGAACTTCGAATCGTCGATGAACTACACGATCGACGAATATGCGAGCGATGTCGTCTACCGTATCGCCAGCGTTTGCAATGCGCGCGGTATCGAGCATCCGATGATCGTCAGCGAATCCGGGCGCGCCACCGCCGCACACCACAGCGTGCTCGTCTTCAATGCGCTCGGCTCATCGAAGCTCGATCAGTTCCGAATTTCCGGCAGCGTCGAACAGGACTATCACGGCGATCAGGAGCTGCCGCAGCCCGTGCTGGATTTGTTCGAGGCGTTCCGCTCCGTGTCGGAGCGCCGCCTCGTCGAGTGCTATCACGATGCGATGCAAGCGCGCGAACAGGCGCTGCAGATGTTCAATCTGGGATTGCTCAGTCTCGAGTTCCGCGGCCTCACCGAGCGTCTTTACTGGGCGACCTGCTCGAAGATTCGCGATTACTGCCGCAAGCTCGACCGCATTCCCGAGGAGTTGGAACGGCTCGAGCTCATTCTTTCCGATACATACTTCTGCAACTTCTCGGTGTTCCAGTCCTTGCCCGACAGTTGGGCGATCGGGCAGGTCTTCCCGATCATGCCGATTCATCGTCTCAACGAACGGCCGACGCGTAACGCCGTGCTCGCGGACATCACCTGCGATTCGGACGGCAAGATCGATCGCTTCGTGAGCCAGCGCGATGTGAAGCGCACGCTCGAGCTGCACGAATTGCGTCCCGACGAGCAGTACTACCTCGGCGTGTTCCTGGTCGGCGCCTATCAAGAAACGCTCGGCGACCTGCACAACCTCTTCGGCGACACGCACGTCGTACACATCCGGCTGCACGACCAGGGCGGCTGGTGGATCGACGAGATCGTCAAAGGCGACACTGCGGGCGAGGTACTTCGCTACATGCAATACGACGTGGACCGCCTGTTCCCGCAATTCGCGCGGGACTGCGAACGCGCAGTGCGGGAAGGTCGGCTGACGCTGGCGGAGAGTCAAGCGCTGCGCCGCTTCTACGAGTGGGAGCTCAACGGCTACACATACCTCGAAGCAGATTGACGCTGCATCGCATACATAAAGCGCCCGGCTGCCCGGGTCTGCGATGCGATGCGGCACGATCCGGGTTAGACCTGCACAACGGACCGACCCGGCCGCAAGACGGCTCTGCTCCGCGCGCCTTTTGACGAATCCACGGTCTCGATTCCAGGCCTCGCTTTTTTCTGCACTTGCAAAAAAAATCGCGCGAGCACTCAGCATTGCAAGGGCGAAAACCCTGACGTAGTATCGACCGCGGTCCGCTAGTAAAGCATTCAACTCACCGGCGACCCGTCAACAACTACTTTTATTTCGTTTCGCCCGTCCGGGACCTTCCTCTCCACGTTTCGGAATCCGTTGATTGCAAGCGACCAAGCGCAGTTTGGCCCACATGCTTTTCGGGATTTGCATCACCCCGAGGGCGGCTTTGCTGCATTTCGTGACTGGCCCTTTAGAGTGAAAAATCGATGACGACGATCTACGTTGGGAACTTGCCCTTTAGTGCTACCGAGGCAGATGTTCGTGCGCTGTTCGAAAAGCACGGCACGGTGCAGTCCGTGAAGCTCGTGAACGATCGCGAAACCGGCCGCCCGCGCGGCTTCGGCTTCGTCGAGATGCCGTCGAGCGATGCACAAACTGCCATTCAGCACATGAACGGCTTTCAAATGAACGGCCGTCCGCTGCGAGTGAACGAAGCTCGCGAGCGCGAGCCGCGTCCGCCGCGTCAGAACGGCCGTTGGTGAGCAATGCCGGGGTCCGCGTCTTCTGACGCGGACTCGAGCTCGCCGCATGCGGAGCATGCGGCATCCGACACCGGACGCCGCTCGCCTGAGCGACCGCTAGTCCGCTATCTTCGCTTCCTTCGCGATCGGGGAGGAAGCGATGAGGGGAGTGTGCAATTCGATCGTCTGGGCAGCCGCCGTGCTGCTCGCCGGTTGCGCTACGCAGCGCGTATCGGTCGATGCCAAGCTCGATGAAGTCCTGTCGGGCGAGCATCGGTCGCAAGAACATCGCGCTCGCGACCGGTTTCGTCACCCCAAAGAGACCCTCGCCTTCTTCGGCCTGCGCGACGACATGACCGTCGTGGAGGTCTGGCCCGGCAACGGCTGGTACACCGAAATTCTCGCTCCTTATCTTCGCGATCGAGGCAAGCTGTATGCGGCTCAACTCGACCCTTCAGCTGGCGAATACGCAAAGCGCACCGTAGAGGACTACCGCGCGAAGCTCGCCGCCCGCCCGGATCTTTACGGCCAGGTAATCGTTACGACGTTGGCGTCGCCGCCCGCGAAGAGCGAGATCGCGCCGCCGGGTTCCGCGGACATGGTGTTGACGTTCCGCAACCTGCACAACTGGATGACCTTCGGCTGGGCTCGTGAAGCGCTGCAGTCGATGTATGCAGCATTGAAACCCGGAGGCATTCTCGGCATCGTCGAGCACCGTGGCGATCCGAACCGCGAGCAGGATCCCAAGGCTGCATCGGGATACGTGAACGAAGCGTATGCGATCGAGCTGATCGAAAGCGTCGGCTTCGAGCTCGTCGCCCGCTCGGAAATCAATGCCAACCCGCTCGATACGAAGGATTACCCGCAAGGCGTCTGGGCACTGCCGCCGAGCTTTGCAGGCGGTGACGCGGATCGCGCACGGTATGCGCGCATTGGCGAGAGCGACCGGTTCACATTGAAGTTCGTCAAGCCCAAGGAACCGCGACCGTAGAACACATTGGCTCGATGAATACGTTCATGCATCCATGAATACATTCATGATCCGATCGGCGATGGTCGTGCTGCTCGCACTTGCTGCCGGCATCGGCGCTGCGCAAGAAAGGCCGTCCCCCGAAACGGCGGCGCTCAAGCCCAAAGGACGGGTACGGCTCTTGGGTGCCGAAGTCCCGCCGGGGACGAAGAAGCGGTTGACCTGGACCGGCGGCACGGCAATGCAAGGATTCGTATCGCCGGTCCCCGTGTTCGTCTTGAACGGGACCGGACCGGGGCCCGTGCTATGCCTGACGGCAGCCGTGCACGGCGATGAGCTCAACGGCATCGAAGTCGTGCGCCGCGTGATCGAAGATCTCGACGTCGAGACATTGAACGGCGCGGTGATCGGCGTCCCCGTCGTCAACATTCAGGGCTTCTACCGCGGCACGCGCTATCTGCCCGATCGGCGCGATCTCAACCGCTTCTTTCCGGGTAACGCGAAAGGCAGCTCCGCCACGCGCATTGCACACTCGTTCTTCACCGAAGTGGTGAAGCACTGCTCTGCGCTCGTCGATCTGCACACCGGCTCGCTCAATCGTACGAACCTCCCGCAGGTTCGTGCAGATCTCAACGATCCGGCCGCAGCCCGAATGACGAAGGCATTCGGCGCCACGGTCGTGCTCCACAGCAAGGGCGAGACCGGCTCGTTGAGGCGCGCAGCGAGCACCGCAGGCATTCCGTCGGTGACGTTCGAAATGGGCGAGCCGATGCGCGTCCAGCCCGAGCACGTCGAGCATGGCGCGAAGGCGATCGAGACTTTGCTCTACTCGCTCGGCATGACCAAGCAACGCCGATACTGGGGCGATCCGGAACCGGTCTACTACTCCTCCAAGTGGGTACGCGTCGATCACGGCGGAATTCTGTTCTCCGACGTCGCCCTCGGCGAGCGCGTCACCGAAGGCGAGCTGCTCGGGGTCGTCACCGATCCTCTGACGAACCAGCAGCATCGGATATATGCGCCAATGAGCGGCCGCGTGCTCGGCATGGCCTTGAATCAAGTCGTGCTGCCCGGCTTTGCCGCCTACCGTATCGGCAGCGAAACCAAACCGAAAGCACGTGCCGAATCCGATGCGGAAGCGGAAGATCCGGAAGAAGCGTTGGATGCGGATGAGTTGGAGTAGGGCTCGTGATTCGTAAGCGCGCACAAGCGCGCGTCTTCCCTCCTTCCCTCCTTCCCTCCTTCCCTCCTTCCCTTTTCCCCTTTCCCTCATCCCCTTGCCCTCGCCCACTCGGCAACTCTCTCGACAATCTCCCCGACTCTCTCCGGGGTCAGCTCGTCGGTCTCGAACACGATCAGCTCACCCGGCAGTGGGAGCGGCTGCGCTGGGCGGGTTTGAAGCTCGCGCACGATTTCGTCGCGGCTTGCCGCATCGGCATGTCCCGCGTGGCGTTGCCTGCTGCGTGCATCGAAGCGCGCGATCAGCGTCTCCGGTCGAGCGGTAACGAAGACTTGGAGTAGCGCAAGATGTGGATCGGAAGCGAGCTGCGCGAAGCTCATGTGCTGTTCTTCCCAGCGGAAGTTGCCTTCAACGATGCAGCTTCGCCGAACGGCAAGCAGCTCGCGGGCCGCCACGAACATGGCCGCGTAGGCTGCACGGCTCAACTGCTTCGACCATTGGCGGTCGCGCCAGCCGAGCACGTCGAAGAACCGCTCCTTGTAGTCGTCTTTCGCGAGCAGCGGCCAGCCGAGCGCGGTTCGCAACGATGTCGCAAGCGTGGACTTGCCTGCACCCGGCGGGCCGCTAACGACGATGAGCGCAGCCATGGTGCGAAGGTTCACCGGGCGGATACGGCCCAATGGTATGGTCGCGGCTCGTACCGCCAACCTCGTGCGTCTTCATCATGACCATTCTATCGATCGACACGGTATTCACCGGGCGCGTCATCAAAGTCAATGTCGAGCACGTGCAGCTGCCGAATGCGAGCATCGCCGATCTCGAGATCGTCCACCATCCCGGCGGTGCGGCCGTCGTCGCCGTCGACGCGGATCGCAACGTGTGTCTGCTCCGCCAATTTCGTCACGCAGCCAATGGCTACTTGTGGGAGCTGCCCGCCGGCAAGATCGATCATGGCGAGCCGCCCTTCGACACTGCGCAGCGCGAGCTCACGGAAGAAGCCGGCATGCGTGCGAGCCGCTGGGAATCGCTCGGCGACTACGTGAGCTCGCCGGGCGTATTTACAGAAGTCGTTCATCTGTTTCTCGCAACCGGTCTCGAACGCGTGCCCGTACAGCCAGAAGAGCACGAAGTGTTCGAGGTGCATTGGAAGCCGCTCGACGAAGTCGTGCGGATGGGACTGGACGGCGAAATTCGAGACGGAAAATCCCTCGTCGGGATTTTCCGTGCGGCCGCACGCCTGAGCAGCGCGGCGGCTACTTACGTCAAACCCTGAATGTTGCAATGCATTGCGTCGTGAAGTTCGACACAGCAATTCGACGGCGTCTGCACTATCGTGCGCGCAGTTTTTCCGCATTTCCCTGAGAGCACAGTTGAACGACGACGAGCTGAAAAACCAGCTGCGCAAGCTCGGACTGCGTCTCCGCCCGCGCTCCACGAGCAAACCCCCTCAGGACGAAACGCCAGGCAGGATCGAACACGACGCGCGCGGCAACCCCATCTACCAATGGAACGATCCTTCGCTCGCTGAGGACAGCGAGCGTGCGGAACGCGCTCGCAATCGCGCGCTGAAGTATCACGGCCTCGCCATCGTCGAAGACGAGCCGCCGGCCAACGCGCCGATTCGAAACAATCCGAAAGGCCTACGCCTCGGCTACAACCCCTACGAGAGCGGCGTGTTGGGCAACAAGCCGCGCCGAAAGAAGAAGGACTTGCGCGAGCTGTCGAAATGGATCGAGATGCAGCGCAAGCTGAAAAACAAAAAAGACTGAAGACTGAAGGCTGAAGGCTGAAGGCTGAAGGAAGAGCGCGCCTGAGCGCGCGTTGCTGTCGCCTGCAGCCTGTTGCCTGTCGCCTCCCACTCACCGGCTCGCCGCCAGCAACTTCTGCTGATGCGGAGCCCGGAAGAACTGGCGTAGCTCCGCGACCCATGCTTCCGGTCGAGAGCGGCGCCGTCTGAGGAACCGTTCGTCGAGGCTGCGGCAATAGCGGGCTGCATGTCGGTTCGCTTCCTCGTAGCGTCGTCGCACCTCGGGATCCAACTGCGGCACGAAGCTCACGCGATCGAACATCGCGGCGTGCAGCGCATGCGGAAATTCGCCGCCGCGTTGCTGCATGAGGAGTGCAAGCGCGCTGGCGTACTTGTCTACTTCGGCCTGCAGCTCGAGCTCGAGCAGCGATACGCCGCGGCCGCGGCTCAGGCTCCAAAGCAAATAGTGGAAATGGCTGACGCCCTCGAGCGCGGTGCAGAAATCCTGCAGGTTCTGTTCGCTCAGCGACTCGAGCGGATCGTGCTGCGACAGACGCTCCAACACTGCGCGTTCGATGAACAGGCCCACGCTCACACCGTCGTCGCCAGGAACGATGAATACATGCTCGTCGCTGACGTTCGCCGCCTCGTGACCGAGAAGGCGTTCGAGCTGCCGGCGATCCGAGACGAGAAACTCCTGCGCCTGATGCTCGATGTGAACATCGTACAGCCGAGCGAGCAAGCTCTGCATCCGGCTAAGAATCGTCGGACCCCTGGTTTGCGATTCGAGGCCGGCGGGCATTGGCGACCCCCGTCATTGAGGCCGTGCGCGTGCAGCAATGGGCTCGACGCCGAGACGGCGCAGAATCGAGTACGCTCGCGGACTGCCGGTCTTCATCCAGATTTCGTACAGACGCAAGATGTCCTTGTCGCTGTGCTCGTAGGCCATTTCGGCGACATCGTTGAGCACATCGACTAGGCGCTGAAACTTTTGCGCCAGCTCGAGGAACACGGCCGCAATCGCCTGCCCGCGCCATGAGCCGCGCATCGATTCGGCAAGCGTCCCGTAGGCGCGTCCACCCATGGCAATGTGGTAATCGATATCGACCAACTTGCGCGCAAAGCTCTGGGCGAAGAACCCGGCGATGAACAGCGACACATCGCCCAATCGGCGCAGCGCCTGATCGCGAAGATGAGAGCTCGGCGCATCGAATGCATCGGCGAGCATGTGAGCGAGCGGTTTGAGCCTCACGCCTTCCGCCGTCCGCTCGTAGAGCTCATCCGAGCGGGCGAACATCGTGAGTACGTTCACGACGTAGTGCTCGGTATGGTCGTCGACATCGACGTGCTGATTGCGCAAGGCCGTCTGCACGGATTCATGGAAGAACTCGCGCAGGTTCGTCACCGCCACTAGCGACTTTACTTCTCTGCCTTCCTCCATCGTTCGACACCTCTTCACCGGCCTTCGTCCGTTGAAGAACTACAAGCTCTCCTCGCGCGCTTCGCGGCCTTGCATCGGCCTCCTTCGTTTAGATCCGCACGTGAAGATCGCAGTTCCGATACGAGCGAGACATAGGTTCCGCGATTCGCGCGAAGCGTCTGTGCGCTAGCTAGCAGAAAAGCACATTTGCGGTGTCGTGCAAAATTAGCAATCGGATGAGGTGAGTGCTGCTAAGGCTCAACGCTCAGCAACGGCACACAGAACGCACGAGCTACGTGCACTTCGCAATGTCGCCGCACCAAGAACGCAAAGACCCCGCGGCACTTGCGTGCCGCGGGGTCTTCTTTCGGCTGCGTTACTCTAGAACGCGAACGCGTTACCAGCGACCGCCACCGCCGCCCGAGCGCGGACCACGACCACCGCCACCTTGGCGTTCCTGCGCTTCGTTCACGCGCAGCGGGCGACCGCCCATCTCCTTACCATTCAACGATTGAATGGCTCGTTGAGCATCGGCGCGCGGCATCTCCACGAACCCAAAGCCGCGAGGACGGCCCGTTTCGCGATCGTTGATGAGCGCGACGGACTCCACGGTGCCGTGTTGCTCGAACAGCTGGCGCACCTGGCTCTCGTCAGCCGAAAACGGCAGGTTACCCACGTAGATCTTCGTCATAAAAATGCAATCTCACTTCAGAAAAAGCCTCGAGCGCGAAACGTCATGCGATCGGCACTACGAGGCCTGGTTCAAACAAGGGCTGTCCCGCTAGCCGAATCGGCGTTGCAGTAGGCCCCAGGCCTAACGTTCGCGGTCTCGTCGGATTTTTCAGAAGTTGGCCGATCGGAAGGTCATCAATGACCCGGCTGGCCAAGCCAGAGAAAAAAGCAGGCAAGGGCAACGAACGCGCGCAATCTATCCTATGCGGAAAATGAAGGCAAATGCCGCGAAAGCCGGCCTCTGACCGGCAAGGGCATGCGCAATCCGTGGCTGCGGTCTTGACGGAGCAACAGGCTAGTCGCGTTGCGTCAGCGCGACCAAATCATCCAGGGAGGCGATCGCTTGCAACGGAGGCTCCAGGTCATCCGGCCATGCGGCGCCGGTCCGGTTGATCCAGACGGGATGCATGCCGGCGCGACGCGCTCCGACGACGTCCAGCAGCGGGTCGTCCCCCACATAGATCACTTCATGGGGCTCCAGTCCGGTCCCCTCGATGGCCTTTTGGAAGATGACCGGATCGGGCTTGGCCGCCCCTACATCGCGAGCCGCCACGCTGCGTTCGAACAAGTGCCCGATACCGATCTTGCGCAAGTCCGCGTTGCCGTTGCTGGCCGCAAACAGCCGAAACCGCTGGCGGAGCGTCTCGAGCGCGGGCAGAACCTCGTCGTACAACGTCACTTCGTTGCGCACACGGATGAAGACCTCGAAGGCCTCTTCGGCCAAACACTCCGGGTACGCATGCATCTCCGCGAGTTTGCGCAGCGATTGTTTGCGCAGGAACGTGAAATCATGACGCATCTGCGGAAATTCGTGCGCTACGGCATCGCGCACCTCTCGCAGCGCCTCGACGGTCAGGTTCGCGACCGTCTTCGGGTAGCGCTCGGCGAGGAAATCGTACATGGCGCGCTCGGCTCGCATGATGACCGGCCACACGTCCCACAACGTGTTGTCCAGGTCGAAGCAGATGGCGCGAATTCGGGTCAGCGGCATTCGGCAGGAATGGAATCGGCGGACGTCATTGCAAGGATATGCGAGGACGCGTGCGGCTCACGCACGCCGCACGGCTTGCAGGCCGCGCTCGACATCCGCTTTGAGATCGTCGATGTGCTCGAGGCCGACGGCGATGCGCAACAGGCCTTCGGTGATCCCGGCTCTCTCGCGCTCCTCGGGCGTGATCCGAGAATGCGTCGTCGTGGCCGGATGGGTGATCGTCGTTTTCGCATCGCCGAGGTTCGCCGTGATCGACATGAGCTTCAGCGCATCGATGAAGGCCCAGGCGCCGCGCCGCTCCTTCTCGACCTCGAATGCAACGATACCGCCGTGCCCGCTTTGCTGACGGCAGGCAAGCTCATGGCCCGGATGCGACTCGAGACCGCCGTAATATACCTTGAGAACCCCGGGCTGTTGCTCGAGCCACCGCGCCAGCGCCAAGGCCGCCTCGGAATGCGCCCGCATGCGTAGCTCGAGCGTTTCGAGCCCTTTCACGAACACCCAGGCGTTGAACGGGCTCATGCTCGGTCCGGCCGTCCGAAGAAAACCGAACACTTCCCGACCCACCAACTCTGCGCTCCCTACGACCGCACCGCCGACACAACGACCTTGGCCATCGAGGTACTTGGTCGCCGAATGAATCACGAGGTCCGCACCGAGCGAGAGCGGCTTCTGCAGCGCCGGCGTACAGAAACAGTTGTCCACCGCCAGTAGCACACCATGCGCGTGAGCAATGTCGGCAATGGCGCGAATGTCGGCAATCACGGATAGGGGATTCGACGGCGTCTCGAGCAGGAACAAACGAGTATTCGGCTTGACCGCGCGCGCCCAGGCATCGTTGTCGTCGGGCCGCACGTAGCTCACCTCGACGCCGAACTTGGTCATGTATCGGTTCAACAGGGCAATCGTCGAACCGAAGACGCTGTCCGAGCACACGATGTGGTCGCCGCATTTCAAGAGCGCCATACAAGTCGACAGGATGGCAGCCATGCCGGAGCTCGTCGCCACGCAAGCGGCACCGCCTTCGAGCGCAGCCAGCCGCTCCTCGAAACAACGGACGGTCGGATTCGTGAATCGGGAATAGATGTTGCCCTTGTCCGTCTCGGCAAACCGCGCAGCCGCCTCGGCCGCGTTGCGAAACACGAAGCTCGAGGTCGGAAAGATGGCCTCGGCGTGTTCGCCCTCATGGGTGCGCGACTGACCGGTGCGGATCGCCAGCGTCGACAGGTGATATTCGGACATCGGAAGGAGCAACAATGAAAAGGGCCGACAGTGTAAGGAATCTGGAAGGCAGTCGGCGATAGGCGGTGCCGTTTCAGGCGTCATGCCGCGAGGCTCGCCGTAGAAGGCGCAACGGACTTTCCCGCAGCGCATGGCTAGAATCGATCGCCTGTGCCCTTCCGAACCGGATCAGCCGCATGCGCTGGGCTTCTGCGATCGATACGGATTCGTCCTTGAGCTTCGCCATCGAGCGAGCCACCGAAAAGATCTTTACCGATCTCGATCGCCATGAGCCCGACCTGCTCTTCGTGTTCGTCAGCCAGCATCACGCCGCCCGTTTCGATGCGGTCTCGGAGCTGCTTCATCGGGAATTCGAGAACGCGTTCCTGTTCGGTTGCTGCGCGAGCGCCGTCATCGGCGCCGGGCGCGAGATCGAGGATCAACCGGCGATCTCTTTGATGGGCGCGACCTTGTCCGGCGTGAAGTTTCGAGGGCTGCATCTCGATGCGGCGCAAGTGCCGCCCGTCTTTGCAGCGTCGCGGATCTGGGAAGACACGGTTCACCTGACCGCCTCTCAGCAACCTTCGTTTCTGATCCTTGTCGACCCGTTCAGTTTCGAAACCGAAGCGTTCGTACGCGGCCTCGATCGCGTGTTTCCGACTGCGGTCAAGGTCGGCGGTCTGGCGAGCGGGGCTCGGCAAGTCGGCGGCACGACGCTGTACCTCGGCAGACAGACGTATCGTTCGGGCGCCATCGTGTTGGCGCTCACCGGCGACATCGAAGTGGATGCGATCGTGGCGCAAGGCTGCCGTCCGATCGGCGATCCGATGTTCGTGACGAGCGCTCACGAGAATTTGATTCGCGAGATCGACGGTCATGCACCGCGCGACGTTCTCGCGGATGTGTTCGAACGGTTGAGCCCGAGCGACCGAGACTTGTTCACCCAATCGCTGTTTCTCGGCATGGCGATGCGTGAAGCGAGCGAATTTGCTCCCGGCGACTTCTTGATCCGCAGTATTCTGGGGATCGACCCGCAATCCGGAGCGCTATGGGTCAACGCGCAAGTGCCGCCGAACAGCGTCGTGCAATTTCACGTGCGGGATGCGAATACATCTGCTCTGGACCTCGAACGCGCTCTCACCAGCTACCGGACCTCGCCTCATTTCGGCCGGACGACTGCCGCGCTGCTGTTCTCGTGCGCCGGCCGCGGCATGGGGCTGTACGGTCAAGCCGATCACGACAGCAATGCCTTCCGGCGTCTGATCGCCGACATCCCCCTCGGCGGGTTCTTTTGCGACGGCGAGATCGGACCCGTCCAGAACGCCACGTACGTGCACGGGTATACAAGCTCCTTTGCGGTGTTCCGGGAGCGCGGATGAGAAGCGGCCACGGCACAGGCTCTGGTCGGAACGAACACACTTGGTTGTTGGCGTGCAGCCACGAGCCCGCGGATAACGCTACGATAGCGGCCTTCTACGACCCTACTCGCACTGGAGTCCGCGCTCGATGCTTCGTCTGGCCGCCCTACTCATTGCCTGCTTGTTCGTCCTGCAACCCGCCGCGTTTGCCCAAGACAAGCGTCCATTCACCGTTCACGACTTGGTGCAGCTCAAGCGCCTTTCGGAGCCGGCACTGTCGCCCGACGGACGCACGGTCGTGTTCACGCTGCGCGAAACGGATCTCGAAGCGAACCGCGGACGCACCGATCTATGGGCACTCGACATCGCGACGAAGGGCGCGATGCCACGCCGACTGACCAGCCATCCCGCGAACGACAGCAGCCCGCAATGGTCGTCGGACGGGCGATACATCTATTTCTTGTCTACCCGCAGCGGATCGAGCCAGGTGTGGCGCTTGAACCTGGGCGGCGGCGAAGCCGAACAGGTCACGAACCTCCCGCTCGACGTCGGCTCGTTCAAACTCGCACCCAACGACGCGACGTTGGCCTTCACCGTCGAAGTGTTTCCGGATTGCGAAGACTTCGCATGCACCCGTGCGCGGCTGGAAAACAAGAAGCAGTCGAAACAGACCGGCATGACGCACGACCGCTTGTTCGTGCGACATTGGGACACTTGGGCCGACGGCCGCGTCTCCAAGCTGTTCGCCTACACGTTGCGCAACGGACGCATCGATGGCGAAGCGATCGCGCTCAGCGGCTCGCTCGATGCCGATGTTCCATCGAAACCCTTCGGCGGTGCCGACGAGTACACGTTCTCGCCCGACGGATCCAGAGTCGTCTTCTCGACGAAACTCAAGGGCAGCGAGGAAGCGTGGTCGACGAACTTCGATTTGTACGAGGTTTCCATCGAGGGCGGCGAACCGCGCAATCTCACCGCTGACAATCCGGCGTGGGACACGCAACCCGTGTTCTCACCCGACGGCACGCAGCTCGCCTGGCGAGCAATGTCGCGTCCCGGATTCGAGTCCGACCGCTTCCGCATCGTCGTTCTGGATACGAAGACCGGCGAACGGCGCGACTTGACCGAAGAGTGGGACCGCTCGGTGAGCACCATCGCCTTCTCGAGAGACGGCAAGACGATTTACGCGACCGCCGACCATTTCGGTCAGCATCCGCTGTGGGCCATCGACGTGAAGACCGGCAAGCCGACGATGCTCACGGGCCCAGGGCGCGTCGATTCGTTCTCGGTCGGCGAACGCGAGATCGTGTTCGGACTCGCCTCCCTCAAATCGCCTGTCGAGCTGCAGGCGCTCACCATTCGCACCGGCGAGTTGCGCGAGCTCCCGCGCGTGAATGCCGATGCATTAGCGGACATCGAGTTCGGCGAACCGGAGCAATTCACATTCCTAGGTGCGAACGACGAGCAGGTGTACGCCTATGTCGTGAAACCCGCCGGTTTCGATCCGAAGCGTAAGTATCCGATTGCGTTCATCGTGCACGGCGGACCGCAGGTCTCGTTCGCGAATGCCTGGAGCTATCGCTGGAATCCGCAGGTCTATGCCGGTGCCGGCTTTGCGGCAGTGTTCGTCGATTTTCACGGCTCGCCGGGATACGGCCAAGCATTCACGGACTCGATCAGCGGCGATTGGGGCGGTAAGCCGCTCGAAGATCTACAAAAAGGACTGGCTGCCGCGCTCCAACGCTATCCGTGGCTCGATGCCGATCGGGCATGCGCCCTCGGCGCTTCCTACGGCGGCTACATGATGAATTGGATGGCCGGCAACTGGTCCGAGCCGTTCAAGTGTTTCGTCACTCATGCCGGCATTTTCGACAACCGCGGCATGGCGTACTCGACCGAAGAGCTGTGGTTCGACGAATGGGAGAACCACGGTACGCAATTCGAGGTGCCCGAGAACTACGAGAAGCACAATCCCGTCAATCACGTCGCGAACTGGAACAAGCCCATGCTCGTGATCCACGGCCAGCTCGATTACCGAGTGCCCTACGCTCAAGGCATCTCGGCCTTCACAGCTCTGCAACGCCGCGGCATCCCGAGCCGGCTGTTGATCTTCCCCGACGAGAATCACTGGGTCCTCAAACCGGCGAACAGCATTCAGTGGCACGAGGAAGTGCTGGCGTGGCTGAGGCGCTGGACGGATTGAGTCGTGATCCGTGATCCGTAAGTGAGTGGTGAGTAGTGAGTGGTGAGTGGTAGCTGCAGCGCAGCCGCCTTCGCTATCAACTATCCACTATCAACTATGAGCGGGACGCCTTCGGTGTCCCGCTCTTTTCGTACTTGCCGGCAATCTCCTTTACTGCTCTCGCAGGATCGAGATCCAGGGCTCGAGCGATGGCGAGAAACTCGACGACATCGAGCCGGCGCTCGCCGCCTTCGTACTTGGCGACGAAGCTCTGCGGTCTGCCGAGACGATCCGCGAGCTGCTGTTGCGTGAGTCCGGCTTTTTCCCGCGCCGCCGCAAGTAGCGCAATCAGGCGGGCATGTTCGGCTGTGCGTAAGGATTTCAAAGACCAGGGCTCCTGTCAGGGGCCCTTGTCTATAATCCTCATTTAGGATTATCCCAATTTGGGATAATATGTTCCCGGCGGGATAACCTCCTTGGGCTCGCCGCGATCATACCCCGAGCAACGGACAGTGCCGATGGTGCAGCAACCTGCCTTGGACCCGAGCGAACTCGCGCGACGCGAGCCCGAGATCGAGGCCGAGTTACGCGATGTCGTCGCGCGACGATGGCAGGGAGATGAGCGACCCGTGGCTCTAGCGCTGAGCGACACGTTCGCCAAGCTGTTCGGCAAGGAACACAGCCGCCGCGAGCGCGCCGACTTCTTCTTGTTCGTCGCACCCCGCATTCGGCGACTCACGATCGAAGCCGGCCGCGCCGGGCGTGCCACCGGAACGCTCAATCTACGTGCCGTCGATCTGGATCAATGGCTCGCAAGGCTCGAAACCGTCGATCCCGAATGCGTGCGAATGATCGAGCTGCACTATTTCGCCGGCCTCAGCACGCGCGAAACAGCCGCCGTCCTCGGCTACCCCTCCTATTCCGTGATCCGTGAGCTGAGATTCGCGAAAGCGTGGCTGCAGGCACGAGTCCGATGGACGGCCCCTGACGAGACTCGTGACTCGTGACTCGTGTCGGCGGTCGTCTTGCGACCGTGGAGCTTCACTGCTTCATGCTTATGTTGGTCGGTCGCTCCGCTTGCGCATGAATCACGATTCGCGGATCACATCCGAGTCACTAGTCACTAGTCACGTATCGTTGATTCTCCACGCCGCCTGATACGAAAGCCCGAGCCGGATGATTTGATTGAGCAGGCTCGGATAATCGATGCCGACGGCACGGGCGGATTCGGGGAAATCTTCCAGTTCGCTGATGTTCGGGTTGGCGTTGGCCTCGAGCACGAACACACTGCCGTCGGGACGCATCCGGAAATCCATGCGTGCGTAGCCGCTCAAGTACAGCGCGCGATAGATGCGCTTGGAGAGCTTGTCGAGATAATCGCTCATGCCGTCCGGCAGGTTCTGCGCGGCGGCCGTGCGGATACCGTGCTTCTCCTGATAGCGGCGATCCCATTTCACTTTACGGGTTGCGATGCCCGCCATGACTTCCGGCAGCGTGCCGAAATCCATCTCCCACACCGGGAACGTTCGCAAGCGTTCGTTGCCGATCACGCCCACGTACAGCTCGCGGCCTTCGATGTATTCCTCGACGAGCGCATCCGAGTTCGTCTGCTCGTGAATGAACTCGATGCGTTCTTTCAAGCGCTCGGCGTCGTGAACGATCGAAGCCTGCGCGATGCCGAGCGAAGCATCTTCCGTCGCCGACTTCACGAACAGCGGGAACTTGAGCTTGCGCGGCACTTTGTAGCGCTGTCCGCGCCGAAAGAGCGCGAACCCGGGCGTCGGAATGCGGTGATACGCGAGAATCTGTTTCGACAAAACCTTGTCGCGCGAGATCATCATCCCGCGCGGATTGCAGCCCGTATAAGGTTGGCGCATCAGCTCGAGGAAGGCGACGACGTGCTGATCGTACGTGACGATGCCTTGGAACTCCTCGAGCAGGTTGAACGCGATATCGGGCTTCCATTCCATGATTGCCGTACGCAGGTCCGAGAGATTGTCGCTGAGACCCAGCGCGCGCACGGCGTGACCGGCCCGCATCAGACACTGAGTGACGTCGTATTCCGTTCTGAACTCGTCGATCTCCTTCTCCGTATAGCCCTCGAGGCTAGCCGGCGGCACGAGACTCTCGTGCATCAGAACCAATACGCGCAGCGGTTTCATAGAGCGTACCGCTCGCGGTCGCGACGTAGGATATCCATGAGGATGCGCTCCAATACGCCGAG
>CALEKY010000173.1 GCA_937902995.1 uncultured Sinobacteraceae bacterium
CCCGTGTAAACGATGTACCTGGACCATTGTGTAAATGATGTACCTGGATTGAACCGTCACGAGTCACGAGCCACGAGTCACGAGTCACGAGTCACGCCCCATTGTCGGTTTCGCCCGTGCTCGTACGTTCCTTGGGACGCGAAAGCATTTAATTGGAGACGACTGTATGGCAACCAATACTGTTCGACTGCGTCGCGTCCTTCGTGCCACGCCCGACCGCGTGTACCGCGCGTTCATCGATTCGGATGCGATGGTGAAGTGGCTGCCGCCCAATGGCTTTACCGCCAAGATGCACCACGCTGATGTGAGGGTCGGGGGCACATATAAGATGTCCTTCACGAACTTCACGACCGGCCAATCGCATTCGTTCGGCGGCAAGTATGTGGAGCTGAAGCCGAACGAGCTGATTCGTTACACGGATAGTTTCGACGATCCGAATCTGCCCGGCGAGATGGTGACGACAGTCGAGATCCGACCGGTCTCCGTCGGCGTGGAAGTGAACATCACACAAGAAGGCTTGCCGGACGTCATCCCGCTCGAATCCTGCTATCTCGGTTGGCAGGAGTCGTTGACGCTACTTGCGCTGCTCGTCGAAGCGGAAATTCCGGATCAGGTGTAGTAGCCAGACAATGACGCGGACGCGACGGAACGATCGCCGTCGCGTCCGTTCTTCAACGAGCTGCCCATGTGCAGTTCGTGAACGCAATCTCGACAAGAGACGAGGGCGACAACCATGACGACAGCCGGCTCACGCGTCACGATTCACATGGCAGCCAGTCTCGATGCTTTCATTGCGCGCAAGGACGGCCGCGTCGATTGGATGGAGACTTCCGACGAGTTCGTAAACGGCGAAAGCATGGATCCCGCGTATGTCGCAGCGTTCCTCGAAACGATCGACTGCTACGTCATGGGATCGAAGACCTACGAAACTGCGCTCGATTTCGAAGCCAAAGGTTTCGGCTGGGCGTACGGCAACAAACCCACGTTCGTTCTCACGAAGCGCGATCTACCGAGGACGCGCGACAGCGTCGAGCTCTACTCGGGCGACCTTGCGGTGCTCATCAACGATCGGCTGCGCTCTCAATGTCGAAGTATCTGGGTCGTGGGCGGCAGTGCTCTCGCTGGTGAATGCCTGCGCCGAGGCCTCGCCGATGAAATTCGATACTCAATACTGCCCGTCCTCATCGGCGAAGGTATTTCGTTCTTCGATCGCCTCGACAAAGACGTCGCCCTGCATCTTGCCGAGGTCAAAGCTTACAAAAATGGGATCGTGGCGCTGACGTACGAGGTGCGTACGCGAGGCGGATGTTAATGGACGTTACGGAAGAGCACCCACGAGCCAGCCAGCGAGATCTTGCCAGGCATCGGTCATGCTCATAGCGCGGCGAGCGGGCACGGAAGCGACGATGATGAGCGCGCCGGCGAGGTCGATTGGGTGGATGCGCTTGTAGACGAGAAGGTCCCGCAACGGGCTCATGAGCACCAATGCAGCGAGTACGGCGAGCATCACCAGGGGCTGACTTGCTGCGAAGGGCAAACGCACGATCATCGGCCACGCAAAGCCGCCGATCGTTGCCAAGAGCATGAAGCGTTTGTGGAGCTCGCGTCGTCGGCGAAGCATGATGCCCGCCGCGACGAAACCAGCGAACAACAGAATGTCGCCGACGGGGACGATCATGAAAGCAAGCGGATTGGGGGCGCCGGGATTGTGACCATTGCGGGCCGCTTCGATCGCGCTGTACATGCCGACGACGGTGATGAGCAGCGCGAGAGCGCAAGCCGTAAGACCGACCTTTCGATGCAGCGCCACACGACCGCTGGCCATCAGACCCGCTTGAATCGTGAACAGAACGATCCAGCCTGTGAAAAGGGGCGCGTGGATTTGAATATGCATGCGCAACGGAGGCAGATCCGTCAGCGCTCGCCAAAAGTATCTGTCTCCGAACGACGCAAAGAGCAGGGCGATGAGAAGTAGCCCCATGCTCAGGTAGAAATGACGAGGGTGATCCCGGACAATCGGTGCAGCGACGGCGTCGGACATGCAGGCGGCTCCCGAGTGAACAGACCTGCAACCAGTGCGTCGCGCCAAGTCAACTGAGAAGCACGGAACCGCTACGTCACGGTACGTACGCCGGAAACATCAAGGACTTGCTAGGTCGCGCAATGATGGATGGTGCCGAGCAAACGCCCACTGCCGCTGAGGTTCGTGAGCAGCTCGCCAGGATTCTAGCGAGCGAGAGCTTTCGTAACGCCCAACGCTCGAGCGCGCTCCTGCGCTATCTGGTCGAGCAAACGCTCGCCGGCCGCGCCGACTCGATCAAGGAATACACGCTGGGAGTGGATGTTCTCGGCCGTAGCGCAGCCTTCGATCCCCGGACGGATCCGATCGCGCGTGTCGAGGCATCGCGGCTACGCAGCCGTCTAGAAGCCTACTATGGCTCGGAGGGAGCAACCGATCGCATCCTGGTGAGCTTGCCTCGCGGTGGATACGTGCCCAAGTTCCAGGAACGGAAACGGCTGGAGCCCGTTGCGAAATCAGTACGCAGCTTTCCGTACGCGTTGGTGATTCTGTTTGCGGTCGTACTCGTGTCGGCAGTGCTTGCCGCCGTGCGTGTACTGGACAAGCCCGCCGAAGCGCCGCGACACGTCTACCACCTCGACTTTCAGATGCCGGGCACGACCGGTGCGCGCGGGCCCTTCATATCGCCCGACGGAAATTGGGTGGGATTTTGGGCAGAGGGAAAACTGCGCAAGACGCTCATCGACGGTCAGGGGTCGCCGGTCAGTTTGTGCGACGCCAACGACCTGCTCGGCGCATGGTGGAGCGACGACGATCACATCATCGCGGCGCTGGATGCCTCCGGCGTGCTATGGCGGATTACCGCCGAAGGCGGCGAGCGCACGGCGGCACTCGATTTACGCGCGGAGCAAGTCAACGCCCGCTGGCCGCAGGTGATCGGCGACAATCTCATATACACAACATTTGGCGGTGGTGCGTCTGATGTCGAGTTGTTCAATCTGAAAACTCGCAAGCGCTCGACGCTCGTACGGAATGCAACGTATGGGCGCTATCTCCCGAACAACTCATTGGCCTATCTCAGCCGCGGAACGATCTTCGTCGCTCCGATCGATCTCGCTGCGGGCAAGCTGCTTGGGACGCCAGTTGCTGCATTGAAGGATGTTTCATGGTCTGCGCAGTTCGGTTATGCGCAGTTTGCATTCGCACGCAACGGCACGCTCGTCTATCGACGCGCCGCGAGCAATCGACGCACGCTTGCTTGGCTGGAACGTGAGAGCGCTCCCATCCGGTTGAGCGTAGACGCAGGTGAATATGTCTGGCCCCGGCTCGCGCCTGATGCTCAACGGATTCTCTACGTGGCGCAGGAAGCAGAGCATCACAGCGTGTGGTTGCACGACTTGCGCACCGCCCGGACTTCACGGCTCACACCAGGGGATGCGACGTACGCCTGGCCGACATGGTTTCCCGATGGGGCTTCGGCGCTGATCGAGAACAACGACGGCAAACTCTTTCGTATTCGAGTCAGCGTTCAGGCGGCACAGGAAATTCAAGGCGATGTACCGCCGGGCGCACCTTGGTCGATCTCACCGGACGGTCGAATCCTTGCCTTCCATGGACCGACTCAAGAGAAGGGCTTCGATGTGTGGCTCGCGCCGATCGCTGACGACGGCGGCACGTTGCGGATCGAAACGCCCGAAGCGTTTCGCGGCACGAAAGCGTATGAGGTCTATCCGGCATTCTCACCCGACGGGAAGTGGCTGGCGTACGCATCCAACGAATCGGGTGTCTGGCAGGTGTACGTGAGCGCCTTTCCCGATACGGGCATGGTCGTGCAAGTATCGGACAGGGGCGGGCGCATTCCGGTTTGGAGCCGCGACAAACAGCGACTCTTCTACCGAACTGACGACCAACGGCTCATGGTTGTCGACTATCGAGTCGAGCGGGGAGCCATTCGATTCTCCGCTCCGACACCATGGACCTCGGTGCAACTCGCCGATACGGGTGTGCTCGCAAATTTCGACGTCAGTCCTGACGGAGAGCGGGTTCTTGCGCTGATCCCCGCCGATGCGGAGAGCTCGTCCGCTCAAGCCAACGCGCTTTCGATGGTCACGAATTTCTTTTGAGCGACGAGAGCCCGATCCAGGAAAGCCCGCTCGAATACGAATGGGGACATGGTCGCATGCTTCGCGACGGGAGCTTGTCCGCCCGTTCCAATTGCATAGTTGAGGCAGCGCAATAAGACGGGTGACGCAATCAGGCTTTCGGTAGAGACAGCCACGTTGGAGCATGTGCTCGATGATCCGGCTATGGCAGAGGCGTTCAGGGCGGTGGCTGGTAACGCGTGGCTTGTTAGTTGAAAGCGTTACATAGCGACTCGTGTCGCAGAGCCACCCCCAGGCACATAACCAATCTTGGGGACCCACTTCCCCCGACACGCTGGTCTGGGCTTGCTATCTGCAGAATGGATAGTTATTATCGTAAGACGATAAATAATATCTGTGAGGGGCTTATGGTCAGGCTGGCCAAGGGTCTGAGGTTTGCGGCCTTGCTCGCGGCAATCGCGGGCATAGTCCTGGCATTTGTCGCAGTGGCCGTTTCCGAGTCGCCGGACGCGGCGGGCGCGCTCAAGATTTCCATCGAAGACGAAAGCGCACTCGATTTGCCTTTGCCGTTGCGCCTGATCGTGACGGTGACGCCCGCGCTGACATTCGCTTATGCGATGTGGCAGCTCGCGAAGCTGCTCAAGCTCGCCGCAGCAGGCGAGGTGTTCAGTGCGCCTGCTGGGACTTACTTGCGAAGATTCGGCGTGTGGCTGCTCGTCACCACGGTGCTGCAGGTGGCGCTGAGTTTCGTCGTGAAGGGACTTTATTACTGGCTTACCGGTGCCGAGCACGGAGAGCTCAATTTCGTTCTGCACTCGAGCAATCTTTGGAATCTGTTCATCAGTTTGCTGTTCATGCTCGTGGCTCGAGTGCTCGCGGACGCGTACGCGATCGCGGAAGAAAACAAGCAGATCGTCTAGGAGCGTCGCATGCCCATCGTCGTGCGTCTGGATGTGATGCTTGCGTTGCGCAAGGTTCGCTCGAAGGATCTGGCTGCGTATGTCGGGATCACTGAAGCGAATCTGTCGTTGCTCAAGTCCGGAAAGGTGAAGGGCGTGCGGTTCGATACGCTCGAGCGCATCTGCGAGTACCTGCATTGCCAGCCTGGCGATCTGCTCGAATACGTTCCTGCAACGGAAAAGATAGAGACGTCCGCCGATGCGAGGGAACGCACGACCACATGAGAAGCGATATGTCGTTCCTGAGTGAGGTAGGGACAGCGTTTGAGGGCTCGCGCCTTGGACACAAAGAGTAATTCCGTCGAAGACGATCGTTCGGGGCTGGGGCCCGGAGCCGTATGCCTCTGCGCGGTTGCGCTCTTATTGGCTTGGTGCGAGCAGCGAAGCGACATCTTCGTCGGGCAGATGAGCCTGAAGATCGTTCACGACGCTCCAATGGGCGAGCGCTTCGATCTGGCGCGCGACATTGTCTTGCGCGTCGGCCGAGCGGGCACCGACATTGCCCAGGCCTTGAGCGCACCGATGGGGCAGACGAGCAAGAACGATGTTTCGTCGCAGGGTCCGCACGCGTTCGTCGAGCGTACCGAGACAGAGCGTGAAGTGAGCTTGACGATCGAGCTCAACTTCTAGCGCACGCTCAGCGAGTCGAGCGGATCGGACAGAGAAGCCCGATTCGAACTGCCTGGGTGAATCCAATAAGCGCCACGACGCCAATCGAGGCGAGCGCATCCTTTTGGCGCGAGCTCGCGAGTTTTCGATGTTCGTGCGCGGAAGGTGGCTCCCCGGGCCGGATTCGAACCAGCGACCAACGGATTAACAGTCCGTCGCTCTACCACTGAGCTACCGGGGAACAGGCGGGAGCTTCGCGAAGGCGCGCGATTTTGCGGAAACGGCTCCGGCAGTGTCAAGGAACGCGAGGTCGCTTTCCGGATTCGAGCGCTTTTGGGCGGAGCTAGGTTTCTCGTCCATGAGGCGCAAGCGGCGAAACCGCGGTGGCGGTTCGCTTTTTACTGCTGCCACCGGTGCGCATTGCGTCGGGCAATGCCGACGAGGATGCGTTCGATTCTCCACGTGCTGGTCTCGAGCTGCTTCGCTGCGATATCGGGCGGTAAGCCGCGTCGGGCGACCATATTCCAAACCTGGACTGCGTAGCGGGAAGGCGGGCGAACGTGTCTACCTTGCATGAGCGGGATTGTTCGAGCGTGTTTTCCTGGGGCGGCACATTAGCGCCGCGGCGCGGCAACATCGCTCGGCTGAGCGCGGAATCCCGAAGTGGGAGTGACCCCAACGCAGCGTTCTGTTTTTGGATGCTACGTAGTCGGCGGTAACCTTCTACGGGAATTTCTACTCAAGCTGCTTGCGCCTCTTTCAGCACGCGATCCATTCGGCGCAGCGCTTCTTCGAGCGTCTCCATGCTGCATGCAAACGACAGGCGCATGTGACCCGGCGCGCCGAAGCCGCTGCCGGGAACGACCGCGACGCCGCCGTGAAGCAATTGTTCGGCAAAAGCCGTGTCGTCCTTGGCACCCATGAGTTTCATCGCGCCTTCGATATTGGCAAACGCATAGAACGTCCCGGCGCCGGGCAGGCACGAAACGCCGGGAAGCTTGTTGAGGCCTTCGACGAGGAAGTCGTGGCGCCGCTTGAACTGCTCGTTCATCTGGCGAACGCACGTCTGATCGCCGTTCAAGGCGGCGACGGCGGCCTTCTGTGCGATCGATGAAGCATTCGAAGTGCTTTGGCCCTGGATCGTTGCCATTGCCGTGACGATTTCGGTCGGTCCGCCGCAGAAACCGATGCGCCAACCCGTCATGGCATGAGCTTTGGAAACGCCGTTCACTGTGATCGTGCGGTCGTAGAGCTCGGGACACACGGCCGCGAAGCTCGCAAAGGGCTCGTCCGCCCAATAGATGTGCTCGTAAATGTCGTCCGTGCAGATCGCTACATTCGGATGACGGGCAAGCACATCGCCGAACGCACGCAGCTCGGCGCGAGTGTAGGCCGCACCGGTCGGATTGCTCGGGCTGTTCAAAATGAAGAGCCGTGTCTTCGGCGTGATGGCGAGCTCGAGCTGCGTCGGCGTGATCTTGTAGCCCTGATCGGGACCGCCGTAGGGCGTGACGGGCACGCCGCCTGCGAGCAGGACCATGTCCGGATAAGAGACCCAATACGGCGCCGGGATGATGACTTCGTCGCCCGGATCGATCAGTGCCAGGATCAGATTGAAGATCGTTTGTTTGGCGCCGCTCGAGACCAAGATTTGGCTGCGCTTGTACTCGAGCCCGTTCTCGCGCTTGAACTTGGCGATGATCGCGTCCTTGAGGTCGGCGTTGCCTTCGAGCGCCGTGTATCGGGTGAATCCTTTCCGGATCGCCTCGACGCCCGCATCTGCGATGTGCTGCGGCGTGTCGAAGTCCGGCTCGCCCGCGCCGAGGCTGATGATGTCCTTGCCCTCGGCTTTGAGCTGCGCAACACGGCCGGTCAAAGCGACCGTCGGGGAGGGCTTCACACGCTGAACGCGCTGCGAAATCGGTAGGCTCATGGGAGAATCCGGCTAGGCGAGGGACGCGAGCATTGTAGGCGCCACCTCGAGGTCCTCCAAGGAGCGGGAGCCGCTGAATCGGACATCGGTTGGCAACATTTCCCTTCATGCTCGGATGGCAACCTTTCAGCAAATTCGACGTCGAACCGCCCATACCTCGTCCGAGACGCGCCCATGAATACTGACACCGCCCAACTTCGATTCCGGTTGAAGAGCGATTACGCGCCGGCGGGCGATCAGCCCGAGGCGATCCGTCAGCTCGTCGAGGGGTTGCGGGCCGGTCTGTCGCATCAAACGCTGCTCGGCGTGACCGGGTCGGGTAAGACGTTCACGATTGCGAACGTGATCCAGCAAGTGCAGCGTCCGACGCTCGTGCTGGCGCACAACAAGACGCTGGCTGCGCAGCTCTACGGCGAGTTCAAGGAGTTCTTTCCCGAGAACGCCGTCGAGTATTTCGTTTCCTATTACGACTACTACCAGCCAGAGGCGTACGTGCCGTCCTCGGACACGTACATCGAGAAGGACGCCTCGATCAACGAGCACATCGAGCAAATGCGACTGTCCGCCACGAAGGCGCTGCTCGAACGGCCGGATTCGATCATCGTGGCGACGGTGTCGGCGATTTACGGCCTCGGCGATCCCGAGTCGTACCTGCAGATGGTGTTGCACTTGTCGCGCGGCGATCGCATCGATCAGCGCCAGATCCTGCGTCGGCTCGCGGACATGCAATACAAGCGCAACGACATGGAGCTCACGCAAGGCACCTATCGCGTGCGCGGCGATGTGATCGACATTTTCCCCGCGGAGTCGGAACGCGAGGCGCTGCGTGTCGAGCTGTTCGACGACGAGATCGATTCGCTGACGCTGTTCGATCCGCTCACGGGCGAGGTTCGTCGCAAGGTGCCGCGCTACACGGTGTTTCCCTCGACGCACTACGTGACGCCGCGCGATCGGCTCGTGCGGGCCATCGACGAAATTCGCGACGAGCTCCACGATCGTCTGCAGTATCTGCGCGCGCAGGGCAAGCTGCTCGAAGCGCAGCGGCTCGAACAGCGCACGATGTTCGATCTCGAAATGATCCGCGAAGTCGGCTACTGCAACGGCATCGAGAATTACTCGCGGTTTCTTTCCGGTCGTGCACCTGGCGAGCCTCCGCCGTGCTTGTTCGATTACTTGCCCTCGAATGCATTGCTCATCATCGACGAGAGCCACCAGACGATTCCGCAGTTGGGGGCCATGTATCGCGGCGATCGCTCGCGTAAGGAAACGCTCGTCGAATACGGTTTCCGACTGCCGTCCGCGCTCGACAACCGCCCGCTGCGGTTCGATGAATGGGAAAAGCTCGCGCCGCAGACGATTTTCGTGTCGGCGACCCCTGGGCCCTACGAGTTGCAGCACTCAGGACAAGTGGTCGAGCAGGTCGTGCGTCCGACCGGTATCGTCGATCCGGAGGTGGAAGTGCGTCCGGTTCGTACGCAAGTCGACGACGTGCTCTCGGAGATCAAGCGCTGTATCGAGCGCGACGAGCGCGTGCTGATCACGACGCTCACGAAGCGCATGGCCGAGGACCTCACCGAGTACCTCGATGAGCATGGCGTGAAAGTGCGTTATCTGCACTCCGACATCGATACGGTGGAGCGCACGGAGATCATCCGCGACCTGCGTCTCGGCAAGTTCGACGTGCTCGTCGGCATCAATTTGTTGCGCGAAGGATTGGACATGCCCGAGGTCGGCTTGGTCGCCATCCTCGATGCGGACAAGGAAGGCTTCTTGCGGTCCGAGAACTCGCTGATCCAGACGATCGGTCGTGCCGCGCGCAATTTGCACGGCCGGGCGATCCTATACGCCGATCAGATCACCGGTTCGATTCGCCGGGCGATCGACGAGACCAATCGACGTCGCCGCAAGCAAATGGAATTCAACGAACGGCACGGCATCACGCCGCGCGGCATTCAGAAGGCCGTGACCGACATCATGGAGGGTGCGTATTCGGAGGCTCCGGAACGAGGCGGAGGGAAGCTGCGGCGCGTCGCCGAACCTGCGAGCGAATATGCCTCGCTCACACCCGAGCAAGCGCTGCGCAAGATCAAGAAGCTCGAGCAGGAGATGTACAAGCGCGCTCGCAATCTCGAGTTCGAGGAAGCAGCACGCTTGCGCGACGAGATTGAGAAGCTGCGCAATGTGAGTCTCGGGTTGTCGCCGACGGCGAAAGCAGGTTAAGGGCGCTGGGCTCTGGGCACTGGACGTTGATCGAAGCGGCAGCAGTTCGTTCGGCCCCATGCCCCGAGCCCCAAGTCCCACGCGCTTCTTCCTTGCCTCTACGCCTTCTCGTCGTTATCCTTGCCGGCCTTTTTCCGGGGCGCGCGTAGCTCAGCGGTAGAG
>CALEKY010000174.1 GCA_937902995.1 uncultured Sinobacteraceae bacterium
TGCTTCGAGTACTTGTCGAACAGCTCCTTGAACCTGTAGTACGTGCCGATGCCCGGCTTCATCATTTTCGAGAGCGGGCCTTCGGAAATCGCTTCCGGAGCGATCTTCAGATAACCGCCGACGTGATGTTGCACGAGCTCCTTCACGTACTCGGGCGACTCGACGGCCAGGTCATAGCGTACGCCCGAGCCGATCAGCACCTTTTTGATCCCCGGCAGCGTACGAGCGCGCCGATACAGCTTGATGAGCGGCGAGTGATCGGTGTTGAGGTTCGGGCAGATGCTCGGATACACGCACGACGGCTTGCGGCACGCCGCTTCGATCTCGCGCGACTTGCACGCGAGGCGATACATGTTCGCGGTCGGTCCGCCGAGATCCGAGATCACACCTGTGAAGCCGGGCACCGTGTCGCGAATCGTCTCGATCTCTTTGATAACCGAATCCTCGGAACGATTCTGAATGATGCGTCCCTCGTGCTCGGTGATCGAACAGAACGTGCAGCCGCCGAAACAGCCGCGCTGAATCGCGATCGAGAAACGGATCATCTCGTAGGCCGGAATCTTCGCGTTGCCGTACGCCGGATGCGGCACGCGCCGATACGGCAGCTCGTAGATCGCATCCATTTCTTTCGTCGTGAGCGGAATCGGCGGCGGATTGAGCCACACATCGACATCGCCGTGCCGCTGCACGAGCGCGCGCGCATTTCCCGGATTCGATTCCATGTGCAGGATGCGCGAAGCGTGCGCATACAACACCGGATCGTCGCGCACCGCCTCGAACGACGGCAGACGAATCACTGACCGCGCACGGTCGGCAGTCGGGACGTGGCGGTAGAAGCGGACGATTTTTGCAGGACTCGGGGCTTGGGGCTCGGGGCTTGGGGTAGAGACAGACTCCCCGTTCGACTCAGCAGCCTCGTCACTCCTAATAGGATCACACGCTTTGCGCGTCGCATTTTCGTTTGTAATCGCGCCGCGAGCTGCCGGCCCCACGCCCCGAGTCCCGAGCCCGGAGCCCTCATCGGCATACGGATCCTTGTGAGGCTCGATCTTCCCCGGCGTATCGATCGACGTCGAGTCGATCTCGATCCAATCGGGCGGTGTGCCGTGACGCACGAACGCCGTGCCGCGAATGTCCCGAAGCTCGGAGAGCTTTTCGCCTTTTGCGAGTCGATGCGCGATCTCGACGATTTGGCGCTCGCCGTTGCCGTAGACGAGTAGATCGGCTTTCGCATCGAGCAGGATGGAGCGGCGAACTTTCTCCGACCAGTAATCGAAGTGCGCAATGCGGCGCAGACTCGCTTCGATGCCGCCGATGACGACCGGCACATCTTTGAAGGCTTCGCGCACGCGTTGTGCGTACACGATCACCGAGCGATCCGGACGCTTGCCGCCTTCGCCGTTCGGCGTGTACGCATCGTCGCTACGAATACGGCGATCGGCCGTGTAGCGGTTCACCATCGAATCCATATTTCCGGCGGTGATGCCGAAGAACAGGTTCGGGCGACCGAGCTTCTCGAAGTCCGCAGTCGAACGCCAATCGGGTTGAGCAATGATGCCGACGCGAAAGCCTTGTGCCTCGAGCACGCGGCCGATGATCGCCATGCCGAAGCTCGGATGGTCGACGTACGCATCGCCCGTCACGACGATGATGTCGCAACTGTCCCAACCGAGCTGATCCATTTCCGCGCGCGACATGGGCAAGAACGGAGCCGTCCCGAAACGGGATGCCCAATACTTGCGGTAGGAGAAAAGATCGCGAGCGGGAGGAAGCATGGCTGCCGGCCGGGGAGTGAGGGCGCGCATCATAGCAGGCTGTAGGCTGTGGGCTGCAGGCTGTAGCTGGAGCCGCGCGAACGCGCGGCTGTGCTTAGTTGGCCCCTGCCAAACCTCCTCCGCGCGGAGGAGGAGACCGATGCGCGCAACGCACGCTGATTTCCTCCAGCCTACAGCCTACGGTCTTCAGCCTTCAGCCTTCAGTCTTCAGCCTTCAGCCTCCAGTCTATTGGCCAGCGCGCGTTTGCGCGCTGCCGCCGACACCGTCGAAACGTAAGGCGATTCCTTATCGAAAAACCGCCACGGCTTCTTGGCCCACTCGCCGGCGTAATCCACCCCTATGCGCGCCGAGCGAGCGATCTTCGGCTTGCGGAACTCGTCCGGGCGCTCGATCCAAAGCTGCGAGCGCGTCAGATCCACGCCGTTGAGACTCTTATCTATATGCATGGCCCGGCACAGCAGCCCGGGACCGTGCGTCGAATCGTCGATGCCCGCAATCGGCTCGACTGCCCGCAGCAATACCGCATGCGGCACGCCGTGGTCGGCCGTCACCACGTTCAAGCAGTGCCAGAACCCGTAGATGAAATAGACGTACGCATGGCCGGGCGGCCCGAACATCACTTCTGTCCGCGGCGTTCGTCCGCGCGCCGAGTGCGCAGCCAAATCCTGCGGACCCTTGTACGCCTCCGTTTCGACGATTCGCCCGACTTGCAAACCGCGGGGCCCGCGATGAACCAAATGCATGCCGATCAACTCGCGCGCAACGACGAGCGTTTCACGGGCGTAGAAAGAGCGCTGCAGTTTCACAGTTGGTAGTCGATAGTTGAGAGTGGATAGCGAAAGAGGCGCGAATGCACTACCGGTCGCGCAGTGAACGACCCACAGCGTAGTCGTCGACCGACGGCGTTCGATTTTCCCAGCGGCCGATCATTCACTGTCAACCACTCATTTGGGAGCAACTAGGCGGCGACGGTCTCGGCTCCGCCGCCAAATGTCCACTATCAACTGTCAACTAATTCGGCCAATTGCCGCACACCTGCATCACATCGATCTCCGCAATTTGCGAATCCGGATCGATGTGACGGAGCTTGATGCGCATGAAGTCGAGGGTGTCGCCGCGTTCGTGGAAATAGACGACTGACGTACGAGGATCGTCGCGGGAGGTGCGGGGGAGAACGAAGTCGTTGTGGCCAAGCTCTTGCACGAGCGGTCCGCAACTCAAGGTCGTGCCGCCGTACTCCACGAGGATGCGCGCGGCGGGCGCGTCGCAGTCCGTGAGCAGGCTCTTCAAGGTGATCCGAAACCGCGCGACAGGGCCGGCTTCGTAAGGGAGGATGTCGATGAACTCGCCGACCTTCACGCGCACGATCTTGCGCACGCGGTCGACTCGCTGCGAATCCGTGCGAGGCAGGTCGACGACACGGACCGTGGGGGCATCGTGGTACACGATCCCGCTCGGGACGGCGGGGCGAGCGCTGCGCTCCATGCCGAAAGCGGCCGACGAACGATGCCGCCGCCACCAGGTCGTCGCGGCCAGCAAGGCGCCGATGAACGCAATCGTGAGGCCCAGCAGCTTCGGCAGCTCGACGGTGAAATCGGTGGGCAGCGAATCCATGGCAAATCAACATCAACGCGCAGCGTTCCACATTCCGCTATCGGCAAGTGTCCGGCGTTCGTGCAGCGGCGAATGTGTGGAGCAGTGCACGCTTCGACGAAAATCCACGCGTCAGCGTTGTTGCGAGTTTCCGCGCGGATGCCCGGCATCGCTTCGGACTGCGTCACATTCGCGGGTTTCCGTAGTCGCGGCGAGCTGACGATCGGTGCGGGTTCGGTGCCGATCGCAGGGCGTCAGGCCAGGGCGGTCAGAAAATGCCCAACGCTAACCCGGCGGCCATGGTTTGGCCGAGCTCCTCGCATCGCTGCAAATCCGTTTCCGTAGGCTCGCCTTTGACGATCAGGGGCTCGGCCACCTTCTTCCATTTGTAGCCGAGCGCGATGCGTTCGATCGAGGTGACGGCGCCGGTGCCGTCGTTCCCCGCGCTGACGAACACGGCATACGGCAATCCTTCGACTTTACCTTCGACCGGATAGAACGTGCGGTCCATGAAATCCTTCACGGCGCCCGACATGTAGCCGAAGTGCTCGGGGGTACCGATCAGCAAGCCGTTCGCCCACAGCAAGTCTTCCGCGCCGGCTTGGAGCGCCGGTAGCGAACGCACTTCGATTGGCTCTCCCGATGCAGCAACGCCAGCCTGCACCGCTCTCAACAAGCGCTCCGTACGCCCGCCTGCGTGCCCGCCATAAATAATGAGAAGCCGTTTGCTCATGAGACTCGCCGTTCCTGCACGAGCGCACGTTCGCGCCTGCCTGCAAGGCGAGTCCTAGCCTACGTCTTCACGGAGTCGAAGGCGACAGCTCCAACCGGCGAAACCGCGCAGCGACGCGTGGATCGATCTCGGTCGCCGCCTCGATTCTGTCGTTTCCCGATTCGGCGAGGCCTTTCTCGATCTCCGCAATGCCGAGCCCGAACATGGCCGACGCCAGTCGCGGTTGCAGCTCGAGCGCTTCCTTGGGCCCGAGCGAAGGCGAACATCCGCCTCTCGTCGAGTAATGCAGTTCACTGGAACAAGCCGATGCTTAATCGGTCGTGCCCTTGCTGCTAGAGTCTGCGGATTCCGATCTGACGCGGGAGTTGCCATGCAAACATTTCGGACACGGGCTCTCATCGCCCCGCTCATCGCGGTTGCATTCGTCGCCGGCTGCAAACAGCGCGAACCCGAACGGCATCCGCTGCCCGAGCCGCAATCGAGTGTGCCCATTACGCCGGAAGCACAAATTGCCGCTGCGGAAATCACCGCCGATTTCCTGCGCGAACGAATCGCAACGTTTTCCTCCGACGAATTCGAAGGCCGCGGCCCGGCGACGCCGGGCGATACGAAGGCGCGGCAATGGATCATCGAGCAGCTGAAACAAATCGGTTTCGAGCCGGGCGGCGCCGACGGATCGTGGGAACAGCCGTTCGATGTCGTCGGCATCACGACGCAAATGCCGAAGCAATGGACGTTCGAACGCGGCGGCAAGAAAGAATCGTTCAAGTGGTGGGACGAGTACATCGGCTCGAGCGGCATCCAAGCCGAGCGCGGCTCGATCAAGAATGCCGAAGTCGTATTCGTCGGCTACGGCATCCAGGCGCCCGAGTACGAATGGGACGACTTCAAGGGTCAGGATCTGAAGGGCAAGGTCCTCTTGATGCTCAACAACGATCCGGATTGGGATCCGAATCTGTTCGCGGGCGAGACGCGCCTCTACTACGGCCGCTGGACATATAAATATGAGAGCGCTGCCCGTCAGGGTGCCGCCGGCGCAATCATCATCCACACGACGCCGTCGGCGGGGTATCCGTTCCAGGTCGTGCAGACCTCGTGGAGCGGCGAACAAGTCGAGCTTCCGGCCGAGGGCGAGCCGCGCATCACGGTGCGCACATGGATGACCGAAGATGCAGCGAAGCGCCTCGTTGCGCTCGCCGGCCATGACCTGGACAAGCTCGTCGAAGCGGCGAAGTCGAAGGACTTCGCGCCGGTGCCGCTCGGCATCAAGACGTCGCTCGATTTCACGGCGAAGCTCAACCGCTCGCAGACAGCGAACGTCTACGGCGTCCTACGCGGCAGCGATCCCAAGCTCGCCGATGAATACATCATCTACACCGCGCATCACGATCATCTCGGCATCGGCGAGCCGGACGCAAACGGAGACAGGATCTACAACGGCGCAATGGACAATGCGACGGGTGTTGTGCAACTGCTCGCAATCGGCAAAGCGATGAAGGCGCTGCCGAAGCCGCCGCGGCGCTCGATCATGCTGCTGTTCGTTGCTGCAGAAGAGCAGGGGCTGCTGGGTTCGCAGTACTACGCGGAGCATCCGACCGTACCGCCCGGAAAGATCGCCGCCAATATCAACTACGACGGCGGCAACATTTGGGGCCGCGCGCGCGACATCGTTTACATCGGCATGGGCAAGTCGACGCTCGATCAATACGTCGACGCGATCGCCAGATTGCAGGATCGCAGACTCACGCCGGATCAGTTCCCCGACCGCGGATTCTTCTATCGCTCCGATCAATTCAATTTCGCGAAGATCGGTGTGCCCGCGTTGTATCTCGACACCGGCACCGATTTCATCGGCAAAGACGCAGAGTGGGGCAAGGCGCGGCTACACGAATACGAGCAGAAGCACTACCACCAGCCGTCGGATGAAATCAGCGACGACTGGAACTTCGAAGGCATGATCGAAGACGCCCAGCTCGGCTTCTACGTCGGCCTCAACATCGCGAACGCCGACGAAATGCCGACCTGGACGCCCGGCGACGAATTCGAAGCGGCGCGTAAGAAGGCGCTGGAAGAAGTCGCGGGCGAATAGGACGAAACGTGACTCGTGACTCGGCACTCAGTCGGTCGTGAGTAGTGAGTGCAGAGCGAAGCGTGCCGGTGAGGGGGGTGCGAGGCACGCAACCAAACCTCCCCTGCGATAGCGGGGGAGGGTTAGGCAGGGGGAAGAAAGCTCTAATGATCGCGGCTGCTCCACACTCATGAAGCGAACATTCGAGATCCGAACTTCGCTTTGTTCAATGCGACTCGAACACCTCCCTCTGCGCCGCAAACGCTCTCTTGTACGCCGGTCTTGCTTCGCCGCGCGCGACGTAAGCAGCGACGTTCGGAGATTCTTCGATCAAGCCTGATCCTTCCAGTCTTCGCAGCACGGTGACCATCATCAGGTCGGCGGCGCTGAAGGCGCCTTCGAGCCATTCCTTGTTTCCCAGGTGAACCGACAACTCGCCCAATCGCACTCGGCAGCGTTCTTCGAGCATGACGAGGCGTTCGGCGTACCAGCTCTTGTCACGCTCGAGGATGGTGGCCATCGAGTACTCGACGATCGGAAGCTCGACGGTGTTGAGCGCTGCGAACAGCCAGGCAATGGCACGAGCGCGCGCATTGGGATCTTCGGGAAGCAGCACGCCGGGATGACGCTCGGCAATGTGCAGCACGATGGCGCCCGATTCGAACAGCGTGAGATCGCCTTCCTCGTACGTCGGAATCTGGCCGAACGGATTGCGCACACGATGCGCAGGTTCTTTGAGCGCGGCGAACGAAGCTAGTCGCAGATTGTAGGGCTGTCCGACTTCTTCCAATGCCCAGCGGACGCGCATGTCGCGCGCAAGTCCTCGGCCGCGATCGGGCGAGCGTTCGAAAACCGTGACCGTAGGAATCATTCGAACTGCTCCTATACGGTGTCGATGCGCAGAGGACGAACTGCAGCCCCGCACTCCGACATGGCGCACGGACTCAAACGCGCAATGCGCGGAGATTGCTCGTCAGGACAGGACGTAGGTCGACGGCATCGCTGCACAGCCAGGATGTCGTTCGCTTCGAATCATCCCGGCGTCTCCAAACGCTCACTCGGAGGTCGAAACCGTCACCCACAACGACCGCGCCTTCTGCGGCGCAAGCTCGATGATGCCTTCGCCGGTGTTGAGCGCGTTGCCGGGAGCCGTCCAGGGCTCGAGACATACGTAGTCCTTACCTGCCAGCGTCCACACGACCCAGCGAATGAACTCGGACGAGGTATCGATTGCGATGTACGGACCGTCGCCGAGTTCGAGAATCGCGCGCGTGCTGCCATGATCGATCAGATGCAGATCGACTTCGTCGGCAGTGAGATCGAAGTCCGAAAACGGCACGATGGATTTCGACACGTTGTCGAATGCGCGCGTGGCGGAGGTGGGAATCCGTGCCTTCGTCTTGTCGCGTACCAGGAAATACGGATGCAGGCCGAATGCAAACGGCATCGGCGTATCGCCGGTGTTCTTGACGGCGAAATCTATGCGGAGCGCTTTCGGTGACACTGTATACCCGAGCCGGGCTTCGAAATCCCACGGATACGCAGCACGCGTCGTGTCGCTCGAGCTCAGAGCCAGGGTTGCGCTCGAAGCGCTCAGCGAGTCGACCATCCACGCCAAATTACGCGCAAAACCATGTGTTGAGAGAGCGTGCCGGATCGCGATCCGTAGCTCCAGCGATCGCTTTCGAGCTTGCCCGGTGTCGGAAAGAGCACCGGGATGCCGCCACGAACATTTTTCGACGGATCGTCGAAAGTTGCGCGATCGAGATAAAGCAGTTCGCGTCCTGCAAGTCGCAGGGACGTGACAATCGCACCGCGATGCGGTGCAATCGTCGCCTCGGCGTATCCGCTCTTCAGATTGATTGGCGTCGACGTCATGTCACGAAGGCTGCGGGTGCAGGTCGCCCGATTCTTCCCGTCCGGCTGTGCTGTTGTCTAGCAAGGAGCACCACATGTATCAGCTTTACATCGGCAACAAGAATTATTCGTCGTGGTCGTTGCGGCCGTGGGTGTTGATGCGTGCGCTCGACATCCCGTTCGAAGAGCGCTTGGTGACGTTCGAATCGGGCGGCAGCTATACGAAGTTCCGCGTCTTTTCGCCATCCGGAAAGGTGCCGTGCTTGGTCGACGGCACGACGACCGTGTGGGATTCGCTTGCGATCGCCGAGTATCTGGCCGAGCAGCATCCGACCGTTTGGCCGAAGGATCGCGTCGCGCGCGCGTGGGCGCGTTCGGCTGCCGCAGAGATGCATTCCAGCTTCAGCGTCTTGCGCGAGCGTTGCACGATGAGTTGCGGCATTCGTGTACGGCTTCACGAGATGCCGGATGCGCTCAAGCAGGACATCGCGCGCGTGAACGAGATCTGGAACGACGGACTGAAACGATTCGGCGGACCGTTCCTCGCCGGCAAAGAGTTCACGGCCGTCGACGCGTTCTTTGCGCCCGTGGCGTTTCGTATCCAAACGTACGGTCTGCAGTTCGACGAGCAGGGAAGTGCGTACGCCGCGCGTCTTCGCGATCTGCCGGCGATGCAGGAGTGGTATCGCGATGCGCTCGCGGAAACATTCCGCGACGAGCCGCATGAAGAGGAAGCGAAGAAACTGGGAGTGTGGTTGGAAGATTTGAGAGCCTCAGGATGAGGCCTGCGGCTGGCGACGGGCTGCAGGCCACGGGCGACAGCAAAAAGCGCCGGGTGCTGGGAAAGCGAAGCGCGACAAGCGCCGGCGCTCAATTCCCAATTCTCCATTGTCAACTCTTCTCAATGCGGTTCTGCCCCCCTCCCTCATCCTCCCACGCACCGGCGGGGAAGGATTCAGCTCAGACTGTAGGCTGTGAACTGTAGGCTTAGTGAACACGCGCTCGCTTCCCCTCACCGCGACGCGTTCGCTTTCGCTGCCTTGTATGTTTAGGTTTGCCTGAATCGCGAGCGGGCAAGTATGGGTCGGCGGGAGACTGTTCGCTGCCTGAGTGGACGAACCCTGTGGGAGAGATAAGCCCCGCCGAATCCTTTTCGTACGACAAATCTGGACGGTATGCCAAGACCACGATGAGCTACGGCACATTGTAGAGTCTGAATGTACAAGGCAAGAGTTGTGCGAAGTGAGTCTCGCGAAGCACGTGAGGTGTCACAGCCATGATGATGGGTGTGGATGTCTCTAAGGATCGGCTAGATCTGGCGCTTGAGGGACCGAGTCGCAACCGCTGCTATGAGCGGCAGGTGCGCAACGATGCGGGTGGGTTCAAGCGTCTGCTGAGCTGGGCGAAGGAGCGCACGGGAGTCAGCCCCGAAGGGCTGACTGTGGTGATGGAAGCCACTGGTGTGTATCACGAGGCGCTGGCTGAGGCGTTGCATGAAGCGGGCTGCCGAGTGTTTGTGGTCAACCCCAAGCGAGTGCGTGACTACGCGCTAGGTCTGGGTCTGTTGAACAAGACCGATCGGGTCGATGCGCGAGCGCTGTTGCGCTATGGGCAACAGAGGCAGTCGGAGCTGGTGCCATGGATGCCGCCCGCACTGTACATTCGCACGCTACGGGCACTGTATGCGCGCTTGGAGGCGGTGGAGAAGGATCTGCAACGGGAATTGAATCGTAAGGGGCAGGCGGATTTGACGAACCAGCCCGAAGCGGTCCGTCACTCGCTGGAGCACTCCATCGAGCGTCTACAAGAAGATAGCAAACGGCTCAAGCGAGCGATCGAAGATCACATCGATCAGCATCCCGACCTGAAGGAGCAACGCAAGTGCTCCAAAGCGAGCCGGGCATTGGGCCGGTCTGCTCGACGGTGCTGCTGTGTGAGTTGCTGCACCATCGCTTTGAGAGTGCCCGGCAAGTGGCTGCTTATGAGGGTCTGGTGCCGCGCCAGTATCGGTCTGGAAGCAGCGTGAAAAAGCGCAGCTGTCTGACCAAGACAGGCAATCCCACCTTGCGGGCTAAATTGTACTGGGCGGCAATGGCGGCTGCGGAACACAGCCCGGAGCTGAAACGGTTCTACGAGCGACTGCGCAAAGCGGGCAAGTCCAAAATGTGTGCGTTGGGTGCTTTGATGCGAAAGCTCTTGCACATCGCTTTCGGCATCCTCAAGCACCAAACGCCCTACAACCCGGCGATGGTTCGCTAGCGGCGCTTGACCCGAAACACGGTATCTCTCCCCAAGGAGAGGCGAAGAAAAGAGCGCGGTGCGCGCAGTCCGTTACCTTCTCCCTTGGGGAGAAGGTGGCCGAAGGCCGGATGA
>CALEKY010000175.1 GCA_937902995.1 uncultured Sinobacteraceae bacterium
CTGGTCGAAAGAAACTCGAATGCGGGCGAAGCGCCGCATCTCTGGTGTGAAGCAAGTCAATTGAAAGGCCACAGGCCACAGGCGACAGTTGCTCGCTTCGCGAGCTTCCCCTCACCACCACGCTGTGCTCTGGTCGCCTCTCCCCAAGGAGAGGCAGATTAGCGCGCCGTGCGCTTCTACCTTCTACCTTCAGCCTTCAGCCTTCAGCCTTCAGTCTTCAGCCTTTCGTTCGCCGCTCGAGGATGGCATCCAGGCTGATTCGTCCCGCATCGTGATCGCGACAATGAAGTTCACCGCGCAGATGAGGCCGGCCCAGCGGGTCAGAATTCCTGTAATAAAGGAGATGCCGACGAAGAACTGTGCCCATACGGACACTCGTGCCATGAGCTCCGGCGCTGGGAAATTGAACTTCGCAAGAAAGGCGACGAACTCGTTCATGCGCTCGATGCTGACGATGTTGTCCAAGACGCCCCAGACCAAGAACGCACCGACGACGACCCTCAGAAGAAGCAGCGTTACATCGGAAAAGCGGGCGAGCGGTGAAAGAGAGAGCCAGGTAGGCATACGCAATTCGAGGGGGTTGTTGGGCGGTCAAAGGGTAGCGCTGAGAGAGTAGCGAGGCCAAGCAAGGCGAGAGGACTGTTAAGGGCGCTGGGGTGTAGAAAGGCTACGGGCGACAGGTGATCGCTTCGCGATCGACCCCTCACCCGCACGCTTCGCTCTGCGACCTCTCCCGCAAGGGAGAGGTATGTTGAGCGCTTCGCGAGATCGCCTTCCGGGCTACGGGGGATAGATGAGGCGCGCAGCGCGCTTCTACCTTCAGCCTTCCGTCTTCAGTCTTCAGCCTTCGATCGTCAGCCTTCAGTCTGCAGCCTGGCGACGCGGGGAATTCCTTAAGTCTCGCGTCGCTGCGGCTACTACGACTTTCGCTCATTCGCCGCTCCGCAAATGGCCGGAGCAGGCGGAATTCCTGGGATTCTGCGTATCGATTCAGGGCATGTCGCATCAAGCGCAGCAGGTGAGGGTCGATAACCGGCTGACGCTGGTGACTGTGAAGGCTGACGATCGAAGGCTGAAGACTGAAGGCTGAAGGAAGAGCGTGGTCCGCCGGTCACTGCGTTGGCCGAACAACTAGGGCCCAACTTACTGCAATGAAATTCAAACACCGCATTTGGATGCTGCCGATCATGACGGCAGGCATCGTTATCGTTGGCCTATCGGTCAGCTTTCACTTGACGTCGCGTACGTCGGCGGCATTGGTGCGTGTCAAGGAAGTCCAGTATCCGACGGTCGAAGCGTTGCGTACCGTGCGTGCGCACGTTACGAACGTCGAGGAATCGTTGCAGCGTGCGGTGACCGAGGGCGATCCGCAGGGGTTGAACACCGCGGAGCACGAAGCTGCGGAGGTTCATGCAGCGCTCGATCGGTTGCGATCTGCGCAGCGCGAGGAATCTCGGGCGAATGAGCTGAAGTCGGTTTTCGACTCCTATTTCTCTGCGGCAAGTGCAGCGACCAAGATCATGCTCGGCGCGGACGGCGACATGAGCGCCGCGGTCGCTGAGATGCAGAAGAGGTCTGCGGCATTGCAGGAGCTTCTCGACGAGTCGCAAGGGGCGGCAATCGACGAGTTCCATACATTGTTGACGAGCGGTACCTCGAACATTCAGCGCAGCATGACGGCGAGTGTGATCATGGTTCTCGCCATGATGATCGCGCTCGGTGTGGGATCGTGGGTGCTCATCAGCAATATTTTCCGAATCTTGGGCGGCGAGCCCGAGGATGCGGTCCGCACGGTCCGCGCCATCGCGGACGGCGACTTCACCACCGCGATCGAATTGCGTACGGGAGACGATTCGAGTGTGCTGCACGGAATCGAGACTCTGCGTCGCAAGCTCGGCACATTGATTCGCGATGTGCGCTCGGCTTCCATCAACGTCGATAGCGCCGCGGCAGAGATCAATACGAATATCGATCGTCTGAGCCTGCGCACGTCGGATCAGGCTGCGAGCCTCGAAGAGACGGCAGCGAGCATGGAAGAAATGACCGAGTCCGTGAAGGGCAATGCCGACAACGCCCGACATGCGACGAAGCTCGCATCGGAAGCTCGCGACCGCGCAGAGCTCGGCGGACAAGTTGCCGCACGTGCAGCAGAAGCGATGACCGAGATCAATGCTTCGAGCCGACGCATCGCCGACATCATCGGTGTGATCGACGAGATTGCCTTCCAGACCAACCTGCTTGCGCTCAACGCCGCAGTCGAGGCCGCGCGTGCCGGAGAGCAAGGGCGTGGATTCGCTGTCGTTGCCGCTGAAGTTCGCAATCTCGCGCAGCGCTGCGGCACCGCGGCCCGTGAGATCAAGGAGCTGATTCAGGACAGCGTTTCCAAGGTCGATGACGGCGTCAAGCTCGTCGATGAGTCAGGCCGGCATCTGAACGACATCGTTGCTGCGGCGAAGAAGGTTGCCCAAATCATCGGTGAGATTTCGGAGGCGAGCTCGCAGCAGGCGAGCGGACTCGAGCAGGTGAATGCGGCTGTCATGCAGATCGATCAGCTCACCCAGCAGAATGCCGCGATGGCCGAGGAGACTTCATCGGTGGCGGTATCGATGAAGCAGCAGGCGAATGCGCTGACGAACTTGATCGCGCTCTTTCGAGTGGAGGGCAATTCTTATGTTGCACCGGCCAGCACCGCTTCCGTCGTTGAAATGAAACCCAAGACGGACGTTGCGAAACCGGCGAGAGCCGCGTCGGTCCGCGCTTCGCGCAAAGTCGCCAACTCCGATATGGAGTGGCAAGAGTTTTGATGAGAGCGCGCGATGTTTGTAGTCGCACACGCTTTCAGGCCCATAGCAGTTCTTCCTATGTCGACTGAGGGGTTGTACCGCAGCTGACTTCCGGGACGGCCTCGTGCACCGAGGCCGCTGCCGGTCGATACAGCAAGGAATGCGGACAGCTCCGCACGACGCCAACACCGGAGTATTCATGCGATTCAGATTCCCCAGCATCGCGCTGGCTGTTGCGGCCGCCGTGCCGACGTTCGCCAATGCGGTCGAGTTTTCGTATAACAGTTTCGCGACGGCTGCCTATGCGCAGACGGATAAGGACGAAGCGCGAGTCGGTTACGTGGGTCAGCCCAATGGTGTCGATTCGAGCGGCAGCTTCGAAATCGATTCCAAGTTCGGTGTGCAAGTCACTGCCCGATTCAACGACATGGTGTCGGCGACGGTGCAAGGCGTTGCCTATGCCGATCTGACGGGCGATTGGGAGCCGCGTCTGGGTGCCATCGTGAAGCTGCAGTACGACCACATCCGTGCAGATCGTGGTACCGGCATGTTGAACAACGCCACCGCCGACTTCGACGGCAACGTCAACATGATTAGCCTTTCACTCGACTGCATTTTCTGAGGATGCGAATCATGAGCAATCGGAAAATGAAGTCTTGGATGCTCGGCTGGGTCCTATCGTTGGGAGCGCTGAGCGCCCATGCGGAGCTCGTCGTCATCGTGAATCCCAGCAATTCCGTCAACCTGACGCAAGAGCAGATTGCGGCGCTTTATCTCGGCAACGCGACGTCGTTCCCCGACGGCAGCAGCGCCGTGCTCACGGACCAGCCGGAATCTGCAGGCGTGCGCAACGATTTCTACCAGAAGGCAACCGGACGCTCTGCGGCACAAGCGAAAGCCACCTGGGCGCGCATCACCTTCTCCGGCAAAGGCACGCCACCGAAGGAGTTGAAAAGCGATGCGGATGTGAAGGCCTTCGTGGCCGGCAATCCCAAAGCGATCGGCTACATCGATTCGAGCGCTGTGGATGGATCGGTGAAGGTGGTGCTGAAGTTGTAGCTCGTGCGGTGCACGAGCAGGCGACAGTTGCTCACCTCGCGGGCGTCCCCTCACTCCCACGGCAGCAGTTTGTAGAGCACTCCTGCTCGTGCGCTCAGCTCTTCGTCGACGTCGCCGCGAAACTCCGGTCTTGTGGCGTACACGGCGCCGAACGATAGGAACAAGCCGTTCGCGGCAGGGAAGGTCAGAGTGGCGGAGGCGAGGCCGCGGCCTTGTCGGTTCGGGTCGTCGCTGAAGTCTTCGTAGCCGAACGTTACGTCCAACCGTGTCCGTGCGGCGCCCTGATTCTCGCCGCCGAGATAGCGTCCGAAGCCCGCGGTGAGGCTGAAGCGCTCCGACGGTTCGGCGTAGTAGCGGAATGCGTGGCTCGGCAAGGCAAAATCGATGCGGCCGAGCTTCGTGTACTCCGCCTTGATGCTGACTCGCAGCGACTGCTCCAGCGTGGCGACAATGCTCGGTTGTGCAAGATAGCTTGCTAAGCAATCCGTGACGGAGCGGCCGTTGCAGCTACGCTGCTGGTACTTGCGATAGGCGTTGACGTTCGCCCAACCCTTTTCGTAAGAGAACGACACTTTGATCTCGTCCGGACCCACGGCGTCGTCGCGCAGCCGGTATTGCGCCGTAAAGCTCCATTGCGGTTGGTTGTTGACGAGGTCGAGAAAGCGATAGAAGCCGAGCTGGCGCAACTGCTCGCCGAACTCCCGCATCGAGCGATGATGGCCGAGGATCGATTCCTCCACCAAGCGCATGTAGGTCGTACGTTCCTCAGGTGTCATGCCGTTGCTATCGAACGGCGCATCGAGATCGATTTCCCGATCGGTTTCGGCAGCCGCTTCGAACACCCGAGCCTCGAACTCATGCAAAGCGGAGTCGTCGGTCTTGGGCATGCGCACCATCCGCAGCAGTTGATCGACGATGTCCGAGTGCAAGCGAGGGTCGCGCCCGTGACGTGTGGATGCGCGCGACCAACTGAATCCGATACCGATATCGTCCGCCTCGCTGATCTTGTCCTCGAGCGCATCGATCTGGTCGGCTAAACCCGCTTCGCGCAGGCTGTTCTTCATCGGTTCGTGCAGCTCGGGTCTCGAAAGCTCGATGACGAGCTTGTTTTGTTCTCGGGGTGGCAGCCGCAAGGGATTCGACCATTCGAACCCGAGCGTCCCGTCCGCGCCCCCAAGTCCGTGCGACTCGACGATGGCACGCAGAGGAGGCAGGAAGTCCGCGATGGTCGACAGGGTGCTTGGACCCGTGTTCTTCGCAGCAACGCCCGCCAACAGCGCATCGTTGGCAACTTCGGTCAATTGGCCTGCCAAGCGGGCAGCGCAGGAGTTGTAGGTATCCGACTCTTCGCAACGTAACTGCGCATGCGCAGGGCTGGCGAGCACGAAGACCAGCGTCAGTGACGCGAACCATCTGACACTATGCATTGTGCTACTCCCTGCGGACTACTTGACGATCACGACAGCGAGTCCTTTGCCGATGTCCGGCTGCTGACCTGCGAGCGTGATCGTTTTCGTCTTGTCGTTGATGCACACCGTCAAGTCGACCGTCCCACCTGCGGACGCGGTGAACGGCACCATGAAAGTTAGGGTGTAGGTTCCTGTGTCGGCGAGTACTCGCTCGATCTGCTGGCCGTCCTGCAGATCGGCCCACTCCCAAGTGCAGATCTCGTTCGAGTCGCAATTGAGCGCCGCTTTCACCGCCGCACCGGAGGCGGCCTCGACTTTGAATGCAAGCGCACTTCCGGTGGGCGCCACACCGAAATGAACACGCTTCAACTGCAGTTGCATCGTTTCGGACACTGATGACCCTCTTGGGCGCTGAGCTCTACTCGGATCGAGCGGACCTCGCTCTCGGTTCTTTTCTCGCGGATCGAGTGCGCGGGCACGCGCTCGAAGGCACGATCTATGACCTGAAGTTTACAGCGGTCCGCGAAGCATAACCGTGGTTCGAGATATCGGCTTGTTTACGCCGTGAGCACGTGATGTGCTATGGAGGTAGAAGCTAAAGGCTGCGAGGAAGCCGATCGGAGCACGGTATGAGATCCGCAATTCTTTTTGCCGCAATTGCCGCTCTAGCAGTGAGCGCATCAGCTTCTGCCGACGATCGACAGGCGACGAGCATGGAACTGGTCCAGAAGTTCGGGGGTGAGCTCATGCAGGCGCTCACGAGCGCGCTGCAGGAGGGCGGGCCGACACGCGCGATCGAAGTGTGCCGAGACAAAGCGCCGAAGATTGCGGAGCGGCTTTCGGCCGAAAGCGGAGCAAAGGTCAGTCGCACGAGTCTCAAAGTGCGGCGGGAGAGCAATGCACCTGAGGCGTGGCAGCGGGAAGTCCTCGAGAGTTTCGAGCGACGTAAGACTGCAGGCGAGGATCTTGCGGCAGTCGAATATTTCGAGACGACGGATGATGGCGGCGCGCGCTACATGAAACCCATCGTCACGCAGCCGCTTTGCATCGCCTGTCATGGGACATCCCTCGCGCCCGAAGTTCGCAAAGCGCTCGCACAACACTATCCGAACGACACGGCGACGGGCTTTCAGGTCGGAGATGTCCGCGGAGCGTTTGTTGTCGTTTGGCCCAGCCAGGAGAAGCTGTAGGCACTAGGCTGTAGGCTGTGGGTGGCGCGCCCGAGGCGGGCTCTACCTTCAGTCTTCAGCCTTCAGCCTAATTTCTCGCTGTATTCCAGCTCTCAGCAATTGCGCGAATCTCCCTGATGAGGGCGATGTAATGCTCGGCCTCATCTTTGACCAATGCCGTCTTCTTTGCGGATGAGCTGAGCGAATCGGACAGGTAGGCGCTCTCGGTCAGGGTTTCATAAGAAATGAATTTGTCGCCCTGTCTGAGCCCGTCCACGCCGAGGTAGCCGGCGCCGAAAAAGAACGTCGTGCGGTTGTCGATGCCTTCGTGCCAGATCGGCGCGCCCTGACGAGGCATCTTTGAGTCCCCGGCGCCGAGAAGCGTGAGAACGGTCGGGGCAATGTCGATGTGCGACGTGAGCGCCCGAATCTCCTGGGTCGTGCGTGCAGCAGCGGGCGAGTAGATCAACAGCGGCACGTGATACGAATACTCGGATATGGCGTTGGTCTGAAACGCAGGATCCTCTGTCCGAGTGCGCACTCCGTGGTCCGAGGTGAACACGATGATTGTGGATTCCAGAAAGCCTTCTTGTCGAAGCTCATCGACGAGCTCGCCGAGCCACGCATCCTGAAGGCGGACGGCTGCAGCGCCTCGTTCGATGGTTTCCGTCGAACCGTAGAGATCGAACCAAGGTGCGTGCCCGATCTGAGGAAGAAACGCCACGACGAATCGTTCCCCGGCACGCTTCATCCGCAGAACGTCTTCCTTGAGTTGAATGTACGCCGCCAAATCGTGGCTCAGGCGGTCTTTGAGTTGTGCGGCGCGTGCGGACTTCGTGTCGCTACCGGTGAAGGAAGCGAGCTCGGATTCGATTCTCTGTTGGACGTCCTGACGCGATCGAGCAGCGCTGTCAGGGATGTAGGTGGTGCTGGCGCCCATGATCTTGAACATCTCCATGTCCGCTTCGAAGGTGTCTGCCTGCGGTGCGTACACACCGAATCGATATCCTTCGGCGATCAGTTGCTGCGTGAGCGAGTCGGAGACTTCGAGCCGCTTACTGGCAAGCAAGCGTTTGCGAGCTGCCGGATATTTTCCGGTAAAGATCGAAAGAAGCGCATCGCTCGTATACGGGTACGTCGAATGATGGCGCGTGGCGACGAATGAATTGGGCAGCAAAGAATCCAACGTCGGCGTCCAGCCGAGCTCGCGAGCGCGATCGAAGGTGCGATAGGGGGCGGTTTCCAGTATGAAGAAGATGACATCCTTGCCCTGCTCGGCTCCGTAGTACGGATCGGTGTCATGGTGCGAAGGAGCGCCAGTCAACTCTCCGTATCGTTTTGCCATTTCTTCGATAGTTTCGATCTCGCTTGCAACCGAGCGCTCGGAAAGCAGCCTGGCAAGCTGCAGATGCAGACCTGATTTGTGGTGTCGCAGTCGCTCGAGGTCAGTCGTGGCGCTCAGCGCCGGAACGATCAGAGCTATGGCGAACAAGACGCACGCGCCGGCGGCGACGGCGACTTTGGCCAGTCGCACGAACGGTATCTCGGCAGGCCAAACGGAGAGCGTCGCGAGTAGCAGGGCGGCGGCGACGACGAACGAAAACTTCACGAGCGCCGACGTGGAGACGTATTCATTGGCGCTGTCGGGATGAGAGAGTCCCCACCTGATTGCATCCTTCAGCATTTCCCACGTGATGAAGTTGCCCACCGAGCTCGCAGTGATCATTTCCGTGAAATGAAATAGCGCGAGCAGCACTGCACAGACGGCGACGAGGACGAAGCCCGTGCGACGAGCCAAGCCGATGGCCGCAGTCGCGATGACGACGGGAAGGGCGATCAGATTGAGCAATGCATCGGCGGCGAAGAACGACAGGCGCTCGAGTACAGTCAGGTCCGCCGGGCTCATTCGTCCCAGAAAACGGCTAATGGCAAGAAGGCCGCTGGACGAGCTGAGGAAAACGTATTTGACGTAAATGCCGAGCAGACCGATGAACTGTAGCGTGGCCACATAACCGGCCCATGTCAGCAAGGTGTCGAACGCAAAGAAGCGCGGTAGGACACCGCCCCGAAAGCGCTGACGCATGTGTGGAACGGAATCGACCAACGACGCACCCGCTGAATGGCATGCAAGTTTTACACGTCGCAAGCAAGCGACACTGTGAACTTAGTCCTATACGGAAAGCAAGCGGCCGAAGGGGTGGGGCCGATGCCGGGGTGGCCGGATCGCTAGGTCTAGGTTTGCACCGCAGTGCAAAAGAATCTGCTGCTGATCCTGTTGCTGACCCTGTTTCGCGAAGACAGTCGGAAGCAGGGCGCAATCAGGCGGGCAGCGCTAGCGCGTTTCGCGCTTGAGTTTCATTTCGAAGAATTGCTGCCAGCCGTTGGCGGTTTTCATCTCGCCTTTCTCGATCCATTCGTCGTCGACGACGCGGATGACATAGCGGATGTCGCCGCGGGGATTCGGCATCTCCCATATAAATGCATCGTCTTCGACTCGGCCGCGGAAGTTGCCGGCGGGAAGGCCCGTAACTTGGGATCTGAATAAATAAGTGTCGGTCGCGGAGTCGTAGGACAGGATGGCGAGCGCGTTGTGAACCAGTCGCGTACGGTCGGCCGTCCAATGCTTGCCCTCGATCAAGAGCGCACGGCCTTCGAGGCGCGATTCGACAGTTTCCTGTCCGACGAAGCGTTCGGGCTCGCCGGGCCCCCTTCGCATCCAGCCTTCACCTTTCCAGGTGCCAACGAGCGGCGGAAGCTTCGCCATTGCGGCGAGCTCGGGGTCGGTTTCTTGAGCCGCGGCGGTCGATACTGCAGCGACGAGCGACAGCACACCGAGCAAGAAACGACGCAGCATTTTCCGAGCCCTCAGACCGTTCCAAGCGGAGGCAGTGTACTCGCGCTTCGCATGCGGTGTCTTGAAAGAAACGGTCACTCAGTCGACCAGTCGATGCAGGATGCGCTCGGCATGGGCGCGAAAACCGTCGGGCGAAATCCCCAGCATTTCCCGGAACTCGCGGACGAGGTGCGATTGATCTGCATAGCCGCCGCGGCTTGCGAGCTCGATCCAGCGGTCCGCCTGCAGGACGGCTCCCGCGGCGGCCGCTCGCACGCGGCGGATACGGGCGAGCTCCTTCGGCGAAAGTGCCGACTGAGCAGCAAACCGCCGGCGAAGTTGCCGCGGCGAGAGCCCAGCTGCCTTGGCGACATCCGCGATGGGCTCGGTGCCTGCTGTCTCGATGATTCGAAACACGGCGGTCATCACGAGCGGATCGAGCGGCTGTGCATGCGCTGCCAGCTCGCGAAGCAAGTCATCGATGCGGGCGACGATCTGCGTCTCGTCGTGCGTGTCGAGCACGTTTCGCCAGCGATCGCACCAAGCGGCCGGCAAGCGCAGCCGCGCCGGTCCGATCCACTCGCGCGACAGACGCGGTTCGAGGCCAAGAAACGCGCGCGCCGCAGCAGGCCAGATGTGCACACCCCAATAGACCTCGCCGCCGGCCACAGTGGTGACGAGCGGCGCGATGCGCTCAGCGGTCAGGGTCAATTCGCCCCCGCGATCGATGCTGAGGATGGCACCGCCCGTGAGCGGAATGTGATGCGTTGTCGGCGGAAGGGATGGTGCGCGACTGAAGGTCCAGATCGATGCGACCCACGGGCGCAGCTCCGGCAGCGGCGCAAATTCCATGTAGCGCATCGGGGGTTGGGACATAGATAAGGCGACAGGCTACGGGCTACGGTCGACAGACGGGCAACAGCTGAGGGGCACGTTTCACCCACCATTCTGACGCCTGCAGTCCGAATCGTGTACGCGCATTTTTCGTATCCATCTGTGTCTGTCGCCCAAGGCATGCGGGCTATAGCCTCACTCTTGTCGAGCCCCGAGCCCCAAGCCCTCAATGACTCTTCGCCAATCTCCAGCTTTCCGAATCGGCCTTTCGATTGCGGTCGCAACCGGCCTTTACGGGGTTTCGTTCGGAGCGCTCAGCGTTGCTGCCGGGTTGACGGTCGCACAGACGATCGCGCTGAGCCTGCTCATGTTCACAGGCGGCTCTCAGTTTGCGTTCGTCGGCGTCATCGGGGGCGGCGGGACGGGCTCGGCCGCCTTCGGCGCGGCCGCGCTCTTAGGCGTGCGCAATGCGGTGTACGGCATGCAAATGAACCGCATGCTGAAGCTCGACGGTTGGCGGAAGGCCATGGCTGCGCAGGTGACCATCGACGAGTCTACGGCGACGGCCGCAGGACAGAAGGACCTCGACGAGCAGCGACGGGGCTTTTGGACGGCGGGCGTGGGCATCTTCATTCTGTGGAATGTGTTCACGGCGATCGGGGCCGTTCTCGGCGACGCATTGGGCGATCCGCGAAAGTGGGGACTCGATGGAGCTGCGGTCGCGGCATTCCTGGCGCTGTTGTGGCCACGATTGAGTGCGCGCGAACCGGTTGCTTTGGCGGTAGCGTGCGCTCTCGTCACTGTGCTCGTTATTCCGGTCGTGCCGCCCGGTGTGCCGATCCTGATTGCGGCGTTCGTCGCGGCAGTGTGGGGCTGGTTCAGCCGCGGTCCGGAGAGAGAGGGACTCGAGCCGGATATCGATCCGGCGAAGTACGAGGATGCAGCGCACGATCGCGAGCGCAGCGTAGAAGAGAGTGGAGGGCAGGCGTGATGTCCTGGTCGCTTTGGACGTGGATTCTGCTCGCAAGCGTCGTCGCATACGCGACGAAGGCGGTCGGTTACCTCGTACCGCCGCGATGGCTCGAAAACGAGCACATGACCCGCATCGCGGGCACGCTCACGATTGGACTGCTCGCCTCGCTCACAGCCATGAATGCATTCAGCGCGGGGCAAGCGCTTGCTTTCGATGCGCGCTTTGGCGCATTGATGGCTGCGGCCGTCGCGCTCTTGTTGCGGGTATCGTTTCTCGGCGTCGTAATCATTGGCGCGGCCGCGGCGGCGGGATTCAGGCTCGTCGCAGGCTGAAGGTAAAGAAGCTCGCGCCGCTTGCGCTTTCGTTGCAGCGGCAATCAGAATTCTCTCCGTTCGAAGAATCGCTGGCACGTGGCGGGTGTGTGCCGGCCGGACGAGGTAGTCCGGAGCAAGAACGAACAAGAAGAGCAGGGGGATTATGACGAAGCACCTCTATGTGCTGGCGCTTTGCGCGCTTCTCGGTGCTTGCGCGACGGCACCGATCCAGCAATCGGCTTCTGAGCTCGCGCCGACTCACGGCTACGTCTATGTGAACTTGCCGAAAGGCGGTTCAGGGACGTTCCTGACGCTTCGATCGCTGAGCGACCAGAAGAAGTACACGTTACTTGCGCGAAACGATCCGGGCGCCAACGCATACGGGTTGTGGGTACCGGCAGGCGAGTACGAGGTGTATCAGTGGGGTGCGGAGTTATGGGGGCCTTACCCGTCCGTGACCGTGAAGCCCGGCCAGATCACGGATCTCGGCAGCCTCGTGCAGATCTCTCTCGGCGGTTATGAGTTCGTGATGCTCCCGCTGTAGGTACCGGAGTTCAGTCATCACGTGGAGGCGGCAGTCTCCGAGTATCGATCGGTGCTGTCGACGACGACGCTCATCGAATGGCAACCGAGCGCACCGCCGCAGCCGATGATCATGCGTGCGCCTGCCACCGGGCTCGGTTTGATTGGCGATCTGCTCATCGAGTACTCGCGCCGAGTGAACAAGCCTTCGTTGAACAGCCAGCTCAAGGCTGCAAAGACGATTCCCGAGTTCTTGGCGATTGCGAAGACGGCGGCTACGCCATTGGTCGATGACGTCGCGAGCGACGGGCCAGGTACGCTGTACTACCCCGCCGACTACGGCCAGATCCGCGTGCGGAACGCTGCGGGAGAGTGGAGCGCGATCGACACGGGTACGCTGCATCGGCTCACGGCGGCCGAATACGTATCGGGGCGACTCGTAGCAGGCGCGCACGATGGCTCGATCCGAATCAGTGAGGATGGCGGCAAAACGTGGCGCAAGGCGGCGAGCGTTCCGAACAACGACGCCGTGATCGATATCGATCGCGTCGGGTCGCGCTGGTTCGTAATGGCGGCGCACCCGTCCATGCGTTTCGGTCTGGAGATGACCGATCGGCTCTCGTTGTACGTCTCGGAATCCGATGACTTCAGCGGGCTGAAGCTTCTGAAGGAGGCGACCACGGATCCGAACTTGGTAGCCCTGAATTTCCAAGGCGAGCGTGCCGAGGCCGTCGGTAACTACTACTTTGTCTTGATGTCGCCGGCGCTGCTACGTCTGGATCTGAACACGATGGAGTTGCGCGACATCAGTCCTCCGGTACGCATGGATGGATTTCGCACCTCGCGTACATCCAACTTGATCACGGCGTGGCGGCAGCAAGGCATGTTCTCCAAGCTTTTCGTGTCTTCGGACTTCGGCGATTCGTGGCGCGAGTACGACGCGCCCCCGTACATCATTCATCAGATCTATTTCGAGACGCCAAGCGACGGGCGCGCGGTCCGCATGGCGGCGGGAGCGTTCACAGGCACGCTCGAAATGTTCAAGTACGATTCCTCGAAAAATAATTGGACAAAGACACACGAAGCGCCGCGCGGCTGCAATTTCATGTTCCACGACGATGCCGGCATCGCACGCTTCTGCATCACCGCCGGCGGCAGCATTCTGAGCTACGTCGATGACAAGTGGAGTATGGAGTTCTCGGCGGAGTGAGGCCTTTACCTCCCTGCAACGCAAACGCAGGCGACAGCAGGCGCGCAAGTTCGCCTCTCTCCAAGGAGCCTCCTTGGGGAGGCCGCTCCTACGCATCCTGCGTCCGCGGCATTCGTGCATCCATGCACGTCAAGACAGCGAGAGCGAACGTGTCGCGGTGAGGGGATGCGCTAGCAAGCCTTCTTAGCCCCCGAGTTGCTTCAGCAGATCGCTCAGAACCCCCTCGAGGTTGGTCAAGACGTCTGTGTTCCAATAGCGCACGACGCGGAAGCCGCGCTCGGAGAGCGCGGCGGTTCGTCGCTCATCGTAATCTCGCCGCTCCGCGTGCTGTCCGCCGTCGATCTCGACGATGAGCTTGCGCTCGATACAGACGAAGTCCGCGATATATTCGCCTAGCCAGACTTGGCGTCGAAACTTGAGACCGCCGAAGTTGCGGTTGCGGACTGCCTGCCAGAATTTGCGTTCCGCGTCGGTCTGATTCTTGCGGAGTGCTCGCGCGCGGCCAGTTGGGTTGTCCATGGAAATAGATTGCGCAATCCGCTGCGCTACCAGTGCGCGAATTTCCGGTGACCTGAGGAGAAATATGTGCGAAGTGCTCGCCCTGCGAGCATCCCCTCACCACCACGCTTCGCTCTGGTTGCCTCTCCCCGAGGAGAGGCGGTCTTGCGCTCGTTGGCGCTAGCTTCCCCCCACCGCGACGCATTCGCTTTCGCTGCCTGTTCCCAGGAAGAGGCGATTTAGTTCGGCCGTCGCGGGAGGGGGTATGTTCCCGCGACGGCCTGACTGCCTTTGAGCAACAAGAACAGCAGCGTTGACGCCACCGCTGCTCGCACCGCAGATCGGAACTGAACCCAGACGGTGCGTATTCCAGCGTAATTTGGTACTGGTGCTGTAGTCAATAATGGGGTTAAATGAGTCCGGATTGCGGCACGACCCGCCTCGCCCATGGCCGCAATCTTGTATCGATACCGAAAATCCGAGGCGTGCAATCGAGGGGGAGGTGCCCATGGCTATGGGTGCGCATCGTTGCCGACACCACCGCTATTGGTGGCTAGGTCAACGAGCAAGCACGAGCGCCATGGGCGATGGCACGACCGTCGACTCATGGGAGACCACATGAAGCTGAAGTTCGTTGTCGGCGCTTTGCTGGGCGCGAGCGCAGGGGGCCTCGTTGTCAGTGCGCATGCGCAAGAAGCCTTTGTGCTCGAAGAAATCATCGTTACTGCGCAAAAGCGCGCGGAAAGCATTCAAGACGTGCCGATTGCCGTGTCCGCACTATCGGGCGATGCGCTCGAAGAGCAGCGGCTCGACGGTGCTTACGATCTGCAAAACGCCATCCCCAACCTGGTCTTCTCCGGCGGTACCGGCTCGACACCGAACTTCAACATTCGCGGCGTCGGCTCCGCGAACGGCATCGGCTCGACCGGCGATACGGGCGTGCTGCCGCATCACAACAATGTGCCGCTGACCGTGAGCCGCATCGGCGTTTCCGATTTCTACGACATCGAGCGTGTGGAAGTGCTGCGCGGTCCGCAGGGCACTCTCTATGGCCGCAATGCGACGGGCGGCGTGATCAATGTGATCACGGCAAAGCCCGATACGACGAAGTTCAGCGCTTCGACGGCGGTCGAAATCGGCGACTACGACACGCGCAAGTTCAAGGGCCACGTCAACATCCCGATGGGGGGGATGTTCGGTTTGCGTCTTGCGGGCAACTATCTCGAACGCGACGGCTATACCAAGAACGTCGCGACGGGCAACGACATCGACTCGCGCGATTTGTGGTCGGCACGTGCGACGTTTGCATTCGAGCCCACCGACAACTTCCGCGCCTACGTGCTCTACGAGCGCTTCGAAGAAGACGACTCGCGTAGCGGCGGCGCGAAGACGCTGTGTATCAAGGACCCGGGTCCGGACATGGTCGGCTCCACGCCGGTCAACAACCTGACCGCGAAGAACTATCTCAGCCGCGGCTGCTTGCAGGGCTCGATCTATCAGCCTGCTGCCTTCGGTACGGTCAACAGCGTCGCGACGTTCGGCGGCATGTTCTCGAATCTGTTGGGCCTGACGACGGGCGACACGTTCGCCGGCCAGTCGGCCGATCCGGATCTGCGTCGCGCTTCGGCGTATCGCGATCCCTCGTACGAAGCGACCAACGAGCTCATCGAACTCGATGCGCAATGGGAAATCGTGGATGGACTGACGCTCTCGCTCCTGGCGTCATACACGAGCGATGAGGCGATGGCGGCAGGCGGCAGCCAGGAGTCGCATATCGGCTTCAACGATACGGCGATCACTCCGGGCGGCGTATTCGTCGATCCTCAAGGCGGTCCGGGCACGGGCGTGCGTACGCTCTCCTATTCGACGAACGACGACATCCAGCGCACGGGCGAGTTGCGTCTGCAGTCGAGCTTCGATGGCGCGATCAACTTCAACATCGGCGTATTCGCGATGAACCTCGATCGCTATACGACGACGTTCACGTCGACGAACGCGACGAACGCTTTCCACCGCGCAAACGGACACGTGAGCTATTACGATGACACGCCGGGCATCCCCGTGAGCGGCCTCGGCCACAACTACTTCTTCGTCAAGACGCCGTATGAGCTGGAATCGCAGGCGGTGTTCGGCGAGTTGTATTGGCGACTGACGGACACGCTCAAGTTGACCGTCGGCGCTCGCTACACGGAAGACGAGAAGAGCCGCGTGTACTATCCCGTCAATCTGCTTTCGCCGGTCGGGGAAGGCGGGCTCGTGGGTGCGCCGGGCTGGAACGAGTCCAGCATCATTCCTGAGAAGATCAAGTCGAACGATACGACCGGCCGTGTGACGCTCGACTGGAAGGTGACGGACAGCTCGCTGCTGTATCTCACGTTGGGCCGCGGCTACAAGGCGGGCGGCTTCAATACGCCGACGACAGCCGGCTCGCAGCCTCCGTACGATGCGGAGAAGGTCGATGCGATCGAGATCGGCTCGAAGAACGTTTTCTTCGACGGCCGGGTCGGGCTGAACGTCACCGCGTTCGTGTATGACTACCAGGACTACCAGTTCAGCAAGCTCGACGGCTTTGCGAGCCTCGTCGACAACCTCGATGCGGACGTTCGTGGTGTCGAGATCGAGGCCGTGTGGTCGCCGATCGATGCGCTGCGCCTGAATGCGCAAATCGGCTACCTCGATACGGAGATCAAGAAGGGCAGCTCGATCGATCCGTTCGATCGCACGCAAGGCGACCCGACGCTGCATTACGCAAAGGCGCTGGAAGGCGGCTGCGTCGTCGATCGCGCTGCGCTCGAGGCCGTCATTGCGGCTATCAACGCGACTCCAGCCCTTGCGGCGACGCTGGCACCGCTCCCGAACGCAGGCTTGTGCGGTCCGCATCCATTGTTGGCGGGCTACGGGCTCAATCCGAGCGCAGGCGTGCCCGTGAACCTCAAGGGCAACCAGTTGCCGGGTGCGCCTGAATGGACGATGTCGGTGGGTGCACAGTACACGGTGGCGCTGGGTGGCAACTGGGATGCGACGCTGCGTGCCGACTACTACCGGCAAGCGAAATCCTACGCGTCGCACTTCAACACGCCCGACTACGAGATCAAGAGCTGGGATAACTACAACGCCAGCTTGATCTTCAGCAATTCGGCGTTGGACCTCGACGTGCAGATCTATGGAAAGAACCTCGCCGACGACGACGTGATCGTCGGGCTGACGGTGCAATCCGAGCAGCTCGGCCTCACGCGCGGCGTTCAGTTGCTCGAGCCGCGCCTGATCGGTGTAGCGATCTCCAAGCGCTGGTAAGCGACTTAGCGATCGAGCGAATGGCGCCCGCAGCTTCGGCTGCGGGCGCTTTTTTTAGGCTACAGGCGACAGGCTACAGGTGACTGCTGGGCGCGCGATGCGCGTAGAGCCTACCTCTCCCCTTTGAGGAGAGATCTTGCGCGCTCTGACTGTCGCCTGTGGCCTGTCGCCTGTAGCCTTTAGGCATGTGGTCGATCTTCACCGCCTTCCTCAAGCTCGGGCTGACATCGTTCGGCGGGCCGATTGCACACATCGGATATTTCCATCGCGAGTTCGTCGAGCGGAGGCGGTGGCTCGATGCAACGCAGTACGCGCACCTTCTCGCTGTTTCTCAATTCCTGCCTGGTCCGGCGAGCAGTCAGGTCGGTTTCTCGATCGGGTTGATTCGCGCCGGATGGCTTGGCGGATTGGCGGCATTCTGCGCATTCACATTGCCGTCGGCGATATTGATGGTGGCATTCGCGCACGCGTTGCCGCACTTGGATGCGCCGCTCGGGCAAGCGTTGCTGCACGGTTTCAAGCTGGTCGCGGTTGCTGTCGTTGCGCACGGTCTCGTGACCATGGCGCAAAGGCTCACGCCGGATTGGCAGCGCGGCGCGATTGCTGTGGCGGCCGCGGCAGCGATCATCGCGAGCGGGTCGGCAGCGATGCAGGTCGCGGTTGTCGTTGCGGGAGGTTTGCTCGGGTTGTGGTTATGCCGTCACGTTGCAAACGTCACGGATGCCGGATTCGAGCTGTGTTACGGCGTTCGCGCAGGCATCGTGCTGCTTGGGATCTTTTCCGTGCTGCTCGTCGTCGCGCTTGCGATGCCGCGTTCAGCACCCGAGTCATTGCAAGCGGCCGCAGCCTTCTTTCGAACCGGCGCGCTCGTGTTCGGTGGAGCGCACGTCGTGCTGCCTTTGCTCGAGGAAACCGTTGTCGGGCCGGGGTTGGTGACTCACGAAGAGTTTCTCGCCGGCTATGGCGCGGCGCAGACCGTGCCTGGACCGATGTTTTCGGTCGCTGCGTTTCTGGGCGCGCGCTTGGATGCTGACGCGTCTGCGGTAGGTGCGACAATTTGCCTGCTCGCGATTTTCCTGCCTGGATTGCTCATGGCGGCGGGTGTGTTGCCGCTTTGGCGTTGGATCACGAGCCACAAAGCAGCCGCAAGCGCACTCGCAGGGATCAACGCTGCCGTGGTGGGGTTGCTCGCTGCAGCGTTCTACGATCCGGTGTGGACGACTGCAGTCACGAGCGTGAGCGACGGCATCACTGCGTTGGTCGGTTTCGCGTTGCTGCTCTTTCGGCGCACGTCGGTGCTGTTCGTGTTGCTTTGGTGTGTGGCTGCAGCGCTTTTGCAGTTGATAGTTGAAAGTTGATAGTGACAGCGAAAAGCGCGTGCTCGAGTCCTCTGCACGAGTCACGAGTCACGAGTCACGACTGGCGCTCCGCGAGAATCCCCTCACCGCGACGCGTTCGCTCTCGCTGTCTTGACGTGCATGGATGCACGAATGCCGCGGACGCAGGATGCGTAGGAGCGGCCTCCGCAAGGGGAGCCAGTTCAGCTGTCGCCTGTGGCCTTCAGCCATTCAGTCCAACGGCGGGTCGTGCTCGCAAAAACAGTTCTGCAACCAAAAGGTTCGGCACCCAGGCCAGCCAGGCGATCGCTGGATACGCGACTTCGAAGGGTATCGCCAACATCTCGGTGAGAGGCACGTAGATACGAAGCGTGACCGCGGCGAGCGTGAGCGAGTAGCTGCGGAGCATCCATGCGCGATGTGCGAGCGTGTTCTTGTTTCTGATGTGCCAATAGCCGATCAGCGTCGTGCTGAGCCAAAGGACGCCGAGAAGCCCGAAACCGACGATAGAGACGGCACCTCCGAAAGCGTGCACGGCCAACGCGAGACCTGCGGTTCCACCGAGAATCACGGCGAGGACATACAGTCGGCCGAGCCAGCGATGGACAGATACAGATCGCATTCGAAGCTTGCGGTTGATTTGCAGTGCGCCGATGGCAAGCGCGAGACCGCCGCCCAAGAAATGAAGCAGCGCCGGGACAGGGCGTAGTGAAACCAAACTTCCCGCGAACGGCGAGCGCATCGCGGGCACGCCGATCTGTACGATTGCGTACGCCGCGATAGAGAAGGCAAGCATGGCAATGCAGAGCCAGCCGAAACCCGGGATCGGGGTCGAAGAATTGTGGCTCATGAGGTTACGGGCTACAGGGGACAGATAAGAGCTCGCACGATTCTACCTTCAGTCTGCAACCTTCAGTCTTCAGTTTCTCCGTACGCGCATTCGCGCGTTGCGCAGGTGCTCGTACGGCAGCATGATCGCGCTATGAAACCTCAAACCTTCTTGCAAGTCTTGCAGGTGGCGGCGCAGCGTTGGCTGGATCGAGATGCGTTCCAGCACGCGGGTGCATTGGCATTCTTCACGCTGTTCTCGCTCGCGCCGCTGATCATCATCGTCGTTGCGATCGTCGGATTCGTCTTCGGCAAGGCTGCCGCGAGCGGACAGATCTCCGCAGCGATCGCCGATCTCGTCGGAGCGCAAGCAGCGACGGCCGTCGAGGAGGCGGTGCGGCGGTCGCGGGTGGAGGAGGCGGGGCTGCTGCCGACGGTGCTCGGTATCGGTGCGATGTTGTTCGGTGCGACGACCGTGTTCGCACAAATGCAGAGCTCGCTGAATCAATTCTGGGGTGTGAAGGCGAAGCCGACGCGCAGCGGCATCATCAAGTTCCTGACCGTGCGCTTGCTGTCGCTCAGCATGGTGCTGATCATCGGTTTTCTAATGCTCACCTCGTTCGTCGTGAGCATCGCGATCACCGGCTTCATCGAGTACGCAAGAGATTGGATTCCGGTCCCGCCGATCGTGGTTTCGGCCATCGATCTTGCGATTTCCTTGTCTGTCACGACTGCGCTGTTCGGCATGATCTTCAAGATCCTGCCGGACGTGCACTTGCAGTGGAGCGATGTCTGGCGCGGCGCGTTCATTACGGCGATTCTGTTTGCGATCGGTAAGTACCTCATCTCGCTGTATCTCACCCATGTTGCACCGGCGTCGACGTACGGCGCAGCCGGATCGCTCGTGCTCGTTCTACTGTGGGTCTACTACTCGTCGTTGATCCTGTTCTTCGGCACGTGCTTGACGGTGGCAACCATCCAGCAACGCGGCGTGGAGATCACGCCCAAGAAGACGGCCGTGCGGACGAGGGTGGTGGTTGAGGGCTAGGCTGGAGGCTGGAGGTCGAGCGCGCTTTCGCGCGCAATCCTTCTTGCACAGGTCCCAAGCCCACGCCCCGAGCCCCAAGCCCTTTGCGAACGAATTCGTGCTCGGCGAGAGGAGGAGGTGCGCGCAGCGCGCTTCTATCTTCAGCCTTCAGTCTTCCGACGAGTTGCGCATTGCGCGATTGAATCGATCCAACATGCGCTCGGCATCCGGCATGATTCCGGTGAAGAGCTCGAATGCCTTTACAGCCTGAAATACTGCCATGCCGCCGCCGTCCAAAGTGCGGCATCCTTTGGCGCGGGCAAGCGCAAGGAGCTCGGTCACCAAAGGTACGTAAACGACCTCGGCGACCCACATCGATGGACGCAACGAGTCCGCAGGAATCGGCAGTCCCGGCAGTTTCGCCATGCCCGTGGGTGTGGCGTGGATCATGCCGTCGCACTGGGCGAGCGCCTCTGCGAGTTGAGTTGTTGCCTCGACGCGAGCGGACGAATGCAGCGCAGCGAGCCGTTTGGCGAGCGTCTCTGCCTTCGCGGCATCGATGTCATGAATTTCGAGATGCTGCACGCCGAGCTCCAACGCTGCATAACCCACGGCTGCACCGGCACCTCCCGCGCCGACGAGCACGACCCGACGACGCGATACGTCCGGCAAGCCGCGGCGGAAACTCTCTGCGAAGCCCCAACAATCCGTGTTGTAGCCGATGCGCTTACCGTCTCTGAAAACCACGGTGTTGACCGCATGCAATGCACGAGCTTCGGGTGACAGCTCGGTGAGCAATGGAATCACGGCCTGCTTGCACGGATAAGTGATGTTGAGGCCCGTGTAGCCTTGGGCCTCGCAGTCGTCGAGGAGCTTCGGCAACACCGTCGCATCGTTGCCTAGCTGATCCAAATCGAGCAACTCGTATTTGTATGTGAAGCCGAGCGCCTTGGCTTCTTCCATGTGCATCGACGGGCTGGCCGACCGTTGGATGCCGGCACCGATGAGCGCGACCCGATGACTACGGCTCGAAAATTCCGACATGTGCTTGAAGTCCTGCGTATTCGCTACCGCGCGTCCCGTCATATCGATACTTGCTACCGTTGTGTCTACTCCGCAGGTGCGGACTTGTAGCGGGCCTGAGCTGCCAGTCGGATCGGCTCGTTCGGCACGCCATAGCCTTGGTAATTCGTGCGCTGCACTACCTCGAAGAAGAAACGTTTGGCGAACGCGCGCGTGTAGTAATGAAAGAATTCACCGCCGTCGTCCCGATCGTAGAGGATGTTGGCTTGCATCATCCTTTCGACCAGCGAAGTCTCGAGGCCGAATCGCGCCTGAAGATCGTCGTAATAGTTGTGCGGGATGGTGAGCACATCGATTCCGCGCTTCCGCATCTCGGCAGCAGAGCGAAAGATGTCATCGGTGCGCATGGCGACATACTGCACGCCCGCACCGGTATAGGCGCGAAGGAAGCGCGCGGAGAGCGTCTGGCTCGAGACCGAAGCGTTCAATGTGATCCTCAAACTGCCGTCCTGAGATTCGATGGCTTGGCTTTGAACCAAGCCGAGCGGATCGGCGAACTCGACCATCGGCGTCTTCGCGACATCCAGCCAGGAGTAGTAGAACAACAGCCACGAGAACATTTCCTCGTGCTGCATGACTTGCGCGAAGTGATCGACTTCGGTGAGTCCGGCGTCCGCCGCGGATCTCGACACGAGCGGCACGAACTCGCTTTCCCATATGGACTCGGCCGAGTCTGCCGGCATCAAATAGATCAAGCTGCCGCCGACGCCGCGCAGCGCGGGAAGCTCGTACTCGCCGGGCGCGACGGGTTGCGAGTAGGTGTCGATTTGCAATGCGCGTGCTCGCGCCATCGCTGCGTCGACGTTGTCGATGCGCAAACCGATGGCGCAGACGGATGCGCCGTGCGCGAGATCGTGTCTGTGCGCAAACCCTTCGGTCTCGCTGTTCACGACGATGTTGATGTTACCCTGACGCCAGCGCGAGACGGCCTTGCGCCTGTGGCGAGCGACTTCGGTAAAGCCGAGCGTCGAGAGCATGCGGCCGATCTGCGGCGCTTCGATCTCGTTGGCTGCGAACTCGATGAACTCGACGCCGCGGCAGCTTGCGCGCGGCGGAATGGCCAGCGGCGTGCCGCGGCTGCGTCTGACCTCGTCCTCGAGATGCGTGAGAGAGCGTTTGCCGTCGAGCGCAATTGTGTTTGCCGATGCGGCGCGGAAACGGTCGTTGAAGATCTCGAGCGAATATACGCCGTTGTAGCCGATGTCGTGCAGCGTGCCGACGTAATCGACGAGCGGGAAATCGCCTTGTCCCGGCATCGTGCGGTAATGACGGCTCCAGGAGAGCTCGTCCATGTGCAGCTTCGGTGCATCGGCGAGTTGGACGAGCACGATCTTCTTCGGATCGATCTCGCGCAGACTCTCGACGGGAACCTGACGCGCAAAGCTGTGAAAGCTGTCGAGAATCAGCCCGACGGAGGGATGATTCGTATCGCGCACGATGGCCCAGGCGTCGCGATGATCGTTGACGTACCGGCCCCAGGCCAACGCCTCGTAACCGATCAGGATGCCGCGTTTGGCTGCGCGTTCGCCGAGCTCGTAGAAATCTGCGATGATCCGCTCGCGATCTCCGCTCGCGGCAGGCGAGACGTTCGAGCACACCAACATTACTTGTGCGCCCAGCTCGTGCATCAGATCGAACTTGCGTTCGGCTCGATCGAACGTCCGCTGCCGTAGCGAATCGGGCATGCCTTCGAAGTCCCGAAACGGCTGATAGCACGTGCAGACGAGGCCGAGATTGCGCATCGTGCGTGCGATATCGCGAGGCGAGCTGGACGAGGAGAGCAGGTCGTTCTCGAAAATCTCCACGCCCCAGAAACCGGCAGCTGCGATCGCTTCAAGCTTCTCCTCGAGGCTGCCGCTGACCGAAACCGTCGCGATGGATGTGCGCATAAACCCTCTACGGACGTTTCGCTTTCACTGTCGCATCGATGAACTCGAGCGTTTTCTCCAGCGCTAGCAGGCTCGCGTGCCGAGTGGTTTGTCGATCGGCGCCGAGGAAGCTGTGGTCCACATCCGGAATGAGCAGCATTTGGACCGATACGCCAGCCTTCTTCGCCGCATCATGGAAAAGCTGCGACTGAGCGACAGGGACGACTCGATCGTTGATGCCATGGATCAACAGCATGGGCGGATCGTTTGCGTCCAAGTATTGGATCGGGCTCGCTCGGCGCACGGTCTCGTCGGCGCACTTTGCTTGCGCGCAGTCGAGGAATCGTGCGACTGGGCTGACGCCGTTTCTTTCCGCCACGGCAACCGTGGAGAAGTCGAACACGCCGTACCAGGCGACGACACCTTGCACGCAGTCGCTTTCGGCAGGAGCCATCGGCGGTTCGAGGTCCGCGGAGCCGCAGCTCGTCGCTGCAAGCGCCGCAAGGTGCCCGCCGGCGGAGCCGCCCCAGACGACGACACGATTTTTGTCGATGCCGTATTCCTGCGCGTGAGCGCGCAGCCAGCGAATCGCAGTCTTGACGTCGTGAATGGCCGCGGGGAAGGGCGCTTCGCCGCTCAACCGATAGTTGAGCGAGCTGACGACATAGCCGCGCGAAGCAATCGACGCCAGGACTCGAGGCCAATTTTCGAACGCGCCGGAATGTCGAGTGTGACCGGACGACCAGCCTCCGCCGTGAATGTAAATGACGAGAGGATGGCGTTGAGTCTTCGGGTCGCCGGCAGGCACGTAGACATCGAGAGTCAACGGACGAAAACCGTCCAAGCGCGCAAAGGTGACGTCGGCAAAGCCGGTGACTCCGCCAGGGAACTCGACGGCGCGCGTCGGGTAACGATCCTCGAGGACCGCGCTGGCTGCAATCTCGGGTTCGGGTTGAATCGAGCTAGCAGCGTAAGCTGGCGACGAAACGCCTGCAGCCCATGCGAGCGAGCAAAGGACTCGGACGGAAAGACGGCGGGATCGATCTTGCGGCACTGTCGTCCTCCTAATCGCGTGCACCGCCTGCCGGTCGCGACACTGCGACGGCTGGGCGATTCTGGGCATGGAAATCGAAACGCTTCGTGTTGAGCGTCTGCACACGGAAGCTCTCGTCGATCTCGAACACCTGCTCTTTGCGCGGCGTCCACTCAGGCCATTCGAGTCCGTGAGCGTTCGGCTTGCCGGTGTTCGCGAACGCGATCAACAGATCCGTCATCTGTCGCGCGAGGCGGCGATCGTCGTCCGTCCAAAGCCGCGTCGGCCGGAACATGTTCAGCGCATCCAAAGTCTGCAGCCAGAACGGAACGTCGGAGGTGTGATATGCGCCGATCCGTTCCGGATGATCCGCGGCTGTCACATTGGGATTGAACGGATGCACGCGAGAGAACACGAAGAGGTACACCGGTTTCGTTCCCCAACGACGCTGTGCGATCGCCCAGTTGCGCGCTCCCTGGGCGAATATTCCGCCTTCGCGAGCGGCCGCGGCGCCGGCTGCGGCAACGTCCGCATCGCTCTTCGCCGGATAGAGGCGCAACAGCTGTTCTGCCTTGTCGCCATACAGGCGTTGTGCGGCCGCTCGGAACTCTTCGAGCGTCGTGGCCGTGCGCAAGTCGTTCGAGCTTTCGTCGCGAGTAAAGCCCGTGATCACCGGCACGTCATTGTGTTTGCCTTCCGCGAACAGCTGCGCAGGAGAGGCGGGAAGGAAATACCCGTCGATGTTCGCGCCGCCGATCCGGATCGATCCGGAGCAGCCGAGCTGACAATCGTGTTGTACGGCGAGGATGCGATCGGCGGGAACTTGGCGTAGCTCTTCGATGCTGCTCACTCCTAGCGCCTTCGCGACTTCGAGACCGATTTTTTCGGCTTCTGCGAGCGTCGGGTAGTCCTCCCAACCCGGGCCCCATGCGCTGCCGCTCATTCCAACCACGCCGGAGAACAAGCTCTTTGCGAGCGGGCTTGCTTGCAGCAAGGAGGCAGACCTTCCACCGGCGGATTGCCCGGTGACGATGACCTTCGTCGGATCCCCGCCGATTCGAGCGATGTTTCGTTGAATCCACTCGAGCGCTGCAATTTGATCCAGGTGCGCGTAATTGCCGGAGGCGCGATGCGGTGACTCTGCAGTGAGCTCGGGATGCGCCATGAACCCCATCGCACCCACGCGATAGTTGAAGTTGACGAACACGGCGCCCCTGCGCGCGACGTGCTCCCCGCCGTACAAGGCCATGCCGCTCGAGCCGATCGTGTTGCCGCCGCCGTAGATGTACACAATCACGGGCAGCTTGCTGTCGGGACGCGCATCGGCAGGCGCCCACACGTTCAGATACAGGCAATCTTCGCTGGTCGCTTCTTCGCCGAAATAGTGATTGATGTTCTTTGCACGAAGCACCTGAATGCACTCGGGCATCATGCGGTCGGCGTTGTAGACGCCTTTCCACGGGGTCACCGGTTGCGGCGGTTTCCATCGCAGCTCGCGTACGGGCGGCGCAGCGAACGGAATGCCGAAGTAGGCCTTGACGCCCGATTCGAGCACCTTGCCGCGCACAAGTCCGCTGTCGATGCGGATCGGATCTTCGGGAATCTCTCGCTCGATGATCTGCGCTTGTGCGGTTATCGCGATGAGAAGGGAAGCCGTCAGCGATGCACGAAGCGCTGCAAGTGCGCTATGTGAAGTCATGCAAACCCCCGGAACAATGCCGCCGAGCCTATAGTGTACGAACTGGTTCGTCAATCAGCGATACGCAGCAATACTGCGGCGGATCGCGATCCCGCGAGTTTCGTCGATGTTGAAGAGCGCTACGCTGGCTTATGTCTCGACCGACATCTCCACTCGGCGGACCTCGCCGACGATGAAGATGTATGCAAGCGCGCCGATTGCGGCGACAAAGCCGACGTAGCCGAGCGCATAGAAGAACGATCCGGTGCGATCGACGATGATCCCGATGACCAGCGGCGTGAGAATGCCGGCGAGGTTGGCGCAAAGATTGAAGACACCACCTGTCAGACCGATGAACTGTCTTGGTGCAACGTCCGTGATCAGCGTCCAGCCGAGATTCACCATGCCCTGGCCGAAGAACGCAACGGATAGGATCGCAATGACGGCCGTGTTGCTGTCGACGAAGTTGGCGAGAACGATCGTAGAGGCAAGGAGCAGTCCGGACAGGATCGGAAGTTTCCGGCCTAGCGTCGCCGATCCCGTGAGTTTGATGAGCTTGTCCGAGACGTAACCGCCGAGCAACACGCCGACGGATGCTGCGATGAACGGCAGCACTGCATAGAACCCGACCTGAATCCATTCCATCTGGCGTTCCTTCGCGAGGTAGGTCGGAAACCAAGTCAGGAAGAACACGAGCGTGGAGTTTCCGGCGAACTGTCCGATGGAAGCGCCGAGTATCTGTCGATATCGAAGGAGGCGAATGATGTTTCGCCATTGAAAAGGCGTGCGCGCAGGCGGCTCGGCCAGGCCGCCACCGGCTTTGATGTAATCGAGCTCCGCTTGATTCGCATTGGGGCTTTCGTGAGGCTCGCGATACAAGCGCAACCAGAGGATCGCGAACACGATGCCGATGAGGCCCGCAGCAATGAACAGCGTGCGCCATCCGAACGTTGCCACCGTCCAGAACAACAGAGGGCTGAGGAACGCCAAGCCGAAGTACTGGCCGATCGAATACACGCCCGTGGCTCGGGCACGCTCGTGCTGAGGAAACCAGGTGTTCAGAATGCGGCTGTTCGTCGGAAAGCACGGCGCTTCGGCGACGCCGAGCCCAAGCCGAAAGCCGAGCAGGGACAGCAAGCCGACGGCGAGGCCCTGCAGCAGCGTGAACGTCGACCACAAGCTGACCGACCAGAAGTAGGCGAGGCGTGCACCGACGCGATCCAGGAATGCACCGCCTGGAATCTGTGCCGCGGCATACGTCCAGGAAAACGCAGAGAAAACCAATCCCATGAACACCGGATCGATGGCGAGATCGGCCGTCATCGCAGGAGCGGCGACGCCTAGCACGGCGCGATCCAGGTAATTGAGCATGGTGCCGAAAGTGATCAGGCCGAGCACCATGAACCGGACGCGAGTGCGTTTGTCGGCGGTCGCGTTCGCTGTCGCAGCGGCTTGCGCGTTGTGCATGCGGTTCCCCCTGTTTTCAATCGACTATGTACTGGACAGTACATTCGTGTCAAACGAACGGAGAGTCGGTCTGAATGACGGAGGCGCGGCGACCGTTCGTGCATTGGGTGACGGTCGGCTCGTGCGGAATGCACGAACAACTGCCGTTGCGACGTGGTTAGCGATTGTGCCGTGTGATATTTTTTCCAGCAGCTTAGGAACGCCGTTCTAGGGCGCTTCCGACGAAACCTAGAGAAGCTGGAATGGCAAGATCCAAGAAAACAAGCAAGACGCAAAGGGCAGCCGTATCCGAGGAGCTTCCGCTGAGCGATGCGGAGCGGTCGAAGCAGGACATCCTGACGATCGCGACCGAGGAGTTCGCCGTCAAGGGCCTTTCCGGCGCGCGCGTCGATCAGATCGCCGAACGTACGCGCACGTCGAAGCGCATGATCTACTACTACTTCGGCGGTAAGGAAGGGCTCTACGAAGCCGTACTGGAGAAGGCGTATTCGGACATCCGTTCTCTCGAAGCGAGCGCCAATCTGCTCGATCTGGAACCCCGCGAGGCTTTGCGCAACCTGATCGAGCTCACTTTCGATTACGACGAGACGCACCCGCACTTCATCAGCCTGGTCAGCGTGGAGAACATTCATCGAGCAAAGCATCTTTCGCGCATGAAGAAGATCAAGGAGATGAACGCGACGGTCATTCGCACGCTGACAGCGATTCTCGAGCGCGGCGCGAAGGAGGGCGTCTTCCGCAAAGATCTCGATCCCGTCGACGTGCACTTGTTGATCAGTGCATTCTGTTTCTTCAGGGTTTCCAACCGATTCACGTTCGGAGCGATCTTCAATCAGGATCTCTCGGATCCGAAGCTTCGCAAGCGTCACAAGCGCTTGATCGTGGAGGCGGTCGAGAGCGTCGTGCTCGCCCGCTAACTTTTCCCGAACCGATTTCCTCGATAGTCGCAGGATGCGCGCGCAATCCGTGCGCGGTGCATCGTCGTCATCCCGCGTTGACATGTACGAACTGGTACGTGTAGGCTCAGTCTAGGTTCGTGCCGGCCGAATGTACGAACTGGTACGTATAAATCGAAGCGCAGCCGCTTGAGGCGCTTCGGAGCACAGCAATGACGTAGGGGCGTCTAGGGGGAACCGCGGCGTCCGGGAGGGCACATGAATAACCACGAATCCCGTTGCTTGGGCAATCGAGTTCTGCGCACATCGATGAAATCGATTCTCTGCGGAGCTGCATTGGCATCGATTCCTCTGGCGGAAGTGCTGGCGGCTGGGTCCGAACAGACAGTCGTCGAGGAGATCGTCGTCACCGGATCGCTGATCCGCAGTCCCAACCAGGTGTCGGCGAGTCCGATCGTCTCGACCGCTCTGGAGAATCTCGAGCGCAGCGGCGACGTCTCGCTGATTGCGAACTTGAATCAGATGCCGCAGTTCGCCGCGACTTCGGGTGTATTCAGCGGCGGACAAGGGACGGGCGGACGCGTGACGATCGATCTGCGTGGCCTGGGTTCCAACCGCAATCTCATCCTACTCGACGGTCGCCGCCTGCCGCTTTCCGATATCAACGGCAACGTGGATGCGAACGCGATTCCCGATGCGGCGATCGCTTCGATCGACGTCATCACGGGCGGAGCTTCGGCAGTGTACGGCTCCGATTCCATGTCCGGCGTGGTGAACTTCCTTACCCTTCCGTTCTTCGATGGCGTCAAAGCCGACGTTCAGTTCGGTGCATCGACGCACGGTGACGTCGAGAAGAAGTCCGCGTCGCTCGCTATCGGCTCTTCCTTTGCGTCGGAACGCGGGCACGTCGTGTTGTCGCTCGGCTATGCGGAGCGCGAAGGTCTGTACGGCAGCAAACGAAAGTTCTTCGAGTTCGTAACGCCTTCGTCGTTCATCGGGCAAAGCACATTCGTGCCGTCGGCGGACAATCTGCCGGATCCGGCCATCCTGAACGGCTTGTTCGCGAGCTACGGCATCACCAGTTCCGTCAGCAACACGTTGAACCTCGGCTTCAACGACGATGGAACGTTGTTCACGCAAACGGGAGCGCTGAACTACAAAGGGCCGACGACGAACGGTTACGCGATCCTGGGCGGTAACGTCCGCATGCCTGTGGGCCCGCAGTTCCTCGTCGTCACTCCGACCGATCGTCACTCGTTGCTGACGAAGTTCGACTACGAGGTCGCCGATGGCTTCACTCTGTATGGTCAGTTGATGTACGTCGATTCGACCGTTTACACCGAGAGCGGCGGCAGCCTTACGCAGTTCGGCAGACTCACGACGATTCCGGTGACGAATCCGTTCATTCCGGACGATCTGCGGACGTTGCTGGCATCGCGGCCGAGACCCGAGGAGCCGTTCGTGTGGAACGGCCGCTATGTCGGCGTTCCATACAAGGGTTGGGACGAGCAGTACACCACCACACAGTACATCGTCGGTGCAAAAGGCGATTTGCCGTTCGGCGATTGGTCGTACGACGTGTACGTCTCGTACGACGAAACGGATCACCATCAGACGATGCATCACGCCGTGCTCAAGAGTCGTGTGCAGACGCTGCTCGATGCACCGGATGGCGGAGATTCGATCTGTGCCGGGGGATTCAATCCGTTCGGTATCGCCAACAGCTCGAACATTTCCCGAGAGTGTCTGAATTACATGACGACACGTGCGAACAGCAACGAATGGCTCGATCAGACGATCGTGCAGGGCACGATTCAAGGCTCGCTGTTCGAGCTGCCCGCGGGTCCGGTTCGTGTGGCGTTTCTCGCGGATTGGCGCAAGAACACGTATGACTACAGTCCGGACACTGCGCTCGCAGCACAAGACATCGAGGCCGTCCTGGCATCGCTGCCGACGAGCGGCGAGATGGACGTGAGCGAAGTGGCGGCGCAGATCGAAGTGCCGCTGATCAATCGACTGACTCTGGGTGCGGCGTATCGCTATTCGGACTACAGCACGTCGGGAGGAGTGGATGCCTACGAGGGAGACTTGAAGTGGCGACCGGTCGATTCGCTTCTGATTCGTACGAGCTATCAGCGTGCCGTGCGTGCGCCTAGCATCGGTGAATTGTTCTCCGCCGCCGTCGGCAGCCAGGTCGCGTTCGGTACGCCGCCGGGAGCGATCGGCGATCCTTGCGACGTTCGTTCGACGGCGCGCACGGGCGCAGGTGGGGCGAGCGTCAGGCAGCTGTGTCTGGAGCAGGGAATTCCGGCATCGGTGATCGATACGTACGTCTTTCCGACCACCGCGACGGCGGGTGTGTTGAGCGGCAACCCGGAGCTGGATCCTGAGACTGCCGATACGTTCAACATCGGCATCCAATGGACGTCCCAGGCGGATTCGGAGCTTCTTCGAAACATGTCCGTTTCCATCGACTACTACAACATCGAGATCAACGAAGTGATCTCGGTGGTGCCTGGTCTGACCACGTTGAGCAAGTGCTACAACCTCGACGGATCGAATCCGAACTATTCGAACGACACCGTATTCTGCCGGCTGCTGCATCGCGACTCGAATGGCTTGCTCGAGTTGATCGAGACGCCGTATTTGAATCTCGGCAGCCTCGCAACGTCGGGTGTCGATCTGCAGTTCAGCTGGCGCCCGAGCCTCGCGGCTTTCGGGATGGGCGCTCCGGGTAACGCATTCCTGAACGCCTACGTCAGTTATGCAGACTCGTTCGAGATTCAGACGATCAAGGGCGAGCCGAAGGTCGACTACATTCACACCATCTCGGTGGGCAACGCACACCCGCGTTGGAAGTCCATGATGGACATCGGATACGAGAACGACCGATTCATGGTGGGTCTGCGGTGGCGCTTCTTGGAATCGATGGATGACGTGACTTCGATTACGACGCCGGCGGCGCCTCAACCCGGCACGAAGGCGTACCACGTGTATGACCTCTATGCCACGTTCTCGCCGACGGATCGAATCAAGATCCGTGCGGGTGTTCAAAACCTGAGCGATGAAGGTGCGTACACGGTGTCGAGCTCGCAGTGGAGCACGGATCCGGCGATCTACGATCCGACCGGTCGGCAGTGGTACGTCGGTCTCAACTTCTCCTTGTAAGTGCGTAAGAGGATCGGCGGTTCATCGCCGCCGATCCTTCATATCGGCCGACGATGAGAATGCGTTTCGCAGCGCTCGCTACGGTGCTGTTGGCCGCGTCCGGGCTGATTTCTTGCTCGAAGGAAAACGCGGCTTCCACCGCCTGCAGTGGCGGTCTCGATCTACTCTGCGGTCAGCCTCGACCCGAAGATCTTGCTCGTATTCCTGAGACCCGTTGGCTGATCGCGAGCGGGTTCAGCGGCGGTGCCGGACTGAAGCTCATCGATACGCGGCGAAGGGAATTCAAGCCTTTCTATACCGGTGCGGCCGAGCAAGTCGGTCCGCCCGATTCGAAGTTTCCTGATTGTACATCCGCACCGGATCCTTCGTTGTTCAATGCGCAAGGCATTCACTTGCGCCGAGCCGAAGGGGAACAGCAGTACGACTTGTATGTCGCCAATCACGGCGGGCGCGAGAGCGTCGAGGTGTTTCGCGTCGATGCGCGGCAAGACGTCCCGCAGATTCGTTGGCGCGGATGTGTCTTGCTGCCGGAGGGACTTGCGGCCAACAGTGTGGCGACATACTCCGACGGAACGATACTGATCACCGTGCTCGTGCACCCGGGCGATACGTTCGCCGACTTTGTCGAGGGCCGAAATACCGGAGGCGTTTACGAGTGGAAGCCTGGTGGCGAGGGATTTCGACTCATTCCAGGTACGCAGCTTCCCGGAAATAACGGTCTCGAAACGGCAAAGGACGACAGCGGATTTTTCGTTGTGGCGTTCGGACGGCACTCGGTACTGCGCTATACGAGGAACGATCCTTCCTCGTCTCCGCAAGAAGCTGTTGCTCCGGGGTTCATGCCCGACAACATTCATTGGGACGGGGATCGGCTCATTGCGGCGGGGATGATGTATGACGAGCCTGCATGCGGCGGCACGCGAAAAATCATCGACGGTAAGGCCGATGACATGCGCTGTCACCGCGGAACGGTGGTCGCGGAGCTTCATCCGGAAACGATGACGTTCAGTCTCATTGCGTACACGACGCCGAATCCGAAGTTCAACGGCGCATCGACGGCGCGCATCGTGGACGATGAGATCTGGATTGCTTCGTATCAAAAGGACTGCGTTGCGCGACTTCCTCTGCCGGGGCGCTAGGGGTTTGCGCAGGCGGGCTGGCTGCTCACTTCGGTTTGGATGTCCGTGCTCTCGAAGGCCGTGCAGGGAATGCCGTCTTCGAAGAGTGCAGATTGATAAGCCTTTGCCGCCGGATGGCCGTTCGGCTCGAGCACGAGCTCGAGATCGTCTGGGCCCGAGCGGGACCCGCAGGCTTTCCTGTTTTTTCCGGAAGTTGAGCGCTTCGGTATAGAACCGGAGCGCTTTCTCTTGATCGTCGACGAAGATGCTGCGAGCTCGAGTTGTACTTTTCATTGTCAGAGCCTAGGCAGGAGTGCGCGTTTGCACGCTCCACCCTGCGCCAGAGCCCGTTTGCTGTAGCCTGTAGCCAGAAGCGCAATGCGCTTCTCCTGATCTGGATCAAAGCCTCCTACTTCCGAGACGGCATAATGCGAGCGTGGAGGACCTCGACGAATGCAGGAATTGACCGACGAAGAACTGGCCGAGCGGGAGGCCCGCCGTGCGCGGATCGTTCAGTCGATGCGCGAGCAGACCGGCGTGGACGAGGACATGATCGAGCGCCTCGTGCACACATTCTATGCGCGGATACGCGCGGATGCGCTGCTGGGGCCGATCTTCGAATCGCGCATCGAGGACTGGGGGCCGCACCTGCAGCGCATGTGCGAGTTCTGGTCATCCGTGATTCTGTCGAGCGGCGTGTATCACGGCCAACCGATGCGCGCCCATTTGCCGCTGCCCGTCGATGCGGAGCATTTCGATCGGTGGCTCGACATTTTTGCCACGACCGCACGCGATCTTTTCGAGCCGCGAGTGGCCGAGCTGTTCATCGATCGTGCGCAACGCATCGCGCTCAGTCTCGAGATGGGGATCGCCAGCTCGCACGGCGTTCTACTTGGACGCGGAGAACGCTTCAAGCGCGTGATTCGTGATCCGTAGGGAAGAAGGGAAGGGCGCTGCGCGCCTACCACTCACTACTCACCACTCACAAGGGAACAGAGTCACGAGTCACGGCCGGTGCCGCAACGCATTCGCTCTCGCGGCCTCTCCCGCAAGGGGAGAGGCGAGCGTTCGCGAGTCTACGCTGCTTTCTTCACGAGTCCTTCGGCAACGAGCGCAGCGTTCACGGCTTCGCGTGCACGGACGCGATTCATGAATGCTTCGAGTGCGGCAAGGCCTTGCAGATCCACATTGACACGCCGCGCCCAGTTGGTGACCGTGAACAGATATGCGTCGGCGGCAGTGAAATCCGAGCCGGTGAGATAATCGCTCTTCTGCAAGCGGTTATCGACGAACTCGTACTTCTTCCGGAGCAAGCCTCGGAACCATGCCTTGCCATCTTCGTTGAAGTCCGGGTTGAACAAGGGCGAATACGACTTGTGCAGCTCGGACGTGACGAAGTTCTGCCACTCCATCACCCGATAACGAGCCATCGTGCCTGCGGCCGGCATGAGATCGGTGCGATTCGCGCGGTCGCAGATGTATTGCGCGATCACGGGACCTTCCGTCAAACGCTCGCCGTCGTCCAGCTCCAGCACCGGCACCGAACCCTTCGGGTTGATCGCGTAGTAGTCGTCCTTTTCGTGCAGCTTATGGTTCGCGAGATCGACGCGAACGAGCTCGAAAGGCAAACCCGTCTCGCGCAAGAGGATGTGAGCGGCAAGCGAACAAACGCCAGGCGAGTAATACAGCTTCATGGAATCTCCCGAAGTTGCACTTGAATGGGACCCGCAAAGAATATGCGCGCGTCCACCGGGAGTTAAGTACGCAACTTCAGAAGTTCGAGGTGGGGGTTTTGCCGACCGTATGCGCGCTCAGGATCAATACGCAACCGGTGCAGCGAGTCGCCGAGCTTACTTCAGCGCGGAGTACTCCTTCGGACTGAATCCGACGAGCAGCGTCTTGCCGCGCTCGAGCACGGGGCGCTTGATCATCGAGGGCTGCTCGATCATGAGCTGAATGGCTTTCGCCTGAGTGAGATTGGTTTTCTTCTCGTCAGGCAACTTGCGGAACGTAGTGCCCGCTCGGTTGAGCAACGTCTCCCATCCGACCGTCTTCGCCCAGCGTTCGAGGGTCGCCTTGTCGATTCCCGAAACTTTGTAGTCGTGAAATTCGTACGGCACGCCGTTCGAATCGAGCCAGGCGCGCGCCTTCTTCATCGTGTCGCAGTTCTTGATGCCGTAGAGGATGGTTTTCATGGATGTTGCTTGGAGTCGTCCCGTGGTTTGGCGAAGAGTATATCGATGCTCGGCAGCGTCGGCAGAAAGAATCTGCCGTTAGTTGGACGCGTTTTTCTGCGCAGAATGCCCTCGATAGTCGACAGCAATTGTTTCCGAATGAGAGGCTGCGGAGTCATCCGAAGTTTTTATGGGGATCTCCTAAAGGTATCGACGATGTGCCGCTCGCATACTGCCGACGCATCGAATGCTCTAGGAGATTCACGTGAAAGTTTCGCATGCTTTGTTTCTGACGCTGGCTTTGGGTGCCGTCCCGCTTGCGGCTCAGGCGCAGGACTCGGGTGGATGGATCTGGCGCGCCGGCGTGCACAACGTTGCGCCGAAGTCGAACAACCATGCCGTCGTGAACGTCGATGACGGTGCCATGTTCACGTTCAGCGGCACGTATCTGTTCACGCCGAATTGGGGTCTCGAGGTGCTGGCGGGATTGCCGTTCAAACACGATATCAATTTGAATGGCGGCGGCAAAGTCGCCGAGACGAAGCATCTGCCGCCGACTATCAGCGTGCAGTATCACTTCAACCCAGCCGGTACCGTGCGTCCTTATGTCGGCGCAGGCGTGAACTACACGCTGTTCTTCGATGAGAAGACGACCGGCGCACTGGCAGGCGGCAAGTTGGAGCTGGATCCGTCTTTCGGGGTTGCTGCGCAGGCCGGCTTGGATGTCTCGATCGGCAGCGACTGGTTCATCAACGTCGAAGCACGCTGGATGGACATCGACACCGACGCGAAGCTGGATGGCGCGAAGCTCGGCACGGTCGAGTTGGATCCGTGGGTGTACGGAGTGTCGATTGGACGGCGGTTTTAGGGAGTAGGGAAGAATAGGGAAAAAGGGAATAGGGAAAAGGGAATAGGGAAAGGGGAAAGGGGAAAAGGGAGAAGGGAAAGAGGGAAAAGAGGCGCATCGTGCCCGTGAAGGATCCTGCTGCAGACACGGCGCACGGTGCGGCTTCCTCGCTATCGCAGACAATGCCGGCGATTGATCCGGAGCGCGATCACTGCGAGTTGTTCGGGAACTCCGGAATGACCTGGTTCGGATACCAGAAGGCCAGGTGACACGATTCGCAGGCCGCGTCGATGGCTTCCCCGGCATCGAGCATGCCCTGGATGTTCTTGGTTTCGATCGCTCGCAACATCTGCTCGCTGACTGAGTGCAGCAAATCGGCGAATTGATTGAATTGCGCGCGGTTCGTATCGATCCTCGCCTGGATTTCTTCGGCGGCTATTACGCCTTGTACGCCCTCGTCGGCCATTTGTTGTCCGGGTGTCAGGAGAGGGCGATCTTCGGATTTCAAAAGCCGTGCGGCTTCCATCAGAGCCATCGCGTGTGCTCGGACTGCGGCCCATTCCGCGTCGGTTTCCGGCCGCTTCTCTTCGACCCCGTCGACGGTCACGGTTGTGCTCACGGATTCCCAAAGCGCCTCAGCGGCCGGTTCGATTTGGTCCAACATCAGCGCCTGAATGGATACGGCCGCCGATTCGGTGTGAACGTCAGAGGAGCCCGTTGGCGTCTTACTGCCGCAAGCCGAGAGCAACATCAGCGCAGCGAAGCAGGAAGCTTGGCGATATAAATGTGTCATAGGATGTGAGTCGTTGCTGGGCCAAGGCCCTAACCTAACGCGTAACGGGAAATTACGCTCGTTAACCGCGCGAGAACAATTCCAAGAACGGTTACTTGGCTCCATGTTCCAAGCCGCCTCGATCCGCGCCGTCCAGGTTCGTTGATGCGCACCGGATTCGAAGAGGGATCTCAAGGACGTACTCCTTTCGGCGTCGAGTTGCGCTGTCTGATTTACACCGGCAGGCGTCGCCGGTGCGTGCACGCTCGAGCGGGGCCAACGTTCGGGAGCGTTCGGCGAACTCACTGTTGCGGCATGTCCCGTTGACACTGTGCGGCGTCGGGACATAACGTTTGGTTAAATCACTTGATTTATACGAGTGATTTACACGGAAACGGACCAGTGCTGCGCGCCTTGCACATGCACGGTTCGTTTCCCAACGGCCGAAGTCATCCAGAAGGTCGGCGCTCGGCCGACTCGGGGGTATCACCGAAGTTCACGCACTCGACCCCTCGACCAGGGCGTTGGTGCAACTTCAGTGTGTCGATGGAGCGCGCAACTACTAAACGAGGCTTACGATATGACCACATTGAGTTCGATGACGCGTAGAGCACGCCTTCCGCTGATCATGCTGGCGAGTGCACTGGCCGTATCCGTCTCGCACGCGAAGCCGCCAGAGCCGAAATCGCAACCGGCAGCGATGGAGCAATACTTCGATGTCGTACGCGAACAGGCACCGGGTTTGCCCGGCTGGACCGTTTATCGTCCGGCTGAATTGCACGGACCGAAAGGCAAGTTCCCGGTCGTGGCCTGGAGCAACGGCGCATGCACCGCGAGCAACGACGGTCACTTCTACTTTCTAATGCAGCTCGCGGCGCGCGGTTTCGTCGTCGTTGCCTACGGTCCGCCCGATGCCATCTCCGCGCCCGGCTCCGTGGCGACCGAGGATCGCTTGAGAACCGCCATCGATTGGGCGATTTCCCCGCCGGGCCAGGGCGGCTCGCCGTATCACAATCATCTCGACGCCAAGCGCATTGCGACGATGGGACACTCCTGCGGCGGTATCGATGCGCTTTGGACGGCCACGCACGATTCGCGCGTGCAAGCCGTGGTGAGCCTCAACAGCGGCTGTTTCCCCGATGACAGCACCGGCGGTCAATCCGGCCCGCTCGCGGTGTGCCGCATGTACCTGAACAATCTTTCCGGTCCGGCACTGTTCGTCGCGGGTGGACCTAGCGATGTGGCCTATCCGAACTCGATCGGCAGCTACGAGCGCACCGAGGCCGTCCCGGCGATCTTCGCCTCGCACGCGACAGCTGGTCACGGCGGCTTCTTCGGCACCGCCCCGAAGAACGTTCAGCTCCAACTCGTGCAAGCCGTGGTCGAGTTCCTCGATGGCACGCTGAACGGCAAGACGGAGCGCCTCCAGTTCCTCGTCGGGCCGGACAACGAACTTGGTCAGTTGCCGAACTGGACCGTCGAGTCGAAAGGATTCTGATGTAACTCGTGGAGAGGGCGCTCGCCCTCTCCACGCTCGATCGGACACCCGCCCGCCGGCATCGCACGACCACGAACATCTCGATGAACGACTGAACATCGCGGGTAACGCCGATCTCGGTTATCCGGCAGAAAGTGTTGCGGCGGCGACCTGCGCCGCAGAAGCCACTACGTACAGTTCCGCTGCGCAAGAACGCAGGCTGTGCGGTCGTCAACTTTCTTTAAGTCATCCCGACGATTTCATTTTGCGACCGCGAAGGCGAGTAAGCTACGCGCTTTGCTAGCCGTTCAGGCTGGCAATCTTTTGTTGATCTCGGGGGAATAATGATCCTTCTTCGTGCTCGCCTGACGGCGTTGTGTCTTGTGGCAATTTCGGCCTCGCTGGCGGAGGCGGCGGAGTACCGCGCACCGCGGACCTCATTCGGCCATCCCGACCTACAGGGTGTCTGGACGAACGCGACGCTCACGACGCTGGAGCGGCCGGCGAACCTCGGCGATAAGTTGGTGCTGACGGAACAGGAAGCGCGTGCCATGGAAACAGCGATGGCAAGGCGGTTGTCCGCTGCCGATGCGCCGAGCGATCCGAATGCCCAGCTCAGAGCGGGCGGCGACCCCGGCGGCTACAACCTGTTCTGGATGGATCCAGGAACGAAGATCGCGTACATCGATGGGCAATATCGCAGCTCGCTGATCGTCGAGCCTGCCAACGGTAGGTTGCCGCCGTTCACGCCATTGGGGGCGCAGCTCGCAGCCGAGATCAACGATGCGGCGCGGCAGCGTGCCTTCGAAGGTCCGGAAGGGCGCCCGTTGGGAGAGCGCTGTCTGGTTGCGTTCGGGAACGTGTCGGGTCCGCCGATGCTCCCGGTCATTTACAACAGCAACTACCAGATCGTGCAAACCCGCGATCACGTGATGATCCTGGTGGAGATGGCGCACGACGCGCGCATCATTCATCTGGACGGCAAACCGTTGCCGAAAGCAATCCGTCCATGGTTCGGACATTCGGTCGGACGGTGGGAGGGCGACACGCTGGTCGTCGAGACCACCCAATTCAATCCGCAGCAGTATCTGCAGATCGGCGCCGGTGCTGTCTATCGACGGGCACCGACTTCCGAGAAGCTGAAGGTGATCGAGCGCTTCACACGGACGGGTCCGACGACCATCCGCTACCAATTCACGGTCGAAGATCCTGAAATCTTCACGACCCCGTGGAAAGGCGAGATCCCGTTCAATCAAACACCGATGCCGATCTACGAATACGCGTGCCATGAAGGCAATTACGCGCTGCCGGGCATCCTCGCCGGCGCGCGCGAAGAAGAGAAACGGAACGCCAATTAGCGCACGAGCGTCAACGATGCGTGCCGACGACGCGGCACGCATCGTTTGATGCAGTCACTCTCTCGAAACTTTGCATCGTCTCGTACTCAGACCGTCCGCGCGTTCGAGCGGACCGTTTCGCATGCGTCGCTCGACGCCGATGCAGCCGTCCATCCCCGCCAGTCGCAAGCAAGTTCTCCCTTCAATCCGTAATTTGCCGGCTCGCGGCAGACCGTGCTCTGCTGCGCGTGTGCGGGGCGAGCTCGAGGACCGTCAACGAACAACTCGTGCCGCATCGCGCGCAGTTGCGCTCGCAACGCATCGGTCGTCGTGAGCGAGCGGCGTGACGAACGCTGACGGACGCATCAGCAGACTGCAGGAATGCACGATGCGTCGCCGGCGAACGTTCTGAAGACCCCCGAAGACGGCGACATTTGTGCGCCGTTTGTCAAATATAAGTGCTTGAATTGTCTGTAGAAATCACCGGGGCGACGGCTCCGTGTCGATCGTTTTGCGCTCGCAAAAGTCATTCACACACACGTGAGTGAGTGTTGACATTGGGCGCGGGATGGATAGTAATTGCGCGCATCCGGCAATCAGACCGGCATTTGGGAAGGGGGACCTTTATGAGTCGCGAGCTCATTGTGTCCGCAACAGCGGTCGCACTTCTTGCTCCGTCAGGCGCCGCTCTGGCGCAGGAGCGATCAACACCATCCGCAGACAGGCAATCCGGCGTCGAGGAAGTCGTCGTGACGGCAACGCGTCGCGAAATGCGTTTGCAGGACGTGCCGCTCAGTGTCACAGCGTTTTCTCCGGACGAGCTCAACGAAAAGGGCATCGTCGGTTACGAGGGGCTGGCGTTCGAAACGCCCGGCGCGATCCTCAACAAGCCGACGTCGAACTTCAACACGTTCTCCGTGCGCGGCATCGCGACGAACGGCTACGGTGCGAACCTGCAGAACACGGTGGCGGTGTACATCGATGAGCTGCCGATCTCGGCGAACGGCAACTCGACGCAGCTCGATCCCACGCTGTTCGACATGGAGCGCGTCGAGTTCCTGCGCGGGCCGCAAGGCACGCTGTTCGGTTCGGGTTCGCTCGCGGGCGCGGTTCGTTTGCTGACCAAGAGCCCGGACCTCACGGGATTCGATGCGGCCGCGCTCGTGGATTTCGGTATGACGGACGGCGATTCGTTCCGTCAGCGCTATCACGGCATGATCAATGTGCCGCTCGTGGACGATCAGTTGGCGCTGCGCGTCGTCGGGTTCTATCGCGACGAGGAAGGCTGGGTGACCAACATCGGAACCGGCCGGAAGAACGCGAACTCGTTCGAGAACCTGGGCGGCCGCGCGATCATGCTGTGGCAGCCCAACGATCGATTCTCGCTGCGCTTGATGTGGCTGCACGAGGAAAGCGATCCGGAGGATTCGCAGATGATCAATCCTGCGCTCGATCCTCGTCGCAAGACCCGTAACACCAGAAAGCCGGACAAGTACGGCGGCGAGCTCGATTCGTACAACGCGACGATCAACGTCGATTTCGGCTTTGCCGACTTCACGAGCTCTTCGACGTATTCGCGCTACGACCAGTCGTTCATCATCGATCTCGACGGTACGTTCAATCACCTGGTGCCGTTCGCGCTCGATGCGTTCGCGTACGACGACGCGTTCGTCGAGGAAATCCGTCTGGTGTCGAACACGACCGGAAACCTGGAGTGGGTCGTGGGCGGCTTCTATTACCGCAAGCGTCGAGACGTCGACCTGTTCTACCGTTCCGATGAGGCCTTCCTCGCCGCCCGCGGCATGACGGGTCTGCCCGATGAGTACTACCAGCGCGCCTACACGTATGCTGTCTCGCATGAGCTTGCGGGATTCGGCGAGCTGACGTGGCGCTTCAGCGACAATTTCTGGCTCACCGGCGGTATTCGTTACGGCAAGCTCGACGTGCAGGGTTTCCAGGAAGGCGGCTACAACAGCAATTACCTGGTCAACGCACTCCTTGGCATCAACGGTCCGCTGACGGTGGTGCCGCTCGAATATTTGGAAGGCGCGAAGGGCGAGGAAAAGGGACCGTCGTACAAAGTGAGCGTCTCGTACAAGCCGGCGTACAACACGACGATCTACGCGACGTACTCGACGGGTTTCCGCACGCCGATCGTGAATGCGCGTGCAGGTTTCCCGAGCGCAGTCGATCCGACGGACATCGTCATTCCGTACGGTGCTTCGTCCGACGAGATCGACAACTACGAGGTCGGCCTCAAGGGCACGTGGCTCAACGGCAAGCTGAGCGCGAATCTCGCGGCTTACCTGATCGACTGGAGCAACATCCAGGTGCAGGCGAATCGCCGATCGGATTCGATCCAGTTCGCCACGAATATCGGCAAGGCGCGCAGCAAGGGCATCGAGTTCGAGCTGTACGCAATGCCCATTCTGGGACTGGAGATCGGACTCAACGGCTCGCTCAACGATGCCAAGGTCACGGACTTGACGCCTGAGGAAGCCACGGTTTCTGGCGCGGTCGTGGGCGCGAAGCTCGCGTTCCCGGAATTCCAGGGCGGCGCGTTCGTCCGCTACACCACGGATGTCACGCCGACGGTCAAGGGGTTCTTTGCAGCGTACGTGCAGCACGTCGATGGGTTCCCCAACCAGTTCCCGAACGTGCCGGGCAATCCGAACCAGCAGGCAGCGACTTACGGCCACACAGAGTCGTTCGAGAACGTGAACGTATCGTTGGGCGCGCAATTCGGCTCGCACTGGAAGGCGATGCTGTATGCCGAGAACCTGTTCGACGATCGCTCGATCACGTATCTGCATCCGGAAGCGTTTGCCGATGCGCGTGCAAGCACGATGCGTCCACGAACGGTCGGCATCCGTATCAACTACGACTATTAAGCCATGCGTCGAATCGAGACGGTGAATTCGATCGACGCAGCAACGCCATCCGCCCTCCGCCCCGCCGAAACGGCGGGGCGGCCGGGCGCGCGGGCCTGGTGGGTGCTCGGCGTTCTGTGCTTCGTCTATGTCCTGAACTTTCTCGATCGGCAGCTCCTGTCGATCCTCGCGAAGCCCATTCAGGACGATCTCAAGGTCACTGACGGGCAGCTCGGTCTGATCTCTGGGCTTTACTTCGCGCTGTTCTATACGTTCATCGCGATCCCGGTGGGTTGGTTTGCCGATCGGACGAATCGCGTCAAGCTGCTGTCGTTCGCCTGCGGTTTGTGGAGCGCTGCGACTGCCGCATGCGGATTGGCGAAAAATTATCCGCAGCTCGTCATTGCGCGCATGACGGTCGGGATCGGCGAAGCAGGCGGCGTTCCGCCTTCCTATGCTGTGATCTCCGATTATTTTCCTTCCGGTATGCGTGGCCGGGCGCTCGGTATCTACAACATGGGGCCGCCGATCGGCATGGCGCTCGGCGTCGCGTTCGGTGCCTCCGTCGCGGCGGCGTACAGCTGGCGCGATGCGTTCGTTGCCGTCGGCGTGATCGGCATCGTCGTGGCGATCGTCGTGTTCTTGTTCGTGCGCGAGCCGAAACGCGGCGGACTGGACGTGAAGCACCGCGACGACGCAAGTGCAACGGCCCCCACCGCGCCGTTCTGGCCCACGTGTCGCATGTTCTTCACGCGCCGCGTGTTGCTCTTGATCGCGCTGGCGAGCGGTGCGACGCAATTCGTGACTTACGCTGTGCTCAACTTCACGACGCTGTTCTTGATGCGCGAGAAGGGCATGACGCTGACGGAAGTGGCGATCTATTACTCGGTGCTCATCGGCGTATGCATCAGCGCGGGCATGTACGCGTCGGGACGGCTGGTCGATCGGCTCGGCGCAAAGTCGAAGACGGCGTATGCCTATGTTCCGGCGCTGGGGTTGGCCGCGGCCGTGCCGTTGTTCGTCGGTTTCGTCTGGGCGCCGAGCTGGCCATTGGCGCTGGCCTTTCTCGCCATTCCGACGGGACTCAACTACTTCTATTTGTCGCCTGCGGTCGTGTTCGTGCAGGAAGAGGTCAAGCCGAATCAGCGCGTGCTGTGCGGCGCGCTGCTGCTGCTCGTCATGAACTTCATCGGCTTGGGGCTCGGTCCGACGTATCTCGGTGCCGCGAGCGACTTCTTCCGCGCCAACTACCCGGACAACTCGCTGCAGATGGCGTTCTACACGCTGGTTCCGTTCTATTTCATCGCGATCGGTCTGTTCCTGTGGCTGGCGCGCGCGATTCGTCGCGAATCCGCCGGCGAAGGAGCACACGCATGAGGCGGTCGATGCTGCGTGCGGGTGCGGTGCTGGCCGCGATTCTCTGCGTTCAGTCGGCAGTGGCTGAAGAGCGCGACGTCATCGTGAACGCACCTGTGGGAATGTTCAAAGGCGTGGAACGCGACGGGCTCGAGATCTTCAAAGGTGTCCGTTATGCGCTGCCTCCCGTCGGCGATCTGCGCTGGAAGCCGCCGGTGCCTGCGCCGCGTTTCGAAGGCGTCATCGATGCGCGCAAGTTCGGTCCTGCGTGCGTGCAGCTGCGTGCCGATCCGAACAGCATCTACGCGGAGCCCTTGGATTTGGTCAGCGAAGACTGTTTGTTGTTGAACATCTGGAAGCCCAAGGATGCGAAGGATGCGCCGGTGTTCGTTTGGATTCATGGCGGCGCGTTGCGGACGGGTGCGAGCAGTCTCGAGATGTACGACGGCGAGGCACTGGCGCGGCGTGGACTCGTCGTCGTTTCGATCAATTACCGGCTCGGCGTGCTCGGCTATCTCGCCCATCCGCAATTGAGCGCCGAGTCGCCGCAAGGCGTTTCTGGCAATTACGGTCTGCTCGATCAGATCGCAGCGCTCGAATGGGTGCGCGAGAACATCGAGTCGTTCGGCGGTAACCCGAAGAACGTCACGATCGCAGGCGAGTCGGCCGGTGCCTTGAGCGTGATGTATTTGATGGCCTCGCCTAAGGCGCGCGGTTTGTTTCACAAGGCGATCGCACAAAGCGCCTACATGGTCTCGACGCCTGCACTCAAAGAGCCGCGGTTCGGCATGCCGGCCGCCGAACAGGCCGGTGTGTACATAGCGAACATGCTCGGCGCTAAAGACATCGCCGCTTTGCGTGCCATGGACGTTCGCGTACTCGTGAGAAGGGCGAACGACGTCGGTTTCGTTCCATGGGGTGTCGTCGACGGTGTCGTGTTGCCCGATGAGATCGTGAACGTGTTCGATCGCGGCGAACAGGCGCGTGTGCCGATCATCGCGGGCTTCAATAGCGGCGAGATCCGGTCGTTGCGCGTTCTATTGCCAAAGCCTCCGGCCAACGAGAAGCAATACGAGGCGGCGATTCGTAAAGGCTATCGCGATCTCGCCGATGCGTTCCTCGCGCTCTATCCGGGCGACGAGATCGAGGAAAGCATGCTCGCGACGACGCGCGATGCGATGTACGGCTGGACGTCGGAACGGCTGGTCCGCGCGCAGACAAACGTCGGCGCGCGAGGGTATCTCTATTATTTCGATCATGGCTATCCGGCAGCGGACGAAGCGGGCTTGCACGCCTTCCACGCGAGCGAGATTCCGTATGTGTTCGGCACGCTCGACCGAACGACGCCGACGTGGCCGAAGATTCCGGATACGCCTGTGGAAAAGAGAATGTCCGAAGCCATGCTCAATTATTGGTCGTCGTTCGCTCGCGACGGCGTGCCCACTGCTGCGGGAGAGCCCGAGTGGCGTCCTTACTCCGCGGATGAGTCTTATATGAAGTTCTCGGCGGTGCCCGAGGCAGCGACCGACCCGCTTCCCGGAATGTTCGAGCTGCACGAAGAAGTCATGCGCCGACGTCGGGTAGCAAACATCGGTTGGAACTGGAATGTCGGCGTTGCAGCGCCGCCTTTGCCGTCGAAAGTGCCGGAGCGACGATGATCGACGGCGAAATGCAACCCTACGCGCTGACGCTCGACAAGTTCATCGACCACGCCGCCAAGTGGCATCCGAATGCGGAGGTCGTGACGGCGGTCGAGCACGGCGAGCCGAAGCGCATCACGTATGCAGCTCTGCGAGACCGAGCGAAGCGTGTGTCGGCTGTGCTTGCCGAACGCGGCGTGCGTTTCGGTACGCGCGTCGCGACGCTTGCCTGGAATACACAAGGCCATCTCGAAGCCTGGTACGGCATCATGGCGATGGGCGCGGTGTGTCACACGCTCAATCCGCGTCTCACCGCGGCGCAGCTCGCTTGGATGCTGCGGCAATCCGAGGCGCACATCCTGATCGTGAGCGCGGATCTCATGCCGCTCGCGAAACAGATTGCCGAGGAAGTGCCGAAGCTGACGCACATTCTGACGATCGACGGAGCGCCGTCGACGGACGGCGTCCGCGCCGGCTGTACGGTCGTGGCGCTCGATGATCTGCTCGAGAAAGCAAGCGGCGATGTGCCATGGGGCGAGTTCGACGAGCGCTCGCCGTGCGGACTGTGCTTCACGTCGGGTACGACAGGCTCGCCGAAAGGTGTCACGTACACGCATCGCGCGAGCTTTCTGCATACGCTGCGGCAGCTCCAGGCGGATGTGATGGGGGTGACGCGCGCGGACGCGATCATGCCGGTCGTGCCGATGTTCCATGCGAACGGCTGGGGATTGCCGTTCGTCGCGCCCGCCTGCGGTGCAAAGCTCGTGCTGCCGGGCCGCAAGACCGATGGCGCCAGTCTCGCGAGGCTCATTCGCGCCGAGGGCGTGACGGTCGCTGCAGCCGTGCCTACCGTTTGGTTGGGGCTCGTCGAACATCTCGAAACGAACGGCGGCGATGTGCCTTCGCTCAAGCGCGTCATGGTCGGAGGCGCGTCGATTCCGCAGGCGCTGATGGATCGGATCGAGCACAGACTCGGCGTGACGGTGCAGACCACTTGGGGCATGACCGAGCTGTCGCCGCTCGGGACGAGCGCACCGCCGAACGATCCGAACCGTAAGGCCTATCTGTCGGGACGGCCGGCCATCGGTGTCGACCTGCTGCTCACGGATGCAAGCGGCTGCCCTTTGCCCCAGCAGCGCAATAATGAAGGTCATTTGCGCGTGCGCGGGTCATCGGTCGTTTATCGATACTTCGGCCAGGAGACGCCTGCAACCGATGCGGACGGCTGGTTCGACACCGGCGATCTCGCGCGTATCGACGACGAGGGCAATCTCATTATCACCGGTCGCGCCAAGGATTTGATCAAGTCGGGCGGGGAGTGGATCAATCCGACCGAGATCGAAGCGATCGTCGGCGCCTTGCCGAAGGTGGCGCTCGTCGCGGTCATCGGCCGCGCCGATCCGAAATGGGGCGAACGGCCGATTTTGCTCGTCGAGCTTCACAATGGAGCAGAGATCTCGGACGAGGAATTGCTCGCACCATTGCGCGGACGGGTGGCGCCTTGGTGGATACCCGATGCGATCGTTCGCCTGCCGGCCATGCCGCTTGCCGCAACCGGGAAAATTGACAAGCAAAGGTTGAGAGCTGACTATGCGCGCGCATGATTTTTGCTGTCATTTCGTCGGCGAAGAGTCCACATGGAAGGCGTCAAGCCGCCTGTTGAGGGGGGAACCCCGCGCAAACGCGTGAGAAAGAAGAGTGCAAAGACCGCCGCGGGCCGTCGCACGGGTACCGCGCGCCGTAAGAACGCACAGAAAAAGCGTTGGACCAAGGCGGAGCGCCGTGCCGAGACCATGGAACAGATACTCGATACCGCCGAGTATCTGTTTTCCAAGCACGGCTTCTACGGCGTGACGCTCAAGGATGTCGCCAAGCAGGTCGGCGTCCACCACACGCTGCTCAACTACTACTTCGAAGACAAGAAGAAGCTGTTCGATGCCGTGTTCGGTCGTCGCGCCGTCGTGACCAGTGAACGGCGCATGCGCGTGCTCGACGAATACGAGAAGTCCACCGGCGGCAAGCCGACCGTCGAAGGTGCGCTGCACGCCTTCCTCGATACCGACCTCGATTTGTACATCGAAGGCGGCGAGGGCTGGAGAAACTACGCGGCGCTCGGTGCTCAAGTCGCCAACACGCCGGAGTGGGGCGCCGAAATGATGGACAAGCATTTCGATCCCGTCGTGCTGCGTCTGATCGAGCTGCTCAAGAAGGCGATGCCCGATTGCGCCGAAGAGGACATTTTCTGGGGCTATCACTTCGTGACGGGCGCTTTGATGCTCACCCTCGCTCGGACGGGCCGCATCGACAAACTCTCGGGCGGACTGTGTAAGTCGGACGACTTCCGAGCCGTGAAGGAGCGTATGGCCACTTTCATGGCCGCCGGGTTTCGGGCGGTATGCGCTCAGCAGAAGGCAAAGCGCGAGCAAGCTGCGCGGCAGAAAGACGACGAACCCGATGGGTCGACCTAGACCCTACCTATAAGAAAGAAAAGAGCGTCGATGCCGAAACCAGCGCGGACGTTGCTCGCGCATCGCCCGTCGCTGGCTTCGAGTCTCTAGAATTAACGGTTCGGCGTTTCCTCTTGCTCGGAGTATTCGCGTTGCGGATTGGTGCGCCGCTCCATGCCTTCACGATGCTCCATCTCTCCGCGATTCCTCATTTGGTCCATACACATCCTTTCTATCTGCGAAGTCGAAAGGGTCGTATTGCGCTGCTGTTCCTTCTGCATGCACTCGGCCATCATTTGATCGCGCTTCGTCTTACCTTCCGCGGCCGCCAGCTTCTTGCGTTCATCGCTCATTTCGGTGGTTTCGCGCTGATGCGGTGACGAAGCCGAAGAAGGATCGGCTTCTGCCGTCGTCGTCGGCGCTTCCTGTGCTTCGGTCGATGTGGCATCGCGTTGATGCGGGCTCGAGGCCGCCTTCGGCGCCGTGTCGTCTTGCTCCGGTGCTGGGGTCTCGGCTGCCATTGCCGTTGATATCGCAAAGGCGGCGGATGCAAGCCATGCCACGAGCGAAATTCGATTGAGGGTCATGTGTCTCTCCGGTAAAGCCTGGGTAATTCCTGCTCGAGTAAACGCCTTCGAGACGAGAGCGGGTCCATGCCGCATCGGTTCAGGCTGTGATTCTTGGAGATCGAGACGTGAAGTAGGCGACGGCGCACGTCCTTGTCAGCCGAAGCAGGAGCGCTCTGCAAGGAGAGCTCGATCAATGTACTTGCATCAGCGACGCTGTCAGCATGCGTCGGAAAGGCGTCGCGTGTTGCGCGGCGCGTAGCAATGTGTGGCGCAGCAAACGCAGCGGCGGTGCTTCCGAGGTGTAGAGCTTCACGATGGCATTCGTTGCCAAATACAGCGGCAAAGTCGCGCGACGGTGTGCACGGTCGTAGCGGGCGAGTAGCTCCGGAGAACCGATATCTTTGCCGGCCGCGACGGCAGCGAAGATTTCCTTGGCCAGCGTCGCTTGGCCGAATAGCCCAAGATTGAAGCCGTGTGCGGTGACCGGATGCATGCCGACGGCGGCATCGCCGATGAGCGCATAGCGGTGAGCGACGAACCGATCCGCATAGACGCCAACGAGAGGATACGCATGGCGCTCGCTGATGAGCTGCAATGCGCCCCATCGTCGCCGAGTGCGTCGCTCCATTTCCGCGGCGAACTGGGCCGGTTGGAGGCTCATGAGCGTGCGCGCTTGCTGGTGGTTCACCGTGACGATCAGCGACGAGCACGAGCCGTTCAACGGCAGCATGGCGATCGTCTGACCGTAATCGAACCATTCGTAGGCGATCTGATCGTGCGGGAGCTCGTGGCGCACGCGGCAGAGCACCATCGTGCGGCCGTAGTCGACGGATCTGGCGCCGATACCGGCCGCACGCCTGCTCTGCGAGAACCGCGTGTCGGCGGCGACCAGGAGCGATGTGCTGAGCTCGTTACCGTCGGCAAGCTGTACCCGCGCATCGTGTCCGCCGGGCTCGACTGCGATGTCGACGACCCGGGATTCGCAGAACCAAGTCAGGCGCGGTGCGTCCTGCACGCGCTCGAACGCGGCGCGACGCAGCCAGTGGTTCGGCACCAGAAACCCCAACTGATCGCGCGGCCCGTCGCGATGATCGATACGTAGGCCGGTCAGCGAAGAGCCGTTCCATACACACGCGTCCCGTAGCGGCGAGATTTCCGACGCCGGAATGCGATCCCAAACGTCGTTGTCGCGTAGGCGTTGAATGGAGGCGTGCGTGAGCGCGATTTCGCGGCCGTCGTACGGCGGATCGGCGAGTACCGAGCGCGGCTGCTGCTCCACGATGGCCACGTCGAGTTGTGTTTGAAGCAGTCCCGCCGCGAAATTGAGCCCGACGGGACCGGCCCCGATGATGATGACGTCGAACTGCTTCATTGGGCGGTGGAAGGCGCGGTTGGCCCGGAAACGCAAATCACGCGATTGCCTTCGACACGAAGCACGTTGCGTTCGCGTAAGACGCGCATCGCACGCACGACGGTCTCCTCGGCAAGTCCGAGCAGCGAACCGATCTCGCTGCGTGTGATGGGAAGGGTGAGCGACGAGCCGGCACGCTCGGCAAAACGAGTCAGAAATGCGGCTACTCGGTCGACGGCCGGTAAGCCGAGCCATCCGTGCCGCGAGTCTTCGAGTTGCCGGGCGGTCTTGCGCAGCAGCTGCTCGAGCAGTGTTGCCGGCGGCGTACTCGTTTTCGATCGCGGCCACAGCAATTGGCACAGTTTGGTGCGGTTCGCGGCGATGGCCGTGTGCGGATAGCGTCCGTGCAGCCAGCCGGAAATTCCCACCAAATCGCCCGGCAGGCACAGATCGATGATGCGCTCTGCACCATCCTTGCTGACTTCGAGCAGTTTCACGCAGCCGGAGGCGACGACGTGCACGCCTGCGAAGCGCTCGCCTTGGCCAAAAACTTTCCCTCCGTTGGCGATTTCGACAGCACGGTGCACGAGGAACCCCGATGCTGGCGCGGGCGCCTCTTCCCAGCAACGTTCAGCGTCAGGACATACCGCGCAGTCGGTCGGCGGTCGGTGCGAAGTGCGATCGATCGTGGGACGCATGCGCTGCGGAGGCTATACGACTGCGGCTTGCGCGCCGCTAAGGGATTTCGCGAGACGGTTACGCGTTCGTTTCTATGCCGAACGCGGCTGCATGGGATTGACAAATGTCAACCAAGTTGGACGATGCGCTGCTACGATGATTGTTCGATTGTTTTGACGGAACAGGCCGCATGGCGACGACGATTAACGACGAGTTCGAGCACGCTCCGCGCATCTGGGTCAACATCCTGCTGTTTCTTCTTACTACCCTCGGCGCCGTCGTCGTGGTCCCGTGGTACGGCCTCGTTCACGGCTACAGCACGGCTGCGTGGGTCAGTTTCTTCGTGCTGCTGGCGGCAAACGGGATCTCCATCACCGCGGGGTATCACCGCCTGTGGGCGCACCGGGCCTACAAGGCGCACTGGACCGTGCGGCTCGTGTTCATGCTGTTCGGAACGATGGCGCTCCAGAACAGCATCCTCGTGTGGGCGTCCGGGCATCGCCGTCATCATCGCTTCATCGACGACAACGAGCGCGATCCGTACTCCGCCAAGCGCGGTTTCTGGTTCTCGCACATCGGCTGGATGTTGCGCGACTATCCGAGCGGCAGACGCGACGACTCCAACATCCCGGATGTGCTCAGCGATCCGATCGCGGTGTTTCAGGACCGTTACTACGTTCCGCTCGTGCTGCTCACGAACATCGGTTTGCCGCTCGCGATCGGCGCGTTGGTAGGCGACGTCTGGGGCGTGTTCCTGCTAGGCGGCCTGCTGCGGCTCGTCGTCAATCATCACGCCACGTTCTTCATCAATTCGCTGGCGCATCTCTGGGGGTCGCAGCCCTATACGGACGCGAACACCGCGCGCGACAACGGCTTGCTCGCCTTCCTGACCTACGGCGAGGGCTACCACAATTTTCATCATCGGTTTGCCTCCGACTATCGCAACGGCGTGCGCTGGTGGCAGTGGGATCCGACCAAATGGCTCATCTTCGCGCTGTCGTGCGTCGGTTTGGCGAGCGAGCTGCGGAGGGTTCCGGCCGTACGCATTCAGCACACGCGGCTCGAACGTCAGTTCAAGCGGCTGGAGGAAAAGCTTGCGCACCGCGAGCAGACGAAGCCGTCGTTGCCGCAGCTCGATGCCATCCGGGCGCGCCTGAGCGCCGAGTACGAGAGCTTCAAGGCCTCGTTCGAACGATGGCGGAATATGTGCGAGCAGCACTTGGAGGGCCCTCGCGAAGACCTCCAACGCCTGACGCGAGAAACGCTCGACTTCATGCGCACCGTGCGCGCGCGGCTGCAGTCGATCGAAGCGCAGCTGGCGTGAGGTGGGAATAGGGAAAAGGGAAAGGGGAAAAGGGAAAAGGGAAAGGGGAAAGGGGAAAGAGGTCGCCGTCGGGCGAGATGTAGTGGTCTACGCCCGGAGCCTTTTGCCCACGCCGATGCTAGCTCAGTGCTGGTCTGTCTAGTTAGTCGTGCAACATGTCTGCTCGGTATAAGGCCACCTTTCCCCTTTCCCCTTTCCCTTTTCCCTCTTCCCTTCGCTTCAACTGGGGACCACCGTGAGACGAATGTTCTGGGGACTGAGCGTCGCTGCCGCGTCGCTCATCGGCTGCGCGCACGCCGAGGTGTGGAATTGCCGTAACGACGTCGAGGTGCAGTGCGCGGACGGTGCATGCGCTGCGGAGACCGAAGAGGGCAATTTCACGCCCATGTCGCTCGCGTTCAACTCGTCGGGCAGTTTTTCGCTGTGCGCCTATACGGGGTGCTGGGCCGGCGAAGGTACTGTGGTTGCGACGGCGCCGTTTCTCGTCATTACGCACGCCAATGCGGAATGGTCCGATCCGAGCGCCGACGGCGAGCGCGATGCGAACGTGATGATTAGTTTCGAACGGCAGGACGGTGTTGCGGTGATCAAGGCGGGCGGATTCGTCACGCCCTTTCATTGCAAAGTGCTCGCCGGGGACGACTCCGTCGATGCGATAGCGAGGCTTTGAATCTCCGGTCCAGACGCCGATCGAGCGACGCCCGCAGGAATTCCCTCAAGATTTGAACAATCGAGTGTACTGTGTTTCGTGCAGCGCGCTGAGCAGCATCGGCATCGGCGTTGCAACGCCGATCTCCTCGTCGTCGAGCTGCATGGCGCGATCGACCCAGTGCACGATGCGTTCGCTCGCGGCGGCCAGCAGTCGTTGTCCCGCGGTCTGACCGAGCGGCACGAGCTTCACGGCGGCGAGCGCCTGGTTTTCCGTCCACGTCCACGCAAAGGCGGTCAGCGTGTTGCGCGGATCGATGTTCCATCGAGCTGCAGCGCAGGCAAATGCCGCTGCGTAGCAGGGTACGCGTTCTTCCGGTACGTCGCAGCCGAGCTCCGGCAGCAGCTTGAAGAGCGCACCGCCCATGTGGCGGTCTTCGGCGCGCAGCTCCGCGGATTCCCGTGCCGCGATCAGGAATCGGCTCCAACGTAGCGCCGCTTCGATATCGCCTTTACCAAAGGCTTCGTGCAGACGTAACAGCACGGGCAAATCCAGAGTCGCCAAGCTGCTTTCGCCGACACCTTCGATCCACGCGGCAGCGGACGATTCGTCCGCGACCAGCTCTGCATGCACGGCGTACTCGAGCGCCTGGGAAAAATGAAACGCGCCGACCGGCAGAGCCGGACTGGCAAGGTGCAGCAACCGCAACAAAGTTGCGGGACTAGTCATGACGATGCGGAAGTAAGGGCGAGAGCGAGTGCGCGTGAGCGTGGGAATGCGAACGCGCGCCGTACGCACCGGCTTCGGGCTCGAAGGGCGCGCGCTCGACGACGACTTCGAGGCCGAGACCGCGCACCATGTCGTCGAGCACGTGATCGTGCAGGTAGCGCACCCACGTCGGACCGATTTGCAGCGCGACGTGACGATTGCCGAGGTGATAGCTCACGCGCGCGAGCTGCCGCGGATCCGGCGAATGAACGGTGGAGACGTCTTCGTCGGCGGCAAGCACTTGAACGACGCGGCCGTCGTCGGTCTCGAGCAGATCGCCGTCGCGCAAGATGGAGCCGCGCTCGAGAAAAATGCCGACGTCCTCGCCGCTCGTCGCGTGAGTCCGTAAGCGCGACTTCGTCCGCGATTCGAACGGCAGCACGATGTGCAGTTGCGGGACGGCGTTGACAGCGGCGCGTTTCGTGATCGTCAGCATGGTCAGAACAGGAAGTAGCGTTGGGCGAGCGGCAGCACGGAGGCGGGCTCGCACGTGAGCAGCTCGCCGTCGGCGCGCACCTGATAGGTCTGGGCGTCCACTTCGATGCGCGGCTGATAGTCGTTCAAAACCAGATCGCGTTTGGTCACCGTGCGCGTGTTCTTGACGGCCACGGCGCGTTTGCCGAGCTTCAAGCGCTCGGGCACCCCATTGGCGATGGCGATCTGAGACAGAAACATCACGGACGTCGCCGAACGCGCCTTGCCGAAGCTGCCGAACATCGGGCGATAGTGCACGGGCTGCGGTGTGGGAATGCTCGCATTCGGATCGCCCATCGGGGCGGCGACGATCATGCCGCCTTTGATGATCATGGCCGGCTTCACGCCGAAGAAGGCCGGTCGCCAGAGCACGATGTCGGCGAGCTTGCCCACTTCCAGCGAGCCGATTTCGTGCGCAACGCCGTGCGTGATCGCCGGATTGATCGTGTACTTGGCGACGTAGCGTCGCGCGCGGAAATTGTCCGAGCTCGCATCGTCCTGCGGCAGCGCACCGCGCTGCACTTTCATTTTGTGTGCCGTCTGCCAGGTGCGTGTGACGACCTCGCCGATGCGGCCCATGGCCTGCGAGTCGGAGGAGATCATCGAGAACGCGCCAAGATCGTGAAGAATGTCCTCGGCGGCAATCGTTTCGCGGCGAATGCGCGACTCGGCGAAGGCAACGTCTTCGGGAATGCCCGGATCGAGGTGGTGACACACCATCAACATGTCCAAATGCTCGTCGACGGTGTTGACGGTGTACGGGCGCGTCGGATTGGTCGAGGAGGGCAGAACGTTCGGCTCGCCGCACGCTTTGATGATGTCGGGCGCGTGACCCCCGCCGGCGCCTTCCGTGTGATAGGTGTGAATGGCGCGCCCGCGAATCGCCGCCAAGGTGTCTTCGACGAAACCGGATTCGTTCAGCGTGTCGGTGTGAATTGCCACCTGCACGTCGTACTTGTCTGCGACCGCAAGACAGTTGTCGATCGCCGCAGGCGTCGTGCCCCAGTCTTCATGCAGCTTCAAGCCGATGGCGCCTGCGGCAATCTGTTCTTCGAGCGGCCCCGGCAAGCTCGCGTTGCCCTTGCCGAGCAGACCGAAGTTCATCGGCAGTGCGTCCAAGGCTTCCAGCATGCGTTCGATGTGCCACGGTCCGGGCGTGCAGGTGGTGGCATTCGTGCCGGCGGCGGGACCCGTGCCGCCGCCGATCATCGTCGTGATGCCCGACATGAGCGCGTCTTCCACCTGTTGCGGACAAATCATGTGAATGTGCGCATCGATGGCGCCTGCCGTGGCGATCAAACCCTCGCCCGCGATGACCTCGGTGCCGGCGCCGAGCACGATGTCGACGTTGGGCTGCACATCGGGATTGCCGGCCTTGCCGATCGCCGCGATGCGGCCGTGTTTGAGACCGATGTCCGCCTTGACGATGCCCCAGTGATCCAGGATCACGACGTTCGTAATCACGGTGTCGACGACTTCGGCGGCGCCGCGCTGACTCTGACCCATGCCGTCGCGGATCACTTTGCCGCCGCCGAACTTCACTTCGTCGCCGTAGGTCGTGAAGTCCTTTTCGATACGAATGACGAGCTCGGTGTCGCCGAGGCGCACGCGGTCGCCCGTCGTCGGGCCGTACATTTCGGCGTAGGCTTGTCGGCTGATTTTCATAGCTTGCCCATCACCTTGGCGTTGAAGCCGTAGACGATCCGCGCGCCCGCGTAGGCGACCAGCTCGACCTCACGTTCCTGCCCGGGCTCGAAACGCACGGCGGTGCCGGCGGGAATGTTGAGCCGATAGCCGCGCGTCTTTTCGCGATCGAAGCGCAGCGCGCCGTTCGTTTCGTAGAAGTGATAGTGCGAGCCGACTTGAATGGGACGGTCGCCCAAGTTGGCGACGCGCACGGTGACGGTCGGCCGTCCGGCGTTGAGCTCGATCTCGCCCGGTTTTGTGAACACTTCGCCTGGAATCATGTGCGCACTCAAGTGATGGGGTTGTGAACGGTGACGAGCTTCGTGCCGTCCGGGAACGTCGCTTCCACCTGAACTTCAGGAATCATTTCCGGAATGCCCTCCATGACGTCCTCGCGCTTGAGGATGGTGGCGCCGTAGCTCATGAGCTCCGCGACCGACTTGCCTTCGCGCGCGCCTTCCAGAATGGCGGCGGAGATGAGCGCCACGGCTTCGGGGTAGTTGAGCTTCAAGCCGCGCGCCTTGCGCCGCTCGGCGAGCAATGCAGCCGTGAACAGCAGCAGTTTGTCTTTTTCTCTCGGACTCAGCTCCATCGGTACTCTCTCGAAGTCACGTTGCCCAGATGCGCGGCAGGACGGGCTCGCGCATCAACAACCAGGGTCGCAGCATCTGCCAGGCACGAATCAGCGCATGGCGAACGGGCTCGCTGCGCCGGCCCAGACAGCGCACGACCAGCACGTCATCGACGCACGTGATGCCGAGGAGGCCGTCCTCGACGGCAATCGTTCGCAGCCCATCGAGCCACTCATTTCTTGCGGGACAGGCGAGCAGCGTTCCAAGACACGTATAGCCGTGCCATCCCCACGGTGCGTCGAGCGCCTTAGAACCGCCCGCGATCTGCAAGCGGTCGAGATACACAGGTTCGCCGCTCCGCCACAGCTCGACGTTGAGCGACAGCTGTCCGCTCGCGAAACGTTCGTTGCGTGTAGCGAGCCCGAGCGAGACGACGTCCCAGCCGATGAATCGCGCAGCTGTCTCCAAATGAATCTCGGTGTGGGACCGGACGAGCGCGCCGGGATAGAAGATCGTGTCCTGCGGCAGCCATTCGAGCGTACCGGTGCACCGAAGCTGCTGTGTCTGAATCGCGCGTGCGCCGGCGCTGCGATAGAACTTGGCGGAGGCGGGCGTCGTGATCAGGGCGTGCGCATCGGCGGCAACCGTCGCATCGACGGTCAGCGAATCGCCGCCGACCACGCCGCCCGGCGGATGCACGATGTAGCAATGACAGACATCGCCTTCGGGATAGAACGGCCGCTGCACGAGGAGCGGACCGCGATGAGTGCGACGCACCAGTGCCGTCCGGCCGCAACGCCGCTCGAAGCCGAGCTCGAGCGAGGCGTTCCACGAAGCAATGGTTGCGTACGATGCCGACATGCTCACACCGTGAGATGCTGCTGGACGACCTCGTCGGTGAGCTCGCGAATTCCGCCGCTCGCGACGACACGGCCCTTGTCGAGCACGTGGAAATGACTCGCGATGCGCCGCGCGAACGGGAGCTTCTGCTCGACGAGCAGCACGGTGAGCTTTGCGGTTTCGTTGAGTCGCAGCAGGATGTCGCCGATCTCGTGCACGATGTTCGGCTGAATGCCTTCGGTCGGCTCATCGAGAATGAGAAGCGTCGGATCGAGCACCAAGGCGCGGCCGATGGCGAGCTGCTGTTGCTGACCGCCGGACAGATCGCCGCCGCGACGCCGGAGCATTTTCTTGAGCACGGGGAAGAGTTCGAAGATTTTCTCGGGAATTTCGCGCTTGCGATCGCGCCGCGAACCGAGCCCGATGCGCAGATTCTCTTCCACCGTGAGCTGCGAAAAGATCTCGCGGCCCTGCGGGACGTAGCCCACGCCGAGCTTGGCGCGGCGATCCGCCGGCAGCGTTTGCAGGTCCGTGTCTTCGAGCTTGATCGCGCCCGAAGCGATGGGCAGCAAGCCCATGATGCATTTGAGCAGCGTCGTCTTGCCCATGCCGTTGCGGCCCATCAGACAGGTGATCGAACCGCGCGGTACGGCGAGATCGACGTCCCACAAAATGTGGCTGCCGCCGTAGAACTGATTGAGCGAGGCGATCCGCAGCATGTCGGGGGCTGTCGTCTGCTCAGACGCCAAGGTACACCTCCTGCACTTTCGGATTGGCCTGCACTTCGTCGATCGTGCCTTCGGCCAGCACGCTGCCCTCGTGCAGCACGGTGACTCTCTTGGCAATGGAGCGCACGAAATCCATGTCGTGCTCGACGACCACGACGGAATGTTTGCCTTCGAGCGACAGCAAGAGCTCCGCCGTGCGCTCGACCTCCTGCGGCGTCATGCCGGCGACGGGCTCGTCGACGAGCAGCAGCTGCGGGTCCTGCATCAGCAGCATGCCGATTTCGAGCCATTGTTTCTGACCGTGCGAGAGCGTGCCGGCACGCACGTGGCGTTGATCGGCGAGGCCGATCGCGGTCAGCACTTCGTCGATGCGCGTGCGTTGCTCGGCCGTGAGCGGTTTGAACAGCGTGTGGACGATCGAGCGATTGCCCGCGACGGCGAGCTCCAGGTTCTCGAACACGGTGTGCTGTTCGAGGACCGTGGGTTTCTGAAATTTGCGGCCGATACCGGCTTGCGCGATCTCGGGCTCGGTCAAGGTCAGAAGATCGATGTTCTGACCGAACCAGGCCGAGCCGGAGTCGGGTCGCGTTTTGCCCGTGATGACATCCATCATCGTCGTCTTGCCGGCGCCGTTCGGTCCGATGATGCAACGTAGCTCGCCGACATCGACGTACAACGTCAATGCATTCAGAGCGCGGAAGCCGTCGAATGTCACCGTGAGATCCTCGAGATACAGGATCGTGCCGTGCGATACGTCGGCGCTCGGCCGGCGGTCGCTACGATGCCGAGGACCGACGATCCGCTCCCAGCCGTTGCGTGCGATGGCGGCGACGTTCATGGCGACCTCTGCGCGGATGAAAGTGTCGAATCCGCAGTCGGCAGCGCCGGTGTGCTCGCGCGCCGTTTCGCGAGCGCATCGCGTGCCTGATCGACGAGACCGACGACGCCGCGCGGCAAGAACAGCGTCACGAGCACGAACAGCGTGCCGAGCGCGTACAGCCAGTACTCGGGCAGCGCGGCCGTGAAATACGTCTTTGCGTAATTGACCAGCACGGCGCCGGCGACAGCGCCGTACAACGTGCCGCGTCCGCCGACCGCCACCCAAATGACGACTTCGATGGAATTGATGGGCTGGAACTCGCTCGGATTGATGATGCCGACCTGCGGCACGTACAGCGCGCCGGCGATGCCGGCGAGCACGGCCGAGAACACCCAGACCCACAGCTTGTACGACTCGACGCGATAGCCGAGGAATCGAGTCCGGCTTTCAGCATCACGCACGGCTTGCACGACACGGCCCGCCCGCGACGAGGTGATGTAACGGCAGGCGAGATAGCCCAAAGCGAGGAACACGGCCGAGGCGATGAACAAGCCGATCCGCGTGCCGGAGGCGTTGATGTCGAAGCCGAGAATTTCCTTGAAGTCAGTCAGGCCGTTGTTGCCGCCGAAGCCCATGTCGTTGCGGAAGAAGGCCAGCATGAGCGCGAAGGTCAGCGCCTGCGTGATGATCGAGAGATAGACGCCCGTAACGCGCGAGCGGAACGCGAACCAGCCGAAAACGAACGCCAACAGGCCGGGCACGAGCACGACCATGAGCGCGGCGAACCAGAACATGTCGAAGCCGTACCAGAACCACGGCAGCTCCTTCCAATTCAGGAACACCATGAAGTCCGGCAGGATCGGGTGTCCGTATACGCCGCGCGGCCCGATCTGACGCATCAGATACATGCCCATCGCATAGCCGCCGAGGGCAAAGAACGCCGCATGGCCAAGGCTCAGGATGCCGCAGTAGCCCCATACCAGATCGACCGAGATCGCCAGCAGCGCATACGTCAGGTACTTGCCGATCAGCGTCATCGTGTACGTCGAGATGTGGAGCGGCGACGACGCGGGCAGTGCGGCATGCAGCAGCGGCACGCCGACCGCGACGATCAGCAACAGGACGAAGAACACTTGCGTGCCGCGTTCGCGGCGAAGCACATCGAGCAAGGGTTGCAGATGCATGCTCATGCCTCCGCTGCACGGCCCTTCTGCGGGAACAATCCGCGCGGGCGACGCTGAATGAATAAGATGAGTGCGACGAGCACGAAAATTTTCGCGAGCACCGCACCGGCATACGGCTCCAAGAGCTTGTTCACGACGCCGAGCGACATACCGCCGATCAGCGTGCCCCACAGGTTGCCCACGCCGCCGAACACCACGACCATGAACGAATCGATGATGTATTGCTGGCCGAGGTTAGGGCCGACGTTGGTGAGCTGACTCAGCGCCACACCGGCTACACCGGCGATGCCTGCGCCGAGCCCGAACGTCATCGCATCGACCCACTCGGTGCGTACGCCCATCGCGCGCGCCATGTTGCGGTTCTGCGCAACTGCCCGAACCTTGAGACCGAGCGTCGTCTTGCTCAGCAACGCGAGCAACAACCCGAAGACGAGCAAGGTGAAGATCACGACATAGGCACGGTTGAGCGTGATCGAAAAGACTTCGTTGATCTGCAGCGAACCGGCCATCCACGCGGGCGTTTCGACGGGACGGTTGTTCGCCGTGAAAATGTCGCGCACGAGTTGCTGCAGGACCAGACTGACGCCGAAAGTCGCAAGCAGCGTTTCCAGCGGTCGTCCGTAGAGAAAGCGTACGATGCCGCGCTCGATCAGCACGCCTGTTGCGCCTGAAACGATGAACGCAGCGGGAATCGCGAGCAGCACGGCCGCGCCGATGTGATCGGGCAGCAGGAGCTGCATCACGTAGGTCGTGTAAGCTCCCAGCATGATGAGCTCGCCGTGCGCCATATTGATGACGCCCATGACGCCGAAAGTGATTGCCAAACCGATGGCGGCGAGCACGAGCACCGAGCCCAGGCTCAAGCCGAAGAACAGCGTCTCCAAGCTCCCGTAGAAGGCGCGCCGGGTTTCGATGCCGTTGACGACGTCGATGGCGACTGCACGAACCTCCGGATCCGGCTCGACGGGATTGCCGTCGTCGTCGCGCTCGATGAGGGCCCGCAGCCGATTGTAGACGTCGGAATTCAGACTGCCGCGCAACCGCTCGACCGCGGCGAGCCTCACGCCGGCATCCTCGTTGTCGAGATCGAAGAGGGCGATGCCGCTCGTCATGGCTGCGCGCACTTCGTCGTCGCGTTCCTGCTCGACACGTTCGCGCAATAGGGCGACGGTGTCTTCATCGAGCGAACGCAGCATTTCGCGCACGGCGGTCAAACGCACGCGCGCATCGGGACTGTCGAGCTCGAATGCCGCAATCGCGCCGCGCAGGTTCTTGCGCAACTGATTGTTGGTGGTGATGCGCGAAAACGCATCCTCCGAAGCGTCGGGGATGGGCGTCAGCGTGACGGCATCGGCAACCGAGAAGGCGTCCTCAGCGGCGCGGATGACGACTCGTTTCGACGCTCGCTCGTAATACAGCCGCCCGTCGAGTAACGCTTGCAGAACGGCTTTGGTATTCGGATGACGAAGATTCAGCAGGCCGGCGACCGCCTGTTCTTTTTGCTTGAAGTTGTTCGCCGTCAAGAGCTCGAGCCGCTCGACGAACAGATCGTCCGATTGCGCTTGCGCAGCGATCGGGATCGCAAGGAGCAAAAGCAGCGAAAGGCGACATATCAGCTGAATTGATGCAGGCACCGCTTGTCCCTTGGTTGTCTCGTCGAGGGGCAGAGGGCGGGCCCCGGGCAGTGCCGCCCGGGGCCCCGAGGGCTCACGTCGTTACTCGTAGTTCTGTCCGGAGCACTGTTTGGTCTTGGTGTTGTAGTTGCCGCACTTGAGCGTGACCCAGTCGGCTTCGATGTCCTTGCTGCCTGGGAGGTAGTCCGACCAGGCATCGCCGGGCACGAGACCGTCGGTCTGCCACACGATGTCGAACTGACCGTCCGCACGCACTTCGCCGATGAACACGGGCTTGGTGATGTGATGATTCGGGAGCATCTTCGCCATGCCGCCGGTCAGGTTCGGCACTTCGATGCCGATGATGGCGTCGATGACCTTGTCGACGTCCGTCGTCTTCGCCTTCTCGACGGCCTTCACCCACATGTTGAAGCCGATCACGTGCGCTTCCATCGGATCGTTCGTCACGCGCTTCGGATTCTTGGTGAACGCGTGCCACTTCTTGATGAACTCCGCGTTGGCGGGCGTTTCGATGCTCTGGAAGTAGTTCCAGGCGGCGAGGTGGCCGACGAGCGGCTTGGTGTCGATGCCCGACAGCTCTTCTTCGCCGACCGAGAACGCGACGACCGGGATGTCCTCCGCGGAGATCTTCTGGTTGGCGAGCTCCTTGTAGAACGGCACGTTGGCGTCGCCGTTGATCGTCGAGACGACCGCCGTCTTCTTACCGGCCGAGCCGAATCTCTTGATGCTCGCCACGATGCTCTGCCAATCGGAGTGACCGAACGGCGTGTAATTGATCATGATGTCCTCTTGCTTGACGCCCTTCGATTTCAGGTACGCCTCGAGGATCTTGTTGGTGGTGCGCGGGTAGACGTAGTCGGTACCGGCGAGCACCCAACGCTGTACGCCCACTTCGTTCATCAAGTAGTCGACCGCGGGAATGGCTTGTTGATTCGGTGCGGCGCCGGTGTAGAACACGTTGCGCGACGACTCCTCGCCTTCGTATTGCACCGGATAGAACAGCAAGCCGTTGTGTTTCTCGAACACCGGCAGCACCGACTTGCGCGACACCGACGTCCAGCAGCCGAACACGACGTCGACCTTGTCTTTCACGAGCAGTTGTTCGGCTTTCTCGGCGAACAGCGGCCAATTCGAAGCCGGATCGACGACGACCGCCTCGAGCTTCTTGCCGAGCAGACCGCCTTTCTTGTTCTGCTCTTCGATCAGCATGAGCACGGTGTCTTTGAGCGTCGTCTCGGAGATGGCCATCGTTCCGGACAGCGAATGCAGCACGCCGACCTTGATGGTGTCGGCGGCTTGAGCAAGGCTGCCGGCCGCGAGCGCAACGGCGGCGGCGAGTGCTTTGAGTCCTCTGAGTCGTACGGAGTGTTTCATGGTGGCATTCCTTCGAGTGGTGGAGCGGGTCAGATCTGCACTTGCAGGCCCAGACCGATTTGCTTCGAGTCTGCGCCCACGTCGGGATCCCAGCTGTGGTCGATGTAGAAGAGGAACGCGCGTGCGTTGAAGCTCTTCATGATGTAGTTGAGGTTGAACTCGAACGTCTTTTGTTCGAGATCGCCGCCGGCGAACTCGAAGGTCGTCTCGCCGAATTTGCCGAGGACCTGGAGCTTGCCGATGCCGATCTCGGCCGGGAACAGATAAGCACCGAGCACATAGAAGCCGTCGCTCTTGTCGTAACCGCCGCCGAGCGGCGTGCCGTAACCGCCCAGGCCGTCGTACACGGCGTATTCGGCTTCGAAGGTCACGACACCGGAGTTGCCGAGCTTCTTCTCGAGCAGGAAGTCGAAGGAGTACGCGTTCTCACCTGATGCGTTTTGTCCGGCGAAACCGATCGCCAGCAGATCTTTCTCGCCGTAGTACGAGCCGTTGAGGTAATAGCCGCCTTCCGGATCCCAAAAGTCGAGTTGCACGCGTGCCGCGTACAGTACGTCCGAGCTGCCTTTCGTGACGCCTTGAATATCGAAGGCGCCGAACGCGATTTTCGCGATGCCGAACTGACCCCAGTACATCAAGCCGTCGGCGCGACCGTTGGTCTCGAACGGATAGCCGTCTTGCACACCGTCTTGATAGACGCCCCAGTGGCTTGCGTAGTAGGGACCGTAGAGATTCGCGCGGTCGCTCGGCGGGAGAAACCGGCCTGCCCAGATGTTGAACTGTTCCGAGAACGAGAACTGCGCGACGGCATCGATGACTTCGATGTCCTCGCTGCCCGGCGTGTACTCGGTGTTGAACATCACGCTGATGTT
>CALEKY010000176.1 GCA_937902995.1 uncultured Sinobacteraceae bacterium
AACCCACGACATTCGCCTTGTAAGGGCGACGCTCTACCGCTGAGCTAAGCACCCCCGTGGCGGCTGCCTGCGTCTCGCTGCACTGATGCACCGCAGCCCGTGTTCCTGAGCGCGTCGCGAATTGCGAATGCGGATCGGAACCTTGCCATCGAAAAACCGCGACTTCGCGTCCGGTCCTCGAGGGCGCGCTAATTTACAGCATCCTTCAGTGCCTTGCCAGCCTTGAAGCCCGGCACCTTGCTTGCAGGAATCTCGATCGTCTCGCCCGTACGAGGATTGCGACCGGGACGCGCTGCACGTCCTTTCACGACGAACGTACCGAAACCGAGCACCGAAACGCTGTCGCCCGCCTTGAGCGCCGCAGTAATGCAATCGAACACTGCGTCGACCGCCTTCGTCGCCTCAGCCTTCGGAAGGCCCGTCTGCCCGCTTACCGCATCGATCAGCTCGGCTTTGTTCATGTCGGATTCCTTCTTTTTCCTGTTGCGACCTGCACCGGCGCAGGCGGGGGCGCGTTATAGCAGTGCGCGGAAGAACGGGTCAACCAGAGTTATGTGACGAATGCAGCAAAAGGACCGTGCGAAGATTCCTTCGCACGGTCCTTCAAACGCAGCGTTAGTGCGCACGCACGGCCTTCGGTGCGCGCTTCGCAATGCGACGCGGACGCGCCTTGTCGTTCGGCCGCGACGGACCCGCCTCTGCAGCGACAGGCGCCGGCATGTGTTTGAGTGCGACCTGCAACACTTCGTCGATCCATTTCACCGGCTTGATCTCGAGGCTGTCCTTGATGTTCTGAGGAATGTCGGCGAGGTCCTTGGTGTTCTCATCCGGGATCAACACCGTGCGAATTCCGCCGCGGTGCGCCGCCAGCAATTTCTCCTTCAAGCCGCCGATCGGTAGCACCTGTCCGCGCAACGTGATCTCGCCCGTCATTGCCACATCCGAGCGAACCGGCACTTTAGTCAGCGCAGAGACGAGCGCTGTACACATACCGATACCTGCGCTCGGACCGTCCTTCGGCGTTGCCCCCTCGGGCACGTGAATGTGCACATCGGCCTTCTGATAGAAGTCGGGATCGAGTCCGAGCATCGTGGCGCGGCTGCGCACGACGGTCATCGCGGCCTGAATCGACTCTTGCATCACTTCGCCGAGTTGGCCGGTGTGCGTGAGCTTGCCCTTGCCGGGAACGACCGCGGCTTCGATCGTGAGCAGCTCGCCGCCCACTTCCGTCCACGCAAGGCCCGTGACCTGGCCGATTTGATCCTGCTCCTCCGCAAGGCCGTAGCGGAAGCGCCGCACGCCGAGGTACTTGCTCAGATTCTTCGGCGTGATGTTGACGACCTTCGTGTCCTTCTCGGTGAGTAGCTGCTTCACCGCCTTGCGGCAGATCTTCGAGATTTCGCGCTCGAGATTGCGCACGCCGGCCTCGCGGGTGTAGTAGCGGATGATGTCGAGGATCGCTTGATCCGACACCTTGAGCTCGCTGTCCTGCACGCCGTTCTGTTTCATCTGTTTCGGCAACAGGTAACGGCGCGCGATCGCGCTCTTCTCGTCTTCCGTGTAGCCGGGCAACCGAATCACTTCCATGCGGTCGAGGAGCGGCGCCGGAATGTTCAGGCTGTTCGCGGTGCAGACGAACATCACCTCCGACAGATCGAAATCGACCTCGAGGTAATGATCGTTGAAAGTCGCGTTCTGCTCCGGATCGAGCACTTCGAGCAGCGCCGACGACGGATCGCCACGGAAATCCATGGCCATCTTGTCGACCTCATCGAGCAGGAACAGCGGATTGTGCACGCCCGTCTTGACCATGTTTTGAATGATCTTGCCGGGCATCGAGCCGATATACGTGCGGCGGTGACCGCGGATCTCGGCTTCGTCGCGTACACCGCCGAGCGACATGCGGACGAACTTGCGGTTGGTCGCGCGCGCGATCGATTGTCCGAGCGAGGTCTTACCCACGCCCGGTGGTCCGACGAGACACAAAATCGGACCCTTCAGGGTTTTGACGCGCTGCTGGACCGCAAGGTATTCGATGATGCGCTCTTTGACCTTCTCCAACCCGTAGTGGTCTTCGTCGAGCACCTTCTCCGCATTGGCGATGTCGTTGTGAATCTTGGTCCGCTTCTTCCACGGACACTTCACGAGCCAGTCGATGTAGTTGCGCACGACGGTCGCTTCGGCCGACATCGGCGACATGAGCTTCAACTTGTTGAGCTCTGACATCGCCTTGTCGCGCGCTTCCTTCGGCATACCCGCCTTCTGGATGCGCTGCTCGAGCTCCGCAAGCTCGTTCGGTGCGTCCTCGATCTCGCCGAGCTCCTTCTGAATGGCCTTCATTTGCTCATTCAGGTAGTACTCGCGCTGGCTCTTCTCCATTTGTTGCTTGACGCGCCCGCGGATCCGCTTCTCGATCTGCAGCACGTCCATCTCGCCTTCGATGAGGGCGAGGATGTGCTCGAGGCGCTTGCGCACGTCCTGGATCTCGAGAACCTTCTGCTTGGCATCGAGCTTGAGCGACATGTGCGCGGCAACAGTGTCCGCGAGCCGACCCGGTTGCTCGATTCCCGCAAGCGAAGTGAGGATCTCCGGCGGCACCTTGCGGTTGAGCTTCACGTACTGCTCGAACTGCGACACGACGGAACGCATCAGCACGTCCATCTCGCGTTCGTCGTACTGCTCGATGTCGCGCAGCTGCGAGATCTCGGCACTGAAATACTGACCCGAGGTCAGCTTCTCGATCTTGGCGCGCTCGACGCCCTCGACGAGCACCTTGACCGTGCCGTCGGGAAGCTTGAGCAGTTGCAGAATCGTCGCGACGGTACCGATGCGATAAAGATCCTGCGCAGTCGGATCGTCCACGTCGGCTTGTTTCTGCGCCACGAGCAAAATCTGTTTCGAACCGCGCATCGCATGGTCCAACGCGAGAATCGATTTCTCGCGGCCGACGAACAGCGGAATGACCATGTGCGGATAGACCACGACGTCTCTCAGCGGCAGGACGGGCATCGCTGTCGGCGGCGTGGGGGTATCTGGTGCTGGAGTGTCTGTGCTCACGCGGATTACCTGTCGATGGCGAATCGGAAGATTTAGATCCGATTCGAAAAGGATCGTTCTGCAAAATACCGGAAGCGGTGCCGGGTCGCCAGCGCTCTTCCCCCGGAATCGCGCCGGTTTTCGCCGGGTCCTCGCGAATGACGGATCGAGAGAATGACGGATACAGGGTCGCCCCTATTGCAACCGCTCAAACCGATACTCGGAAACGACGAGGGCGCCTGACGGCGCCCTCGTAGTGCAAATTTGCAATCCGGTTCAGTGATGGTCGCTGCCGGTCGGACGTCGCTCTTCGACCGTCGTCCGGCCCTCTTCCCCGGGCCCGTACACGATGTACGGCTTGCTCTCGCCGAGGATGACAGCCTCATCGACCACAACCTTCTGCACATTCCGCAACGACGGCAGCTCGTACATCGTTTCGAGCAGCACGTTTTCAAGGATCGTGCGCAAACCGCGAGCGCCCGTCTTGCGCTGCATGGCCTTCTTCGCGACGGCTTTCAGCGCTTCCGGACGGAACTCGAGCTCGACGCCTTCCATGTCGAACAACTTCTTATATTGCTTGGTGAGCGCATTCTTCGGCTCGACCAGGATCGACACGAGCGCAGCTTCGTCGAGCTCATCAAGCGTCGCCACGACGGGCAAGCGACCGACGAACTCCGGAATCAGGCCGTACTTGATGAGATCCTCCGGCTCGACGTCATGAAACACATCGTTGCCGTAAGGACGCTCGCCTTGCGGACGAACCTCGGCGGTGAAGCCGATACCGGTCTTCTGCGTACGGTTCAGGATGATCTTTTCCAGACCCGCGAACGCACCGCCGCAAATGAACAAGATGTTCGTCGTATCGACCTGCAGGAACTCCTGCTGGGGATGCTTGCGTCCGCCCTGCGGCGGAACCGAAGCGACCGTGCCTTCGATCAATTTCAGCAGGGCCTGCTGCACGCCTTCGCCGGACACGTCGCGTGTAATGGAAGGATTGTCCGACTTGCGCGAGATCTTATCGATCTCGTCGATGTACACGATGCCTGTTTGCGCCTTCTCGACATCGTAGTCGCATTTCTGCAGGAGCTTCTGGATGATGTTCTCGACGTCCTCGCCGACGTAGCCGGCTTCGGTCAGCGTCGTTGCATCGGCAATCGTGAACGGAACGTTCAACAAGCGCGCCAGCGTCTCGGCAAGCAACGTCTTGCCGCAGCCCGTCGGACCGATCAACAGGATATTGCTCTTCGCCAGCTCGACCTCGTCCTTCGAGCGCTGGTCGCCGGTCTTGGTCTGCAACCGCTTGTAGTGGTTGTAGACGGCAACCGAGAGAACCTTCTTCGCGCGGTGCTGCCCGATGACGTATTCGTCGAGGACTTTCTTGATCTCGTGCGGACGCGGCAGCTTGTCGCGGGTCCGTTCTGCGCGCTCCTCGAGCTCTTCGCGGATAATGTCGTTGCAGAGCTCGACGCACTCGTCGCAAACGAACACCGACGGTCCGGCGATCAGCTTGCGAACTTCGTGCTGGCTCTTGCCGCAAAACGAACAGTACAGCAGTTTGCCGTCGTCGTGTTTGCCGCGGGAATCATCGGGCATGCGTCACCTCAAAGCCTTATCGGCACCGCGTCCACGAGCGTGACACGACGGTGTCGAGGTTATATATCACGCGTTGCCGCTTGCCTGCAAAGACGGCCTGCTCAGCAACGCGATGACTGTTGGCCGTAAGGCAAATACCTAACAATTCTAGTCACTTAGCCCTAATCACTTGGGCGTAGCCGGTGTCGAATCGGCGCGGCGTTCGAGCACGCGATCGATGAGGCCATAGGCCACCGCCGCCTCGCCGCCCATGAAGTTGTCGCGATCGGTATCTTGGCGGATCTTCTCGACCGTCTGACCGGTGTGTTTGGACAGAATACGGTTCAACCGGTCGCGCATCTCGAGCACTTCGCGTGCATGGATGTCGATGTCCGATGCCTGTCCTTGGAAGCCTGCCAGCGGCTGGTGGATCATGATCCGGGAGTGAGGTAGTGCATAACGCTTACCCTTCGCTCCGCCGGCGAGCAGGACGGCGGCCATGCTCGATGCCTGCCCAACGACCATTGTGCTGACGTCCGGCTTGATGAACTGCATCGTGTCGTAAATCGACAAGCCAGCGGTCACCGACCCGCCAGGCGAATTGATGTACAGCGCGATGTCCTTGTCCGGATTCTCGGATTCCAAGAAGAGCAGCTGAGCGACCACGAGATTCGCCATGTGGTCCTCGATCGGACCAACGATGAAGATCACCCGCTCCTTCAACAGGCGCGAATAGATGTCATAAGCACGTTCGCCGCGAGCGGTCTGCTCGACGACCATGGGTACGAGGTTCATAGCAGCTTTTTCGATGGCCATGGTTGAAATTGATACGCTCGCCAAGTGTGCATCATCTCGCGGACGGTTTCCTGTCCGAAACGAGGCCCGATTACGCTACGCGCCGAAATTCATTAGTTCCTTGAAAGTCGACGGGACTTCGGTCACTTTGGCGCGTTCGAGCAGCCAATCCACGACCTGGTCCTCGAGCACGCTCGCTTCGAGCTGCCGCCGCAGCTGCGGGTTACTGCGATACGCCTGCAACGCTTGAGCCGGATCCGGAAACTGCTGCGCGAGCTCCTCCATGCGCGCCTGGACCTTTGACTGATCCACTTTCAGCTCGGCGGTTCTGATGATCTCGTTCACCAGCAGGTTCAACGCCACTCGGCGGCGAGCCTGTTCGACGAATGCCTCGGCGGGCGGCAACTGCGAAACGTCCTGTGCCCCCATGCGCCGACCGGCCTCGATCTGCATGTCGCGAACCTGAACGTCGACGAGACTTTTCGGCAATTCGATCGGATTCGTCGCGACCAGCCCGTCCAGCACTTGAACCTTCATGCGGGCGCGGATCGCATCGTTCAATTCGCGTCGCATGTTGTCTTCGACTTCCTGACGCAGACGCTCGACCCCGCCGGTATCGACTCCGTACGACTTGCAGAATTCCTCGTCGAGCTCCGGCAGCTTGCGCTCTTCCACCGACTTGATCGTCACCTCGAACTTCGCAGTCTTACCCGCCAAGTTCGGTGCGCCGTAGTTCTCGGGGAACGTGACATCGATGGTCTTCTTTTCGCCTGCCTTCGCGCCGCGAATACCCTTCTCGAAATCCGCGAGCATGCGTCCTGAGCCCAGGTGGATCGTCACGTTCTCGCCTTGCCCGCCTTCGAACGGCTGACCGTCCAACGTTCCGGCGAAATCGACGACGACGCGGTCGGTGTCCTGCGCTTCGCGCTCGACAGGCGAATACGTCGCGCGCTGTTCCCGCAAGTTCTGAATCATTGCTTCGATATCGGCCGCGGTGACGTCCGCGGTCGGGCGCTTCACCTCGATGGTCTCGAGGCCGGTGAGCTTGATTTCCGGGAGGATTTCGAAGGTGGCGCGATACTTGAGGTCACTGCCCTGTTCGAGGCTGATGGGCTCGATCCGCGGACCTGCCGCAGGAATCAGATTCTGTTGAGTGACGGCCTCCGCAAACGTCGCCTGCATCACGTCGCTGAGCACTTCCTGACGAACCTGCTGGCCGAATTGCTGACGGACGACCTTGACGGGCACCTTGCCGGGACGGAAACCCTTCAATCGGACGGTCCGGCTTAGCTTCTGCAGGCGCTCGTCGATCGCTTTCTCCACGCGCTCGGCGGGAACCTGAACTTCCATTCGGCGCTCGAGGGCACCGATTGCTTCTACGGACACCTGCATTGCTAACGGACCTCTGTTGTAACTCGACGTGGTGCGAAAGGAGGGACTCGAACCCTCACGGGGTTACCCACTGGAACCTAAATCCAGCGCGTCTACCAGTTCCGCCACTTTCGCGTCCCGTACCCAAATCGCGCACCCCGCCGAAGCGGGGGCGCGGAGTATAGCCGACGTACCCTCACCTTGAAGTTAGACCCGGGCCGGGAGTTCTGAATGGGGTGCCTTCAGAGTCGCAGTGCGGTACCGAAGCACGCGGGGCAACGATTGGCGGCTAGGACGGGAAGGAGGTGGTGGGCCGTGTAGGACTCGAACCTACAACCAACTGATTAAGAGTCAGCTGCTCTACCAATTGAGCTAACAGCCCACGTTTTCTACCTGGTGGCAGAACCGTAACGGGTTCTCGCTCCTCACTTCAACGGCTCGCGCCGTGAAGTTTGGGGTGGACGATGGGACTCGAACCCACGACGGCCGGAATCACAATCCGGGGCTCTACCAACTGAGCTACGTCCACCATCGTCCGCACTAATTCAACTTACACGCCCGAAGGCATGTGCGTCCATGTCCGGCGCGCCTCCATGGCCGGCGCCCATTCGGGCCGACCTTCGGTCGTTCGAAAATTGCTCCTGCAATTTTCGTCGAACCTGCTACTCGCAGGTTCTCACCTGTCCTAGCGCGCCTTTGGCGCGCCCGGCAGGATTCGAACCTGCGACCCTCGGCTTAGAAGGCCGATGCT
>CALEKY010000177.1 GCA_937902995.1 uncultured Sinobacteraceae bacterium
CCTTCAGTCTTCAGCCTTCAGTCTTCAGCCTTCAGCCTCCAGCCTTCAGCCTAGTACCGCACCGAGTTCAGCGACTGTCCCAACGCGTGCTTGCCGTACAGCTCCATCGCTTCCTCGACGTCGAGGACGACGTGCGTGCGGATCGTGTGGATGTCGCGCTGCGCGAGCTGGAAGTAGGAGCTTTGCGATTGCGCGCCAGCTCCGGAGCACGAGACCAGATCGTCCACGATCTCGACGCATTCTTGGGCGGCATACGCCGTATCGCGGCGCTGCCGTAGGCGCTGTTCGACCGTGCATTGCTCGCCTGCGCGCGAGACGGTGTCGATCTCTTCGAACAGCGCGCGGATCATGCGGTACGTGGCGTCGTAACGCGTCATTGCACTGCCGATCTTCATTTGAATCGCGGGGCGTTCGGCCGGCACACGGCCGCGGAAGCCGACGCGGGTGCGTGTGGCTTCGACGAAATCGTCGATCACGCGGCGCGTAATGCCGAGGATCGGGCACAGGACCGCGCCCAGCAGCACGCCATAGAACGGCGCGGTGATGAGCGGATACTCGTTGCGCAGCACTTCGTATCCCGGTGTGTTGCCGCTCTGAATGGCCTCCTGTCCGAGGATGCGGTGCTTGGGTACGAAGACATCCTTGCAGACGAAGTCCCGGCTTCCCGTGCCGCGCATGCCGGACGTGAACCAGGTGTCGATGACCTCGCCCTCGGTGCGCGGAATGAGGACGTTGAACCGATCGTGCAGATCGTGGGGATTTTCTTTCTCGAGCAGCACACCGCCGCCGATCCAGTCCGAGAAGTCGATGCCGCTGCAGAACGACCAGCGGCCGGTAACGAGAAATCCGCTGTCGACCGGACGAGCAGTACCGCCTTTGCCGGAGAAGCTGAGCGGCCAGAGCGCATAGTTCTTCGAGCCGTACAGCTCCGCCTGAGCCTCGATCGGGAAGTGGCTCAGGACCCAGTGATGGCAGCCGAGAATCCCGAACAACCAGCTCGTCGAGCCGCACGCCGTTCCGAGAACGATGCCAACGTCAAGAAAAGTGACGAGATCCGCCTGAGGCCCGCCGAACCGTCGCGGCGCGAGCATCTGCAGGATCTGTGCGTCGAGCAACTCCTTGATCGTTTCGTCTGCGACCCGCCGGTCGGCATCCGCCTTCAAAGCCCGGCTGCGAATGCTCGGAACGAGCGCCTTGGCGCGCGCAAGAAGCTCGGCGGAGGAAGGAGCCGGTGCGGCGGAGGAGTGGTCGTTGGACATCGTTTTCCCTCTCGAAAAGTCGTCAAGAAACTTTACGATAAGGTCGGCGCCGTGGCAAGATGAACGCATGACGCTCTTACGAAGCTAACGCGGCAGAAAAGGGTGACAATGCAGTTGCAACGTACGGACTCCGATGCGGTGTCAATCGTCGAGGTCGGGCCGCGGGATGGATTCCAGTCCATCGCGGGGATGATTCCGACCCAACGGAAAATCGAAATCGTCGCGGCGCTTCACGCCGCCGGTGTGCGTCGAGTCGAGGCAACATCGTTCGTCAGCACCGCCGCGTTGCCGCAAATGGCCGATGCGCCCGAGGTGCTAGCGGCAGCGAAGTCGCTCCCAGGGTTGGATCCGCAAGTGCTGGTGCCCAATGCGCGTCACGCCGAGCGCGCACTTGCTGCGGGTGCAGATCATCTCGCGTTCGTGCTCTCCGTGTCGGAGCGGCATAACCGCGGCAATGTGCGGCGCGCGCCGCTCGAGTCCGTGGAGGATTTCAAGCAGATTGTCGGCATTCTGCCGGCGCACGCGCGGCTACGCGTGAATGTCGCGACGGCGTTCGATTGCCCGTACGAAGGCCGCATGAGTGCGGAGTCCGTGCTTGCGTTGATCGAGCATTTGGTGCGTGTGACGGAGAACGCCGAGTACGCGCTCTGCGATACCACGGGCCGAGCCGATCCGGCTCAGGTGACGAGCTTGTTCAGCGCAGCGCGTGCGCAGTTTCCCGGCATCGCAACGTGGGCGTTTCACGCGCACGACACGTACGGGCTCGGGGCGGCGAATGTGTGGGCAGCGTGGAGTGCCGGCGTGCGCTGCTTCGACGCCTCGATTGCGGGTCTCGGCGGCTGTCCGTATGCACCCGGCGCAACGGGCAACGTGGCGACCGAAGACCTCGTATGGATGTTCGAGCGCTCCGGTATTCGCACGGGAATCGATCTCGAAGCGCTCACGCAGGTCGCGCGAACCGTCACTCAAATACCGGGCGCACAAGTCGGCGGACGAGTGCGAGAGGCGCTGGCTGCACGAGCGAGCGCGTGCACGCCGAACTGAGAGATCTGCTACTGCGCGGTCGACTACGCCCGACGCGCCATGAACGCCTGCGCTGCAGCGCGAGCCTGCGGCTCGAATGAAGCGACGTACTGTTCGCGCTCTTCGGCAGTGGGGCGGGTGGTGCGCCATGCAGCGAGGACGCTGATATCGCGCAGTCCGATGTATTCGAGCGCGAACTTCAAGTACGGAAGCTGAAAGTCGACGAAGTCGCCGGGCAGCACGGAGGAGCGCGTGAGGATCAGCTGCACCGGCCGATTACGTAACATGCCGTAGTGAAGCATTTTCTCGCGGTCGTAGCCGAAGGTGACGCGCGGCTGCATGATCAAATCGAAGTAGTGTTTCAACCGATACGGGATGCTGAAATTCCACATCGGCGTGGAGATCAGGATCCGGTCTGCGGCATCGAAGCGTTTGATTTCTTCCAGGACACGAGCCCAAGCCGTTTCCTGTGCAACGGTTCGCGTCTCGCCGAAGATGGGAGCGAATTTCGCGAGCGCAGCATCTTCGCCGAACTCGGGCAAATCCTCCTCCCAGACGTTGAGCCGGCTCACGACGAGCGAAGGATCCAGCCGTTGGGCCTCTTCGATGAACGCGCTGGCAAGGCGCAAAGATACGGATCGATGTTTCTTCGGACTGGCGTGGATGTGCAGCAAGGAAGCCAAGACGAGTCTCCGAAGGTGCGGCGCGGAACGGCGCAAATGCGTTGTTTGCGCGAGAAAATAATGTAAAGATATTTGACGAAAACAGTCAACCGGCGCAGCGAGCAAGGGCCGCGGCGCGTCTTATGTCCATCATGCGGGAGACGGCCATGACGACCACCGATTTCATACCTTCGCCGATTCGCGGTGCACATCACGTCGCATATCGCTGCCTCGATGCGGAACAGACCCGCTGGTTCTATCAGGATGTGCTGGGTCTCGACCTTGCTGCTGCCCTGGTATTCGAGGAAGCGCCCGGAACGAACGAGCCCGTCGAGTACATGCATCTGTTCTTCTCCTTGGGCGACGGCAAGTACCTCGCGTTCTTCGATGCGCCGGACAACGCGAACCCGAAGTACTTCGATCGCAAGCACAGCTTCGACATGCACATCGCGCTCGAAGTCGCGAGCGAGGAGGAGCTGCTCTCCATGCAAGAGCGGATTCGCTCGAATGGCAAGACCTGTTTCGGTCCGATCGAGCACGGCTTCGTCCGCTCGATCTACATGTACGACCCCAACGGAATTCAGGTCGAAGTGACCTACCGGACGTCCAAACACGATGAGGTCATGGAAGAGGAGCGCCGCAACGCAGCGCAGGTGATCGCGGACTGGTCGCAGCGCACGCGGGCCAAGAAGATCGAGCTGTTCGGCGCCGAGAAGCTCGATACACGCAAAGCCAAGGCTTCTGCGTGACGCGTGCAGCCGCTCAGAAAGGTATGGAGCAGGTCGCCGATTTCGCGCAGCAATTCGCCGCGTTGATCGAGCGTCGTCTCGGCGGCGAGGCGATCGATTTGCGTCGTCTGACCGGCGGCGCAAGCTTGCAAACGTGGTCCTTCGATCTGCGGCACGGCGCTACGGTGATGCCGCTCATTCTGCGCCGGCTCCCTCCGGGGCAGGCCCCGTTGATGAACTCGGTGCCGCTCGCAACCGAAGCAGCAATCATCACGGAGGCTGCAGAGCACGGCGTACCCGTCGCCAACATTCGCCTGGTGCTCGATCCGGCGGATGGATTGGGCGAGGGATTCGTTGCGGATCGCGTCGGCGGTTTGGCATTACCGACGAAGATTCTTCGCGAGGAGCGGTTCGCCGATCTTCGTCAGCGGCTTGCGTCTCGATTCGGCGAGATACTGGCGCGCATCCATCGAATCCCCGCTGCGCGCGTGCCCGAGCTCTCCGTGCTGACGGCCACCGGGCAACTCGAATCCATGGAGCGCAGCTACCTTTCGCGGCCGATGCGTTCGCCTGTCTTCGAACTGGCATTCAAATGGCTGCGCAAGCGCTTGGACAGGATCGAAGGCAAGCCGTTGTGCGTCATTCATGGCGATTTCCGGCTCGGCAACATCATGGTCGACGAGCGCGACGTGACGGCCGTGCTGGACTGGGAGCTCGTACACATCGGCGATCCTGCCGAAGACCTCGGGTGGATCACCGTCAATTCATGGCGGTTCGGGAACATCGGTTCTGTCGTCGCCGGTGTAGGAACGCTCGAGCAATTGCTCGAGGGCTATCGCTCGCAGGGTGGCGCGGAGATCGAACCGGAGCGCGTGCTCTTCTGGCGTGCGCTCGGGTCTTTGCGTTGGGGAGTCGGCTGCGGCGAGATGTCGCACGCATTCGAGCAGGGCAGAGACCGTTCGATCGAGCGCGGCATGATCGGCCGACGCGTATCCGAGACCGAGCTCGATCTACTCGACATCATCGCGTCGTGAGGAAAAGGCATGACCAGCGCCATCCGACCCGATCAACTCGCCGAGGCAGTCGCGGCGTTCCTGCGCGAGCGTGTCGTTCCGGCGCTCGAGGGCGACCTCGCTTTCGAGGCGCGGGTGTCGGCGAATGCGCTCGAGCTCGTCGTGCGGGCGCTGCGCGAGCCGCCAACGGTTCGAGCCGAGCATCATGCACGCCTCGTCGAGCTCACCGGTCGAGATGGATCGCAGGAGGAGCTCGAAGCGCTGCTGTGCGAGATGATTCGACGCGGCGAGATCGACGAGTCGTCGCCTGCGCTGATGAGTCATCTGCTGCGTTCGACGATCGATGCATTGAAGGTCGATCAGCCGCGGTATTCCGCGCTGCGCGCGCGAGAGGAAGCTTGACCGGCTTTCGACTCTGAGAAAGAATCATCAAGTAAGTTGACAAAAATGTCCGGCGCAGCGCCGGACGTCCTTCCTGGAGCGCCCGCCGATGGCTCAGTATCACCTCTATGCCGCCGACATCTCGCCGTTCGCGCAACGCGTCGTGATGCAGCTCGAGTACAAGGGCATCGAGTTCACTTGGGAGCATCCTCCCGGTGGGTTTCAGTCCGAGGAATACGGCCGCATCAATCCCATCCGCAAGCTGCCTGTGCTCAGAGTCGGAGACGTCAATCTGCCGGAATCGGAGGTCATCTGCGAATACATCGAGCAGGTTCATCCGGAACCGTCGCTCGTGCCGGAGGACCCGCTGGATCGCGCGCATGTCCGGCTGATCTCGCGGATCATCGATCTATACGTCATGAATCCCATGATGCCGCTGTTCAAGAATCTCTCGCGCGCGACTCGCAATCAGGACGTGGTCGACGCGGCGCTCGCGCACATTCGCAACGGTCTCGGTTGGCTCGATCATTGGATCAAACCCGGACGCTATGCGATGGCAGGGCGCTTGACGCTCGCCGATCTGGCAGCGGCACCCGTCTTGCGCTATGCCGCGCAGTATCCGCCGATCTTCGGCATGAAAGATCCGTTCGCGACGCTGCCGAACGTCGCGGCGTACTACAACGCTTGCCGTGAGACGCCCGTCATCGATCGCGCGCTGTCGCGGATCGAGGCAGGCTGGGAAGCGTTGCGCAGCGGCAAGGGGCATTGACCGCCGCGGGTGCGTTCCCATCCGGATTCTGGAGCAACGATGCGCGTTCGATTGACGCAGCCGTTAGTGCGTGCAGCGCGTTACTTTGGCGATCGTCTGGCGACGGTCGACGGTGACGATCGGCGGACTTGGCAAGAGTTTTACGAAGGGGTCACGAAGCTTGCCGGCGGTTTGCGGCGGCTCAATGTCGCGCCGGGCGATCGCATCGCCGTGCTGGCCAACAACGGCGTCGCCTATCTCGAGCTGTACTACGCGGTGCTCTGGGCCGGCGCAGTCATCGTGCCGCTCAATACGCGCCTCGCCGAACCGGAGATTCGTTTTCAGCTCCAGGATGCCGGTGTGCGCGTGCTGTTCTTCGGCGAAGAGTTTCGCGAGCTGGTGCACAAGCTCGCGAACAACATGGAACAGCCGCCGCTGTTCGTGGGTATCAGCGCGCCGTTGACGGACGGGCCGACGCTGGCGTCGGTGCGTGCACGTGGCGAACCGATCGAAGAGTCGATGCGCTGCGGCGACGATCTCGCCGGTATCTTCTTCACCGGCGGCACGACGGGATTGCCGAAGGGCGTCATGCTTTCGCACGAAAGTCTGCACGCCATGTCGCGCAATTTCGCGCTCGGATTCTCCATCGATTCGAGCTGCGTGAACTTGCATTCGGCGCCGATGTTTCACGTGTCGGCGGTCGGCATCTTTTTCACGACGATGGTGGGCGGCGTTCACGTGTTCACGCCGACGCTGGAGGCCGGTGCGCTGATCGAAATCATGGAGCGCGAGCGCGTCACTCACTGCTTCACGGTTCCGGCGGTCATCGACCGGATCACGAAGCATCCGAAGTCCGCGACTGCGAATCTTTCTTCCGTGCGCATCTTCGGCTACGGCGGATCGGCGATGCCCGTCACGTTGATCCTGGCGGCACGAGAGCGTTTCCCGCATGCAGGTCTCGCGCACGGCTACGGCATGACCGAAGTGCCGGCGTTGACGCTGCTCGCGCCGGAAGATCATTTGCCCGATGCGGACCCGAGAAGATTGCGCTCCGTCGGTCGGCCGATGTGCGAGTACGAGATCAAGGTCGTCGATCGCGAGGGCAAGGAATGTCCGCCGGGCGTCGCAGGCGAGATCATTGCCCGCGGTCCCAACATGATGCTCGGATATTGGAACCGGCCGAAGGAAACCGAAGAAGCGTTGCGCGGCGGCTGGATGCACACGCAGGACGTCGGTTACTTCGATGAGGGCGGCTATCTGTACATTTCCGACCGCATCAAGGACATGATCGTCACTGGTGCCGAGAATGTCTATTCCATCGAAGTCGAGGATGTCTTGTATCGGCATCCGGCCGTGGAGGAGTGCGCGATCATCGGCGTGCCGGACGAGAAATGGGGCGAGCGCGTGCATGCCATCGTGGTGCTCAAGACGGGTGCCAAAGCGGATGCGCAGGAGCTCATCCAGTTCTGTCGCCAACACATCGCAGGCTACAAGTGTCCGAAGACGCTCGAGTTCTGGCAGACGGCGTTGCCGCGCACAGCAGCCGGTAAAGTTCAGAAGGACAAGCTTCGCGCACAAGTGAGAGCTGCGCTCGGGGTCTGAGCCGGATGGACGCACGGCAGAGAACTTTTTACTTCCGTCTCCAGTGCAACCGCCGAAGGATCGTTCGGTCGCAGGTCGTTTCAGCGATCGCGCTTACGCGATGCCGGCTTGAACGCCAATGTCACATTGCCTGGTCCCTGGCCGAACAAGCCGTACCCAGAGTTCAAGATCAACATTCCGTTGACGGCAATAATGCCGGCGTTGTCGATGGATGCGCCGTTTGCCTTGACGCCGTTGAGCGTCGGGAACTCGCGTGCCGTGTCGTACTGCCACACCAACTTGCCCGTCTTGCGATGGAGCATGTAGATCCGTCCGTCGAGCGCGCCAACGATCAAATAGTCGCCGATGATGGCCGGAGCGGCCGAGGGGCCGAAGACATACTGGCAATGTTCGACGAATCGTTTGCGCTCGGCTGTACAGTCGGGTGTGATCGGAAATGACCAAGCGATGGATCCATCCGACAGGTTCAGTGCGTAAACGCCCGTGCGAATAGAGGGATCGGGTCGACGCTCCGGAATGTGTTGACCTGCGATCGTCTTGGCGGGTAGCGGTTGTCCTGGGCTAGTTATGGGGGCGTAGACATAGGTCTCATCTGCCGCAATACCCCAGTGAATCCCACCCATTGCTGAACCGGTGCCAAGCGGCGTGTGCCAGACGAGCTTGCCGGTGTCCGGATCCAAGGCCCATACATCGCCGGATTTCTGACCGGCAATGACGAGATCGCGTCCTTGCGGTGTGGTCGCCAAAATGGTCGATGCGCCGAAATCAACATCGCGGTAGACGGTTTCTTTTTCTGTCGGGCAGTTTTTGAGGCCGCTGCCCGTCGGGCCGCAGCCGACGTTGAAAACGTCGTGCGCAGTTGCCTGAAACGACCACAGTTCCCGGCCGGTCGACAAGTCGTACGACAGCAACGCATCCGTATTGCGATGTGCTGGGGCAGAGTTCGCTTCGCCGGTGCCGACGTAAAGACGGTTGCGCTTGAGGTCGATGGAGGGTGAGTTCCAGACCGAGGCTCCTGAAGGGCCCCAGAGCATTTGGCCGTCGCCGCGATCGCGTAATGGCTTCGCATGCTCCATCGTGTGCGCTTCCCACACGCGCTTACCGGTCATGGCATCGAGCGCGACGACGCCGCCGTGCAACGTGCAACACACGTGATTGTCGTTTGCAGCGATCATGATCTCGTACTGGGAAGACGGAGCGATCACCTTGTCGCCCACGAGTACCGGCGTGCCGGTCGCGATCGATTGCGGGAACAACCCCATGTGACTGATCCAGAGCGGCTGGCCGCTCAAGGCATCGATCAGGTGAATGTACGCCCCCATGTCGCCGACGAGAACGACGGGCCGGCCATCGGCGCGCACGCCGTACGCTGCGCTGGATCGCAGCGTCCTCGGCGAGTGGTAGATCCATTGAATGCAAGGCTTGGACTGATTGGAGACATCGATCGCGAAGACTCGATTACGATTCTCGCCGACGGGCAGGAACAGCGTCGTACCGACGACGGCTGCTTGACTCCGCATTGTCGATACCTCGGGAAACCCGATTGCCCAAGCGAGCTCGAGTGTCTGAAGTTCGTCGGGTTCGAATCCTGCTTGCTCGTAGCTCAGTTGGCGCCTATTCCTGAGGTCGTAGCCGAAGGTCGCTACGGTCGGAGCGCGATCCAATCGCGGTGTGCGACGCTCGGCAGGGCACATCATGCTCTGGGTCCAGCCGTCGTCCGTTTGCTCCGCTTCGGATAGATAGTCGGCGACGTAGGAGACATCGGCCGTGGGCATGCCCGATGCAAAGGGGCGCATCTTGCCAATGTAGAGAGCATTTTCGATCGTCGCAGACGACAAGCGACTCAGGCTTGCCTTTGAGGGTGCCTTGGACGTTTCGGGATTGTCGTGACACGATGCGCACCTCTGCGCATAGACGGCTGCACCCGGGTGTTGCGTGGTTGCGATCGTGGACTGGGCGGATTGCTCCGCTGCTGTCGATCCGGCAGCAACAAACGAGCTCAAAAGGGCTGCTAGCCGAACTGCTTGGCGATTCGTTCGTGAATCGATGAGCCGCGACATTCGCTTTCCCCCTGCGACGTGCGTAGTAGATGACGCACCAGTGCGGGCCGGGCTGTGCAACCGTGGGCGCGTCAGTACTAAGACGGATGAGGGGCGAGGAGCGGCAGTCGACTTCGTTCTCGAGTGGCGGGGAGGAGGATTGCCCGTCTAGGATCGAATTACCGACGAACAGAACTGATTCGCCGTGCCTGTGCACGCGACAATCTTCGCCAAAGCGTCGTGCGGCCGATGCCGAGCCTCTTGGCAGCGAGCGTGCGATCGCCACCGCACTCCGCGAGCACGCGCTCAATCATTTCCAGTTCGGTTTCTTCGCGATGGCTGGCGAGCAGGGGCGCTTGCGGCGCAGCTGCGTTCGCGAAAATTTCCGGAATGAGCTCGCGCAGCAGATCGCGTGGAGAAGTGTCCCTTCTGTTCCCAATGTCGTACGTCGCGATGCGCTCGACGAAGTTCTCGAGCTCGCGGACGTTTCCGGGCCAGGAATAATGCGTTCCTGCGCGAACGAGCTCATCGAGCAGCGCTTGCGTCATCGTGCCTGGACGTACTCGGTCGCTCACTCGGCGCAGCATGTGCTGCGCAAGCTCGGGCAAGTCGTCGATGCGCTCGCGCAGCGGCGGCAATGCAAGGCGCAGGATGTTGAGCCGGTAGTAGAGATCGCTGCGGAATTCGCCGCGGGCGACTTGGGCGTCGAGGTCGCGGTGCGTTGCCGCGATGACGCGTACGTCGATGCGCGTCGGTTCGATCGCGCCGATCCGCAGCACTTCGCGTTCTTGCAGCACGCGCAACATGCGCGTTTGCAGCGGCACCGGCATTTCGCCGATCTCATCGAGAAAGATCGTGCCGGTGTGCGCAGCTTCGAACAGGCCGACCTTGCCTCCCTTGCGCGCACCGGTGAACGCGCCTTCCTCGTAGCCGAACAGCTCGCTCTCGAGCAGGGCAGCGGGGAAAGCAGCGCAATTGACGGCGACGAACGGCTGATTGCGGCGTGCGCTCGCCATGTGAATGCCTTGGGCGAGCAGTTCTTTGCCGGTACCGCTTTCGCCGATGATGAGTACGGTCGCGTCGCTGCGGGCAAACTGCTGTGCAAGGGCTCGAGTCTGTGCGATCGCAGGACAATGGCCGACGATGTCTTCGAGCCGATAGCGCGCCGTTCTCGGCCGCGGCCGCTGCGTACGCAGCCGACGATCGACGCGCTGAATCGCGTCCGGATCCTGGCACGTGAGCACGGCGCCGGTCTGCGAGCCTTGTTCGATGATCGGCACGCGCGTCGTGACGAGCGATTTGCTTCCGACGCGTTGCAGCTCTTCGATATCCGCACGCCGCTCCCGCAGCGTCGCCGACAGCGTGAGCTCGGGGGCTATGTCGCTCAGCTTGCGCCCGACCAGAGCGGACATCGGCTGTCCCAGCAAGCGCTCCATTGCAGGATTGACGACTTCGATGCGCTCTTGCATGTCCACAGCGACGACGCCGTCGCGCAGATGAGCGAGCACGCTGTTCAGACGGTCGCGCTTGGCGGCTTCGATGCGCGACAGGCGGACGCGTTCGAGTGCTTCGTCCAGGGTCTCGCGCACGGCATCTTCCGAGTACAAGAAGATGCCGTGCATGCCGGCTTGCTCTGCGAGATCCACGATGAGCCCCGGGGCGACGACGACTTCAATGGATCTGGCCTTCAGCTCCCGCACGCAATCGCGGGCGTCCTCTTCGGTTCGGTACGTGCGAAGCTCGATACCCAGCCCGAACAATTCGTCGAAATGCTGCACCTCGCGCGGAATGTCGCCATGCGTCACGAGTGCGATGCGTGATGAAATGCTGCGGGCACGTGCGAGCGCGCGCATGACGTCGAAGCCGCCGACGCGTACGAGCACGACCGGGATGTCGAGCTGTTGGCGCAGGTAGGCGCCGTTCGAGCCGGCAGCGACGATGACATCGATGGGCTCCTCGGCGTGCATCGCGCGGATTTCGTCCACTGCGGCATCGAAGCCGCGATCGAGAATTTGCAATCGCGCGAGCTCGCGATAGCTCGGCGCGATTTCTCGAAGCAGATCGCGCAGGCGATGCAGACCGACGGCAACGACGCGCGGAGCGGATGCGGCGCGCGGGTAGGGGGAGAGCATTGGAACGACCTGTTTCAGTTGGAACGCGGCGTTTCAAGTCTGAAACAGTCGGGATGTTTTGGCTAGTCCTTTTTGAGCCTAAACGGCTGATGTATCGAAAATTTTCATCCCCGGGCGGGTTGGCATGCGATTTGCGAGTATCGAACACTCATTTATATGTGGATGGGTAGCACCGTGAGCACACCAGGCGCATTGTTTCGGGCGGCGTTGGCCGCCGAATCTCCGTTGCAGGTCGTCGGCGCGATCAACGCGAATCATGCGTTGCTCGCCAAACGCGCTGGGTATCGCGCGATTTATCTCTCGGGCGGCGGCGTGGCGGCCGGATCGCTCGGTATGCCGGATCTGGGTCTCAACACGCTCGACGACGTGCTTACCGACATTCGGCGGATCACCGATGTGTGCGATCTGCCGCTGATGGTCGACATCGACACCGGTTTCGGTCCGAGCGCGCTCAACATCGCCCGCACGATCAAGAGCCTCATCAAGTTCGGCGCGGCTGCTTGCCACATCGAGGATCAAGTCGGCGCGAAGCGCTGCGGTCATCGGCCGGGTAAGGAGATCGTATCGACCGAGGAAATGGTCGATCGCATCAAAGCCGCGGCCGATGCCAAGACCGACGCGAGCTTTTTCTTGATCGCGCGCACCGATGCGATTGCCGTGCACGGCGTCGATGCGGCGATCGAGCGGGCGATCGCCTGCGTCGAGGCGGGGGCGGACGGCATTTTCGCGGAAGCGGCTTACGATCTCGACACCTATCGGCGTTTCGTCGATGCGGTGAAAGTGCCGGTGCTCGCGAACATCACCGAGTTCGGCAAGACGCCGCTGTTCTCGGTCGACGAGTTGCGCAGCGCGGGTGTCGCCATTGCGCTCTATCCGCTGAGTGCCTTCCGCGCCATGAACAAAGCCGCCGAGAACGTGTATCTCGCGATTCGCCGCGATGGCCACCAGCGCAACGTCCTCGATACCATGCAGACCCGCGAGGAGCTGTACGAGCGGATCGGCTATCACGCGTACGAGCAGCACTTGGACGCCCTCTTTGCGGCGCGGAAATAACGACTACGAGATTCCACGAGGAGATTTCGCATGACCGATACGGCCACTCCGGGCTTCAAGCCCAAGAAATCCGTCGCTCTCTCCGGCACCGTCGCGGGCAATACGGCGCTCTGTACAGTCGGACGCACCGGCAACGACTTGCACTATCGCGGCTACGACATCCTCGACATCGCCACGGTGTGCGAATTCGAGGAAATTGCGTACTTGCTCGTACACGGCAAGCTGCCGAACGTCGCCGAGCTCACCGAATACAAGAACAAGCTGCGCTCGCTGCGCGGCATTCCCGCTGGCGTGAAGATTGTGCTCGAACAGCTGCCGCCCTCGGCGCATCCGATGGACGTGATGCGCACCGGTGTTTCGGCGCTCGGTTGCGTATCGCCCGAGAAAGAAGATCACAACGTGCCGGGTGCGCGGGACATCGCCGACAAGCTCATGGCGAGCCTCGGCTCGATGCTCTTGTACTGGTACCACTTCAGCCACAACGGCAAGCGCATCGACACCGACAGCGAAGAGGACTCGATCGGCGGTCACTTCCTGCATCTCTTGCACGGCAAGCGGCCGAGCGAGCTCTGGGTGCGCAGCATGCACACCTCGCTCATTCTGTATGCCGAGCACGAGTTCAACGCGTCGACGTTCACTGGTCGCGTCATTGCCGGCACGGGCAGCGACATGTACTCGGCTATTGCCGGCGCGATCGGCGCGCTGCGCGGTCCGAAGCACGGTGGCGCCAACGAAGTCGCCTTCGAGGTGCAGAAGCGTTACGAAACGCCCGATGAGGCCGAAGCGGACATTCGTAAGCGCGTCGAGCGCAAGGAAGTCATTATCGGCTTCGGTCACCCGGTCTACACGGTGAGCGATCCGCGCAACAAGATCATCAAGGAAGTGGCGCGCGAGCTGTCGCAGGCGGCGAACAACATGAAGATGTTCAATATCGCCGAGCGGCTCGAGAGCGTGATGTGGGACATCAAGAAAATGTTCCCGAACCTGGATTGGTTCAGTGCCGTGAGCTATCACATGATGGGCGTGCCGACCGCGATGTTCACGCCGCTGTTTGTCATCGCTCGCACGAGCGGTTGGAGCGCGCACATCATCGAACAGCGCCTGGACGGCAAGATCATTCGTCCGAGCGCCAATTACATCGGTCCCGAAAATCAGAAGTTCGTCCCGTTGAAAGATCGTCCATGAACAGCGCATACCGCAAACCTCTGCCTGGCACCTCGCTCGAATACTTCGACGCGCGCGAAGCCGTCGAAACGCTGCGGCCGGGCGCCTACGACAAGCTCCCGTACACCTCGCGGGTGTTCGCGGAGAACCTGGTGCGGCGCTGCGATCCAGAGATTCTGTCCGAGTCGCTGTTGCAGCTAATCGAGCGCCGTCGGGATCGGGACTTCCCGTGGTATCCGACGCGCGTGGTGTGCCACGACATTCTCGGGCAAACCGCGCTCGTCGATTTGGCGGGTTTGCGCGACGCGATCGCTGCGCGCGGCGGCGATCCGGCGAAGGTCAATCCGGTCGTGCCCGTGCAGCTCATCGTCGATCATTCGCTGGCCGTCGAGTATGCGGGCTACGACAAGGACGCCTTCAGAAAGAACCGCGAGGTCGAGGAACGGCGCAACGAGGACCGCTTCCATTTCATCGAGTGGACGAAGAAGGCGTTCGACAACGTCGATGTGATCCCGGCCGGCAACGGCATCATGCATCAGATCAATCTCGAGCGGATGTCGCCGGTGATTCACGCGAAGGATGGCGTTGCGTTTCCCGACACGCTCGTCGGCACGGACAGCCACACACCGCACGTCGATGCGCTCGGCGTGATCGCCATCGGCGTGGGCGGGCTCGAAGCGGAGAACGTCATGCTGGGCCGCGCGTCGTGGATGCGTCTGCCGGACATCGTCGGCGTCGAGCTCTCGGGCAAGCCGCAGCGCGGCATCACCGCCACGGACATCGTGCTCGCGCTCACCGAGTTCCTACGTAAGGAACGAGTCGTCGGGGCGTATCTCGAGTTCTACGGCGAGGGTGCGGCGGCGCTCACCTTGGGCGACCGCGCCACGATCTCGAACATGGCTCCCGAGTACGGCGCGACGGCCGCGATGTTCTTCATCGATCAACAGACGATCGACTACTTGCGGCTGACCGGCCGCGACGACGCGCAGGTCAAGCTCGTCGAGACTTATGCCAAGCACACGGGCTTGTGGGCGGACGCGCTGAAGACCGCCGAGTACGAGCGCGTGCTCAAGTTCGATTTGTCCTCGGTCGTGCGCAACATGGCCGGTCCGTCGAATCCGCATCGGCGCTTGCCGACGACGGCACTCGCGGAGCGCGGGATTGCACGGCCGTGGGAAGAGACGCCCGGTCAGCTGCCGGACGGCGCCGTCATCATCGCGGCGATCACCTCGTGCACGAACACGAGCAATCCGCGCAATGTCGTTGCTGCCGGACTCTTGGCACGCAACGCGAATGCCAAGGGTCTGACGCGCAAATCGTGGGTGAAGACGTCGCTCGCGCCGGGCTCGAAGGCGGTGCAGTTGTATCTCGAAGAAGCGGGTCTGTTGCCTGAGCTCGAAAAGCTCGGCTTCGGCATCGTCGCCTTTGCCTGCACGACCTGTAACGGCATGAGCGGTGCGCTCGATCCGAAGATTCAACAAGAAATCATCGACCGCGACCTCTATGCGACGGCCGTGCTGTCCGGCAATCGCAACTTCGACGGCCGCATTCATCCGTATGCGAAGCAGGCCTTCCTCGCGTCGCCGCCGCTCGTCGTCGCGTATGCGATCGCGGGCACGATCCGATTCGATATCGAGAAGGACGCATTGGGCTACGACGCGAACGGTCAGCCGATCACGCTGAAGGACATCTGGCCGTCGGACGAGGAGATCGATGCGATCGTCTCGACGTACGTGAAGCCGGAGCACTTCCGTAAAGTGTACGAGCCGATGTTCCGGCTCAGAAAAGACTCGGAGAAGGTCAGTCCGCTCTACGACTGGCGGCCGATGAGCACGTACATCCGCCGTCCGCCGTATTGGGATACGGAAGGCCAGGGCGCGTTGGCCGCCCGCGAGCGCACGTTGAAGAGCATGCGTCCGCTTGCGGTGCTCGGCGACAATATCACGACGGACCACATTTCGCCGTCGAATGCGATCCTGCCGACCAGCGCGGCCGGCGAGTACCTGAAGAAGATGGGCGTGCCGGAGGAAGACTTTAATTCCTACGCCACGCACCGCGGCGATCACCTGACGGCGCAGCGCGCGACGTTTGCGAATCCGACCCTCATCAACGAGATGGCGGTCGTCGACGGACAGGTGAAACAAGGCTCGCTCACGCGTCTCGAGCCGGACGGCAAGGTGATGCGTATGTGGGAAGCGATCGAAACCTACATGGAGCGCGGCCAGCCGCTCATCATCATCGCCGGCGCCGATTACGGTCAGGGTTCTTCGCGCGATTGGGCGGCGAAGGGCGTAAGACTGGCAGGCGTGGAAGCGATCGTGGCGGAAGGCTTCGAGCGCATTCACCGTACGAACCTGATCGGCATGGGCGTTCTGCCGCTCGAGTTCAAGCCCGGACAGAATCGCAAGACGTACGGCATCGACGGGACCGAAACCTTCGATGTAATCGGCAAGCTCGCACCGCGCGCCGACGTCATGCTCGTCATTCATCGCAAGAACGGCGAGACGGTCGAAGTACCGGTGACCTGCCGGCTCGATACCGCCGAAGAAGTTTCGATTTACGAAGCGGGCGGCGTGCTGCAACGCTTTGCGCAGGACTTCCTGGAATCGAACAAGGCTGCCTGACCGACCTATGGCTCATCTACCGCAGATCAAAGTGCCGGCCACGTACATGCGCGGCGGCACGAGCAAGGGCGTGTTCTTTCGTTTGCAGGATTTGCCGGAGCGCTGCCGAACGCCCGGCGAAGCCCGCGACCGCTTCCTCATGCGCGTGATCGGCAGCCCGGATCCGTACGGCAAGCACATCGACGGCATGGGCGGGGCCACGTCGAGCACGAGCAAGGTCGTGATCCTGAGCAAGAGCACGAAACCCGATCACGACGTCGACTACACGTTCGGGCAGGTGTCGATCGACAAGCCGTTCATCGACTGGACGGGCAATTGCGGCAACTTGTCAGCGGCCGTCGGACCGTTTGCGATCGCGAACGGACTCGTCGATCCGAGCCGCGTGCCGAAGAACGGCATTGCGACGATTCGAATCTGGCAGACGAACATTGCCAAGACCATCGTCGCTCACGTGCCGATCACCGACGGCGCCGTTCAAGAGACAGGCGATTTCGAACTCGACGGGGTGACCTTTCCCGCTGCGGAGGTGCAACTCGAGTTCATGGATCCGGCCGCCGAAGAAGAGGGCGCGGGCGGTGCAATGTTTCCGACCGGAAATCTCGTCGACGATCTCGAAGTGCCGGGCATCGGTACGTTCAAGGCGACGATGATCAATGCGGGCATTCCGACGATCTTTCTCAACGCGGACGCCATCGGCTACACGGGCACTGAGCTGCAGGATGCGATCAACAACGATCCGAAGGCGCTCGAGAAGTTCGAGACGATCCGTGCGCACGGCGCGTTGCGCATGGGGCTGATCAAACATCTCGACGAAGCCGCCAAGCGCCAGCACACGCCCAAGATCGCATTCGTTGCGCCGCCGAAGAACTACGTTGCATCGAGCGGCAAACACGTCGATGCGAAAGACATCGATCTACTGGTGCGCGCACTGTCGATGGGCAAGCTCCATCACGCCATGATGGGCACGGCCGCTGTCGCCATTGCGACGGCCGCGGCGATTCCCGGCACGCTCGTGAATCTCGCCGCCGGCGGCGGCGAGCGTCAGACCGTTCGATTCGGCCATCCTTCGGGCACGTTACGCGTCGGCGCGAAAGCCAAACAGATCGACGGCGATTGGGTCGTGACCAAAGCCGTCATGAGCCGCAGCGCGCGCGTGCTGATGGAGGGATGGGTGCGCGTGCCAGGCGACGTGCTCAGCGCATAAGTGCCTCGATAAAGCAACCTTCTGTCATCTGGCGTACCTGATCGAGGGTTACGCTTGGCGCAAGCTCGATCAGCTCGAACGGCGATTGGCGATCACGGCGTTGGAATACTGCATGAGTCGTGATCAGCATGTCGACGACATTGATACCCGTCACCGGTAGCGTGCAGCGCTTGCGGAACTTGGGAGTGCCGTGTTTGTCGACGTGCTCCATCAGAACGATGATTCGCGGCACGCCAGCAACAAGGTCCATCGCGCCTCCGGGACCTTTCACCATCTTGCTGGGGATCATCCAGTTCGCCAGATCGCCGTTCTCTGCGACTTCCATCGCTCCGAGAACGGATAAGTTGATGTGTCCGCCACGTACCATGGCAAAACTATCTGCGGACGATACATAGCTGGTCCGATCGAGTTCGGTGATCGTCTGCTTGCCTGCATTGATGATGTCCGGATCCACTTCGTCCTCGGTGGGAAACGGTCCGAGACCGAGGATGCCATTCTCGGAATGCAGGGTGACGTCGACATTCGGTGGGATGTAATTTCCGACGAGTGTCGGAATTCCAATTCCCAAGTTCACATAATAGCCGTCGCGCAGCTCGAGCGCCGCGCGCGCTGCCATCTGTTCACGTGTCCAAGTCATTACTCAGCCTTTTCGCGCGTCGTGCGACGTTCGATTCTCTTTTCGTTACTGGCTGCGAGAATGAGTCGGTCGACGAATATGCCGGATGTGTGGATCTGGTCGGGATCGAGTTCGCCAGGGCCGACGAGATGTTCTACTTCGGCGATCGTAATCTTTGCGCACGTGGCAGCCATTGGATTGAAGTTGCGCGCAGACTTCCTGTACACGAGGTTGCCGTACGGATCGCCTTTCCACGCCTTGACGATGCCAAGATCCGCGCGAAGCGCCGTTTCGAGCAAGTATGTCTCGCCCCCGAACTCCCGATGTTCCTTTCCCTCCGCGATGAGCGTGCCGACGCCCGTGCGGGTGTAGAACGCGGGTATGCCAGCGCCGCCAGCGCGCATTCGTTCGGCCAATGTTCCTTGCGGACAAAACTCCACTTCCAACTCTCCGCTGAGGTACTGACGCTCAAACTCCTTGTTTTCGCCGACGTAGGAGCTGATCATCTTCCTGATCTGCCGCGCGTGAAGCAGTCTGCCAAGGCCGAAGTCGTCGACACCGGCATTGTTGGAGATCACCGTCAGGTTCTTTGCGCCGAGCTCTTGGATCGCGCCGATCAGTGTTTCGGGGATCCCGCAGAGACCGAAGCCGCCGGCGACGATCGTGAGGCCGTCACGTAATACGTCTGCCAGGGCCGATCTTGCATCTGGATAGATCTTTTGGACCATCGATACTTTTCCCCAAGACGAGACGGCAGCTCAAGCCGCGCTCGCTGGAGCCGCCGCTTACTTGTGCATACGACGTGCGGGGCGGGAGAAACGGAAGTGCCGGATGTTCGGTTTGGTGGACGATTTCTTTTTCAGGCACGGGGGGCGGCCTGTCTGCCTGAGGGTAGACCGCGGCTTTTCCTCCCAACGCGATAAATTCTTGGGGAGCGTAAATCGAAAGGCCATCCAGCCTAGACGATTGAGGACGGAAGTTCGGCAACGTGAAGTTCGATGCTCCGCGCTCCTTGAAGGTTCGGTTAGCCCGGCAGAGAATCGAAGTTGACCTGAGCATAAATACTTGCGCGGAGACGCAGGTCATACACAAGTAATCGATTTGACGATCGATTCGTTGGGGGATGGAGATGCACGACAGCTCATGGGCTGTGCGACATGGCGGTGCGCGATCGACCAAAATTCGTAGATTGAAAGGGCAGCTGCTCCGATGGGCTCTATTCGGAGCCGTTGTCGTATTGCCCGCGATGACCGTTGCATCGCATGCGCCTGAGCAGGCTACCGAGCGGCGTTCGTTCTATATTCGCCCGCAGCCTCTTACGAGTGCGCTCATTCATTTCTCCAAGCAGTCCAATCGGCAGATCGTCGTTGCGTCGCGAATCGTCCCGCAGCGGACCACCCGGGGTGTACGCGGCTCGATGAGCATTGAGCGGGCGCTCGAGGAGCTTCTAGCCGGTTCGGGGCTAACGTTTTCGCTCGAGGGCGAGCGGACCGTTCGCATTGTCGAGGCAAAAGAACGAGAAAGCGAGGTTGCAGAACCTTTGCCCAGTCTTGCCTCGGAACGGTGGGTCCCGCCCGAATCGGTGCCGAGCACGTCAATGCTGCTCAGTGAGGTTCTGGTCACTGCGCGACGTATTCAGGAAAGCGCGCAGGACGTGCCGATCGTCGTGAACGTGTTCACGCCGGAGGTCATGGCGTCGCAAGACGTTCGGACGTTTACCGATCTTGAAAGGATGGTACCTGCCGTAAGTACGTGCTGCAGTCGTCATACCATCAGTGCGTTCACGTACATCAGAGGAGTCAACAACGCGATCGGCTATTTTGCAGAGGTGCCGACACCGCTGAACGGAACGGCACTGCACTTCGACATTGCCAATGTGCAGGTCTTGAAGGGGCCGCAAGGGACACTTTTCGGCATTGCAACGAACGGCGGTGCAATCCTGTACGAGCCGCGCAGGCCGTCCAATCGTTTGGAAGGGCATGCGGCAATTACGGCAGGTTCTCGAGATCGCGCCACCGTCGAGGCGGTACTAAATCTGCCGGTTTCGGATTCCCTGTCGATCCGTGTCGGAGGCGTTGTGCATCGAGCCGATGGCTACGTTCGCAACGTGACTGCCGGTACGTACATGGGCGATGAGAATTATTGGATTGGGAGGCTTGCGGTTTCCTACCGTCCATCGCCTTCGTTCACCAACATTTCCATTCTCAATGTGTATCGCTCGGATCGGGTCCCGGAGCCGCTAGGAATTCCTTACGGCGAGAATGCCGGAATAAATCCTGCAGGTTCGGTCGAGGCGGTATTCGGCGGTCCGGAGCTGGATGCATGGAAGGAACACCAATTGAGTCTAGGGCGCTACGCCATCGTGGGAACGTCCGTTGAGAACGGGCCGAGACAGAAAAACAATCAAATCAACTTCATCAATACGACGAGCTACGATATCTCGCCCACAATGCGTCTGCGGAACATCGTTGGCTTTGTGCAGGAGCGCACGATCAGTATTGGAGATACCGATTCGACGCCTTTCCGGATTTTTGAGACAAGCTTTCCGACGGAGTTTCCTGGGCCGACTCGGCAGTACAGCGAAGAGCTGCAGCTGCAAGGAACCGGTTTGGGCGGTTCGTTGACCTACGTCGTCGGAACGTTCAATCGAATTACCAAACAGGACGAGCCCGCGACGACTTATGCGTACTCGCTCGGGGTGCGTTCGGGAACGCGCTCGCGAGCCGAAGGTAGCACGTCGAGCGTGTTCGCAGAGGGTTCGTACTCTCTTTCAAACTGGCTGGAGGGTTTGCAGTTCACGGCCGGCTACCGGTTCACATACGATTCCCGGGAGGCAGCGCAGGTCCGCTTCGATGCCGAAGGCAACGAAATATTCAGATTCGATGCCGCCTATGCCTGGCAGCGCAGCAGCTACCGTTGGGGCGTTTCGTACGCACCGATTCCACAGGTCATGTTGTATTTCATGAATAGCAGGGGTTACTCCGCCGGTGGATTCAATTTGGTGGCACCGAGTAGCGCGCAGCGTTACGACCCGGAGACCCTCGATAACTACGAGCTCGGCATGAAAGCGGAGTGGCATCTCTTTGGTCGGCCGATCCGTACGAACGTGTCCGCCTACTACGGCGATTGGGATCGTATGCAGGCGCAGGTGACTTCTCGGTGCGAGACGCCTACCGGTATCGTGTTCTGCCAGCTCACGCGTAACGCGGCCACGGGTCTGATCTACGGCGTGGAGGGCGAGTTCACGTTCAAGCCGAAGAATTGGATGTCCATCTCCGGCAATGTTGCGTACATGCGCGGAAAGTATCGGGAGTTTTTCGGTTCGACGCCATCGGGCGAGTGCTGCGTGGACTTGAGTCATGCGCCTTTTTTGTATGTCCCAAGGTGGAAGTACTCGCTGATTGCGCGCGCTGACTTGCCGATCGATCCGGCATTTGGTCAGGTGGATCTTGCGGTGACATATAGCTACACGGACGACATCCACAGCATTTTCACGCTCGGTCCCCCTGCCCACTGGACGACGAGCCCTCCGATGGAGAATGTGAATCTGACTTTGAATTGGCGGGAAGTACTCGGCATCAGCGGTTTGGGGTTGGCAGCCATGGTAACCAACTTGACTCAGAACACGAACTTGCAAGGTCAGTGGGGCGTGTACGAGACGTTGGGTCAGTACGGTCGAGGCGTTGCGGTGCCGCGGTCCTGGGCGCTTCGTCTACGTTACGATTTTTGAGACGTGCGTGGTCCGAAATCGTTTCCACATTCTGTAGCGATACCGATGGGGAAGGGCAGGCGCTGTTGGGCTACGGTGTGAAGCGTCCCGCAAGGTTGATTAGCGCTCTGCTCATCGCTTCAACGTGAGACGTTGTCCGCTCGGTGCTCGATTGGTATGAAGTAGAATATTGAGGCGATCAATGAATCGCTGGCTGTTCACTTGTATCGGTCCGTTCGAAGCTTCTGAGCTTCTGTGATCCAAATTTCTGGAGACGACCGTCTCTAGATTTCCGATATCGAACCCTGAAGCGTCTAAGTAGCAGTCTAGCTGTTGCCACCAAAGAAGCGGCCGCGAGATGTCGTTCTTTGCAGGCACAAGGGCAAATCAGGGGGATCCTACATGCGAAGTTTCAGGCGTATTGTGTGCGCAACGCTCGCGACCTCCGTCGCAGCGGCACTTTACGGGGTAAGTCCAGTCCAGGCGCAGGACTCTAAGAACGAACAGGAATCGGCAACGTCGACCTTCGACGCGCTCGAGTCGGTCATCGTGACTGCGCGGCGTCGCGAGGAACGAGCGCAGGACGTGCCGATCGCTGTCAATGTCTATTCCGAAGAAGTCATTACGAAGCAGGACATTCGTAATTTCACGGATCTGGAACGAATGATGCCGGCGGTTAGCACATGTTGCTCGCGCGGCAGCGTGAGTTCGTTTACGTTCATTCGTGGTGTTAACAGCGCCGTCGGTTATTTTGCCGAGGTTCCAACTCTCTTGAACGGCAATGCGTTCTATTTCGACATCGGTAGCATTCAGGTGTTGAAAGGTCCACAGGGAACGCTTTTCGGTATCGCAACGAACGGCGGCGCCATTCTCAACGAACCGGCACGGCCGACGAATCGTCTTGAAGGTTATGTGTCCACGACGCTCGGTAACTTCGATAGAACAACCGTCGAAGGCGTTGTGAACGTTCCGATTTCGGACTCGTTTCGTTTACGTGCGGGTTATCAAAAGCACGCGTCGGAAGGCTACGTGTACGACGTGACGAACAAGCGTTGGCTCGGCAATGAGGACTACTATACCGCTCGCCTCTCGTTGGATTGGGATATCACCGAGCGTTTGAACAACTACATGGTCGTGAACTATCACAGCTCGGATAGAGTGCCGGAGCCTTTGGGCGTTCCGTACGGTCCGACCGCCGGCATCGATCCGAACGGATTGTTCAGACTGCTGCTGGGACCGGAGGAGGTGGATGCATGGATTGCGCAGCAGACGCAACTGGGTCGCTATGAGATAGTGGGAACATCGGTCGAGGGTGGACCGCGCTCGGTGCTCGAGCAGACGAACTTCGTCAACGTTACGACGTTCGATCTCACGGACAACTTGACGATCAAGAACATCATCGGTTTCGTTCAGACGCGGGGATTTTCGTGGACGGACACTGACGCATCTCCGTTCCGCGCTTTCGAGACGTCGTTCCCGACGGAGTATCCGGGGCCTTCGCGGCAGTACAGCGAGGAGCTGCAACTGCAGGGCAATGCCTTCGGCGGCAAGCTGACGTATGTGATCGGTTCGTTCAATCGCTGGACGAAGCAGGATGAGCCGGCGATCTCGTACTCATGGTCTCTGGGAACGCGCTCCGGAACGTTGTCCGAAACCGAGGGCGATACCAAGAGCGTGTTCGCTGAGGGCACGGTCGCACTCGATGGTCTGCTTGCAGGGCTCGAGTTCACGGCGGGATATCGATACACCTGGGATACACGAGAGGCAAAACAGGAGCGCTACAACGCCAACGGCGTGCTCGTATCAAGTTTTGCAGCGGAGGGCGAATGGGGGCGTGGCAGCTATCGCTGGGGTCTTCAGTACAAGCCGTCTTCCTCGACGATGTTCTATTTCACCAACAGCAAGGGCTATTCCGCAGGCGGATTCAATCTGACCGCACCGCCACAGGATCAGCGCTTCAATCCGGAAATCCTCGACAACTACGAAATCGGTGTGAAGTCGGAATGGGCGATCGGCGGATTCCTGGCGCGTACGAACTTGTCTGTCTACTACGGCGAGTGGGACGACATTCAGGCTCAGGTTACTTCCCGCTGTATCACCGCGACCGGCCCGGTGCTGTGCCAGCTAACTCGAAATGCGGCAACGGGCGAGATCAAGGGTTTCGAGGCGGAGTTTACGCTGATCCCGTGGGATGCACTGCAGATTTCAGGAAACGTCGGTTACATGGACGGAAAGTACACGAACTTCGTTGGGTTGGACCCAACGGGTACTTTCGAGCTCGATCTTTCCGATCGAAGGTTCCTGTATCTTCCCGAATGGAAGTACTCCTTGTCGGTGACGTATGGATTGCCGACCCCTGAGGCAATCGGTGCAGTCAGTCTTTCGGGTACTTACAGCTACACCTCGGAAATCAATACGATCTTTACTCTCGGGCCGCCGGAATACTTCAACACCAACCCGGCGATGAAGAATCTCAATGCCTCACTGCGCTGGGATTCGATGTTCGGAAACTCCAATCTTAGTTCTGTTCTGATGGTTACCAACGTACTTCAGAACGAAGTGCTGCACGGACAATGGGGCGGCTACGAGACTGTCGGTCAATACGGCAGAGCAGTTGCCGTGCCTAGACAGTGGTCGGTGATGTTGCGCTATAACTTTTGATTGACGACGCGTGCGAATTGGCTCCGGAGACGTAGACGTCTCCGGAGTTTTTTATTGACGTGAGAAAGGGGATTCGCAGAAGGATTCTACAAGCGTCGGATTTCCGGTTTCGCGTTGCCTTCCGTCTTAGATGCAGCACATGGAAAAAAGCATCGAAAAGTCGGACGTGTCAATAACCATCATTCGTATCAATCGGAAACGTTCGCTCGGGGGATCTATGGATGATTGGTTCGGAAAAGCTGCGGCGGCAGGCCTACTGGTGGCGGTGTCGGCGAATTGTCTCGCGCAATCGTCGGAAGCATCATCAGCGCAGGAAACCAGTGCTTTTGGAACGCTCGAGAGCGTGACGGTTACCGCGCGTCGGCGCGAAGAAAGCGCGCAGGATGTGCCCATCACGGTCAATGTATTCACACCGGAAGTCATCGAAGAGCAGGACATCCGGACGTTCACCGATCTCGAACGGATGATGCCGTCGGTAAGCACGTGCTGCGCGCGAGGAAATGTAAGCGCCTTTACGTACATTCGCGGAGTCAATAGTGCCGTGGGGTATTTCGGCGAAGTGCCGACGCCACTGAACGGAAACGCAATGTTTTTCGATCTCGGCAGCGTTCAAGTGCTGAAAGGACCGCAGGGCACGCTGTTCGGAATCGCGACGAATGGCGGAGCGATCCTCTACGAACCGATGCGCCCTAGAGCGGCCTTGGAGGGATCCGGATCCTTTACTCTCGGATCGAACGGTCGCACGACATTCGAGGCAATTCTCAATCTTCCTGTATCTGAGAACTTCCGGTTTCGGATGGGTGCCATCAAGCAACACATGGATGGCTACATCAAGGACCTTTCCACCGGTCAATGGCTGGGCGAAGAAGACTATTGGACGGCGCGAATTTCGGCAGATTGGCAGATCACAGGAAAAGTGCGGAACTACTCGATGCTAAATTGGCATCGATCGGACCGCGTGCCGGAGCCGTCTCTCGGATTGCCTTACGGTCCGAATGCCGGCGTCCAACCGGGCGGGCTCGTGGAGACCGTATTCGGCGGACCGGAGTTCGATGCGTGGATCGAACAGCAATCGCAGCTCGGGCGATACGAAATTGTCGGTATGTCCGTGCCGGGAGGAACGTGGTCGAAGTCGGAGCAGATTAACTTCGTCAACAATACGACCTTCGATCTTTCGGAAGACGTGCAGCTCAAGGCAATTTTTGGGTTCGTACAGAACGAAAGCTCGGGCGTCAACGATACCGATGCAACGCCATTTCCGATTTTGGAGACGAGCTTGCCCACCGGCTTCAATGGTCCGACACGGCAGTACAGCGTTGAGCTTCAGTGGCAAGGCGAGGCGTTCGACGATGCCCTCACGTACGTGATCGGTACATTTAATCGCTGGCAAAAGCAGGATGAGCCAGCGGTCGTTTACTCCTATACGTTGGGTACGCGTGCCGGAACGTTGTCGTATGCGGAAGGCGAAACGAATAGCTTCTTTGCGGAAGGCACGTTGCGATTGGATCGCCTTCTGCCAGGGCTGGCATTTACAGCCGGTTATCGTCACACCTGGGACAAGCGCGAAGCCGGGCAGGCTCGCTACACGGCAGACGGTACTTTGGCTTCGGTCTTCACAGCAGAAGGAGAGTGGTCCGAGGGAAGCTATCGGTGGGGAATCACTTACGACGTGACGCAGGGGGGGACGATGCTGTATTTCACCAACAGCAAAGGCTACACGGCCGGCGGTTTCAATCTGACCTCACCGCCAGAGTTCCGAAAGTACGATCCGGAGAGCCTCGACAACTACGAGGTCGGTATCAAGTCGGAATGGTCGATCGGAAGCTTGCAGGCGCGTACCAACCTATCGGTGTACTACGGCAAATGGGAGGACATGCAGTCTCAGGTGACCTCCAGGTGTCAGACGGCAACGGGTGTCGTCGGATGCCAGCTCACGCGAAACGCGGCAACCGGAGAAATCGAAGGTGCAGAGCTGGAGTTCACGATCATTCCCAGCGATTCGCTGACGATTTCTGGCGCAGGAAGCTACATGCGAGGCGGATACACGGAATTCTTCGGTCTCGATCATTTGCTGAACTGCTGCTTGGATCTGAGCTATACGGACTTTCTGTACATCCCGGAATGGAAGTACTCGCTCAGCATTAATTATCGGCTTCCTATTGCCGAGAATGCCGGCCGAATGAATCTCTCCGTCGACTTAAGCTGGGTCGACAAGATCAATACGTTGTTCACGACGGGGCGGCGTGATTTCTATAACACGAATCCTGGATTCGAAAACATCAATGCATCGCTCAATTGGCGCGACGTGCTGGGAACGCGCGGTTTGGATGCGTCCCTGTTCGGAACGAATCTGACGCAGAATGAAACGCTTCATGGGCAACTCGGTACTTACGAAACCCTGGGCTTCTACGGTCGAAATGTCGCGCTGCCGCGTATGTGGGGTGTGCGGATGAAGTACAGCTTCTAGCGCACACCGTGTTTTCGTGTAGAGCTCGAGGGGCACGTGCGCGGCTGAAAGGGACAACTTCTCGAGCTCGGCGCGCGCTGACCGGAGTATTCGCGATCGATTAGTCGTTTGAGGCGAAAGATCGCGACCAGAAGACATTCAGCAGCGAGTACACAGATGAGGAGCTCAATTTCCGAAGCGCAAAGCGCACGCACGCTGCGCGCGTGGCTCTTGGCGTTATGTGTTGTGATTTACGTTGTCGGCATGGGCGTTCTTATTGCGCAAGCATCCGAGGCGGCAATACGTCCTCTCGTCGAAGTTCGTTACGGCATCTTCGCATTCGGAGGCGTTGTGGTTTCCTGTGTTGTGGCAATGGTGCTATTCGCGCGGCGAGTTCCGGTAGCGTCGGAAGGAGAGAAGCGATGAACCGTCGCTCGTTCGGGACGCTCTTGTGCACCGGTATTGCGACTCATGTCGGATCGGTGGCGCGCGCCGATGATGGTGGGATCACGAGTGGAGGGCCGATCGCGCTAACGATGTTCGGTCTCATCGTTGCGATGACGATCGTCGTCACTTTGTGGGCAGCGAAGCGTGTCAGCTCGGCCCACGATCTGTATGCTGCAGGCGGCCGAATTACAGGCATGCAGAACGGGCTCGCGATCTGCGGAGACTTCATGTCGGCGAGCACCTTTCTCGGTGTGATCGGACTGGCGTTCGTAGGTAACGGAGAATCGGTCATCTATGTCGCAAGCCCCATCCTGGGGTTGGCGTTCCTGTTGCTCTACATAGCTGAGCCGTTGCGTAACCTGGGGCGTTACACGATCGTTCAGGTTATGACTCTGCGCTTCGAGGGGCGTGCCATCCGGGCATTTTGTGCGTTCGCCGTGTTGACCGTGACGCTGTTTTACTTGATTGCGCAGATGGTGGGCGCCGGAACGTTGCTCCAGGTGCTGATCGGTGTGCCTTACTCGGTAGCCGTTGTGGTCGTGGCCGCTTTGATGATGCTGTACGTCTTACTCGGCGGCATGTTGGCGACGACCTGGGTTCAGATTCTCAAAGCGGTGCTCCTCGTCGGATGCGTTGCATTGCTGACGGTGATGGCTTTGGCGCGTGTCGATTTCGATCCCGCGTCGCTCTATCGAATCGCTGGAGATCAATTGTTGCGTGTCTTCGGCGATAACGACGCCAAGACGGCATTGACGTCGCCGTTTTCCGCATTGTCGCTTGGCTTAGCGATGTCGTTCGGAATGGCAGGGCTGCCGCACGTGTTGATCCGCTTCTTCACAGTGCCGAATGCGCTCGAAGCGCGGCGATCGGTGCTGGTCGCGACGTACATCATCGCGGCGGTGTTTTTCTGCATCGTCTTTGTTCTGGCGTATGCATCGATTGCGTTCGTTTACGGGCAGCCGCAGTTTTTTGATACGGATGGTCAGTTGGCGGGCGGTTCGAATATGGCGGTCATACACCTGGCTCGCGTATTAGGGGGTGAGCCGTTATTCGGTGTCGTCGCTGCAGTGACGTTTGCGACCATCTTGGCAGTCGTGGCGGGACTCACCATGGCAGGGGCTGGCGCGCTAGCAAATGACCTGTACGTGCAGGTTTGGCGGCGCGGTGAGGTGTCGGAGACGGGACAGGTCAACGCTTTTCGAGTGGGAACGATCGTGATCACGGCGCTTGCCATCCTGTTCGGGATCGCTTTCGAAGGCCAGAGCATTGCGTACATGGTCAGTTTGGCCTTTACGGTGGCTGTGAGCGCGAATTTTCCTGTGTTGATTCTTGCCATTTATTGGCGGGGACTGACGCGTCGAGGCGCGCTTGCCGGAGGGGCGGCCGGACTGCTGAGCTCGGTCGCATTGATCGTTGCAGGACCGCCGATTTGGGTCGGCATTCTCGGATACGCGAAGCCGCTCTTTCCGTATGCCTATCCAGCACTTGCGTCGATGCCGCTCGCGTTTTTCACGTGTTGGCTGGTTTCCAGATTGGATCCGCAATACGGCGCAAGCGAGGCGGGCCGACTGTTCGACGAAATCCGTCGGCAGGCGAGCCGAGGAGTGGCGGTGGCTTCAGGGGCGATAGTGCATTGAGCCGCCGATTGCCGTTTTCGACCAATGATCCGTCTAGTCTACGGTGGGCGAGTTTTCAATGTCGCCTGGGAATTACGACTGACCTCGAAGGAGTGGTCGCCTCTCACTGGCGTTTCAGCCATGAACAAAGCATTCGCGATGCTGGCAGCTTTTGGTGCGATCGGTGGCGTCGGCTTCATTCCCGCACACGCGGGTGAGCCCGCACTCGGAACGCTCAACATGGATACGCCCGCGCTCAGCCTTGCGGAGGCGAGAGCGTTGAAAAATCCGATCCCGAGCACCGCCGACTCGGTGAAGCTGGGGCGAACCCTGTATATGACCAGTGGTTGCACGGCCTGTCACGGGACCGATGGCAAGGCGCTGATCGAGGTAGTGGCGAACGCGACCGATTTGACGAATCCCTCGGTCTACAAGAACGGCACCAAAGAAGGCGAAATTTTCCGAAGTATTCGCGATGGTGCAGGTGTGGCAATGCCGCCTTTCAAAGCGCAGATATCCACGGAGGAGGAGATTTGGCATTTGGTGAATTACGTGCGCAGCCTTTGGCCGGCGGATTACAAACCGCCGACAGCCGGAGAAGATTGAGAGCAAGCCGATACGAGCACGTCATCGTTACAAACATTTTGTGGGGGGGGATCGCATGCTTGAACATGACAAGACCATTGACAATACGGAAGAGCTTTCCGAAGGCGAAGCGTCTCCCTCGACTTTGACGAGTCGCCGGCAGTTCTTGAAGGGTGCGGCACCGGCTGCGGCAGTAATGGCCGCGGCTTCGGCGTTGAAGCCGAGCTCGCTGATTGCGGACACGGTTCAAATACCTTCGATTCGCGTGCCAAAGGAAATTCCGGCCGCGCTCGCCGAGCAGCCGGTGGAGGGCAAATTCGAAGGTAACGGCATGATGGGAGCCGAGATCTTCGCTCAGCTGTGCAAGCAAGAAGGGCTGGCTGCGATGTTTTGCTGCCCTGGAAATTACACCGTAACGCATGCGATTGCGGCGGCCGGAATTCCCAGCTATGGCGGGCGCACCGAAGGTTCGATGGCTGCAGCGGCAGACGGCTATTCGCGTGCCACAGGCGAAGTGGTCGCTTGCTCGGGCACCGAAGGTCCAGGTTTCACGCACATGATCATGAGCATCTCGGCGGCGCACTTTGCACGCACGCCGCTGCTGGTGCTGGCAAGTAACGTGCAGCTTTCCGGCGAGGATCGCGAGGCCGGCATTCAGACGATGTATCAGCAGCCGCTGACGGAGGGGATTAAGAAGTACGGCAAGCGATTGATTCTACCGAATCGCGTACATGAGTATGGAGCCTACGCGTTCCGACATCTTAAGAGCGGCGTTCCAGGACCCGTGCACCTCGATTTCCCCGGCGAGGTAGCGCGTACGCGTTTCAACAACCCAGGGCTGCTGACGGATTATTTCGATCGTTCGAAGTACCGTACGGAATCGCGTCCCGCTCCGGCTCAGGCCGACCTCAAGAAGGCCGTCGATCTCATTAACAAAGCCGAACGTCCTCTGCTGATTGCGGGGCACGGAGTCTTCCATCGCCGCGCATGGGATGCCCTCAAGCGTGCTGTGGAAAAGCACGAGATGGCAGTTTGCACGAGTGGTCCGATGCGCGGTCACTTCCCGGACGATCATCGCCTTTCCGCGAGCTTGTCGCCTCGGGCCTTGATGAGCGTGGATCTCATTGTATTCGTCGGACAGTACTGCATGCCAAGTCCGAGCGATTATCGCGTCAATCCCGACGTTCAGGCTATTCGCGTCCATCCGGTGCCAGAGGATATGGGGCGCAATTGGCCTCTGGAGCTCGGCATCGTCTCGGACGAAAACGCATTCCTCGAGGCGCTGGCGGATCTCCTGCCGAAGCGAAAACGAGATTCGTGGGTGGCCGAGCTTGCTGCGGCGAGACAGGCCTACGAAAGGGAGCTGGCGGGTTACTACGAAGCCGGACTGAAGTACAGCAACGCAACCGGTACTTTGCATCCCGCTGTCATCGGCAAGGAGCTGCACGATTTCCTGTACAAGGGAAACATCGATCCATTGCAGACGGTTACCGGATGGGGCGGGTTCACGTGCCAACGTTTCGTCGTGCCGATGCTTCGTGCGAATCGTCCGGGGCAGGAAATCGTTTGTCCATACCAATTCGGCGCAATTGGTCCCGACATGGCGATGATGCTGGGTGCGGCGACGGCTGTGAAGGACGGCGCAGGACCGCAGCAGAAGTACAAGGGCGCGCCGACAGTCGTGCTTACCACCGATGCCGGTATGGGATTCAGTTTGCTCGAGCTCGATACCGCTACGAAGTACAAGATTCCGCTGATCACTCTCGTCTACAACAACAACGCTTGGGGCACTTGGCCCTTCACCGAGGGTTCGCCGCGTTCGGTGCATTTGCATCTGTTTCAAGAGCACATTCGCTACGACAAGATGGCGGAGGCGATGGGGGCATTCGGCGCGTACGTTCAGACGCCCGAACAGTTGCGCACGGCGCTTGCGGAGGCCTATGACCTTGCAGCTCGCGAGAGCTTGCCGTCGCTGATCAATATTCAGTCCAAGAAGGAATTCAGCTCGCCGCGTGACTATCCGCCGGGACCGGCAATGGGTGCGGAGCCGGGAATTGCGGGGTTCCAACATTGATGCTCAATACCATCGAAATGGAAGGATCGGCGAGTGCCTCGGGCTCGGAGCGTGCATCAAGGGCGATGCACATCCGAGCCGTAAGCGACGCGCTTCGCCGTTACGCCGAACGGGGGACTTTCCGTGGCTTCAGCGAGGGGGACACGCGTTCGGGAAGAGTGACGTATCGAATGCTGTGGCACTACAACCGCGTGTATCGGTTCGTGCTCGACCTGGAAGCCCGTTCGGTTGCGATACCGGGAATGCTTCCCGGCGTGCCGCCGAAATCGCCGATGATTTCGGAGCTGCGTACGTTCCTGAAGCAATTCAGTACGGATCAGCTTCCCGAGCATCGCCGTCTCGATCCTCTGAAAGGCGAATTACGGCTGACTCATTACCGCCAGGCGCTGTCGCTTACGGTGCATGTGAAGGGTCAAGAGTTCGTCTATTGCACGCGTAAGCTCGTACATATCGCACATGAAGTTTTCATGGTGTTTTTGTGCGACGGGCCGTACTACGAGTATCGCGTCGAGAAGCTAGGCCTCGATCCAGATGCCGCTTGGGGTTGATACGGGAGCGCGATGAGCGATCTCGCAACAATGCGGGTCGATCTTTCAGGAAAGGTCGCCCTCGTTACCGGTGCATCGAGCGGTATCGGAGAACACTTTGCGCGTACGCTCGCGCGCAACGGCGCGCGGGTGATTCTTGCTGCGAGGCGTCTCGATCGGGTCGACGCTGTTGCAGATAACATTCGCACTTCCGGCGGTGAAGCGGCGTCATTGAAGCTTGACGTGAGTTCAGTGTCGGCGATTCAACGTGCGGCGGAGGAAGCGCAGAAAATATTCGGTACCGTCGACGTCCTTGTGAACAATGCAGGGATTGCAATCACGAAACCGGCTATCGAGCAAAGCGAAGATGATTGGAATCGCGTGCTGGATACGAATCTGAGGGGCGCCTTTTTCATGACAACGCATTTTGCGCGGTACATGCGTGATTCCGGCCATGGAGGATGCATTGTCAATGTGGCGTCCATTCTCGGATTGCGGCAGGCGGGAATGGTTGTGCCCTACGCTGCGTCGAAGGCGGCTTTGATTCAGATGACGAAAACGCTGGCGCTTGAGTTTGCGCGCCATCAGATTCGGGTCAATGCGCTCGCGCCCGGCTATATAGAGAGTGACTTGAACCGCGATTGGTTTGCGACGGAATCAGGCCAGGCGTTGATTCGACGGATTCCGATGCGGCGTTTGGGTACGGTCGGTGATCTCGACGGTGCGCTGTTGCTCCTTGCATCCGATGCGTCTCGTTACATGACGGGAGCCGTGATTGTTGTAGACGGCGGGCATCTCACGAGCACGCTATGAGCGCGCTCGCATCTTGTCCTCTGGATTCCTCTGCGCTGGTGCGTTATCTCGAGGAGCACCTGGTCGGATTTCGCGGGCCTCTCGAGATGCGTCAGTTCAGCGGAGGGCAGTCCAATCCCTCGTATTTGCTGACCACCCCGGATGCACGCTACGTCCTGAGGCGCAAGCCCATCGGCCAACTGCTGGAATCGGCGCATGCGATCGATCGGGAGTTCAAGGTGACGAGCGCGCTTGCGCGCCATTCATCAGTACCCGTCGCGCGGCCGTACGTTTACTGTGCCGACCGTTCGATCGTCGGTTCAGAGTTTTACGTGATGGAGTTCATCGAGGGGCGAGTATTCTGGGATACGTCGTTTCCGGAGGTAGATCGGGAATCGCGCCCGTCGTATTTCGCCGCGATGAATGCGGCGCTCGCGAGTCTTCACAACGTCGACGTTACCGAGGTGGGTTTGCAGGACTACGGGCGGCAGTCAGGTTATGTGGCTCGTCAGTTGGCTCGCTGGTCGCGTCAGTATGCCCAGGACGCGGCGATTGCCGATCGCGTTCCTGCAATGGAGCACCTGTTCGACTGGTTGGCGGCTCGCATCCCGACGGAGTCATCAACGACAATCGTGCACGGGGACTATCGGTGCGACAATCTCATTTTTCATCCCAGCGAGCCGCGGGTCGTGGCGATCATCGACTGGGAGTTGTCAACGCTCGGGGATCCGCTGGCGGACTTTGCCTATCATCTGATGATGTATCGTCTTCCGTCGCTGGCATTTCCAGGGCTTAAGCATGCCGACTTGAATGCCCTGAACATTCCGAGCGAGAGTGCATACATCGATCAATATTGCCGCCAGACGGGAAGATCGACGTTGGATGCACTCGACTTCTATCTCGTATTCAGCATGCTGCGGTTGGCGGGCATCTTCCACGGCATTCGTGCCCGTCTGCGTCGGGGAACGGCGGCAAGTCCGCGGGCTGAGGACTATGCGGCTCGTGTGGAAGCGGTCGCGGACTTAGCATGGGAGCTGGCTCTGCGCGCATAGCGAAATGTCAAAGTTCTGCAGTGCGGATCTTTCTTTCCGGGGCGGCCATTTCCGCTTTGGCGGGGTCACTCGTCTTAAGGTCATGTAGCAGGCGGTACGAGCGCAATGACGCTACAAGCTGATGAGCAGGTCGTGTCGGATGAACCGACCGAGGAGAGCCGGGCCGCACTGATCGAAAGGATCTTCCGCGAGCACAACACGAGTCTTCTGCGGTTTTTGCAGGCGCGGCTTTCTTCGGCACAGGATGCACGGGAAGTCGCGCAAGAGGCATATGTGCGTTTGCTACAGCTCGATTCGCCGGGCGCGATCGGCTTCTTGCGCGCGTATTTGTTCAAGACCGCAGCCAATCTGGCGACGGATCGGCTGCGTCATCGACGTGTCGTCGAGTCGAGTGCGAACGAGGAATTCTTCAGTCTCGAACCGCCGACACCGATGGATACGTTGGCTGCGCAGCAGGATTTGGAGGTCCTGAGCGCGGCCGTCGACGAGTTGTCGCCGAAGTGTCGAGAAGTTTTCTTGATGCGCCGGTTTAGCGATCTAGGAACGGAGGAGATCGCGCGCCGAGCGGGAATTGGTCCGCGAATGGTTCGAGTTTACATTGCCCAGGCGCTGACGCATTGCCAGATGCGTCTCGCCGAGGCTCATCGCTTACGCAGGGCCTCTACAGGGGACAGGTCATCGTGAATTGGAGAAGCGCCGTGGACGGCGCACATGAGAACTTGAGTGCCGCCGCCGAATGGGTGGCGCGCATTACCGATCCGGGTGCGACCGAGCAGGATTTCCGTGCTTGGCAGGAATGGCTTGCTCAAGATCCAGCGCATGCATCTGCTTATGAGGAAATGGAGCGCATTTGGGCGCTCCTGGGACATTTGCCCGAGGCACGGTCAGCTCGCGGCGAGTCGGAGGAAGCGACCGAGACGAGGTTCGAACCCGTCGAGACAGCGCATGCCGGCTCCGGAAAATCGCGCGATCGTACTGTGTGGCAGCGAGTGAAATATGCAAGCGCTGCGGCCATTGCGACGATGGCTGTGATTACCTCGGTGGCAGTACTGCGCGATCGCGGTGCCGACGTGATCGAGACGAGTACGGGGGAGCAGCGTTCATTGCGTCTGACGGACGGCTCGCAGGTCGTGCTGGGTGCCGAAACCCGTGTTGCCATTGAAATGAGCAAGAAGCAACGATCATTGACGATCGATCAAGGGATTGCTTACTTCAAGGTGGCCCACGACACCTCGCGACCTTTTGTCGTCACTGGCGGAGGGTATTCGATCGAGGCGGTGGGCACCGCATTTTCCGTTGATACCAAACCCGATCGTGTGGCGGTGATCGTTACCGAGGGACGGGTACGCGTGAAGCGTCAAGCGCGTCGCGGCGCCCACGATCAGACGCGGCCGGTGTTTGTCGATGCGGGCGAACGTGTGCTTCTCGGTGGCAGTTCCGATTCGCATTGCGTGACGACGTATGATGCAAGCGATGCACTTGGCTGGCGCGACGGACGCCTGGGTTACATCCAAGAAGAGCTGCGCTTCGTAATCTCGGACGTGAATCGATATACACGGCGCAAGATCGTGTTTGCGAATCCGGACATTGGCCGGCTGGAATTCACAGGTACACTGTTTCTCGAGTACATCGATGAATGGCTTGCGACGCTCCCTGGCAGTTTTCCCCTCATTGTTGAGTTCGACGGGGATGAGCGCGTCGTCTTGCGGGAGACGGCTCCGGAAGCATTGACGCATGCGCTGCCTGATCGCCGCGAGTCTGCAGTCGCGAGCGGCTGCTGAGTGAAATCGGCCTCCGGGTCGAAATTCTCCGCCATCGATCATTTCCGAGTTTTTCCCGCCGCCCGTCATAAGCGCTACGGGATGGGTGCGCTGCGTCCTGCATTGCCGGCGCCCTCTACACAACAATCACCGCAGTCTCGAGAACGGACGAATGCCGCGACACGCCAACCTGGTCGCATTCACGTTTGCATGCCTTCTGGCAATTTGCACCGGCCTCTCGGCATGCAGCTCGCCGAATAGCGAAACGAAAGTCGTTCCGTCCGCTGCGCCAGGCGTCGCGGTCGTGATCGAAGTTGCGCGTACCGTGCCGTTCGGAGCCGAGATCCGCGCCGTGGGGACTGCTGTGGCGAGTCAGTCCATTGACGTCGCTTCAAAGGTGGCTAACACAATCGTGGCTCTCCGCTTCAGCGAGGGGACTCGCGTGAATCAGGGCGCCGTGCTAGTGGAGTTCGATGCAGCCGAGGCCGAAGCTGAGGTGGCTATTGTAGAAGCTGAGCTTGCGGAAAGCGAGCGGCAGTATCGCCGCAGTTTGAAGCTGTTCGAGCGACAAGTGCTGTCGCAGGCCGACATTGAGCAGCTCGAAGCGGTCGTTACGTCGAATCGCGCGAGGCTCAAGGCTGCACAAGCGCGGTTGAGCGATACCGTGATTCGTGCGCCTTTCGGGGGCATCGTCGGCCTTTACCGCTTCGACGTCGGCAGCTTCGTTCGGCCAGGCGATGTCATTACGACACTCGACGATACGTCCGCGATCAAGCTCGACTTCACGCTTCCGGAGCGCTTGATGCCGTTTGTCGAATCCGGAGCGAAAATCGCTGCGAAAAGCGTCACGCTTCCCAATCGCGTGTTCGAGGGGAAGATCCAGGCGATGGATTCACGAGTCGATCCGGTTACGCGTTCCGTCACCGTCCGTGCGCTGTTGCCGAACGAATCTGGATTGTTGCGCCCTGGGCTGTTCATGGAAGTCGAGCTGGTCGGCGCGCCGCGCGACACAATTGTGATTCCGGAACAGGCCTTGATCGGTGAGCGCGGAACGGCCTACGTCTTCGTTGTCGATAAGGATTCGCGAGTGTCTCGACGCGAAGTCGTGACAGGTGCACGCCAAGTAGGAAAAGTCGAGATCGTATCCGGCATCTCAGTGGGCGAGCGTATCGTCGTCGATGGAGTCATCAAGCTGCGCGACGGGATGCAAGTGAGGGCCGTCGGTCAGCCATCGGGCTCGGTATGAATGGCGGCGCAGTCTGCGGGTCGAGTGCGGCGGACCCAAAATGAAAATCTCCGAGCTATCGATTCGTCGGCCGGTTTTCGCGACAGTCATGAGCCTGCTACTGCTGATCGTCGGGCTCGTGTCGATGTCGCGTATGGCGGTCCGCGAATATCCGAACATCGATCCGGTAGTGGTTTCGGTGATCACCACTTATCGGGGCGCATCCGCGGAGGTCGTGGAGAACAAGATCACGCAGGTCATCGAAGATCGCGTAGCCGGTCTCGAAGGCATTGTGAAGCTGCAGTCGCAAAGCGCGGATGAGTTTTCGAGCATCCGGATCGAGTTCGACGTCAGCCGCGATCTGGACAGCGCTGCTAACGACGTGCGTGATCGAGTCTCGAGGGTGCTGGCCAGTCTTCCGCAGGAAGCGGATCCGCCTCAGGTTCTCAAGGCGGATTCGACAGCTCAAGGCATCATGTATGTAAGTTTCTCCGACGAATCGATGACTCTGCTCGAGATCACCGATTACGCTGAACGGCATCTGATCGATCGTCTTGCGGCGGTGCCGGGTGTGGCGCGCGTCAGTATGATCGGCGATCGGCGCCCGGCGATGAGGGTTTGGCTGGATCCGCAAGAGCTGGCGGCACGAAGCTTAACTGTCACGGACATCGAGGGCGTTCTGTATCGGGAGAACGTTCAATTGCCGGCGGGCCGCCTGGAGTCGAGCCAGCGTGAATTCTCTTTGCGGACGAGCGTCGGGCTACACACGCCGCAAGACTTCCAGAATCTCGTCATCGGTAGAGGCGCGGACGGTCACTTTGTCCGGCTTGGCGAGGTCACGGAAGTCGAGCTTGGTGCCGAGAATGATCGCACGATGTCGAGGGCGGACGGCAAGACTAGTGTGCTCTTATCCATCGAGGCGCAGTCGAAGGCAAACATTCTGGAAGTGGCGCAGGAGGTCCGTAAGGAAGTCGAACGCATGCAATCGGATTTGCCGCCTGGCGCAGAGTTGGGTGTTAACTACGATCAGGCACTCGCGGTGGAAGCCTCATTGCATGAAGTGGAGATCGGCATTGCGTTCGCGCTCATTTCCGTGCTGATCGTGATCTACTTCTTCTTGGGATCGTTTCGGGCAACGCTCGTTCCATCGGTGATTATTCCCGTATCGATCGTGGCCACGTTCACGGTCATGTATTTCCTGAACTATTCGATAAATGTTCTCACGTTGCTTGCAATCGTTCTGGCCATCGGACTGGTCGTCGACGATGCGATCGTCGTACTGGAAAACATCCATCGTCGAATCGACTTGGGCGAGAGCCCGTTGGTCGCAGCGTATCGTGGTAGCAATGAAATTGGCTTTGCGGTCATTGCAACCACTCTGACGCTCGTTGCCGTTTTCGTGCCCATTTCGTTCCTGCCAGGCAACGCCGGAAGACTGTTTCGAGAATTCGGGTTCACATTGGCGGCGTCGGTGCTTATATCTGCTTGGGTAGCGCTGACGTTAACGCCGATGATGCTGTCTCGAATGCGCGTGGGAGCGACTCGAGGACGGATTACGGAAGCGACAGATGGATTCTTTCGGCGACTCTCGCGTTGCTACGAACGGACGTTACGAGCTGCGATCCGTCATTCGTGGTGGACGATCGGCGGAACGCTCGTTGTCGTTGCGCTGGGTGCATGGATGTTTCGAGAGGTGCCGAAGGAGTTTGCGCCGAGCACGGATATCGGCTTCTTGACAATCCAGATGTTGGCGCCGGAAGGCGCGAGCTTTGCGTACACGGAGGAGTACGGGCGCAGGCTCGAAGAGATCGTGACGAAAGAGGCGGAAAAGGGTGGGATTACGCGGAATTTGATTCGGATCCCCGCCGGCTTCGGCGGAGGCGGTGTCGGCGACGTGAATTCGGCAATCATGTTCTTGATGCTGGAGGATTGGAAGCATCGCTCGCGATCGGCGGCCGAGATTCAACGATCGATCAATGCGGCTGTAGAAGAGTTGCCTGGCGTTCGCGCCTTTCTGCTTCAGTTGGGTGGACTTGGAGGCGGTGGCGGTCGTCCGCTGCAGGCGGTGATAGGCGGGCCGGACTACGAGCAGCTTGCTCAGTGGAGCGACAAGCTCAGTGCGCTCGCGCACCAGAATCCAGGACTCATCGGCGTCGACTCCGATTTCAAGGAACGTAAACCGCAGATCTATGTTTCGATCGACCGGAATCGTGCTGCTGAGCTAGGGGTATCGCTGCAGACTGTCGGAAGAACGCTCGAGACCATGCTGGGTTCGCGGATCGTAACGACATTTCTCGATCGCGGCCGCGAGTATTACGTGATTTTGCAAGGCCGGGCGGCAGATCGGGCAACGCCCGCTGATCTCGACAACTTATATGTACGCTCCGACCGAACAGGAGTCTTGATTCCGTTATCGAATCTCGTGAATTTGGAAGAGCGGTCGGGGCCGGTGCAGCTCAATCGTTTCGAACGGCTGCGAGCCATCACAATCTCCGCGAATCTCGCCCCGGGATACTCGTTGGGTGAGGCCGTGGAGTGGTTTCAGAAGGTCGTTCGCGAAGAGTTGCCGCCCTCTGCGAGCCTGATGTTCAACGGAGAAGCGCGAGAATACTTGGCTAGTGGGGGGCAGATGTACATCGTCCTGCTCTTTGCGCTTGCGGTCGTGTTCTTGGTGCTGGCAGCCCAGTTCGAGAGTTTCTTGCAGCCGGCGATCATCATGGTTTCGGTACCGCTGGCTCTACTTGGGGCGGTATTCGGCCTCAAATGGTCCGGACTGACTATCAATATTTTCAGCCAGATTGCGGCGATCCTGCTGATCGGTATTGCAGCCAAGAATGGCGTCTTGATCGTCGAGTTCGCGAATCAGCTTCGCAATGCCGGCGTCGAGCGTATGGAGGCCATAGTACGCGCGGCAGTGACGCGGTTGCGTCCCGTCCTGATGACCAGTCTGTGTACGGCGTTTGGTGCACTTCCTCTTTTGCTTGCAACCGGTGCAGGAGCGGAGCAACGCCGGCCTGTCGGCGTCGTCGTGTTTTACGGCACGATGGTTTCGGTCTTCTTGACGATCTTTGTTGTCCCGGTGACCTATTTTCTGGTCGCGCGCGTGCATCGATCTTCGCAGGAGGCAAGCAGAGCATTGGATCGCGCGTTAGATCGATCGGTAGAGGACGAATCGGCGGAGCGCAGCGCGGTTTTGTGACAACTTGGAGTGGAGCGTATCTCTATGACGAATACCGACTTGTCGCGTGGGCGCGAGATCGCTGCGCGTGTCGAAGCATTCGTGCGACAGCAGGTCGTACCGTATGAGAAGGATCCGCGCCGTACCCCGCACGGTCCATCCGAAGAATTAGCGATGGAACTCAAGCAGCTCGCTCGGGAGGCGGGGCTGCTGACCCCGCACATCCATCCCGATGGCACGCATTTGTCGCATCGGGAAACTGCGCTCGTGTTGCGTGCGGCAGGTCTCTCGCCGTTGGGCCCTGTCGCACTCAATGTTTTCGCCCCCGACGAAGGAAATATGTTCCTATTGGGTCGCGTCGCAACGGCCGAGCAAAAGGATCGTTTTCTCAAGCCACTCATCGAAGGGCGCAAACGGTCGGCATTCTTCATGACCGAACCGGCTGAAGATGAGGGCGCGGGTTCCGATCCATCGATGATGAAGACGGCTGCCACCCCAGATGGCGATCACTGGGTAATCAATGGAAGAAAGGCATTCATCACCGGTGCGGAAGGCGCCGGTGTCGGCATCATTATGGCAAAGACTGGAGACGGTGCGACGATGTTCTTGGTTGACTTGCCCGACCCGGCGGTACGTATCGAGCGCATTTTGGACACGATCGATAGCTCGATGCCAGGTGGTCACGCGGTGGTCAGGGTCGAGAATCTGCGAGTGCATCGTAGCCAAGTACTCGGTGCGAGCGGTGAGGGCTTTAAGTACGCACAGGTGCGGCTCGCGCCCGCCAGGCTTACGCATTGCATGCGCTGGCTAGGTGCGTGTCAAAGGGCTCATGAAATCGCGTCAGCTTATGCCGTGAAGCGTCGAGCGTTCGGGCGGCCGCTTATAGATCACGAAGGCGTTGGATTCATGCTCGCCGAAAATCGGATTGACTTGAAGCAGGCGGAATTGATGATCGATTGGTGTGCGGGCGTACTCGACAGCGGCGCACCGGGAACCATCGAGTCCTCGATGACGAAAGTCGCCGTCTCCGACGCTCTGTTTCGCATCGCCGATCGTTGCGTACAAGTGATGGGTGGTACCGGTGTGAGCGGCGATACTGTGGTGGAGCAGGTGTTTCGGGAAGTGCGGGCATTCCGAATCTACGATGGACCCACCGAAGTCCATAAGTGGTCGCTCGCAAAACGCATTAAACGAGAATTTCTCGAACAGGTAGAGAGCACCCGATAGTGCGCACTGAACTAGTTCCGAGCGGTACCCAAGCATCTGCGGAGCGTCGTCGGACAAAAGTGCAGGGTGACTGGTTGTCGCGCCACCGCGCCCGTCGGAAACGGAATTGGGAATCGGTGAGATCGTGGTGAACTGGTTGTTGTTCAGCGAGATCTACCGCGGCGCGTACAAGCCATGTCGTGTGCTGCTGGATCATTCCCGCAGCGAAGAGGGGTCGGACCCTCTCGTTTGTGCGAGAGGGTGGGACTCACTCGGCACATCCATGTGCCTCGCCCTTCGGGCAGCCTGACGGCTGTGCAAAA
>CALEKY010000178.1 GCA_937902995.1 uncultured Sinobacteraceae bacterium
TGCGCCCGGACGGGCGGCCCCGGACTCAAAGCGCGCGGATTATAGCGGCAAGATCCCCGGGGAAAAACGCGCATTTACAGTAGGGAAAAGGAAAATGGGAATCGGGAAAGGGGAAAAGGCGAGGGGCGGCGACACAGCTCTCATTTCCCCTTTCCCTTTTCCCATTTCCCTTTTCCCATTTCCCTTTTCTTGGAGCTCAACTTCGAAGCGTTTGCGCCGCCTCAATGACGCCTCCGCCGAGACACTCGTCGCTGAGATAGAACACCGCGTACTGGCCTGGCGTGGCGGCGCGCTGAGGGCGCTCGAACGTAACCTGGCACGTATTTCCGTCGGGTGCCAGCGCAACCGTGCAGTCCTGATCGGGCTGGCGATAACGGATCTTCGCGCGGCACGAAAACTGCGAGTGGGGAGGTTTTCCGCCGATCCAAGCGAGCTGTCCGACCGTCAGCGTGTCGGAAAACAGCGCGGGATGATCGTGACCCTGCACCACGATGAGCACGTTGCGCGCGAGATCCTTCCCAGCGACATACCAGGGCTCCTCGGCGGCATCGCGCCGTCCGCCGATGCGCAATCCTTGCCGCTGACCGAGCGTGTAGTACATCAAGCCGCGATGTTCGCCCACCGTTCGACCGTCGAGCGTTTCGATCCGGCCGGGCTGCGCGGGCAGATATCGCGACAGGAATTCGGCAAAAGGGCGCTCACCGATGAAACAGATGCCGGTGCTGTCCTTCTTGTCGAAAACGGGTAAGGCGAGGTCTCGTGCGATGCGTCTGACCTCGTCCTTGCGCATCTCTCCGATCGGAAAAAAGGTGTGTGCGAGCGAAGCTGCAGGCATCGCGTGCAGGAAGTAGCTCTGATCCTTTTGCTCGTCGACGCCTTTGAGCAGACGCACCGTCGGCTCGTGCACGACGCGCGCGTAATGCCCGGTGGCGACGTAATCGGCGCCGAGGCGGCGCGCATAATCGAAGCACACGCCGAATTTGATCTCGCGATTGCAGAGCACGTCGGGATTGGGCGTGCGTCCCGCGCGGTATTCCTCGAGAAAATACTTGAAGACGCGCTCGCGATACTCGCCGGCGAAGCTCACCTTGTGAAGCTCGATGCCGAGCTGCTCGCACACTCGACGTGCGTCCTGGTAATCCTGGGCAGCCGTGCAATAGCCGTCCTCGTCTTCGTCCCAATTGCTCATGAAGAGCCCTTGGACCTCGTAGCCTTCCTGCAGCAACTTCCACGCGGCGACGGAGGAGTCGACGCCGCCGGACATGCCGACGATGACGAGCGGACGGGGAGTCATGAGTGAAGCGACGGAGCGTCGCTAGGGGTGATGCGCAGTGCGCGCAGGCTCATCGAGCGCCCGGTCCGGTGGCGCGCAATGCAGGGATGGAGGCGCTGATCGCGGAATCGACCACCGAATTCGTGCGCGCGAGCTCGCACACGAGATCGAGCGGGTAACGTTGTCCCTGCAGATAGTCTTCGATACATCGCAAAACCATCGGGCTGCGCAAGCGCGACGTGCGCTCCACGATTTCCTCGTGCGACAACCAGAGCGCGCGTGCAATGCCGCGGTCCAGCCGTCGCGTTTGATCGTGGGAAGTCACCTGGCCGGTGAATGCAAAGCGCATGAAGCTGCGCTGTTTCTCCGGAACTTCCCAGAAATAAACGCCGACGAGCGCTTCTGGGCGAAAATCCCAGGCCGTCTCCTCGAGCGTTTCCCGGATGACGGCGGCGACGAGCTGCTCGCCACGTTCCACATGACCGGCCGGCTGATTGAAGACCAGTTGCGACCCAACACGTTCCTCGACGAGCAGGAATCGTCCATCACGCTCGACGACGGCGGCGACGGTCAAGTCGGGTCTTAGTGACATTTCCTGTCTACCCAGTACGTTACGAGAACTTTATAACGTTCAGGGTAGCACGCCGGTGCCGGGCCGACTTAGATCTCTTTCGCAAGACGCTCGGCCAAGCCGGTGTAGGTGGATGGCGACAACTCCAGCAGGGCACGCTTGGCTTCCTCCGGAATTGCCAGCCCGCTGACGAACTGCCGGAGCGACTCGGCGGTGACCCGCTGACCCCGCGTCAGGGCTTTGAGCTGCTCGTAGGCGTTCTCCACGCCATAACGGCGCATGACGGTTTGGATCGGTTCGGCGAGCAGCTCCCAGTTCGCATCGAGGTCCTCGGCGAGGCGGGCGCGGTCGACTTCCACGCGGTCGAGCCCACGCTCGATCGATTTCCAGGCAATCAGCGAGTGAGCCGCGCCGACGCCGACATTGCGCAATACGGTGGAGTCGGTCAGGTCCCGCTGCCAACGCGAAATGGGCAGTTTGTCGGCAAGGAAGCGCAGCAGCGCATTGGCGATGCCGAGATTGCCCTCGGCATTCTCGAAATCGATCGGGTTCACTTTGTGCGGCATCGTCGAGGAGCCGACCTCGCCGGCGACGACCTTCTGCTTGAAATAGCCGAGCGAGATGTAGCCCCACATGTCGCGGCACAAATCGATCAATACCGTATTGATGCGTGCGAGCGCATCGAAATATTCGGCGTTCCAATCGTGCGGCTCGATCTGCGTCGTGTAGGGATTCCACGTCAGTCCGAGCGATTCGACGAATCGCTTGCCGAGCGCCGCCCAGTCCACGTTCGGATAGGCCACGAGATGTGCGTTGAAATTGCCGACGGCGCCGTTGATCTTGCCTTCGATGGCCACTGCGGCGAATCGATTGCGCTGGCGCTGCAGTCGATAAATGAAATTGGCGATCTCCTTGCCGAGCGTCGTCGGTGTCGCCGGCTGTCCGTGCGTGCGCGACATCATGGGTACGGACGCATTCGCATGCGCCAACGTACGTAACCGCGTGATCAACGTATCGAGGCGCGACAACAACACCTGATCGCGCGCCTCCTTCAGCATGAGCGCATAGCTCAGGTTGTTGATGTCCTCGGAAGTGCACGCGAAATGCACGAATTCGCGCCGCGTACGCCACGCCGGCACGTCGTCGAGCCGGCTCTTGACGAAGTATTCGACCGCCTTCACGTCGTGGTTGGTCTCGCGCTCGATGCGCTTGACCTCGGCAGCGTCCGCATCGGTCAGCCCGGAAGCGAGTGCGTCGAGCACATTCAGCGCTTCGGCGGGCAGGCCGCGCAGCTCGACGATGCCGCTTTCGGCGGCAAGCGCCTTGAGCCAAAGCGCTTCGACGCGGACCCGTTGGCGGATGAGGCCGCGCTCGCTGAACAGCGGACGGAGCTCCGCAGCTTTTTCGGCATAGCGGCCGTCGATCGGTGAAATCGCGTTGAGGGAAGTGGTCACGAAACGGTCGAGGTCCTGTGCGGTGAAGGCGCTAGAATGATAGCGCACGCAGCGAAGGACGTGCGCGACGGAGCGATCCGCTGTGACAGACGACGGCTTTCGAATCGAGCACGACAGTCTCGGGGAATTGAAGGTACCCGCTTCGGCGCTTTGGGGCGCGCAAACTCAGCGTGCCGTCGAGAATTTCCCCATCAGCTCGCTGCGCATGCCGCGGGATTTCATCCGTGCGCTCGGACTCATCAAATGGGCGGCCGCGACGGCCAATCACGAGCTCAAGCTCCTCGATGCCAAACGGACGGCAGCCATTCAAAAGGCGGCGCTCGAGGTCGCCCAGGGCCGGCACGACGCTCAGTTCCCGGTGGATGTGTTCCAAACCGGCTCGGGTACGAGCAGCAACATGAATGCGAACGAGGTGATCGCCCGGCTCGCTTCGCAGTTCGGCAACATCGCTGTCCACCCGAACGATCACGTCAACATGAGCCAGAGCTCGAACGACGTGATTCCGACCGCGATTCATGTCAGCGCCTTGCTCGGCATCGAACAGCATCTGTTGCCGGCATTGGCGTACTTGAGCAATGTCATCGCGCGACGCATCGGCGAGGTGGGCGACATCGTGAAGACTGGCCGAACGCACCTCATGGATGCGATGCCGGTCACTTTCGGCCAGGAGATGAGCGGCTGGCGTGCGCAGGTCGATCACGGTGCTGCGCGCGTCATGGAATGCCGCGCACGCTTGCAAGAGATTGCGCTCGGCGGCACGGCAGTGGGCACCGGGATCAACGCGCATCCGAAGTTCGCGGCGCGCGCGGCTAAATATCTGTCGAGCAAGAGCGGGCTCGAGTTGAAGCCGAGCTCGAATTATTTCGAATCGCTGTCGTCGCAAGATGCGGCCGTGGAGCTGTCAGGCCAGCTGAAGACGGTCGCCGTTTCGCTGATGAAGATCGCCAACGATTTGCGGTGGATGAACAGCGGACCGCTGGCCGGCCTCGGGGAGATCTCGTTGCCGGCTTTGCAGCCCGGCAGCAGCATCATGCCAGGCAAGGTCAATCCGGTCGTTCCCGAAGCAGTCGCGATGGTGGCGGCGCAGGTGATCGGCAACGACACGACGATCACGATCGCGGGACAGTCCGGCAACTTTCAGTTGAACGTCATGCTCCCGGTCATCGCGTACAACTTGCTGCAAAGCATCGAGCTGCTCTCGAATGCTTGCCGCGTGCTCGCGGATTCGGCGATTGCAGGCTTCACGGTCAACCGGGCGCGCGTCAGCGCTGCGCTCGATCGCAATCCGATTCTTGTGACGGCCTTGAATCCTGTGATCGGTTACGAAGCCGGTGCAAAGATTGCCAAGCAGGCGTATGCGGAAGGCAGGCCGTTGCGCGAAGTGGCTGCAGAGCAGACTCAGCTCAGCGAAGAGGATCTCGCGCGCCTGCTCGATCCGCGGGAGCTCACGAAGGGCGGTATCAAGTCGGAAGGTGGCGGCTAAGTGGAGGACAAGACGAGACTGCGCCGGCTGATCGAAGAGCGGCTTCGAAATACGCATCCTCCGGTCGATCCTGGAAACGCGTATCCGGCTGGCGTGACGCCGGATGTGATTCCGGCGATTCGCCAATACTTTCCGGCATCGCCGACGCCCGCTGCCGTTTTGGTGCCCATCGTCGACCGTCCGAACGATCTGACGGTGCTGCTCACCCAACGCGCATCGCATCTCAAGCATCATCCCGGCCAGATCAGTTTTCCGGGCGGACGGATCGAAACGCACGATGCGGGACCGCTCGAAGCGGCGCTGCGCGAAACGGAAGAGGAGGTCGGTTTGTCGCGCGAGTTCGTACGTCTCGTCGGCTATCTCGATCCGCAGCTCGTGCTGTCCGGTTATTGGGTCACGCCAGTGGTTGCATTCGTGCAGCCCGGATTTCAGCTCAGGCTCGATGAGAGCGAGGTCGCTGCGACCTTCGAAGTGCCGCTCGCACACATTTTGGATCCTGCCAATCACCGTTTGCGCGAGCGCATGATCGGCGACGTTCCCATTCAGGTCTACGACATTCCGTTTCGCGAGTACAACATCTGGGGCGCCACTGCAGGCATTCTCATGTCGCTGTATCGCACGCTACGGTCCATCGGCTAGCTCGCGGGACACACAACAAGGGCTCAAACATGGCTGCGATCGATCGCCTCCTCCAGATCATGTCCACGTTGCGCGATCCGCAGCGAGGCTGCCCGTGGGACTTGCAGCAGAGCTTCGCGACGATCGCGCCGTACACGATCGAGGAAGCTTACGAAGTCGCGGACGCCATCGAACGCAACGACCTACAAGCTTTGCGCGATGAGCTCGGCGATCTGTTGTTCCAAGTCGTCTTCCATGCGCAGATGGCCAAGGAGTGTGGTGCGTTCCAATTCGACGATGTCGTCACCGCGATCTGCGACAAGATGGAGCGCCGGCATCCGCATGTGTTCGGCGATGCGCGCATCGATTCTGCCGAGGCTCAGACCGTCGCCTGGGAGGCCCAGAAGCGCCGCGAGCGCGCTGCCAAGGGAGCAAGCGTGCTCGCCGATGTGCCCGTTGCATTGCCGGCATTGACGCGTGCGAACAAGCTCGGCAAGCGCGCGGCCCAAGTCGGCTTCGAATGGCCCGATGTGAACGGCGCGGTCGCCAAGCTCGAAGAGGAGATCCGAGAGCTGAAGGATGAAATCGCCAGCAGTGCCGACCGTCGGGCGCTCGCCGACGAGCTCGGCGATGTGCTGTTCTGCATGGTCAATGTCTGCCGCTACCTCGATATCGATCCGGAAGCGGCGCTTCGCTCGGCCAATGCAAAGTTCGAGCGCCGCTTCGGCTACGTGGAGCAACGCCTGCGGGAGCAGGGCCGGACGCCGGAAGAAGCCTCGCTCGAGGAAATGGATCGGTTGTGGGACGAAGGGAAGGCGAGTGGAGTTTGAAGAAGCGTAACCAAATAGGATTGGGGCTCGGGGCGTGGGACTTCGGGCCCGAGACTGTGAAGTGCGCATCTAGGTCTTGTCGCCCTACTCAGAATTCTTGGGACTGAGGAGCGCGTAGCGCTCACACCCCATGTCTCGTACCTCACGTCGGGGGCCTGCACACATTGGGCTTGCGATCAGGCCCCAAAGTCCCAAGCCCCAAGCCCGCTTTCCTAGGGTTCAGTCTCCATTCATTGCCCCCGCCGTACTTTGCCTCCCACGCTAGACACGGTGCGGAGAAAAAGATGCGAATCGCTCGTGCATTGATCGTCGTGACGGGTTTGACCGCCGCAGCTGCTGCGTTGGCGGCGCCGCCGCCGTGGTCGAACTCGCGGCACAACCGCAGTCATTACGAGGACTATGACTACGCGCGCATCGTGCACGTTGAGCCGATCGTGCATCGCGTGCGCATCGAAACGCCACGTCGCGAATGCTGGGACGAGACGCGATATGTCGAGTCGCGGCCGCACATTTCCGATCCTGCAGTGGGCGCGCGTACGCTGCTCGGCGGCATCATCGGCGGCGTGATCGGCCATCAATTCGGTAGCGGCAGCGGCCGCGATGCAGCCACCATCGCGGGTGCCGTGATCGGTTCCCATGTCGGCTACGACAGTGCACGGCGTCACGTCGGAGCGGAAGAGCGCATCGTGACGCGGTGTGCGACTCGTTATGAAAAGGAGTATGAAGAGCGAATCGATGGGTATCTCGTCACATACGAGTACAACGGCCGCAGGCACACGACCCGCATGCCCCACGATCCAGGTTCGACCATGCGGGTGCGCGTTGCCGTCGCACCGGCCGAATAGCGGCAATACAGTCACAGCACGCAGCAGGGGCGTGACTTCGCCCCTGCTGCACGTACACTAGGTTCCATGAATTCACGCCTGCTCGCCTTGATTCTGCTCTTGCTCGCTCAGGCGATGCCCGTCTGGGAGCCGGCGGCAGCGCAGAATCTGGTGGATCCGCGCGGACGCGATCGCGATCGCGGCTCCGAACGAGCTGAGCAGGCGCGCGGCATGTCGCTGGATGAGGCCGTCCGCACCGTCGAGCGACGCTATCGCGCCAGGGCCGTGAAGGCGGAGACGGTGGTCAGCGGCGGTCGGCGCGTGCACGAGATCCGACTGCTGAATGCCGACGGCAAGGTCTGGAAAGTGCGTGTCGATGCAGAAACGGGGCGGTCCTACTGATGCGTTTGCTCGTAGTCGAAGACGATAAAGCGCTGCGCGAGTCGCTCGTCGAGCAACTCAAGCAATCGGGATTCAATGTGGATGCCGCCGCGGACGGCGAAGAAGGACTGTACTGCGGCCGCGAATTCGCCATCGACTTGGCGATCGTCGATCTCGGTCTGCCGAAAGTCTCCGGCATGGAGTTGATTCAGAAACTGCGCGCGGAGGGCAAGTCGTATCCCATTCTCATTCTGACGGCGCGCGACCGCTGGCAGGACAAGGTGGAGGGCTTGCAAGCGGGTGCGGACGATTACGTGGCCAAACCGTTCCATTTCGAAGAGCTGATGGCGCGCGTGCGTGCATTGCTGCGGCGTTCGGGCGGCTGGGCACAACCCGTGCTCAAGTGCGGTCCGGTCGCGCTCGACACACGCACCCAGGAAGTCACCGTGAACGACCGCAAGGTCGAGCTCACGAGCTTCGAGTACCGCATTCTCGAGTACTTGATTCATCGCGCCGGCGAAGTGATCTCGAAGACCGAGCTGACGGAACGTCTGTACGCGCAGGATTTCGATCGCGACAGCAACACGATCGAAGTTTTCATTGGCCGGTTACGCCGCAAGCTCGATCCCGACGACACGATCAAGCCGATCGAGACGCTGCGCGGCCGCGGTTATCGCTTCGCACTGCAGCGCGAACCTGCCGCGTAAACGGGCAGCTCCCGCCATATCGCCGTGTCGGTCGACAGTCGCGATCCGAGTCTCGATGCGCGAGCGCAAGACGCATCTCGCAAGTTGAATTCCGCTGCCGACGTATCCGCTCGTCCGGAACGTTCCTCGCGGCCGCCGCAATCGTTGAGCACGCGGCTGCTCGTGTCCGTGAGCGTGCTGCTGATCTTGTTTTTCGGCATCACGATTCTCGCGCTCGACTATGTGTTTCGCGATCTCACGTACACGGCGATGCGCGAGCGCCTGGAGGTGCAGCTCATCGCGCTCATCACTGCTTCCGAGGAGGACTCGAGCGGCGGACTGCGTCCGTCGACGCAGCACGTCGAAGCCACGGCCCGTTTCAACACGCCGGGCTCCGGCTTGTACGGCGAGATCATGCGCAGCGACGGCTATCCAAGCTGGCGGTCGATCTCGCTCACCGGTACCGGGATCGAGTTTCCGACGCCGCAAAAATATGGCGAGCCCCTGTTCGGAGAGTTGACGAATGCGGACGGATCGAGCGTGCTCGCATTGAGCCGGCGGCTCGAATGGCAGTTCGACAATGGCGTCACGCGCACGTTTGTCTACAGCGTGGCCGAGGATCTCGGGCCGTACTACGCACAATTGAACGGATTTCGCGGGCGGTTGTTCGGTTGGTTCGGCGTTCTGATGCTGCTGCTACTCGGTGCCATCGCCGTGCTCGTCCGCCGTCTGCTCGCGCCGCTGCGGCGGATCGAGCGCGAGATCAATGCGATCGAGGTCGGCGAGCTCACCGAGCTCGGCACCGGCTACCCGCGCGAGCTGCTCGGCGTGACGACGAACCTGAATGCACTGCTGCGCGGCGAGCGCGAGCGCCTCGCGCGCTACCGCAACACGCTCGGCAATCTGGCGCACAGCTTCAAGACGCCGCTCGCCGTCATGCGCAATCTGCTCGCGAGCGAAGCCGTGCGCGACTTGCCTGTCGCGCAACAGCTGGATGAGCAGGTCGGACGCATGAACGACATCGTGAAGTACCAGCTCAAGCGCGCTGCCGCATCCGGCGGCACCGGACTCGGCATGGCACCCGTCAATGTCTCGGAGGCGCTGCAGGCGCTACGCGGCGCGCTGCTCAAGGTGTATGTCGAACGCAATATCCGCTGCACGTTGGACGTTCCGCAGAATGCGCTCTTCTACGGCGATCGCGAGGACCTGCAGGAAATCGCCGGCAATCTGCTGGACAACGCCTTCAAGTGGGCGCGGAGCGAAATCCGACTGACTGTGAGCGTGCTTTCCGCGCCCGGCGCGCGGCGCGATGGGCTGCGTATGGTGTTCGAGGACGACGGTCCGGGCATTCCGGACGCTCAACGCGCGCACGTGCTTGAGCGCGGCACGCGGCTCGATGAACGCGTGGCCGGGCAGGGTATCGGATTGTCGATCGTCCGCGAGCTGGTCCAGCTGAATGGCGGTACCATCGAAATCGGTGTGAGCGAGCTCGGCGGTGCGCGCATCGAAGTCAGACTTCCGCCAACTTGAGTGAAGTCAGTCCGCACATCAGCCCGCTCATCACTGGTCCTGCAAGCCGCGCTCTGCTAAACCTGCGCGCCGTTCCATACTCATTGCCACTTCGATGTCCGTTGCCCCGCAAGCCGCGAATGCGATGCTGATCGCATTACGCGACCAACTCCCGCACACGCGCCTTGCCGATCGCGCCCGGTTCGCGCGCGAGCTCGACCGGCTGTTTGCGCGCAAGACGCACGGTCCGGAGTTCGAGCCGACCGTCCGTGCGCTCGCGAGCCAGATCGAGGCCTCGAAGGCGCACGTCGAGCGGCTGCGTGCCTTGCCGCTCAAGCTCGAGTTCGATCCGGAGCTGCCGATCACGGCGCATCGCGAGGAGATCGCCAAGGCGCTCGCCGAGCATCAAGTCATCGTCGTCTGCGGCGCGACAGGATCGGGTAAGACGACGCAGTTGCCGAAGCTCTGTATCGAGGCAGGACGCGGCACGTACGGTCTGATCGGCCACACGCAGCCGCGCCGAATTGCAGCGCGAGCGCTGGCTGATCGGCTGGCTTACGAGCTCGGCACGAACGTCGGCGCTGCCGTGGGTTATCAAGTGCGATTCAACGATCGCACTGGCCCCGATACGCGAATCAAGCTGATGACGGACGGTATTCTGCTGCGGGAGCTGGAGCACGATCGGCTCTTGCGGCGCTACGACACGCTGATCATCGACGAGGCCCACGAACGCAGTCTCAACATCGATTTCCTGCTGGGCATCATCAAACGCATCCTGCCGCAGCGTCCCGAGCTGCGAGTGATCATTACCTCCGCAACCATCGATCCGCAGCGGTTCGCCGAGTTCTTCGGCGGCGCGCCGATCATTGAAGTATCGGGCCGTAGCTATCCCGTCGAAGTGCGTTACCGTCCGCTCGTCGGCGAAGAAGTCGAAGACGAGCTCACGCTTGCCGAAGGTGTGGTCGCGGCGGTACGCGAGCTCGATCGCGAGGATCGCGGCGACGTGCTCGTGTTCCTGCCCGGCGAGAAACACATTCGCGATGTCGAGCAAGCGCTCAGCAAAGTTAAGTTTCACAACACGGAGATCTTGCCGCTCTATGCGCGGCTGTCGGCGCGCGAGCAGCAGCGGATCTTCGAGCGGCATAGCCTGCGGCGCATCGTCCTGGCGACGAACGTCGCGGAGACTTCTTTGACGGTGCCGGGCATTCGGCACGTCATCGATTCGGGTCTGGCGCGCATCAGTCGCTACAGCGTTCGCGGCAAGGTACAGCGCCTGCCGATCGAGCCGATCTCGCAGGCGAGCGCCGATCAGCGCAAGGGACGTTGCGGCCGCGAATCGCCCGGCATTTGTATTCGCTTGTTCGACGAGACGGACTTTGCAAATCGTCCGGCTTTTACCCCGCCTGAGGTGCTGCGCACGAACTTGGCGAGCGTCATCTTGCAGATGGCGACGCTGAGACTTGGCGAACCGCAGGACTTTCCGTTCGTCGATCCGCCCGATACGCGCCTCATCAACGATGGCTATCGATTGTTGCAGGAGCTCAAAGCGGTCGATGACTCGCGTCGCGTGACGAGCCTGGGACGGCAGATCGCGACGATTCCGATCGATCCGCGGCTTGCGCGCATGTTGATTGCGGCGGATCACCATCGCTGCGTTGCCGAGATGCTGGTGATATCGGCATTTCTCGCTAGCCAAGATCCGCGCGAGCGCCCGGCGGATGCGCAGCAAGCGGCCGACCAACACCACGCGAGCTATGCCGATCCGCGCTCGGATTTCATGACCGTCCTGAAACTGTGGGCGACGTTCACCGAGCAGCAGAATGCATTGTCGGGGAATCAATTGCGCCGCTGGTGCCGGGAGAATTTCTTGTCCTACGTGCGGCTGCGCGAATGGCAGGAGCTGCACCGGCAGTTGAGTGAGATCGTCGAAGATCTCGAGCTCAAGGTGAACACGACGCCAGCGGGTTATGCCGATCTGCACCAGGCGATTCTGACCGGCTTCCTCGGCGGCATCGGCACTCTCGACGAGCGGCGCGAATATGAAGGCGCGCGCGGAACGCGCTTCGTTATTGCGCCCGGCACGCCGCTCGCGTCGCGTCCGCCGAAATGGGTCGTGGCGGCGAGCCTCACCGAGACGACGCGGTTGTATGCGCGCATAGTTGCCGCGGTCGAGCCGCAATGGATCGAAGCCGCCGGTGCGCATTTGATCAAACGCTCCTACAGCGAACCGCATTGGGTGCGCGAACGCGGCTATGTTGCCGCGTACGAATCGACGTCGTTGTACGGGCTCACGCTGAGCTCGCGAAGACGCGTGAATTTCGGCTCGGTCGATCCGGAGCAGGCACGCACGATCTTCGTGCGCGAAGCGCTCGTCGAAGGCGATACGACCTTCCGCGCACGGTTTCTCGACGCGAATCGTGCGCTGCGCGAGTCGATCGAAGCGCTCGAAGCGAAGATCCGCCGGCGCGACATTCTCGTCGACGAACAGGCGATGGTGGATTTCTATCTGTCGCGATTGCCGCCGGATGTGAACTCGATCGCCACATTGCAGCGCTGGATGAAATCGCCGCAAGGACGCGATGGGACGGTTCTGCACATGACACAGGCGGATCTCGTCCGACGCGACATCAGCGACATCGATGCCGCCAGCTATCCGGATTCGCTCACGATCGCCGGTAACCGGCTGCCGTTGATCTATCGGTTCGAACCTGGTGCGCCAGATGACGGCGTGACGCTGACCGTGCCCGAACCGCTCGTGCCGGAGCTGTCGGCTGCGCAGCTTGCCTGGCTCGTGCCGGGATGGCGGCGCGAGAAAGTCACTGCCGTGCTTCGCGCGTTACCCAAGCAATGGCGCAAGGCGGTCGTGCCGGTCCCTACGTTTGCCGAGCGAGCCTTGCGTGAGCTGCAGACTGACCTGGGTTTTCCGACGGCAATGGCTGCGTGGCTCACGCGCACGATCGGTGTCGAGGTCGAACCACAAACGATCGCTGAACTGCCGTTGCCGGATCACTTGCGTATGAACACTCGCGTGATCGACTTGCAGGGCCGGCAGATTGCGCAGGGCAGGGACCTTACGGCATTGCGTCGCGTGCTTCGCGATCGTCCTGCATCTGCTGCCTCGCACGCGCGTGTGTCGGAAACCAAACGCTATCGAAGCTGGGATTTCGATGCGATTCCCACCGAGAAAGTCGTCGAGCGCGGCGGTTTGCGTTTCACGGTGTATCCGACGCTGCGCGATTGCGGCGACGGCGTCGAGCTTGCGGAAGCGAAGCATCGGTCGGCAGCGGACGTGCTCTTGCGCGAGGGCGTTCTGCGGTTGGCGATGCTCGCTTTGCCGGAACAGTACAAGTACGCCCGCAAGCGATTCTCCGATACACGCGAGCTCGTGCTGCTTGGGCAAGGGTTCGGGACGGACAAGCCACTACCGGTCGGGTTGGCAGAACGAGTCTTTGCCGAATGCTTTCTTCCTGGCGATTCTCCGTTACCGCGCACGCGAGATGAGTTTTACGCCATGCTCGATCGCGGGCGTGCCGAGTTCGGGTCCATCGTCGATCGAGTCTGCGTTCACGGAATCGAAGTCCTACGGGAGGCAAGAGCGGCTCGCGAAAAGCTTGCGCGACTCACGCACACGAGCTTCAAACCGCTCGTCGACGACGTGTCGGGCCAGTTGCAGGTGCTGCTGCCGAAGAATTTCCCCGCCGACGTTCCGCAGCTCCTGTGGCCGCATGCTGTGCGCTACTTGAAAGCGCTGAATCGGCGCTTGGACCGCGCTCCGGGAAACGTACAGAAGGACGTGCAACTGATGGCGAAGCTCGCGCCATTCGTGAGCGCACTGAAACAGCTTTCCGCAAGTGTTCGCAAAGAGGACGCCCGTCCCGAATTCGCTCGCCTGCAATGGATGATCGAAGAGTTCCGCGTCTCGCTGTTCGCGCAAGACCTGAAGACCGCCGTCAGCGTTTCGGAGAAAAGGTTGGCAGAGCAGCTGGAGATGGCGAGGAAGGAAGCAAGAGGGTAGCGCGCGACAGGGCTCGGGGCTTGGGGCTGTGGGGCATTGGCGGCAGAACGTCTTCGGCTTCCACAAGAGGAAGCCGTAACGCGAATGAGATCGAGGAAGAGGCCAGCGTGCTCTTCGTCAAACGAGCTACGAGCCGCAAGTCCTACGCCCCGAGCCCTCTACGCCGAGACTCTGAAATCTATCCCCTGCGCCAACGGCAAATCCCGGCTCCAATTGATCGTGTTCGTTTGACGGCGCATGTAGGCCTGCCAGGCGTCGGAGCCGGATTCGCGGCCGCCGCCGGTGTCTTTCTCGCCGCCAAACGCGCCGCCGATCTCGGCGCCCGACGTGCCGATGTTCACGTTGGCGATGCCGCAATCGCTGCCCGTCGCGGACAGGAATCGCTCGGCATGTTGCAGGTTCGTCGTGAAGATTGCGGAAGACAAACCGTGGGCGACATCGTTGTGAATCTCGATGGCTTCATCGAGCGTGTCGTATTCGATCAGGTACAGGATTGGGGCAAAGGTTTCCGTACGCACGACATCCCAATCCGGCTTGGCGCGGATGATCGTCGGTTCGACGAAGTACCCAGGGCCGGGTAACGACTTACCGCCGGACAGGATGGTGCCGCCTGCTTGTTTCGCTCGTTCGACGGCGGCGACGTAGCGTTCGACGGCGGCGGCATCGATGAGCGGACCCATGAGCGTCGTGCGTTCCATGGGATTGCCGATACGAACTTGCGAATACGCGCGCACGAGTCGATCCGCGAGCTCCTGGGTACGCGACCGATGGACGATGACGCGGCGCGTCGTCGTGCAGCGCTGACCTGCAGTGCCGACGGCGCCGAACACGATTGCCGGCACTGCGAGATCGAGGTCCGCAAATTCATCGACGATGATGGCGTTGTTGCCGCCGAGCTCGAGCAGGCTTTTGCCGAGCCGCGCGGCCACTCGTTGCGCGACTTTGCGTCCGACTTCCGTGGACCCGGTGAAGGAAACGAGATCCACGCGCCGATCGTCGACGAAGCGCTCGGCCAGGGCATTGTCGGCAGTCACGAACAATTGCAGGACGCCCGGGTGGCCGTACGCTTCGAGCACACGATTGACGAGACGCTGAACGGCGATCGCGCACAACGGTGCTTTCGGCGACGGCTTCCACACGCACACATCGCCGCAGACCAGAGCGAGCAGCGCATTCCACGACCACACCGCCACGGGGAAATTGAACGCACTGATGATTCCGACGACGCCGAGCGGATGCCATTGCTCGTACATGCGATGCTGCGGACGCTCCGAGTGCATCGTCTTGCCATAAAGCATCCGCGATTGACCGACAGCGAAATCGGCGATGTCGATCATCTCCTGAACCTCGCCGTCGCCTTCGGCTTTGATCTTGCCGGTTTCGAGCGTCACGAGCGTCCCGAGTGCATCTTTGTGGGCGCGCAGCTCCTGACCGATTGCCCGAACGATTTCGCCGCGCTTCGGCGCGGGCACGGTGCGCCACCGCAGAAACGCCTCGCGTGCCGCGGTCATGATGCGTTCGTAGTCGGTAACCGTCGCCGTGCGCACGCGTCCGAGCAGCTCTCCGGTCGCGGGATTGATCGATTCGAGAATCGGTCCGGCCGAATCGTTCAACCACCCGCCGTTCGCGCACCAGCATCCCGAATAGAGCTCGCCGAGCTCGAGCGCAATGACTGAAGAATTCATGTCTTCCTCCGCTGGTGTCCGGTGCGGCCGCTGACGATGAGGTTTGCGGAGACCTCTTTGCCGCCGCCTTCCGCGTAGTGCTTGCCGAAACGGTTGTCGAGCACGTCGGTCAACGAGAAATCTTCCTGACGCACGAAACCCCGATAGCGGCCGCCGCCTTGCAGGACGAGATCGACGACCGCGCAAATGCCCGAGGCCGTCGTGACTTGGATCGCCGACCAAAGACGGCCTGCAATCACTTGCGGATACACCTTGTTCACATAGTTTTCTTCGCGCAGCTCGCCGTCCTGTGTGCCCGTGACGGCGACATAGATGACGACGACATCCTGCAAGGTCTGCGGTACGGCGTTCTCGAGGATGCGCTTCAACGTGGTGCGATCGTGATTGAGCTTCAGATCGTTCATGAGCAGGCGCATCTGCGAGCAGTGCCCCGGATACCGCATCGTCTTGTAGTCCATGTTCTGAACACGTTCGCCGTAGGTTTCGGCGAGCGAGCCGAGACCCCCCGAAGTATTGAAGGCTTCGTACAGCGTGCCGTCGATTTCGATCTCTTCGAGTCCTTCGAGCGGCGCGACTTCGATGCGCCGTCCGTCGACGATGGCCTCGCATGGATTGCCGTACTCGTTGATCAGGCCTTCGGTGGACCAGGTGAGCGAATACTTCAGAACGTTGTTCGGATGCTGGGGCAGGGCGCCGACGCGCAGCTTCACCGTGCGCAGCTCGTCGAAGTGCTTGATCAGCTCGTTCGCGGCAATGGAAATGAAACCCGGAGCAAGGCCGCACTGAGGCACGAACGCCTGATCGGCGCCGTTGGCGATCTGTCGCACGGCCCGCGTGACTTCCACGTCTTCGGTCAGATCGAAGTAATGAATCCCGGCTCGGCGGGCCGCCTCGGCGACCGCAACATTGCAGTAGAACGGCAGGCTCGAGATCACCGCGTCGACCGGATGACGCGCCAAGTGCGCATCGAGCGCCTCACGATTCGTCGCGTCGACCGTGTGCGCGTGCAAATGAGGCAGTCCATGCGCATTGACGACGTCTCTCGCGGCGGTCGGACTGACGTCGCCCAGGTGCACCTCGTAGGATCCGGACTCCGCGAGCAACCCCGAGATGAGCGCGCCGATCTTGCCGGCGCCGAGAATGAGCACTCTGTGCATGCGCGTGCGCTCCGAAAGGAAGGGTCATTTAAGCCCCCTGCGATGCAGGTGTAAATTCAGTGCGGTTTGTGTATGCAATGCCTACGCAGCCGGTGCTACGATCGCGCGCCTATGACTCGCGATCTCACCCTTACGGAATGGCATCCAGCGAGCTGGCAGACCAAGTCGGCTCAGCAGCAACCCGTCTACCCGGACAAAGCCGCTTTGGAGGCAGTGGTCGCGCAGCTTGCGCGCTTGCCGCCTCTGGTCGTTTCCTGGGAAGTCGAGGCGCTCAAAGAACAAATTGCGGCTGCCCAGCGCGGGGAGCGCTTCGTGCTGCAAGGCGGAGATTGCGCCGAAAGTTTCGAGGACTGTCAGTCGGACAGCATCGCCAAGAAGCTCAAGATCCTGCTGCAGATGAGTCTCGTGCTCGTCCACGGCTTGAAGAAGCCCGTCGTGCGCATCGGTCGCATGGCCGGACAGTATGCAAAGCCGCGTTCGGCCGAAACCGAAACGCGCAACGGCGTGACGCTGCCGAGCTACCGGGGCGACATCGTGAATCGACCCGGCTTCACGCCCGAAGATCGGGTTCCGGATCCGCAGCTTCTGTTGCGTGGGTACGAACGTGCGGCATTGACGCTCAATTTCGTCCGCGCGCTGATCGACGGCGGGTTCGCGGATCTGCATCACCCGGAGTACTGGGACTTGGATTTCGTGCGCCACTCGCCGCTCAAGGACGCGTACGAAAAAATCGTGCACTCGATTTCCGATGCGCTCGATTTCTTCGAGGCAACGAGCGGCACCCCGATTCACGAGATGAATCGCGTCGATTTCTACGCAAGCCACGAGGGCTTGCACTTGCACTACGAGCAAGCGCAGACGCGCTACATCGAGCGGCGCAAGCGGTGGTACAACTTGTCGACGCACATGCCGTGGATCGGCATGCGAACCGCAGCGCTCGACGGTGCACACGTCGAGCTGTTCCGCGGCGTCGCCAATCCGATCGGTATCAAAGTCGGTCCTGCGATGAGCGCCGAGTGGCTGCAGGGCTTGATCAATGTTCTGAATCCGAACAACGAGCCCGGACGCATCGTGCTGATTCATCGCATGGGTCTGCAGGACATCGAAGCGCGCCTGCCTCCGCTGATCCAGGCAGTACGCGAAACGGGCAGCCCCGTGCTGTGGGTGTGCGATCCGATGCACGGTAACACCGAAACCGCAAGCTCCGGTCTCAAGACGCGGCGCTTCGACAAGATCGTCGCGGAAGTGGAAGCGGCATTCCGCATTCATCGCGAGCTCGGTTCATGGCTCGGCGGCGTGCATTTCGAGCTCACCGGCGAAAACGTCACGGAGTGCACCGGCGGTGCGCGCGGTTTGACCGACGCCGATCTGGCGCGCGCATATCGCTCGACTGTCGACCCGCGCCTCAATGCAGAGCAGGCGCTGGAGCTGGCAATGCGGATTGCCGATCTGCACGCGCAGGCGAGAAAGGCTCGGCGCGTGGGGCGTGGGGCTTGAGGACAGCGCGCGGATGCGCGCGCAGCCGCCTCTCCTTGGGGAGAGGCGCGCAAAGCGGAGCGTGCGGGTGAGGGGAAATGACGGCGCGACTGCGCGCGTTCTTCAGCCTTCAGCCTTCAGCCTCGTCCGGACAGCTTGTCCGGACATGAACTTCCTGATCTCGTTCTCCGGCACCTCGCGCGACTCTCCCGGCTTCAAACCTTCCAGCGTCCACGGGCCGACGCCCCAGCGGATCAGACGCAGCGTCGGATAGCCGACGGCAGCGGTCATGCGTCGCACTTGTCGATTGCGGCCTTCGCGAATGGTGAGCCGCAGCCACTGTGTCGGAATGGCTTGGCGAAAACGAATCGGCGGCGTGCGTTCCCACAGCCAATTCGGTTCGTCGACGAGATCGGCTTCTGCAGGCAGCGTGGGGCCGTCGTTCAAGTTCACTCCGTTTCGCAGCCGCTGCAAAGCGTCGGGTGTCGGAATGCCTTCGACTTGTGCGAAGTAGGTTTTCGGCGCCTTCCATTTCGGATGAGCAATGCGCGTTTGTAGCGCAGGCCAATCGGTCAGCAGCACCAATCCTTCGCTGTCGTAGTCGAGACGTCCTGCCGGATACATGCCCGGCGCGCGAACGTAATCGCTCAGACAGGCTTTGCCGTCCTTCGGCGTGAATTGCGTCAGGACTCGAAACGGCTTGTTGAACAGCAGCAGTCTGCCTTTCATTGCGCTCGCTCGTTCGCATCGAGCGATTCGGCACTGCGCAGGACGACGTCGACGAATCGTTCGACCGCTGCGGAGTTCTCGCTGCGTCGGCAAGCGAGAATCAACGGGGCGGCGAGATTGGCCTTGTCGTCGAGCTCGCGATACACGACGCCGTCCATCTGCAGTCGCCGGAGCGACTCAGGAACGATGGAGACGCCGAGACCGGCGGCGACGAGATTCAGTGTCGAGACGATACGCGGCGCTTCTTGGCCGACCCGCGGACTGAAACCGGCGCCGCGGCACGCGGCGATGATCGAGTCGTACAAGCCCGGCGCGCCAGGTCGCTTGTAGAGGATGAACGTGTGGCTCCCGAGCTCGGTCAAGGCGAGCGGTTCGTTGCTTCCGGCGAGGGGATGACCGGTCGGCAGCGCCACGAGCATTTGCTCCTGAAGCAACGGCCGCACGAACAGGCCCTCCACTGCGGCAACCGGCGAGCGAATGAATGCCGCATCGATCGTTTCGTCATGGAGCCATTGCACGAGATCGCGGCTGCCGCTTTCCTCGAGCACGAGCGAGACGTGAGGCGACGCTTCGCGAAACATGCGGATGACGCGCGGCACGAACGGATGGAAGGGCGCGGAGCTCGTGAATCCGACGACGACTCGGCCTTCTTCGCCGCGGGCCGTTCGCCGCGTGCTCGCAAGCGCGCGATCCACCTCGGCCAAGATGGCCCGCGCCCGTTCCAGGAAAGCGGCGCCGGCATCCGTCAGCTCGACACCGCGAGGCTTACGCCGGAGCAATTGGACGCCCAGCTCTTCCTCGAGCGCTTTGATCTGTTGGCTCAGCGGGGGCTGCTGGATGCCGAGCGACTCAGCCGCCCGGGTCACGTGCCCATGCTCGGCGACGGCCACGAAATACCGGAGATGACGTAGTTCCATGTGCCATATACGAGAAATATTGATCGGTGCATAACGATATATTTTACGTCCGGCAAATTGAAGGGTATCGTTCGACCCCGCGAATCGCGGAATCGGGTTCCGCCTGCTGGGAACTTCGGCAGGCGCCTGTCCGCTCACCGTTCGCTTTCTTGGAGCTGTCTTTTGAAGTCACCGCAGAGGACTCGATCAATGCCACAACTCACCGCCGAGCAATTGCGCCAAGACTGGCAAACCAACCCCCGCTGGAAGGGCGTCGTCCGCGGCTACAAGCCGGAAGATGTCGTTCGCCTGCGCGGCTCGGTGCACATCGAATATTCGTTGGCGCGCCTGGGTGCCGAGAAACTTTGGAAGTACATCAATGAGAAGCCGTTCGTGAACGCGCTCGGCGCACTCACCGGCAATCAGGCCATGCAGCAAGTCAAGGCCGGCCTCGACGCGATCTATCTGTCGGGCTGGCAGGTCGCGGGCGATGCGAACCTCGCCGGCGAAATGTATCCGGATCAGTCGCTGTATCCCGCCAATTCCGTCCCCGCGGTCGTCAAGCGCATCAACAACACGCTGCTGCGCGCCGATCAGATCTATACCGCCGAGGGCAACACCTCGATCGATTGGCTGAAGCCGATCGTCGCGGACGCTGAAGCCGGTTTTGGCGGCGTGCTGAACGCGTTCGAGCTGATGAAGGCGATGATCGAGGCGGGCGCAGCTGGCGTTCACTTCGAGGATCAGCTCTCTTCGGCGAAGAAGTGCGGTCACATGGGCGGCAAGGTGCTCGTGCCCACCTCGGAAGCCATCAGCAAGCTCGTGGCTGCCCGACTCGCGGCCGATGTCTGCGGTGTGCCGACGATTCTGGTCGCGCGCACCGACGCCGAATCGGCGAATCTGCTGACCTCCGACATCGACGAGCGCGATCGTCCGTTCATCAAGTCGAAGGAGCGCACGAGCGAAGGCTTCTACTACGTGAACGCCGGCCTCGAGCAGGCCATCGCGCGCGGTCTGGCCTATGCGCCGTACGCCGACATGATCTGGTGCGAGACGGCGAAGCCGGACCTCGAGGAAGCGAAGCGCTTCGCCGAGGGCATTCACAAGCACTTCCCTGGCAAGCTCCTGGCTTACAACTGCTCGCCGTCGTTCAACTGGAAGGCGAAGCTCGACGACGCCACGATCGCGAAGTTCCAGCGCGAGCTCGGCGCGATGGGCTACAAGTTCCAGTTCATCACGCTGGCCGGCTTCCACGCGCTCAACTACTCGATGTTCGAGCTGGCGCGCGGCTACAAGGAGACGCAGATGTCCGCTTACGTCGCGCTGCAAACCGCGGAGTTTGCGGCCGAGAAGTACGGCTACACTGCGACGAAGCACCAGCGAGAAGTCGGTGCCGGCTACTTCGACGACGTGACTCAGACGGTCACGGGCGGTCAGTCGTCCGTCACCGCCATGAAGGGCTCGACGGAAGAAGAGCAGTTCCAGACGAAGGGTTGATCGAACCCGATCGACGATCGCGGCCCGGCGAGATGCTCGCCGGGCCGTTTTCTTTTGCGTTCGCCGTTACACTTGTCGGATGCAAAAGACGGCAACCAAGAAACGGATTACGCCACGCCGGACGGTCTCTCAGCCGAATTCGGGGCGTGCGGCCACCGACGGCGGTCACCAGCTTTGGCCATCCGACGGCGAGATTTTCGATCGCAACTGCACGCTGTGTCCGCGGCTGGCGAAGTTTCTCGCGCGCGCCCGCATCGAAGAGCCGGATTACTGGAACGCGCCCGTCGCGCCGTTCGGCGATCCGAACGCGCGGTTGGTGATCGTCGGGCTTGCGCCCGGGTTTCATGGCGCCAACGCAAGCGGTCGGCCTTTCACAGGCGATTTTGCCGGAGAGCTCTTGTATCGCACGCTGTATCGCTTCGGCTTCGCCAACAAGCCCGTCTCGATCTCGCGCGACGACGATCTCAGGCTGATCGACTGCCGCATCACGAACTCCGTCAAGTGCGTGCCGCCGCAGAACAAGCCTTTGCCGATCGAGATTCAGACCTGCAACCGATACTTGAAAGCCGAAACGCGCACCTTCAAGCAAGGCACGGTCTTGCTCGCGCTCGGCTCGGTCGGCCACGAAGCCGTGTTGCGCGCGCTGGGGCTCAAGCCGTCGATGTTCAAGTTCGCGCATGGCGCGGAACATGAATTGCCGACAGGCCAGACGCTCATCGATTCCTACCACTGCAGCCGTTACAACACCCAGACGGGGCGGCTGACCGAGACGATGTTCGAGGCGGTGTTCGCACGCGCTCGCGCGCTGCTCGCCGCTCGCCGCTGACGAGCGCGCTGGCCTTTAAACTTAGTGATATGTCCGGTTTCGATCCGAAGCTCTTCCTAGCCAATGTCAGTCAACGCCCGGGTGTGTATCGCATGCTCGCGGCGGACGGGGAAGTGCTTTACGTCGGCAAGGCGCGCAATCTCAAGAATCGACTGACGAGCTATTTCTCGGGCAAGGCGCAATCGGCGAAGACCATGGCCATGGTCGCGCAGATTGCGAACATCGAGGTCACGGTAACGTCCTCGGAAACCGAGGCGCTGCTGCTCGAGTACAACCTCATCAAGCGCTACAAGCCGCGCTACAACGTCGCCTTGCGCGACGACAAGAGCTTTCCGTACCTGCACATCTCCACGAACCACGATTTTCCTCGGTTCAGCTTCTATCGCGGTCCGCGTAACATTCCCGGGCGCTTCTTCGGGCCGTACCCGAATGCGCGCGCGACGCGCGAGACGGTGCTCTTGCTCCAAAAGTTGTTTCTGATCCGGCCTTGCACCGACACGTTCTTCGCGAATCGTTCGCGGCCGTGTCTGCAGTATCAGATCAAGCGCTGCTCGGGGCCGTGCGTCGGACTGATCTCCAAAGAGGATTACGCACAAGACGTCGCGGACGCGATCAAAGTGCTCGAAGGGCGGGGCGAGGAATTGCTCGAGGATCTGGGTGCACGCATGGAGCGAGCCGCCGCGGAGCTGCAGTTCGAGCGTGCAGCCCGATTGCGCGATCAGATCAACGGCATCAAGGCGATTCACTCGAGCCAGGCGGTCACGCGCAACACTCAGCACGACATCGATGCCGTCGCGCTCGCAACTGCGGGCAGCGAGCACTGCGTGTCGATCGTGTTCGTTCGCGGCGGACGCAACCTGGGCAGCAACAACTTCTTTCCGAAGGCCGGGTTGGCCGAAGCCGGCGAGTTGCTGTCCGGCTTTTTGAGCCAGTACTACCTCGGGCGCGAAGCGCCGGCGGAGATCCTGATCAGCGAGTCGATCGAGGATGCGGATCTGCTCGAAGCGACATTGAGCCAAAAGATGGGTCGCGCTGTGCGCATCCGGCACTCGGTACGCGGCGTACGTGCGCGTTGGCTCGACATGGCGCGCACGAATGCGCAGCTTGGGCTGCAGATGCGTCGTGCGACGCAGGCGACCACGCAGGAACAGCTCGAAGGCATTGCCGCAGCGTTCAACCTGCCGAATCCGCCGAAACGGATCGAATGTTTCGATATCAGCCACACGATGGGCGAGCGAACGGTGGCTTCGTGCGTCGTGTTCGGTCCGGAAGGTCCGATCAAGGCCGACTATCGTCGCTTCAACATCGAGGGCATCACGCCCGGAGATGACTACGGTGCGATGCGTCAGGCGCTTACGCGCCGTTATGCGCGCATCAAGAAGGGCGAAGTGCCGCTGCCGGATCTGCTGTTGATCGACGGCGGTCCGCTGCAGCTTGCCGAAGCCGTCCGCGTGCTCGGCGAGCTCGAAATCGAAGGCGTGTGCATCGTTGGCGTCGCCAAAGGTGCCGATCGTCGACCGGGACAAGAGCGACTGTTCTTGGTCGGGCAGGACAGCCCCACTATACTGCAACCCGATTCGCCTGCTCTGCACTTGATCCAAAGAATCCGCGACGAGGCGCATCGATTTGCGATCACCGGTCATCGCCAGCGACGCGCCAAAGCACGCCGCGAGTCGGTGCTCGAAACCGTCCCAGGGCTCGGACCGCGCAAGCGCCGCGAGTTGTTGCGTCAGTTCGGCGGATTGCAGGGGATCGCGCGCGCGGGCATCGAAGACTTGGAGAAAGTCCGTGGGATCAGCCGAAAGTTGGCGCAGTCGATTTACGACACGCTGCATGCGGGCGGATGAGATCCATCGGGGCCGCTGAAGTCGTGAGGTTTCCGATCGCGAACGTTCTGACCCTGGCGCGGATCTTGATGATCCCGCTGGTCGTCATCCTTTACTATCTGCCGTACCGCTGGTCCAATCCGGCAGCCGCGATCGTGTTCATCCTCGCGGCCATTACCGATTCGCTCGACGGCTACCTGGCGCGCCGGTTGGGGCAGACATCGGCCCTGGGTGCGTTCCTGGACCCGGTGGCCGACAAGCTCATGGTGGCCACGGCGTTGATTTTGTTGGTCAGTCACGACTCGCCGCCGCTGCGCTTGATTGAATTCCAGCCGCAGACCCTCATTACGATTACGGCTGCCGTCATCGTCGGACGCGAAATCACCATTTCGGCGCTGCGCGAATGGATGGGCGAGATCGGCGCCCGCGGCAAGGTCGCGGTCTCGAACATCGGCAAGCTCAAGACGATTTTTCAAATGACAGGGCTGTCATTGATGCTGTTTCGCAGCGATGTATGGTTCATCCCTGCGTTCGAAATCGGCGTTTACTGCCTGGTTGCGGCGGCGGCATTGACGCTCTGGTCCATGGTCGTTTACTTAAAGGCGGCATGGCCTGACTTGATGGAGTCGAGATCTCGTTAGCGCGTGCCTTGACAGCATGTGCTCAGGTCATGAAAATCGCCGCCCTCGAAAGCTGCGGGAATAGCTCAGTTGGTAGAGCGCAACCTTGCCAAGGTTGAGGTCGCGAG
>CALEKY010000179.1 GCA_937902995.1 uncultured Sinobacteraceae bacterium
GGTGAAGCACATCTTGTCGTAGATATCCATGAACGAGAGCGGGCCGGAGGTGTATGCGCCCGCGCCGGAGACGTATGCGCCTTTCGGACGCAGCGTCGAAAACTCGTAGCCGATGCCGCAGCCGGCTTTCAGCGTGAGGCCGGCCTCGTGCACCTTCGCGAGGATGTCGTCCATCGAGTCGTGGATCGTGCCCGAGACCGTGCAGTTGATCGTCGAAGTCGCAGGCTTGTGCTCCTGCGCGCCGGCATTCGAGACGATGCGGCCCGCCGGGATCACGCCCTTGCGCAGCGCCCACAAGAACTGCTCGTACCACTCTTCGCGCTTTTCGGACGCTTCGACGTCGGCGAGCGCACGCGCGACACGCTTGTAGGTATCGTCAATGGTCTTGTCGATCGGCGTGCCGTCCTTCGCACACAACCGGTACTTCTTGTCCCAGATGTCGAGCGAGGCTTCCTGGAAGGGAATGCTGTTGACGTCCATGGGCTCAAGTTTGATCGCAGTTTTCATGCCGACGTGACACTCCCGGTTGTGAGCGTGTGGTGGAAACCCCCCGATTCATGTTTCCGTTCGCGGTCCGTACTTCATGCGGAGCCCGAACAGTCCCCTCTGACCCAGCACAGGCGTCGCGATCCTGGGACTTTTTCGGCTTGATTTCGCTGGGAAATCCGCCTTGGGTTCTTGTGATCGCGACACACAACATATTGTGTCAGCAGTGTGAATCTAGTCTCGCAGACGGAAGCTCGTCAAGAAACGAGTTACGCGGGCGAGTGGTTCCAAAAATATCGTCAGATCATTGATTTACGCGATTTCGAGCAGGAAAAAACGGCCAAATATTTTGCGCGGATGAGGGTTTTCCCCGACCCCCGCAGAGCACAAGATCTTGTGTCAGCCGCTCCACAAGGAATGTACACGGTGTGCACGGGTTTTCCACAGCTTTCGCAGAGGGCTCGGGGCGTGGGGCGCGGGACTTGGGCTTGAGCAGCCGAAGGGTATTTGACCTCTATGTGACCCGGCCCAAACGCGGGTCTGAAGCACGATGGAATTCGACGCGAAGCGCAAGAATTTGGGTGGGCGCCCGAGGTTTTCATGCGCTCGACGCGAGTCGTCCGACCTCGAGCCCCGCGTCCCAAGCCCCGAGCCCTCTATGAATCCTGTGAGAACCTCCCCTCTTTCGCTCATTTAGTTGTCGCGGTCGGCATACGCCTTGAGGCTAAAATCCGGGCACTTCCATTACGAACCTGCCGACAGGACTCCACATGACATCACTGATTCGAGTTCCGCGCGCGATCTTGGTGAGCCTGGTCGCCGGCGCATTGCTCTGTGTTGGCATCGCGGGCGCCGCGCAATTGCCGGAGCGCGTGGGAGACACGCCCATGCCGTCGCTGGCGCCGATCATCAAGAAGACAGCGCCTGCGGTCGTGAACATCGCGACGAAAGGCACGGTTCGCGATCCGATGATTCCGGATCCGCTGTTTCGGCGCTTCTTCGGCGACGTGCCGCGCGAACGGCAATTTCAAAGCGCGGGCTCGGGCGTGATCGTCGATGCCGAGAACGGCTACATCATCACGAACGCGCACGTCATCGAGAACGCCTCCGAGATCACGGTGACGCTGCACGACGATCGCGAGATCAAGGCGGAAGTCGTCGGCAAGGATCCGGCGTCCGATGTGGCCGTGCTGAAAGTGAATGCGAAGAACCTGTCGGAGATGCCGCTCGCCGATTCGAGCAAGGCCGAAGTGGGCGACTTCGTGATCGCGATCGGCAATCCGTTCGGACTGCAGCACACGGTCACGTCCGGAATCATCAGCGCGCTCGGCCGCTCGGGCATCAATCCGAACGGCTATGAGGACTTCATTCAAACGGATGCGTCGATCAATCCCGGCAACTCGGGCGGCGCGCTCGTGAACCTGCACGGCGAGCTCGTCGGCATCAACACCGCGATCTTCTCGCGCACGGGCGGCAATATCGGCATCGGCTTCGCCATTCCGTCGAACATGGTGAAGACCGTGATGACGCAGCTCATCGAGTTCGGCGAAGTGAAGCGCGGCATTCTCGGTGTGCAGCTCAGCAACATTTCGCCGGCGATCGCGGAGAACCTCGGGCTCTCGAGCGCCAAGGGCGCGCTCGTCGGGCAAGTGGTCGAGGATTCGCCGGCCGAACGCGCGGGCATCAAGGCGGGCGATGTGATCACGTCCGTGAACGGCAAGGCTGTGGCGAACGCAGCCGAAACGCGCAATGCGATCGGCATGCTGCGCGTCGGCGAGCGCGTGGAAGTCGGATTGATCCGCGACGGCAAGCCGATGACGGTGCGCGCCACGATCGGCTCGCGCGATGGCGCCGGCGCTAGCGGCGGCGAGATTCATCAAGCGCTCGAAGGCGCAACGCTCGGCAATGCCGAGAACAACGGCGGCGTCATGGTGCGCAATGTCGCGGAAGGCAGCCCGGCGCAACAGAACGGCCTGCGCGCCAACGACATCATTCTCGCCATCGGCCGCGTGCGCGTGAACAACATCGAGCAACTCCGCACCGCGCTCAAGGATGTCGGCTCGTTCGCGATCACGATTCGGCGGGGGAATTCGACGATAGTGTTCCCGATCGGCTGATGCCTGGCTGGAGGCTGGAGGTTGAAGACTGAAGGCTGAAGACTGAAGGCTGAAGGTAGAAGCGGCGCGCTCGCGCCGCTCGATTCCTTCCCCGCCGGTGCGGAGGGGGGTTAGGGCAAACAATCGGCTGCGCCATGCGCAGCCGAGTAGGCGGGCAACAGGCCACAGGCGACAGTCGGACGCCCGCTTCCATTCGCCTCGCCTTGGGGAGAAGCGGCGAGAGCGAACGCGTCGCGGTGAGGGGAGCGCGCGAAAGCGCGTCATCGCTGTCAACCATCCACTATCAACTAGCTCTTCGCCCCCTCACCCGCACGCTCCGCTCTGCGACCTCTCCCGCCCGGGAGAGGTGGTCGCGAAACTTGCCTCTCCTTGGGGAGAGAGGCGGCGAGAGCGAATGCGTCGCGGCGAGGGGAGCGCGCGGACGCGCGTCATCGCTGTCAACTATCCACTATCAACTCTTTCTTGCCCCCTTCCTCGCTGCGCTACGCAAGGGAGGGAACGAAACGCCCCGCTCTCCTGACGAATCAAGAATCACTAGTCGGCATCTCACCACCACTCACTACTCACGACGCACGACCAACGACCCGTCGAGTCACGAGTCACGCTCGCTGTCCCACACCGGCCCATTGTTCCTTCCGCAAAACTCCTTGCGCTTCTCTTTCCCACCATCCGCGATCTCGCGAACGGCAGCGTAGAACTTCGGCAGATCATCGTCGTGTGCTTTCAAGAGCTCGCGAAGCTTCGGTACACATCCGTGGTACGTCGCAGCTGAAACCAAGTGCGCGTTGTTGAGCGCGCGGTCGAACCATCGGTCGTAGCCGCCGTAGCCATTCCAATCGCGTTTCAATTGCTCGTATTCGAACTTGAGGCGGCCGAACTCGAGATGCTTGCGATAACGCTTCTCTTCTTCCGGTAAATCCATCGCATACAGATTGCGCAGCCGCTCGCGCGCGGAGAGCAAAAGGCCGATGAACTTCTCCGCGCGCTCGCGCTGTGCGTACCACACACGCATGTCGTCGATGCGGCCGCGCGACTTGAGCCAGCGCTCGAGACCTTCCTCTTCGACAACCGTCGCGAACGACTCGTTGAACACCGAATCGCCGGGCACGTACACGACTTGATGTGCAAGCTCATGGAACAACGTGCCCGCGAGCTGCACGTCGTTCCAGACGAGCATGGTGTTCAACACGGGATCGTCGAAATGACCGAGCGTCGAGTACGCGGCAACGCCGCCGACGGCCGAGTCGTAACCGCGGAAGCGCAAGCGGCGGGCATAGGATTCGGCGCGCTCTTGCGCGAAATAGCCGCGATACACGACACAGCCCGCAATCGGAAAACACCAGCGCCGTGGCTCGACCGAAAATTCTTCGGTCGCAAAGACATTCCAGACGACAAAGGGCCGTTCGAGATCGGCGTAGCTTCGATAGCTCTTGTTATCCGGAAGCCCGAGCTCCTCGACGGCAAACGCGCGCGCCTCGGATACATATTCAAGGCGCTGCTTCAGCGGCACCGGCGTTTGCGGGTTGGTGATGACTTGCTCGATCGGCCGGCGCTTCGAGACGATCTCCATCTGCCCCGCCGCGGCTTGCAGCAGGTAGCAGCCCGAGAGCGGGACGAGGCTCAAGAACAATAAGAAGAGTCGGAACGGCACGGTCCGGATCGGCAGTTACGAGTGGCGCCCAGTGTTGGTCGCTTGCCGCCGCCGATCAAGTCATCTTCGACGCGTCCGGAAACTCGGATGGCGCTAGACTCGCGTCATGGAGATCTATCTGGTCGGCGGCGCGGTTCGCGATGAGTTGCTCGGCTTGCCCGTGCGCGAGCGCGATTGGGTCGTCGTGGGCGCCGAACCGCAGGAATTGCTCGATCGCGGCTTTCGGCCGGTCGGGAAAGATTTTCCGGTGTTCCTGCATCCGGAGACGAACGAGGAGTACGCGCTCGCGCGGACGGAGCGCAAGACCGGTCCCGGCTATCACGGCTTCGAAACGCGCTTCTCGCCCGATGTGACGCTCGAACAGGATCTCGAGCGGCGGGATCTCACGATCAATGCCATCGCGAAGGACGTCGAGACCGGCCAGCTGGTCGATCCGTACGGAGGCGAACGCGATTTGCGCAATCGCGTGCTGCGGCACGTCTCGCCGGCGTTCGTCGAAGACCCGGTGCGCGTGCTGCGCGTTGCGCGCTTCGCGGCGCGGTTCGCGCCGCTCGGCTTCAAGGTGGCGCCCGAGACGATGGAATTGATGCGTCAGATTGCCGCTAGCGGCGAGCTCGATGCGCTCGTGCCCGAACGCGTCTGGCAGGAGCTGCACAAGACGTTGCAGATGCCGGCGCCTTGGAAGTTCTTCGAAGTGTTGCGCGAGGCGAACGCGCTTGCGGTCATCTTTCCCGAGATCGATGCGCTGTTCGGCGTGCCGCAGCCCGAGCAATGGCATCCGGAGATCGATGCGGGCGTGCACACGATGATGGTGTTGGAACAGGCATGCCGATTGAGCGCCGATCCGATCGTGCGCTTCGCCGCGCTGGTGCACGATCTCGGTAAAGGCACGACGCCGAAAGAGGAATGGCCGCGCCACGTCGCGCACGAGCATCGCGGCGTGCCGCTCATCGAACAGCTGTGCGCGCGGCTGCGCGTACCGAACGCGTTTCGCGATCTGGCCGTGCTCGTCAGCAAGCATCACTTGGTGATGCACAAGGCGGAGGAATTGCGGCCGAGCACGTTGCTGAATCTGCTCGAGCATTTGGATGCGTTTCGGCGGCCCGAGCGCGTCGAGCAATTCGCGCTAGCGTGCGAAGCGGACGCGCGCGGCCGCAAAGGATTCGAGGATCGCGCGTATCCGCAAGCGGAGCTGCTGCGGCGCGCCCATGCGGTAGCGCGCGGCGCGCGCGTGCCGGAGGAAGAGCGCGCGGGATTGAGCGGCGAGCAGATCGCGGAGAAGTTTCGGCAGGCGCGCGTTCAAGCGATCGCGGAAGCGCTGAAAACTAGTTGATAGTTGAAGCGAAGACGCGCGTCCGCGCGATCCCCTCACCGACGCATTCGCTCTCGCCGCCCCTCCCCAAGGAGAGGCAGGTTTCGCGACCACCTCTCCCGGGCGGGAGAGGTCGCAGAGCGGAGCGTGCGGGTGAGGGGGCAAAGACCTAGTTGATAGTTGATAGTGGATAGTTGACAGCGAGAGCGTTCTGGCGCGAGGCGATCCGTGCCTCTCGACGAAACAGTCAGTTGCTCGCGCAGCGAGCGTCCCCTCACCGCGACGCGTTCGCTCTCGTTGCCTCTGTCCAAGAAGAGGCAAGGTGGCGCGGGTGCGCTTCTATCTTCAGCCTTTCAGCCTTCAGCCGCGCGAGTTTGTGCGCCGCTCGCGAACGCGAGCGCTCACAGACTCGCGCTCATGTCCTTCATCGCAAACCCACGCAGCGGGTGGTCGTAATTCTTCGTGAGGCCGATGGCTTTGAAGCGTTCGCCCATTTCGCCGGGCAACGTGAGGAGCATGGTTTGGCGGGCGAGTTGAAGACGGTCGATGAGCTCGGCGTCGGCGAGCGCGGCGAGATGTTGTTCGAGTCCGCAACCAATCAAGAACAGCGCCTGCGTCGTGAAGCCGGCGACGCTGAAGCCTGCATCGCAGGCAGCTTCGGCGACGGCGGTGAAATCCACCCACGCGCCGATGTCCTGAATGCCGACGAGAATGAGCGGATCGTCGTGGAAACGATGGCGGTAATGGCAGAGCAACGTGCCCTCGCTTCGCTCAGGCGTGTAGTACTGCGCGCGCGGCAAGCCGTAATCGATGAAGAGCGCGACGCCTTCGCTCAACGATTCGCTCAGGCTCTTCATCCATGGCTGCAAACGCATGTTGAGCTCTGAGCAATAGCCATCGGGGAGCGGTTCGCCAGTTGCTCGCTCGATCGCGCGCACGGCCGCTTCGAGCTCGGCATTCGCATGCGTTTCCGACCAATCGAGCCGGCCGAGCTGCCACGTGACGCCCATCGAATTCACTTGTCCGCCGCGGATACAGAAGCGCTCCACCGGCATTGCATCGAGCACTTCGTTGGCGAGCACGACGCCGCGCCAATCCTGCGGCCAGGCATCGAGCCATTGCACACGATCGAGTAGCGCCGGCGCACGTTCGGCAATCGTTGCGCGCTGACGCTCGCGCAGATCCGCGCTCACTTCGAGAATCGAATAGCGCTGCGGCAGATGTCCCTGGCGTTCGAGCTCGAGCAGAATGTCCGAGGCCATCACACCGGATCCCGCACCGAGCTCCAGAATTTCGCCCCCCTCGATCCGCTCCAAGACTTCGATGCATTGAGTCGCGAGGCAGCGGCTGAACAACGGCGAGATTTCCGGCGCGGTCACGAAATCGCCTTCGCGCCCGAGCTTCGTCGACCCGGCGCTGTAATAGCCGAGGCCCGGTTCGTAAAGCGCCATTTCCATGAAGCGCTCGAAACTGATCCACCCGCCGCGCGCATCGATCTCGTCGCGGATGCGATCGACGAGCCGCGCGCTATGGGCAGCCTCTTCAGGCGTTGGCGCCGGCAAATCGAGGGCGGTCATGTGAACTCCACCGTGCACGCAGCGTCCTGCAGAACAGTCCGACCGCGTCGATTTGCATCGGCCGCAAGTTCGGCGAACATACCGACATGAGCTCTTCGCCGCGCACATCGAACACTCTGCCGCTCGACGGACGCACCGTGCTCGTCACCGGCGCTGCAAAGCGGATCGGCGCCGCGCTCGTGAAGGGCTTTCATGCGCAGGGCGCGCGGGTGGCAATTCATTGTCATCGGTCGTCTGCTGAGGCCCAGTCGTTACAAGCGGCGCTGAATGCCGAGCGTGCCGATTCTGCCATTGTCCTGCACGCGGATCTGCTCGACGTCCAGGCCCTGCCCGGACTGGTCGAGGAAACGGTCGCCGCTTTCGGCCGACTGGACGTGCTGATCAACAACGCCTCGTCGTTCTATCCGACGCCGCTCGGCTCCATCACGCTCGAACATTGGCGGGATCTCATCGGGACGAATCTGCAGGCGCCGCTGTTCCTTTCGCAGGCGGCCGCACCGCACCTCAAGGCCGCGAAGGGACTCATCATCAATATGATCGATATTCACTCGCAACGCCCGCTGCCCAATCACACCGTCTACAGCACCGCGAAGGCCGGTCTTGCGATGCTGACGCGCTCGCTCGCACGCGAGCTCGGGCCGGAAGTGCGCGTGAACGGCATTTCGCCAGGACCGATCCTCTGGCCCGAGGGCGGCATCGACGAAAGCCTGAAGAACGAAATCGTTTCGAAGACGCTGCTCAAGCGCAGCGGCTCGCCGGACGACATTGTGCGCACGGCCTTGTTCTTTGCCATCGACGCGCCGTTCGTCACCGGTCAGATTCTCGCCGTCGATGGCGGCCGCAGCGTCGGCTGGTAACTCAGTCGTTCGACAGCTCGACAGCCGTCATCGTGTGGTCCTTGCCTTCGAAGTCGGACCACAACTCCCGCATCGTTTTGCCGAGCGTCGGATGACGTAGATTCGGCGCGATATCGGCCATCGGCTTCAGCATGTACGCGCGCCGCACGAGATCCGGCCGCGGCAATTTGAGGTCCGGCTCGTCGCGCACTTCATCGCCGTACAACAGGATGTCAAGATCCATCGAGCGCGGCGCCCATTTCGGCGCATGGCGCGGTCGGCCGCACCGTCCTTCGATTTCCTGCAACCGCGCGCGCACGGAATGAATATCGAGCTGCGTCGAAAAGCCGACGACGAGATTGATGAAATCCTCGCCTTCGAAGCCCACAGCCCGATTGCGATAGGCAGGCGAGACGCGCAATGGCGCAAAGCTTTCGTCGAGCTCGGCGAGCGCGAGCTTCAGGTTTTTCACCGGCTCGACATTGCTGCCGGCCGCGACGAAGACCTCAGGCATCGATCGGCACGTCGGGCAGGTAGTCTTCGCGGCGCCGCTCGATTTCGATGCCGACGTCGCGCGCACCGCGAATCGCGCCTTGTTTGTTGAGGCGCACTTTCACCCAGCTCACGCCGAATTCGGTAATCACGACCCTCGCGATGTTCTCGGTCAGCGTCTCGACCAGATGGAACTGCGATTCGCCGACATAGGCGAGCAGGCGCTTGGCGACCTTCTTGTAATCGATCGTGTCTTCGATGCGATCGCTCGCCGCAGCTTTGCGAATGTCCGCGGCCATCTCGAGATCGATGATGACGGTCTGTTTGACGCGCCGCTCCCATTCCCAGATGCCGACGATGCATTCGGTGGTGAGGGAGCTGAGGAAGATCTTGTCCATGCTGGGTCGTGACTCGTGACTCGCAAGTCGTGAGTGTTGGGTAGTGAGTGGTGGTGAGTAGTGAATGGTGAGTAGCGCGTGGTGAGTCGCTCACGCCGTACGAATCGCGGGGGCGCGCAATGTATCAAGCGGCCAGCGGGCCGTCGCGCGGATCGCGAGGCCGTCCTGCTCGCCGCAGGACAAGCGGCACCATCCGGCGTACGCAATCATCGCGGCATTGTCGGTGCAGAACGCAGGCCGGGGGTAGCTGACGGCAACGCCCAATTCATCGCCGAGCTCGGCGAGCGCGGTGCGCAGCGAGCGGTTCGCGCCGACGCCGCCCGCAACGACGAGCGTGCGCAAGCCGGTTTGCTCGAGCGCGCGGCGGCATTTCGCCACGAGCGTATCGACCACGGCCTGCTGAAACTCGGCCGCCAAGTCGGCCCGGGCGACATCGTCGAGCGTGACACCGCGGGTCGCGACCACGACCGCCGTCTTCAAGCCGCTGAAACTGAAATCGAGACCAGGCCGATCCAGCATTGGGCGCGGCAATTTGAACCGCCCCGGCTGACCCGATTCGGCAAGCTTCGCGAGCGCAGGACCGCCCGGATACGGCAGTCCCAACACTTTCGCGGTCTTATCGAAGGCCTCGCCGGCGGCATCGTCCACCGAGCTTCCCAGGATCTCGTACTGCCCCACCCCGCGCACCTCAGCGAGCAGCGTGTGGCCGCCCGAGACCAGCAAAGCCAGGAACGGAAACTCGGGGGGATTCGGCTCGAGCATCGGCGCGAGCAAATGCCCTTCCAAATGATGGACACCCACCGCGGGACGACCCCAGGCGTAAGCCAAACTCCGCGCGACCGACGATCCGACGAGCAGCGCGCCGACGAGCCCCGGACCGGCCGTGTAGGCAATTCCTTGAATTTCCGAGACATCGACCTGGGCATCTTTGAGCGCAGCGTCGATCAGGGGTAGGACTTTACGGACATGGTCGCGCGAGGCGAGCTCTGGAACGACCCCGCCGTACGGTGCGTGCATCTCGATCTGGCTGAACAGCCGGTGCGACAGCAGTCCAGCGCTGCCATCGAACACGGCCGCCGCCGTTTCGTCGCACGAGGTTTCGATGCCCAAAACTTTCATTCAATCGCCTACTTGCCCGACCCGTCCGCCGGGCTGGCCAATGTCGCATATTTCCGGGGATTTTTTTGATTTTCGCTCGGCCCCTCATTACACTTTCGCGCCTTCCGCCCGTCCCGGGTCCGGGTAGCGACGGGTTTTGAAAGGTTTTTGCAGAGGTATCGATGCCGAGCGTCCGAGTCCGAGAGAACGAGTATTTCGATGCCGCCTTGCGGCGCTTCAAGCGCGCCTGCGAAAAGGCCGGCATTCTGACCGAATTGCGCCGCCGCGAGTTCTACGAGAAGCCGACTCAGGAACGCAAGCGCAAGAAGGCTGCTGCCATCAAGCGCCACATGAAGCGCGCCAGCCGCGAGATGATGCCGGGCCGCGGTCCGCGCCAGTATTGATCCGATCGTTCACGCGGCTGGGACCCAATACCCTGGCCGCTCCTTCCCTCCCTCCTTCCGTCTCATGAGTCTGAAAGATCGCATCAATGAAGACATGAAGGCGGCGATGCGCGCCAAGGACATGGAGCGCCTCGGCACGATCCGCATGATCACGGCGGCCATCAAGCAGCGCGAGGTGGACGAGCGCATCACGCTCGACGATGCGCAAGTGCTCGCTGTGATCGAGAAGATGATCAAAACGCGCAAGGAGTCGATCGCGCAGTTCCAAAGCGCCGGACGCGACGATCTGGTCGCGAAGGAAACCAAGGAAGTCGAGCTGCTCCAGTCCTATCTGCCCGAGCAACTGTCCGAGGCCGAGATCGATGCGCTGATCGCCGAAGCGATCGCGCAGTCCGGAGCGAGCTCGATCAAGGACATGGGCAAGGCCATGGCCATCGTCAAGCAGAAGGCGCAGGGCCGCGCCGACATGGGCGCCGTGAGCGCGAAGCTCAAAGCGAAACTCGGCGGATAGTTGATAGTTGACAGTGGACAGCGAAGGAGTGCTGTCGGCTCACTGTCCCTCGTTGCCGATTCCCGATTCTCCACTGTCAATCGACGCCTAGCGCGGCTTCGATCGGCGGCGCCGCTCTGGTCCCAAAGCCCCGAGCCCCTCGACCCAAGCCCTCTTACATCCGCCGCCTTACCGCCTTCCTGACGTACGGTCTGCCGGGCGTTTAGGTGAACGTCGGCTCCACGCGCCCGGCAATTGACGAGATGCTGAAGTGCCCGCCGAATTACGGTTTCGGCGCGTTTTTTGCGCGCTTGCGCTGCCCCTGGCGGGGAATATGCTTACGCGCGCATTCGCGCGAGCGCTTGGCGTCCGCGGCGAAGCGTCGCTGGCGAACACACCAGGATTTGCCGTCTCGAACGCTACGCACCTCTCATGGCCGGCCGCATCCCTCAACACTTCATCGATGAGTTGGTCGCACGGGCCGACATCGTCGAAGTGATCGCGAGCCGCGTCCCGCTCAAGAAGCACGGCAAGGAATACAAGGCCTGCTGTCCCTTCCACGGCGAGAAGACGCCATCGTTCACCGTGGTGCCCGACAAGCAGTTCTATCACTGCTTCGGCTGCGGCGCGCACGGCACCGTGATCGGCTTTCTGATGGAGCACGATCACTTGAGCTTTCCCGAAGCGATCGAAGAGCTGGCTGCGCGTCTCGGGCTGGATGTGCCGCGCGAGGTTCAGGCGCTGTCGCGTCCAGTCACGCCGACCGAGCCGTTGTTCGCAGTGCTCGAGAAGGCCGCAGAGCTCTATCGCAAGGAGCTCAAGGCCTCGGAGCGCGCCAAGAGTTACTTCAAATCGCGCGGAATCACGGGCGAGACGGCTGCGCGCTTCGGCTTGGGCTATGCGCCGGACACATGGGATTTCCTGACCCGCTCGCTCGGCCAGACCGACAAGGACCGACAGTCCTTGTTGCAGGCCGGATTGATCATCGAACGCGACAGTCGCGACGGTTACTACGACCGTTTCCGCGATCGCGTGATGTTCCCGATCCGGGATGCGCGCGGACGCACGATCGGTTTCGGCGGCCGAGTACTCGACAAGGGCGAGCCCAAATATCTGAACTCTCCGGAAACCGAGGTCTTCCACAAGGGTCGCGAGCTCTACGGCCTTTACGAAGTGCGACAGGCGTCACGAACCCTAAACCGCCTGTTGATCGTTGAAGGCTATATGGATGTGGTCCGCCTTCACCAAGCTGGCATTACCTATGCCGTCGCGACTCTCGGCACCGCCACGACTCCGGAGCATCTGACCCGGGTCTTCCGTGTCTGCAATGAGCTGGTTTTCTGTTTCGACGGCGATCGCGCCGGCCGGGCGGCCGCATGGCGTGCGCTCGAGAATTCGTTGAGCCAAGTGCGCGACGGGCGGCAGATCAAGTTCCTGTTCCTGCCCGAGGGGCACGATCCCGATTCGCTCGTCGGCGAGGAAGGTCGCGAAGCCTTCGAAGCGCGGCTCGATCGAGCCATCCCGCTCTCGGAGTACTTCTTGGCGCACCTGAGCTCGCAAGTGGACGTCAACACCGTCGACGGCCGGGCACGGCTTGCCGAACTGGCGCGTCCGCTGCTCGAACGTATTCCCGAAGGTGTCTATCGCGAACTGCTCGCCGAAGAGGTCGCGAAGATCGTCCGTCTCGATCCGAAACGGCTGACATCCGCGTTGAACAAGGATTCCGCACGCTCGGCGCCCAAAACGCCCGAGCCCGTACACCGGCCGAAGCCGCCCCTCCCGGCCTCCAGCGGCCGAGGCAGTCTCGTCCGGCAAGCGATTCGGATCCTCGTGCACCACCCGAGCATTGCTCCTGATGTACGGATCGCGCCCGAAGAGCTCACAGAGATCGACCGGCCCGGCATTCCGCTGCTCGTCGAGCTGCTGAACGATCTGCAGGAGAATCCGTGCCCGCATACGGCTGCGCTGCTTGAACGGTGGCGCGGCAGGCCCGATTACGAGCCTCTCGCGAAGCTCGCCCGAGCCGAATACCCGGTCGACGCCGACGGTGCAGTCCGCGAATTGGAGGACGCACTCAACCAGCTCCTGCCGGAGCGCGTGGAACGGCGTGTCGAGGAGCTGGTGCGCAAGAAATCCCGTGAGGGTTTGACTGACGCCGAGAGGGCGGAACTGCAGAGCTTTTTGACAAAAGCTGCTGCCAGGACCGGTGCCGCTATGCAGCGAACCTAGCAGCGGATTCGAGATCTATTTATACTGCGCGGTCTTTTTCAGCCCGCCGCAACTCTAGCCGTGAGGGCCACACTTTGAGCAAAACCTTGGCAGTGAAAAAGGAGTCGGCGCAAATCGCCGACGAGCGTCAATCGCAGCTGAAGCTTTTGATCGCCCGGGGCAAGGAGCAGGGCTATTTGACTTATGTAGAAGTCAACGATCACCTGCCGAGCGAGATCGTCGATCCGGAGCAGATCGAAGATATCGTAAACATGATCAACGACATGGGCATTCCGGTGTACGAGAAGCCGCCGGAAACCGAA
>CALEKY010000180.1 GCA_937902995.1 uncultured Sinobacteraceae bacterium
GGACGTGCAGCTCGCGCAGATGCGCCTTGTCGTAGCCGCTCGACAGACAGGCCGAAGAAAAGGCGCACGTCGTACAGAAATGCAACTCGTCTCCGTCGTCGGTGTACGGACGCGGAGGCATGCGGCCGCGCGGTGCGCTCATGGTTTCATCCGTGCGCACCCGTGCGCGGCAATCGTCAGATCGCGCGCGAATAGCGGGACACGCCGGGTGGCGCGCTGTGGAGATATCGGTCGAAACACATGGCGATGATACGCAACAGCAGCCGGCCACGAGAAGTGGCGCAGATGGTACGGTTATCCGCGATTGCGAGACCGTCGTCGATCAGCGGTTGCAGCTGCTGCAGCTCGCCGGCGAAATAGCTTTGGAAATCGATCTCGTAGCGGCGTTCGAGCGAGGCGATGTCGATGCGACCGAAGCACATGAGCTGTTCGATGAGCTCGCTACGCAGGAGATCGTCGAAATCGAGCTCCAATCCCCGCCACACCGGCAGCCGTCCGCAGTCGAGGCTGGCTTCCCACGTCGGCAAGTCCCGCGCGTTCTGACTGTAGCAATCGCCGATGTGCCCGATCGCGCTCACGCCGAGGCCGACCAGGTCGCAATCCGCATGGGTCGTGTACCCCATGAAATTGCGATGGAGCGTGCCGTTCGCCTGCGCGAGCGCGAGCGGATCCTCGGGTAGGGCGAAATGATCCATGCCGATGTATTCGTAGCCCGCGGCCGAAAGGCGTTCGATCGCCAGGCTCAAGAGCTCGAGTTTCGTTTCCGGTGTCGGCAGCGTGCTCGGATCGATCTGGCGCTGGGCCTTGAACAGCTCCGGCAGGTGCGCGTAGCTGTAGATGGCAAGCCGATCGGGCCGGACTTTGAGCACGATGTCGAGCGTGCGCTCGAATCCGGCCAGCGTTTGCATCGGCAATCCGTAGATGAGATCGACGTTGACGGATCGAAAGCGGCGCAGGCGGCATGCGTCGATGACGGCGAGCGTCTGCTCGACGCTCTGAACGCGATTGACCGCTCGTTGAACCTCGGGGTCGAAATCTTGAACGCCGAGGCTCGCTCGGTTGAAGCCGAGGTGCGCATAAGCAGCGATGTCGGCAGGGTCGATGAAGCGTGGGTCGATCTCGATGGAAAAATCGCGTGTGTCGGAGAGGCTGACGCGAAAGTGACTGTCGATACTCTCCAGAATCTCCTGCAACTCGTCCGGCCGCAAGAAGTTCGGCGTACCGCCGCCCATGTGCAGCTGCACGACTTCGCGATCGCGATCGAACAGCGCGCCGACGGCTTCAATCTCGCGGACGAGCCGCTCCATGTAGTGACGACCCTTGGTCCGATCGCGAGTAATGACGCGGTTGCAACCGCAGTAGAAGCAAGGACTGAAGCAATAGGGAATGTGCAGGTAGAGCGACAACCGCCGCGGAATGGGCTCGGCATTGCTGCGCCGGATGTGGTCTCGCAGCGTCTGTTCGGTGAACTCGCCAGAAAACTGCGGCGCAGGCGGGTACGAGGTATAGCGCGGGCCCGGAATGTCGTATTTCCGGACAATGTCGGCGTCGAAAGCGTAGGAAGCGGTCATGGCCGCGACTTTGGACGAGTCGGCGCGAATGCGCTCTGATCCAAGTCAGTCAAAGGGCTCGGGGCTTGGGGCGTGGGGCATGGGGCCGGAAAGCTCAACGCCACTGGCAAGCAGCTATGCCTTGCACGAATGAAGGCAGGTCTTCGTCGTACGCTGAAGTCTCGGGTCCGCACTTTTGCAAAGCCCCGAGCCCCACCCCCAAGTCCCAAGCCCTCTAGATCACTTTCGAATACGTCGGCGTCGCCTGCGGATTCAGGTACGCATCGAACACCATCGCCACGTTACGCACGAGCAGCCGGCCGCGCGGGGTCACGCGCAGCGCACTGTCCGTGATTTCGAGCAGGCCGTCGCGTTCGAGTTGTTTGAGGCGCTCGAGCTCAGGAGCGAAGTATTCGCGGAAATCGATGCAATGCTCGCGCTCGATCGCCGCGAGCTCCACGACGCCGCGGCACATCAATGCATGGATGACATCGCGGCGCACGCGGTCGTTGCTCGTCAATGTGAGCCCGCGCGTGATCGCGAGCTGGTGACGTCCGATGCGCTCGTAATAGTCGCGTAAGAGCTTGGTGTTCTGCGCGTACGACGAGCCGATCTTCCCGATCGAGCTGACGCCGAGGCCGATCAGGTCGCAGTCCGGTTGCGAGGAATAGCCCTGGAAGTTGCGATGCAGTCGGCCTTCGACGAGCGCTTGTGCGAGCGGATCTTCCGGCAAGGCGAAATGATCCATGCCGATGTAGTAATAGCCGGCGTTCGTGAGCCGCTCGATCGTCAGCTGCAAGAGCTCCAAGCGGTCTGCCGAGCTCGGCAATTGCATCGCGTCGATGCGGCGTTGTGCTTTGAACATTTTCGGCAGGTGAGCGTAACCGTAGGCCGCAACCCGAGTCGGCCGAAGCTCGATGACGGTATCGAGCGTCTTCGCGAAGCTGGCGGGCGTCTGCCGCGGCAGGCCGTAGATCAGGTCGAAGTTGATCGCTTCGATCCCGTGGCGCCGCGCAGTCTCAACGATGGCGCGTGTTTGCTCGACGGTCTGCAGACGGTTCACGGCGGCCTGCACGTCCGGGTCGAAATCCTGGATACCGAGACTGATGCGATTGAAGCCGAGGCTCGCAAGCCCGGCGATTACGGAGCTGTCGACGGTTCGCGGATCGATCTCGATCGAGGATTCCCGCTCGGCGGCCGGTGCAAGAGAGAACTCCCGATCGATACGCTCCAGGATCGTCTCGATCTGAGGCAGCTTCAAGAACGTCGGTGTGCCACCACCGAAGTGGATCTGCTCGACGCGGCGTTCGCGCGAGAACAGCGCCGCCTGCAATTCGATCTCCGTGCAGAGCGCTGAGACGTAGCGGTCCCCCTCGGTCGTGCTGCGTGTGATGACTCGGGTGCAGCCGCAATAGAAGCAAGGGCTCGCGCAAAACGGCACGTGGATGTAGAGCGAGAGCGGCGTAGCCGTTTCGTTGCTCAACAGCGCCGCTTTCCGATAGGCGCCGATGTCGAAGCCGGTGTGGAAGTGCACGGCCGTCGGGTAGGACGTGTAGCGTGGACCGTTGCCCTCGTACCGGCGGATTAGGTCCGGATCGAAGGTGAGCTCGGCGCTTTTGGGAATCGGCATATTCATGGGGCGGAGTCTGCATGGATGCGCCGACTCCTTTAATAAGGCAAAGGCCACATGGAGTAAGGGGCGCCCACACGGGCGGCGCCTGATCCAGACGTCGAGCAGGCGGGAGGATGAGTAGCCGCGTGCCGGCTACGCTCCGATGCGCGCTGTCCGGTTCGCAACTGCGGAGAACTACGTAAACAAACCGGAGCACTCATGCAACATAAGGCGCTAGACTCGCCGATGAAGGGGTTCGCGGCTCATAACGTCCGATGGGGAAGCCATGAGTGCCGCCACTGGATCGCAAACGCCGACGGAAGAGTTGCCGTTCGTCGCACCGTGCAACGAGCTGCCGATCGCTGCGCCGTTCGAATGGTTGGCGCGCGCATGGCGGGATATGCGGGCGGCGCCAGGACTGAGCTTGCTCTACGGCGTATTGATCGCCGTGCTGAGCGCGGCGATTGCGCTTCTGACGTGGCGATCGGGACTGATCGCGCTTTACTTGGGTCTTGCGACCGGATTCGTGTTCATCGGCCCATGGTTGGCGATGGGGCTGTATTCCATCAGCTATCAGCTCGAGATCGGTCGTAAACCGACGCTGTCGTACAGCCTGCGCCAAGCGCGCACTCACATACGCGACACGCTCGTGCTCGGCATTTGTCTCTTGATCGTGTTGCTCGTGTGGGCGCGTGCAGCCACTTTGATGAATGTTTTCCGTCCGCAGACCGGTCTGCCGACCTGGCGGGAGCTCTTGCCGTTCCTCGCCATCGGCAGCTGCGTCGGCGCGATCTTCGCATCCATCGTTTTCGCCGCCACGGCGTTCTCGTTGCCGATGCTGCTCGATCGCCGCACCGATGCCATTACCGCAGTCGTCACGAGCATCAACGCCACCTTGCGCAACAAACGCACGATGCTCGTCTGGGCGCTGTTGATCGTTGCGTCCGTCCTCATCGGATTCGCAACGCTGTTCATCGGATTCATCGTTCTCATGCCCCTCATCGGCCACGCAAGCTGGCATGCGTATAGGGCAGCGATCGATGCGTCGATGTGGCCTAGATCAGTTGATAATTGATATGGATAGTTGAAGAGGAGCGCAGCGGCGCTGCTGTCAACTTTCGACCTAGCAACTCGAAACCGGCGGCTCGCCGTCGGCTTCAGCCTTCCTTCTTCAGTCTCCGGCACAGAATCGCCGCGCCCACGCTCAAAACACAGCTGGTGGCCGCGGCGGCCTTCATGGATTCAGTGAATGCGCTGCGCGCTGCGTCGAGCAGCGAAGCGCGCAACGGCACTTCGAGCGATTCGGCAACCTCGACGGCTGCGCCCAAGGTTTCGCGTGCTGCCGTGATCGCTTCGGGAGGCATGCCTGGAAGATCGACGTCGCCCATCACGCTTCGATACATTGCGCTCACGATGCTGCCGAGCACGGCCACGCCGAGCGCGGCGCCGAACTCGAAGCTGGTTTCCGAAATGCCCGAAGCAGCGCCCGCGCGTTCCGGCGGAACGTCGGACATGACGAGATCCGTCGTCAGGGTTCCCATGGGCGCGATGCCCACGCAAAACAGCATGAAACCGAATACGACGATCCCTAGATCGCCGGTTGCACCCGCCTGACTCAAAACGCCATATCCGACTGCCGTCACGATGAAGCCGACGGTGAAGATCGTTGCCGGCGCAAAGCGGCGTACGAGGATCGGTGCAATCAACGAGCCTGCCATGAAGATGAAGCCCGTCGGAATCAACCAGAGCCCGGTTTCGAGCGGACCGAGACCGACGACGAGCTGCAGATATTGAGTGATGATGAGGAACGAGCCGAAGGCTGCAAACACCGAAACGATGTTGATACACAAGGCAGTGCTGAATACCCGCGATCGAAACAATCGCAAATCGATCATCGGATCGGCGGCGCGCAGTTGTCTGCGGACGAACAACGTACCGAGGCCGAGACTCGTGAGGATCGAGATGATCGCCGGCACATGAGGGCCGTAAACGGCGATGTGCTTCATCCCGAAGATCATCGAGAGTACTGCGGTCGTCGCGAGAACTGCGCTCACGAGATCGAGGCGTCCGGCGCTCGGGTCTCGATACTCCGGCAGCAGCAGGGGCGCCAGAATCAAGAGCAGCACCATCAGTGGAACGGCAATCAAGAATACGGAGCCCCACCAGAAGTGCTCGAGCAGCAGGCCGCCGAGAATCGGTCCCGCGATTCCTCCCGCGGAGAAACAGCCGGCCCAGATGCCGATCGCCATCGTGCGTTCCCTCGCATCCAGGAACATGTTGCGGATCAAGGAGAGTGTCGAGGGCGCCAGCGTCGCTGCCGCGACCCCGAGAATCGCGCGCGCGACGATCAGCATTGTGGCGCTCGTCGAGAACGCGGCGAGCACCGATGCAACGCCGAATGCCGCTGCCCCGATCATCAATAGTCGGCGCCGTCCGATGCGATCCCCGAGCGTGCCCATCGTGATCAGGAAGCCAGCGAGCAGAAACCCGTAGATATCGACAATCCACAGAAGCTGCGTCGCGCTCGGTGCCAAGTCCGCCGTGAGATGCGGAATGGCAAGGTTCAGGACGTTCAGATCCATCGAATAGAGCAGGCAGGGCACCGCGATCACCGCGAGCCCGATCCATTCTTTGCGCGTAGCCTTAGGCGCGGGTTTGGCGTCCTCGATCGTCATCGACGAGTAGGGGATGAATGCGGGAGCCGCGCATTGTCTTTGAGGCGGGGGGAAAGGGAAAGGGGAGTGGGGAGAGGGAAAAGGGAAAAGGGAAAAGGGAAGGAGGGAAGGAGGGAAGGAGGGAAGAAGGGATGCGGTCGTGATTCGGCCCCGAGATATTCATGCATGCCGCGCGTACATACTGCACGAACGCCTCGATCCCCTGCGCAGGACGCATGAATACATCGAGCGCAGGGGAGAGCTAGAACAATCCGGCGAGGGGAGTTCCGCGCGTTGCGCGACGGATCACGAATCACGCCCCGACTACGCTCAATGCGCGGTGGGCCGCCGTTCGCCCTTTGCAGTGCGCGCTGCGCGTTGACGCACGTGACTGCCTTCCTCGATCTCTTCGATGATCTTGGCGCAGAAGGCGTCGAGGTCGTTCGGGTTGCGGCTCGTGATGATGCCGCCGTCGGTTGCGACCTCGCGGTCCACCCACTTGCCGCCTGCGTTGATGACGTCGGTCTTGATCGATTTGTACGAAGTCACTTCGCGGCCGCGTACGGCATCGAGCTCGACGAGCAACCAAGGCGCATGGCAGATCGCGGCGACGATCTTTCCGCTGTCGAGAAATGCGCGAATGAACTGGAGTGCTTCGGTGTTGATGCGCAGTAAGTCCGGATTGATTTGACCGCCTGGAAGAACGATGGCGTCGTAGTCATCGGCGTTCGCCTCCGAGAGAGGTTTATCGACTTTGACGCTCTCTCCCCAGTCCTTTTCCTTCCACCCGCGGATTTCGCCGCGCTCGGGCGAAACGACGTCCACGTGCGCGCCTGCTTCGCGCAGCTTTTGTAACGGAACCAGGAGCTCCGATTGCTCGAAACCGTGCGTGGCAAGAATGACCACCTTCGCTCGACTGATTTTCGTCATGGCTGCGCTCCTCCATTCGCGTTCGGGTCAACACTAAATCCGAGCATCCGGCATGTGTTCCGTCGCGCGTCGTGCTCGGTCGAATGGGAGTGGACACAATGTCGGATCGAGGTGCCGTCTCGCGTCCTTGAAATGCCTCGCGGAGGCGGACGAGCAGCCAAAGGAGCATCACATGCCGAAGTTTCTCGCAATCTTCACCGGGTCGAGGACCTCTCCCGAAATGTCCAAGTGGGAGGCGATGGACGAAGCGCAGCGCAAGGAACGCGAGCAGGCTGGCATCCGGGCTTGGATCGCCTGGGGAGAGACTCACAAGGCGGCGATCGTCGATCCAGGCTGCCCGGTCGGTAAGACGAAACGAATATCGAATGACGGCATTTCGGATATCGCAAATGCGATCGCCGGCTACACCATCGTCGAGGCGGAATCTCACGAAGCAGCGGCGAGGTTGTTCGTAAATCATCCGCACTTCACGATCTTTCCGGGTGAAGCGGTAGAGGTGATGCCGTTGATGCCGATTCCAGGGCTCGAGAACTGAGGACTTCCGCTCGTGGCGCCGCCGCAAAGCCGGGCGCACCGCGGAATCGTCATACATATATATGTGAGGTGCTGACCGACGAGGAGTGCGCTGCAGAACGGAATCTGCAGACACTTGTATCCGTCAGTTGTGAGTGAACGCTGCTCGAAGGCTTGGGGATCGCGCGGGCGACACGGTACTATGCCGCCCCGCACGAAAAACCCTGGGATTCACGACGATCATGACTGACATGCAAACGCGCGCTGGTCTTTCGGTTGCGGCTTCGCTTGCCGCGTTCATCGAGCAGAAGGCATTGCCGGGCACAGGCATCACGCCGGAGCGCTTCTGGAACGGATTGGCGGAGTTGTTTGCGAAGTTCGTACCCGAGAATCGCGAATTGCTCGCTGAACGAGATCGCCTGCAGGCGAAGATCGACGAATGGCATCAGCAGCAGCCCGGCGTGCCGAAAGACATGCAGGCGTATCAATCATTCCTGCGCGAGATCGGTTACCTCGTTCCCGAGCCGGCACCGTTCAAGGTCGGTAGCCAAAACGTCGACGACGAAGTCGCGAAGATGGCTGGCCCGCAGCTCGTCGTGCCGGCGCTGAACGATCGTTTCGTGCTCAATGCGGCGAATGCACGTTGGGGTAGCTTGTACGATGCGCTGTACGGAACCGACGCATTGCCGGGCACCGCAAAGCCGGGCGGTTACGATCCTGAGCGCGGCGCGCAAGTGATCGCACGCGCGAAAGCATTTCTCGATGAAGCCGTGCCTCTCGCGAGCGGCAAGCACGCGGATGTCACGGGCTATCGAGTCGTCAATGGTGCACTTTCGCCTGCGCTCAAATCGCCGGAAGTCTTCGCCGGCTATCGCGGCGATCCCGAGAATCCGAGCGGCATCTTGTTCCGGCACAACGGTCTCGGCATCGAGCTCAAGATCGACCGCAAGCATCCGATCGGCAGCGGCGATCCGGCCGGTATCGCCGATGTGATTCTCGAAGCGGCGCTGACCACGATCATCGATCTCGAAGATTCCGTCGCCGCTGTCGATGCCGAGGACAAGACGGCTGGCTATTCGAATTGGCTCGGCTTGTTGCGAGGCACGCTCGAAGCGACGTTCGAGAAGAACGGCCGCATGATGACGCGCAAGCTCGAGGGCGACCGCGAATGGCTCGATCCGTCCGGCAAACCGTTCACATTGCCGGGCCGCTCGCTGCTGTTCGTGCGCAATGTGGGTCATCACATGACGACGCCGGCCGTGCGTTTGCCCGACGGTTCCGAAGCGCCGGAAGGGTTGCTCGATGCGCTGGTGACTTCGCTGATCGGCATGCACGATCTCAAAGGGCTCGGCCGCTTCCGCAACAGCCGCACGGGCTCGATCTACATCGTCAAGCCGAAGATGCACGGGCCGAAGGAAGCGAACTTCGCCAATCGTGTCTTCGATGCGGTCGAGGACATTCTCGGATTGCCGCGCCATACGTTGAAGGTCGGTTTGATGGACGAAGAGCGGCGCACTTCGGCGAATCTCGCCGCGTGCATCGAGTCGGTGAAGGACCGCATCGTCTTCATCAATACCGGCTTCCTCGATAGGACCGGCGATGAAATCCACACGTCGATGCACGCCGGTCCGATGATCCGCAAGGGCGACATGAAGTCCTCTGAGTGGATCAAAGCCTACGAGGATCGCAACGTGAACATCGGTCTCGCGTGCGGACTGGCCGGCGTCGGTCAAATCGGCAAAGGCATGTGGGCCGCGCCGGATCGTATGGCGGATATGGTGGCGCAAAAGATCGCGCATCCTCAGGCGGGCGCAACGACGGCGTGGGTGCCGAGCCCGACCGCGGCGACGCTGCATGCATTGCACTATCACCAGGTCGACGTGTTCGCGCGTCAGAAGGAATTGGCGAATCGTCCGACGCCGGGGCTCGACAAGCTCCTTACGATTCCGGTGCACGTCGGCGCGAAGTGGTCCGAGAAAGAGATTCGCGAGGAGCTCGACAACAACACCCAAGGCATTCTCGGGTACGTGGTGCGCTGGGTGGATCAAGGCATCGGTTGCTCGAAGGTGCCGGACATCAACGACATCGGCTTGATGGAAGACCGCGCGACGCTGCGCATTTCCTCGCAGCACATCGCGAACTGGCTCCTGCACGGCATCTGCACGCCGGAGCAGGTCGACGATGCGCTGCTGAGAATGGCTGCAAAGGTCGATGCGCAGAATGCCGGCGATCCGCTTTATCGGCCGATGGCCAAGAATCCGGATGCGAGCCTCGCGTTCCAAGCCGCTCGTGCGCTGATCTTCAACGGCGTGAAAGAGCCGAACGGCTACACGGAGTGGACGCTGCATCGCTTCCGTGCGCAAGTGAAAGCGCAGCGCTGAGCGCCGATCAGGGCGATCCGCTGCTCATTGCACGAGCGGCGATCGCCCACACGGTCCATGCCGCGCCGACCGAAGCGAACACGCCGACCAGAATCCGTAAGCCGAATGCCCGCGTGCCGGCGACGAAGCTCACGACCGCTTTCGTGACTGCATTCGCGCTGAAGGCAAGCAGCACGGCGATTTGCGCCGCAAAGGACTCGAGCGCCTGATTACGGTGCAGCATTGCAGCGGAGATCGAGCCCGAGTGCGCATCGGCGAAACCCGACAGGGCAACGCTCGCGATCGCCGCTCCGGGGCCGAGCCAGCGCGACAGCAAGGCCGAGATGATCAGCACGGCGGTCACAACGGCCGCAAACAACAACGCTGCTTTCAAGCTCACAGGATGCCCAAGCTCGATATCCTCGGGTTCCGGGCGCTTGGCGTGCCACAGGAACAGGGCACCGCAGACACCGGCAGCAAGCGCAGCCGCCGCACATGCCGGAGCGAGACTCCAGGCTAACGCCGGTGAGGCCGCGCTCACCACGGCCAACAGGGACACCGCCGTCGTAACCGAGGAGAACGTCGCCGCCGCTGCAGCGCTTGCGGTCAATTCGGCGTTGGCTTTGCTGCGTTGACCCATGGCGCCGTGGGTCGCCACGCTCGAGACCAATCCGCCGAGCACGCTCGCGAGAATCAGACCTTTCGTCGGACCCCACAGCCTCAGTCCCACGTAGCCGAGCGCGTTGATCGCCATAACGAGCACGACGACGATCCACATCTTGCTGGGGTTGAAGACCTGCCAGGGATCGATCGTCCGGTCCGGCAGCATGGGCAGTACGATCAGCGCGGCCGCGAGCAGCAACAAGCCGTCGTGCATCTCGCGGTCGGTGATGCGGCTCTTCACGATGTCGTGCAGCCACGGTCTCGAGGCGAGCAGTACGGTGACGAGCACGGCCGCGGCGCCGCTGTATTCAGGTCGTTCTGCGCTCAGCACACCGATCGCGAAGGCAGCCAGCAACGCCACTTCCGTCGTGATGCCCGGGTCGTCCGAGCGCGTTTGGATGTAGCCCGCGATGACGATCCCTCCTATCAGGAGCGCGAATACGACCATCAAGGCCACGCTCTCCGACAGGGCGCCGAAGACGCCGAGCAGGCTCGCGAGTGTAAACGTGCGTACGCCTGCGATCTCGCGCTGCGGACCGGTGCCTTTGGATCGCTCGCGTTCCGCACCGATGAGCAATCCCGATCCCAGGGCGACCACCGTGGGTAGCACGAAATCTTTCACACCGTCCTCCGGAATGGACAAACCCGCCCAGAGTAATGCATCCGCGTCGCGCACGCTCGGGGCGTGGGGCT